>JBOFSQ010000021.1:0-83252 GCA_051651625.1 Thermoguttaceae bacterium | reverse complement strand
TGCAGTTTGACGGCACGAAAACTCAACTCACCGCAAACGACTTAACGCACCGTTATTTCTGGGGTGCGAAGCAAGACGAACTGTTGTGCGACAACGCCAACTGGGCACTAGGCGACCACCTCAACACCGTGCGCGATGTTGTCAAGAACGACGGCTCTGTCGCTGCGCATCTGGAGTACAACGCTTTCGGAAAGTTGTTGACAAAACTGGAATCTGCCGAAACAATTCTGGCTTACACTGGCAAACTAACCGACACGACAACCGGCTTGCAGTGGAATATCAATCGCTGGTACGACGCGAGCGTGGGAAAGTGGGCGAGTGAAGACCCAATTGGGTTTAGGGGACGTGATAATAATTTGTTTAGATATGTAATCTCCAACCCTATAAGATACAATGACTCATCCGGATTGATACGTAAGTGCAGTGACAAAAACGACATTGGAAATCGTTGGGGAAGCACTTCTGTCATATATTCCAATGGCGAACGAGACGCTAGAACAACATTTGCACTCATGGGTACCTCCCCAGGAGATTTCGATAATGCGTTTAATATCTCGATATTTTTGGCAGCATTTGCGACTGCTTATGGAGTTACCGAGCCAAGATTGACTCTGGCTGATATACTTACGAGTGAAGATTATGTCCCAACTAGTGCTTCGGTAGCCGCATTACTTATGAAGCTTAAAAAACAAATGATGGACACATACCTTTTTGAAGTATTTATCGAATACAAATGTATAGAATGCAAATGTCGCACATTGGCACAAAGGTTTACTGGCATTGAGGAGAATCCCAACTGGCAGCTTGCAGAAAAAAAATGGGCAACTTGTGATTTATCAAAGACATCAACACCAAATACGGAAGGTGGTTTGGCGTTAGGAGACATTAAAGACGCAAGTGACTTGGCCAACATTGAGTCGCAATGTCGAAATCAATTGTCTGCTCAAGTGGATGGACTGTGCGAAAAATGATTTGGCTTTGCTATCACATTTTGCCTGATAATCTCTGTGTCGGAATATAATCAGACGTTACATTCTTTTCCAAAACCACGCCAACTCCAAAATTGGAAATGAAAGGTATACCATTATGGCTTGTGTTCATAAAGAAAACAGCAAACTAAAAAAGGTTTGCTTGCGTGGCATTTTTGTCGCGGTTGTGATCCTCTTGTTTTTGGGAGTCACAGGATACTATTATTGGCCCCATTTGTTGTGGAAATACAGCGAGCGAAAATTAGGGCCGAATCTAGCAAAATTAGTGAAAATCCCAAATACACCAATGCCAGAAATTGACATCCCTGAAGACTGGATAGAACAATCATTGGGGTGTCTGCGCTTCCGTTTGCCTCCTGACCGGGCGCCTATAACCACAGCTACTACAAACGACTGTATAATCGCTGCTACTAAATCCGCTCCCATTCGTATTGATTCTGACAGCGAAAATGTTCGCATGACCGTTATTTTTAGTTCGTGTGACATGCAAGATTTTTTGAAAATGACATCACAGATGCACCCAACACGAAAAAACTTTCAAACAATGACTCAGTTACGTCTTGAAGCTTGTGGAGCAGTCGCGGACGATTTCCACTGGTCGATGAGCCAAAAAGAAGCTATGTGGCACACTTACATTGTTTCTCTACGTTCAATGATAGTTCTTCCTGAAGTGACACGCACTGAAACATTCTCCGGGAAAAATTGGGACGGGATGCTGCTTTTCATAAGACGAACAGGCGGGTATGCATGCGGAAGAGAAATTTTACAATTTCTGTGCGAGTGTGTTTCTTGCCCCGTCAGTGTAACCATATATTTCTCTTCCGTGAAGGATGGAGAAAAGTTTGACGCTGATGTTGCGAGAAGAATTATTCAGAGTATTGAAATCAACTGTGAAGGTATGTAGTGACCTGCCCTACGTTTGGTGGACAGGAGGGATGAGTCGTTTTATTTTAGGAGAATAATGTCCCGTTCCGTCCCAGTGTTAGTGTCCCCACAAACGTCGGAGCATTCGTCTATGCTGGAGTCCAAACCTAAATCACCGAAAAAGGTATACACGCCAAAGGAATCGTAAAATTGACCGTTTTTAACAAAATTGAGGAGAGAATATGACATCGCTAATCGCAGTTGAACGTAACAAACGAGCTAGAGCCAGTCGTCGTGGCGGAAGGCGTCTTCCGTTGGGGCCGCACGGTGCCCCGACTACCGTTTTCACCCGCTAACCACCCTGCCAACCCTATAGCTTATTCCACCTCCTTTTTCTGTATAAGAAACCCAGTCCACCGCTGTGAAGACATAGAAAGTAGAGTTGTTGCAAAAGAACGGATTGATATATTCGCAAGGTGCCCCGCTATAAAGTCCGCGCCGCAGCAGGTGCGAGTTTGGACGGCATCAACACGCCCTAGGCCGATGGCCTAGGCTGCGATAGAACGGGCCTTTAGCCCTATGGATTCGATGCGACGTGTGCAAGTAAACTTTACTACACCCACCAATTTTAACTACATCGCAAGGTGACTGGCATTTTGCAAAAACGGCGATAAAATAGCGGGATGAGAAAAAATCCTGTTTCTATTGGTCGCGTTCTTTGCGGAACTAGGCAGCCGCTTACGCTCATCGCGGGGCCGTGCGCACTCGACGCGGAATACAATTCCATCATCGCCGAAACGCTCTGCAATATCGCGGCGCGGTATCCGGTCTCGGTCGTCTTCAAAGGTTCGTTCGACAAAGCAAACCGTTCAAGTATTTCTTCTGCACGCGGGCCGGGGATCGAGTCGGGACTCGCAATGCTCGCGGAAGTTCGTGAAAAATTCGGTCTGCCAATAACGACCGACGTTCACGAATCGCATCAAGCGGCGGCGGTCGGCGAAGTCTGCGACCTCGTTCAAATCCCTGCGTTTCTCGCACGGCAAACCGACCTACTCGTCGCCGCAGCACAAACAGGCCGCGCGGTTCACGTCAAAAAAGGGCAGTTCATGTCGCCAGCCGAGATGCGCAACGTCGTTACAAAACTTGAAGAGTCCGGTTGCGACAACATTTTACTCGGCGAACGCGGGACGTTTTTCGGCTACGGACGACTCGTGAACGACTTCAAAGGTTTCATCGAGATGCGACAACTCGGCGTGCCAGTCGTCTTCGACGCGACGCACAGCGTTCAAGAACCGGGCGGACTCGGAACGAGTACGGGCGGGAATCGCGCGATGGTTCCGCCGCTGGCCCGCGCGGCAGTCGCCGTCGGCACCGACGCACTCTTCATCGAGACACACCCTGACCCAACAAAGTCGCCGAGCGACGGCCCAAACATGGTCCCGCTCAACGAACTCGAATCGCTCGTCGCTTCCGTCGTGGCAATACGGAAAGCCTGCGAAGTTTTTTGAGGAGCCTCACACGAAGGCACAAAGGCACGAAGAGGAGATACTGCGTTCCAGCGTAAACCTGATATTCGGTAGTATTTACCACAGAGACACAGAGGGTACAGAGAGGATGAAACTCTGTGTCTCTGTGGTAAAAAAACAAAACAAAACGTGAGCGGTTGGGATTCTTTCTTTGTGCCTTCGTGCCTTTCTGTGAGAAAAAGAATTGCCAACCAACTGGAGACGATGTGAGCGTTGAAGTGAAGATGACAACTGGTGCAGCAACACCATCGCAGCGCAGCGACCGCGATGCGATTCTCGTCGCCATCGAGACGCGAATCGTGACGGGCGACGGTGCGAATAACGCCGCGCCAACAGCGTGGACCCGCGATGTAATCGAACACGAAGCACGCGAACTACTCGCGTCGCTCGCAATGCCCGACGAACATCTCGCGTGGACGATGGTTGCTATCGGTTCGCACCTCTGGCGAAACGAAGTGATGCGTGTGCCGTACTCGCGCCGCATCTTGCTGTTGCCGCACTGTCTCCGCGACGCAAACGAATGTCCCGCAACGATGAACGCCGACGGTTTACTCTGCCAAGAGTGCGGACGCTGTTCGCTCGGCGCGTTCAAGTCGCGGGCGGAGTCGCTCGGTTATCGCGTACTCGTCGCCGAAGGGACGCCGATAGTGTCGCGGTGGATCGTCAGCGGCAAGGCCGACGCGATCCTCGGTGTGGGATGTCTCAAGTCGCTCGAACGGGCGTTTGACAAACTAGCGTTCGCCGGAATCCCCGCAATGGCGGTGCCGCTCCTCACCGCAACTTGCAAACAAACAACCGCCGACGACGACTTCGTAACCGCACTCATCGACACACCGTTCGTCGCAGGTGCGAGTGAGAATTCGTCGCCCGCGCAGTCACGCTGTTTGACGCTGTTACGACACGCGGCGAGTCTGTTTGAGTCGCCGCACATCGAAACGCTTTTGCCGCAGCGGCGCAGCGGCGACGCCACTCTCGGAAAGACCGAACAGATCGCACACAAGTTTCTCGTCGGCGGCGGGAAGTTTTATCGACCGTTCCTAACGCTCGCCGTCTTCGACGCACTCGCGCGGCGCAACGATGACAATTCTTCCGCGACGTGGAGCGACGACGTACATCGTGTAGCGATGGCGATGGAGGTGTTTCACAAGGCGTCGCTCGTTCACGACGACATCGAAGACGACGACCCGTTTCGTTATGGCGTGCCAACGCTTCACAAAAAATATGGCGTGGCGACGGCGATAAACGTCGGTGATTATTTGATTGGACTTGGTTATCGTTTGATTGCCGAAACGTCGTTCGCAGCGGCGACGCGCGGCAGACTTTTGACGATACTTTCGTCGGCGCACACGCGGCTTGCGGAGGGACAAGGTGCAGACATCATTCATCGTGGCGAGTCGCTCGCGCCGCTGGAAACGCTGAAGATTTACGCACTCAAAACTTCGCCAGCGTTCGAGGCGGCGATATTGAGCGGCGTTGCGATCACAGAAGACGACGCGACTTGGAACGAACTCCGCGAACCGCTCGTGCGATTCTGTCGCCACCTCGGAATCGCGTTTCAGATTCACAACGACCTCCAAGACTGGCTCGACACCGACGACACCAACAAACGCAGCCGTGGCCGCGACGCCGCCGAAGAACGTCCGACGATATTGCGTGCGCTCGCCGTACAATTTCCGTTCACTGGCAAGACCGACGCCGAAATACTCGCGCACTACCACGCCTCCGGCGCGTGGCAACAGACACACGAACTCCTCGCCAAATACCGCACACTCGCACACGAAATCGTCCGCGACATCACACACACTCCGCTCCGCGAACTACTCGAACACATGCTGGCGACAGTGGTGTGAAAAATCAGAACACGAAGCGTAAGCGAGTGCCCCAATCGGAGCGGGAAGCGTAAGCGAGTGACAGAATCGCTGTTTGACGCAGAGTCCGTCATTTCCGCCACGCACGAGCGACGACACAAACCGTGAACGTACAGGAGCAACTATGAGTTTGGAACTTACCAGTCTTCAAAAAGCGATCAAGTCGTTTGAAAAAAGTTTGAGCGACTATCGACTTGCTGAAACGACCAATAACGAACATTTTTTGGAGACACTTCGAGCAGGTGTCATACAAAACTTTGAGTTCACCTACGAAATTAGTTGGAAGTTTATCAAGAGATGGGTTGAAGAGAACGATAGCCCGACACGAGTCGATGGCGTCACTCGCATCGAATTGTTTCGAGTTGGTGCAGAGAACAGACTCATTGACGACGTTCCGCGTTGGGTACGTTTTCACAAAGCTAGAAACGCAACGTCGCACACATATGCAGCCGATATGGCGGAGCATGTTTTCGGCGAGGCCAAAGAGTTTTTGCCGTTTGCAAAAGAGCTACTGAATCGTTTGAAGGAGCGGAACGCATGATTGCCGTCTCACCATTTGAGTTTGAATTGATTACTGCGATATTGGGGCAGCACGTTCCCATTGGCGAGGTGCGTGCTTTTGGTTCGCGTTACAAGCGGACGCACAGAAATTACTCCGACCTCGACCTAGCAATCGACACCGGCGAAAAAATCCCGCTGCCGCAGATGTACGGTTTGAAAGATGCGTTCGAGGAGAGTGACTTGCCATTCCGCATTGACGTGCTCGACTACCGAAGCATCTCGCCCGAATTTCGTGCTATCGTCGATAACGGTTTTGACGTGATCTATCGCGGATGTGAATAACCATCGACACCGCGTCTTGCCACAACTCCACCACAAGAACACGAAGCATAAGCGAGTGTCCAGAAGCCTTATCACAATCTCACAACAACACAATGTCACTCACAACAAATCCAACCAGTCACGCAGATTTTCTTGACCGCGATGCGCTCCACGCGATTCAGTTTGAACGTCTCGAAAGAATCGTTCGTCACACTTATCAAAACGTGTCGTGGTACCGCGAAAAGATGAACGCTGTCGGCGTCACGCCGGACGACATTCGTTCGCTTCACGACATTCAAAAACTGCCGTTCGTCGTGAAAGACGACCTTCGTGCGACGTATCCGTTCGGGATGTTTGCGGTGCCGATGACCGACGTTGTTCGCTTTCACGCTTCGAGCGGGACGACCGGAAAACCGATTGTCGTCGCGTACACCCACGACGATTTGCGAGTGTGGCGTGAAGTGATTGTGCGGTCGCTTGTGAGTTTCGGACTCACGTCGCGCGACATCTTGCAAAACGCATACGGTTACGGTCTCTTCACCGGCGGACTCGGTTTGCACGCTGGCGCGGAGGAACTCGGCATGACAGTCGTTCCGATCTCCGGCGGAAACACCGAACGCCAACTGATGTTGCTCCGCGACTTCGGCGCGACAGCGATTTCTTGTACGCCGAGTTATTTCACGCACCTCATCGAAAAAGGTGTGGAGATGGGAATCAATCTGCGTGAACTGTCGTCGCTTCGCGTTGGGATTTTTGGTGCCGAGCCGTGGACCGACGCGATGCGCAGCATCATCGAAGCTGGGAGCGCGATCAAGGCGTTCGACATCTACGGACTAACAGAAATTGTCGGTCCGGGCGTCGGTGCGGAGTGCGAACACCAGTGCGGACTTCACATCTTTGAAGACCACTTCTACCCCGAAATCATCGACCCCGAAACGCTCGAACCACTCGGCGACGACCGCGATGGCGAACTCGTTTTCACGACGCTTTCAAAGTGGGCGATGCCGCTGCTGCGGTATCGAACGCGGGACATCACGCGGCTTGTCAGTGAGCCGTGCAAGTGCGGGCGAACACTGCGGCGACTCAAACGCATCACGCACCGCAGCGACGACATGTTGATCATTCGCGGTGTCAACTTGTTTCCGGGGCAGATCGAAGACGCGCTCCTTCGCGTCGAAGGAGTCGTGCCGTGTTATCAGATCGTCATCACGCGCGAGCACGGTCTCGACAACGTTGAGGTTCTCGTCGAGATGCAGAGCGACAGTTTCAGCGACACCATCCGCGACGTTGAATCGCTTCAGCGTTCACTGCGTCACCAGATTGAGCACACTGTCGGTATTCGCGTCAAAGTCACACTCGCCGCACCAAACACAATCCCACGCAGCGAAGGAAAAGCCAAACGCGTTGTGGACAAACGAAGTTTGTGAGACCTGATTTCCTTTGCCCATTCCCAAACAGCGGTTCGGCATAGCCGAACCTGAACTACTCACCACCAACCACTAGCCACTCACCACCAATGTCATTTCTCCAAATCACAGGCAAACGTTTTTTGATTTTTGGTGTCGCCAACAAGAAGAGTGTGGCGTATCACACTGCGTTGCTGCTGGAGGAGAGCGGCGCGGTTTGCGACTTCGTTGTCCGCGACGAAAGTGTTCTTGCGAAGGCGCAACCGCTCTTCCCGACGCGACGTTTTTGGACGTGCGACCTCGAACACGAAGAACAAATCGTTGAGCTTGGCGAACGAATCGCAGAAACCGTCGATGGCGAAAAATACGCTGGCATTCTCCACTCTGTTGCGTTCGCCGACTACAGCGGCGGGATGAAACCGTTTCACGAAACGCCAAAGGCGGCGTTTTTGCAAGCGATGGATATTTCTTGTTTTTCGCTGACGGCAATCGCACGCACACTCGCGCCGCTCCTCGAACGAACGGCGTCGGTCGTTACGGTCTCGATTTCGACGACTCGTATGGCGAGCGAGAACTACGGTTTCATGGCACCGATCAAGGCCGCACTCGATTCGTCGCTTGCGTTTTTAACGAAGTCGTTCAGCGCGACGAGCGAAGTACGTTTCAACGCCGTCGCGCCGGGGTTACTGAAGACGTCGGCCTCGGCGGGGATTCCGAACTATGTGAGTTCGTACTTGTTTGCCGAGATGGCGATTCCGCGACAGCGAGCGGTCGAGACCCGCGAAGCCGCCGCCGTCGCGGCGTTCCTGCTCTCGCCACGTTCTAGCGGGATCGTCTCGCAGAAAGTTGTCGTCGATGCAGGAATGGAGACAAACTATTTCGACAGTAAAATAATCGACGCGGCAACTGCGTAAACCAAACCCACTACACACCACATGTCCCAGAGTTGTCAACGTCCTTTGCCTCGTCGGGGCAAAGACGTTATGCGCGAATCAACTGCAAAAATCCGTGAACTGTTACTACAAATCGAGGTGAAGTATGAGTCAACAACCGAACAGTATTGTACTGTTTCACTCGGAAGACGGGGCGGTGCATCTCAATGTTCAGCTTGGGGAAGAGACTGTTTGGCTGACGCAAGCAGCGATGGCAGAACTCTTTGGATGTTCAACGGACAACATTTCGCTCCACCTACAAAACATCGTAGAAAGCGGCGAATTACGCCTTGAGGCAACTACCGAGGATTTCTCGGTAGTTCGCCAAGAGGGGACGCGACAAGTCTCAAGAACGCTCAAACACTATAACTTGGACGCAATTATCGCGGTCGGCTACCGTGTTAATTCCAAGCGGGCGACTCAATTCCGCATTTGGGCAACCGGTGTTTTGAAAGAGTACATTATCAAAGGTTTCGCACTGGACGACGAACGGTTGAAAAATGGTGGCGGTCGGTACTTCCGTGAACTGCTCCAGCGTATCCGCGACATCCGCAGTAGCGAACGCAACCTCTATCAGCAAGTAACGGACATCTACGCTACGGCAATTGACTACGATCCTAAAGCCGATATGACGCGGGAGTTTTTCGCCACCGTCCAAAACAAGATGCACTTTGCCGCCCACAAACACACCGCCGCCGAGGTTATTTACGAACGGGTTGACTCCGACAAACCAATGGTCGGCATGACGAACTTCAAAGGCGATTACATCACGAAAAGCGATGTGAGTGTCGCCAAAAACTATTTGACCGAACGGGAACTCACGGTGCTGAATCTGCTTGTTTCGCAATTTCTCGACTTTGCCGAATTGCAAGCACTGGAAGAAAACGCGATGACGATGGCAAACTGGATAGCCGAACTCGACCGCCAACTCTTGGGAAACCGTCGTGACTTGCTCACAGGCAAAGGACACATATCGCACAAACAGGCTATCAAGAAGGCTGAAAAGGAATTTGAAACTTATCGGACGCGGGAAATGCGTCAGCTTGAAAGCGACTTCGACCGAGCCGTGAAACAACTATTACAAAAAGATGCTGGCACCGAAGATGAGCAAAATTGACTCGTAATGACGAAACATGGCGTGAACGGTCACAAAAGACTTTTACTACACCGGTGAAACAAGAACGAAGAACAAACAAAATTAGCGAAGATCACGCCAGCGTTGCAGGCGGCGGGTTGGAGCGAGCGTGTTGACGCGGAGAGTCGCATTTTGACGGAGCAGTACGCCTATCAGATCGCGCTCGGACGTATCGCCAAAACCAAAACGAGGAGATTTTTATGAGAACGCATAGTTTCGAGTTGGCAGTAATAGTCGTTTTATTCGGAATGAGTGCTGTGGCACTGGAAGCGGGCAGTGATGACAAACTAACTTCGGCCAAGCCGATTGTGTATCGCGGCAAAACTTTTGAAGAGTGGGTGGGGGCACCGCGACAAGAAATTTGCGAAGAGTATTTGGTGGAAACGCTCGCTGCAATCGGAGAGTTTGGGAAGTATGGCTATGAAGACAGAGTTTTCGATGCCGTTTGGAGTCTCGTCGAAAATTATCATTCGCAGTATTGGCAGGCCGGTGTCGATAGAGGTTTGTCTTCAAAGGATATCGCATCGCAAGCACTGCGTGCTATTGTTGGTCTCCCTCTTTCCTGTATCATGCCGAAACTCAAAGAGTTTGCCGAAAGCGATAGGCAAAACCAACGGCGATTCGCGTTTGCTGTCTTGTTCATCAAGTCAGAATACAGTTTTCCCGAAGAACATTGGGAATGGGTTTACGAGCAGGCACTGACGCGAGAATGGGACGACCTTTACGGTGCCAGTTGGTCGCAGCTTCTTGGACGCTGTGATTCGAGTGGAAAATTGCTGATTCGTTATTTGACCGAATTGGTAAGACGGCAAGATAAAGAGCGATTTGTCGCGGCATTCAGTCCCGTTGTGGTGACACCGCAAGCGGCAAGCATGGGACGCTGGTACGACTGGGGTGTATCTTCTAATCTTAACCTACCGATTGTACATCAATGGTATCCGCGTCTTATATTAGTATCGAAAGGAGGAAGTCAAACCAACGTCGAACATATTTCCGCACTTCGCAAGTTTTTCATAGAAGTTGGTGCAGAGTCGGAAAACGAAGTGATTCGTTTGCACTCAACGAGTCTGTTAGCGGCACTGAACAAACAGTTTTCTCTTGATGGTAAAATGATTAAAGATGACTATCCAACGATCAGAGCCGTAGCCCCCGGAACCACACCGAGCGTAGGTCCATATTCGCCACTTCAGAACGCCACGCTTCCCTCCACGGTTCCACCTACATTCATACCGATTCCAGAAAACTGAATCCATCCAAACGGCGTTTTACAACTTTCAGCGGTATCTGTATAGGGTGTGATTTTAACCACAAAAGTCACAACACGCATCTGAAACCACAAAAAACATGCCCCACACATCGCATCCAATCATATCGCAATCTTCGCTCTCGGAACCTGTTGGCGACTGGCTTCATCGCTGGTCTTCGCACGCGCCGTCTTGGGGGGCGGCGGCGGTTTGTCAACATCATGTTCAACGTTTTCTCTCTCGGACGGAAGGTGCGCGGCACCGACTCGGTCAACCGCTCGTCGTCGCACTTCTCGGCGGATCGGGAACGGGAAAGAGTACACTCGTCAACGCACTTCTCGGCGAAGAAGTTGTCGTGTCTGGAAAACAGCGACCGACAACCGCACTCCCAACGCTCATCTGTCACACGCACGCACACCTCGAACGGCTGCAAATCGACACTTCAGAGATGTCGGTCGTTCGCCGCGAACTGCCGATGCTTGAACGGATCGTGCTGATTGATTGTCCCGACCCCGATACGTCCGAAGGCGATGACGCCGAATCGAATCTGCTGCGACTGCGTCGCGTCTTGCCGCAGTGTGAACTCCTGATCGTAACGGGGACGCAGCAAAAATATCGTAGTCATCGCGTACTCAAAGAACTGACCGACGCCGCGCCGGGTGTGCGGATCGTCTTTGTTCAAACGCACCGCGACCGCGACGAAAACATCATCGACGACTGGCGTGCCGTCCTCGCGCCGGAGTACGAAACGGGGCGTCTCTTCTGCATCGACTCGATAGCCGCACTCACCGCGCAGCAAGAAGGTCGCCTCCCCGACGCCGAGTTTCTCGCACTCCGCCATCTGCTCACAGAAGAAATGACGAGCGAAGCGGCGCGGTCGATCCGCGAAGCAAACTACATCGATCTCGCGTCAGACGCAGTTTCACGTTGTCAGCAAACGCTAAACGAATCGTGGTTGCCAGTCGAAAAACTCCGCGAAAAGATCGCTTGTGAACGGCGACTTTTGGGGAACGAAACGGCGAAGATGATGCGCGACGAAGTGATGCGCGACCGGCGTTTGATGGAGTCGCGTCTCATCGGTCGCATCTCGTTACGCTGGGGTTACAGCCCGTTTTCGCTCCTCTTGCGTCTCTATCAAGGACTCGGCGGACTCATTTCGGGGACGCTGCTGGTGCGTGCGCGGTCGATTCCGCAGCTTGCAGTTTGGGGCGTTTTGGAAGGTGCAAGATCGATCCGGCGTTGGCGCGACCGGAGCCGTGACAAGGTTGCGTTCGGCGACGATCTTTTCTTGCAGTGTGAAGAGGCGGGACTTCGCAACGCCTCACTCATCCTCGCTGGTTACGCAACCGACGCACATCTGTCGCCGACTTCGTGCGCGTGGGAAGTTGTCGAAGATGAGGCACTCGAAGCGGGCCGACACTTCGTCGCCGATGTCGCACGTTCGCTCGATGGTGCTGTCGATGGACTCGCCGAACGGTTTAACTCGCTCTTCTTTCGGTTTGCGTTTGAGATGGCGTTTTCGGTGATGCTGATTTTTCTCGTTGCGCGTCCGGCGAAAAACTTTTTTTGGGACACCGTTGTCACGCCCGCGACGCCGCTCCTCGGCACCGACTATTATCTCGTCTCGCTCTTTTGGCTCGTGCTTTGGGGGGCGATACTTCTCGGACTTTTCATCTTGGCGATGCGTAGCGGTTTGGAACGCAAGATCGCGGCAATCGCCGACTCGTGGCCGCAGAGTGCCGCACTCGACACGCTCTTCCACAGCATCGACCGCGAGACCGACAAACTGGTCCGCTTCCGCGACGAACTCACAACCATCGCCGACCACCTTTCAACACTAACACAAGTCGGCGCAAAACTCGAAACGCGACTCGGTAGACGAAAACCGATTGCGTGAACGGTTAGACCCGTTACGGGTCAATTTGTCGGCTTCGCCCTCTGCGATGCCGCGGCCTCGATGGGCCGCTACCGTTTTGGTACGGGAAATTCAAATCGTCTTGAGTATACGACTTGCATACACACAGCACACTGCGGCCAGAATCGTGAGTGTCAGCATCGCGGGGCTGCGGTATCGAATCGATGCGACGAAGACGATATGTAACAGCGTCAGATAAACTGCGGGCGCAACAAGAATCCAAGTTGTCACGTCGCCTCTTCGCAACCAAAACCCTGCCGCCGCCGCTATGAGCACTGGAATCGTGAACAGCGGAATGATGGTGTTGAGCGGAAAACGTCGCCACGACGGCTCGTTCGGCACCGGATTCCAAAGCCTCACAAGTTTCACGCCAGCGAGTTCGATGGCACGCTGCGGATTCTCTTTCGCCCACGCAACGGCAGCGTCGCGGAAGTGTCGGTCGGTAGCGATCTCGTCTCGAACGCCACACGACTTTGCGTATTCATTTACGAATCGCATGTCGCTCGCGCCGGTTGCGTTCGGATTTAGTCCATCGTAAAGACTCACGCCGACTTGCAGCGTTGTCGGCAGGAAGAGTCCGGTGACGACGAAGTTTCGCACCGTCCACGGCAACATCGTCGCGGTGAAGAGAACGGTGTAGATCGCCGCTGCGTACATTCCTCTCCGTGTTTTCGTGCCTTCGTGTGAGAAAACAGAACTGATCATAACGTAGAATGGCGTAGCGACTGCAAACAGCAACCACGACGGGCGCAGCAACACCGCAACTCCAGCCGCAACGCCAGCCGCGGCAGCGTTTGCAAAACTTCGTCGCGCGGTCGTCGCCTGCCACGACGCAACGACAAACGCAAGCGACACGACCATCACAAGTGAAAACGGCGTCTCGGTGAGAACGAGTACCGACAGCGCGGAGTGAAGCGGATCGACCGCAACGATCCCAGCGGCAACAATCGCAGTGAGTTTGTCTCGCGTCACGAGAAACGCAAGCCAAGCGACGGCGAGTGTCGTGAGCGCGCCGATGACGACGTTTTCGAGTCGCGCGATGAAAACAAGCGTCGCTGGAGTGAGCGACGTTTCGAGCCACCAAATCGGCGCGAGAATAGTCGGGTACGCCGGAGCGCGAAAGACTGCGGCACCGTCGTACTCGTATGGTTCACCGTGCGCGATAGTTCGCGCGAGTTGCCAGTATGTATCGCTGTCACCGAAGTACAGACTTCCGCCGGTTTGCACCTGCCACAGACACGCCACGCCAAACCGCAACAACATCGCCGTCGCAAATATCGCACAGAGCCAGAAAAACGTCGTGCGTGATTTCATGACGTGACCGTTTCTTCTGGGTGCAAAGTAGTTCAGGTTCGGCATAGCCGAACCCTCCAGCCACACACCATTTGGAGGGTTCGGCTATGCCGAACCGCAGTGTGAGTACAAGTTTCCGATTTGGTCTACTTTCTCTGTGGCGGCATCTGCATTCCGGGTGGAATCTGTACTCCCGGTGGAAGTTTCGTTCCGGGTGGGATCGGTGGCATGCCCTGCGGTATTCCGCCTCCCATTCCACCTCCCATTCCACCGCCCATTGCACCGACGAGTCCCATCACCATTCCTTCGAGCAGTTGCGGATTGGCGGCGAGTATGGCGGGGTCAATCTTGATGACGAGTTTGTCGCCTTCGACTTTCGGGAAGACCAAGTTCATCACTTGCTTTGCTATCGGGTCTGTTCCGCCGCCCGGCCCAGAGGCGATGATAGCGTCGCGCTGGGCGTCGAGGGCTGCGCCAATCTGTTTGGCGGTCGCGTCGTCTTTGCAACACGCTTGGGCGATCAGTTTCATCCCGCGAATGTCAACGCCAAAACCGCCCCACTCCATGCCGTCTTTCATCAGCGTTTGCACTTCTTTCATCTTGTCGAGCGAAATCGGCATCCCCGTCGGTGCCGTTAGCATTGCCGGAATCGGCTGATCGCTCTTTTCACTCTTAATCACGACGCCGCGAATCGGATACTCCGCAAACGCTTCCATCGCCGTTTCGAGCGTTGGTGACTCAACCGTTTTGAGTTCGCCGAAACGTTCTTTGGCCCGCGCCATTGTTTTGGCTTTGAGTTCTTTTGCTTCGTCGGCGGCGTCTTCTTGCGTCCCGCCCGGAGCGAAAAGCTGCGACGGCGGAGCGATTCCGAAAACGAAACCGTGCCGGACGAAGTTAACACTGCATCCCAGCATGTGAAACGCCTCACGAATCGCCGTGACTTCTTCTTCCGGTTTGCCTTCGGGCGCGGCGACGGCGATAAATCCGGGGATGTCGGCGTCGCTTGGCGTCGTCAGCATGAACAGCTCCGTCGCCTTCCCCGCCGCCTTCAACTTCTGAAGCGGCGGATTAAATTTCGTCACGACGGGGAGCGTCATCGTCTTCAGCATCGGCTCGATCTGTGCTATCACCATCGGCGGAAGGCTCGTCTTCTTCAACAGATCGACGAGCGTTTTGGTGAGACCGCTCATGTCTTTTGCGAGATCGACCTTCGTCAGATCGACAACGACCACCATATTCGTCGTCTCATCAATTAACGGCGCAACATCGGTCGGTGCGGCAGTGACGTACATCGCACAGCAAAGAAGCGCAGTGTACATGCAGCAAAGTGTTCGTGAGTTCATTTGGAAAGTCTCCTCGTGCGTTGTTGAAACTCGGTCCCGCCGCCAACCATTTTTGACGGCGGTGGCAGTATACACTTTTTTGGAAAGAGTGGTATACTCTCGCCCCAAAGTGAGAGGCGAACCGTGTGTGGTTTGCGGTAGCGTCGCAAGGTAGGTGCGGGGTTCATACACCCCGCACACGCGACGTATGTCGCGTCAGAAGTGCGATTCGCTCCCAACTTCAGCGGCGTTTGTGGGTACACAAACACCGTGCGACGGGTGTGTAAACCCATCGCCTACCTCGTGACGAACGACGAAAATCCGTGAACGACAACAATAAGGAGGAATCTCGCATGACCGACTTTGAAAAACTGTATCAATCGCGTCTCGCGCGTTACACGACGACGCTTCGCAACGAGAAGGCTGACTGCGTGCCGGTGCGTCCGTTCGCGGCGGAAGTTACCGCGGTCTATGCGGGGATGACGTGTCAGGATGTCGTGCAAGACTACAACAAGGCGTTCGAGGCGATCATAAAATGTTGCCGCGACTTTGACTGGGACGCAACGCCCGCGAATATGGTTTACGTTTGGACGGGGTTTGTGCAGTCGGCGAGCATCAAGTATTATGCGATGCCCGGCGTGCAGATTCCGCCGACGACCGGTTTTCAATATATCGAGCCGCCAGAAGGCGAGGCGTTTATGCGGGAAGAAGACTATCCGCAACTCATCGCCGACCCCACCGGTTTTCTCGCCAACGTCTGGCACCCGCGAACGACGCACGCCATCGTTCCGCCCGGTCAGCCGAATACGTTTGCCAACAACGTCTCGCTGCTTTCGGGGATGGCGTCGATGAAGAATTATTTCAACGCCTATGGCCCGCACTGCCAGCGAATGCGTGAAGAGACTGGCACGCCCGGCGCAATCGCCGGAATCTTGAAGGCACCGTTCGACATCATCGCCGACAAGATGCGCGGCTACCGCGCACTTTGTATGGATATGTTCACGCGACCGAAAGATGTTATCGCCGCGTGCGACGCACTTCTGCCGCACTTGCTCTACATCGCCAAAGCGACGAGCGATCCGAGCAAACAAGTTCCGGTCGGACTCTGGATGCACCGTGGTTGCGTGCCGTTTCTTTCGCCCGCGCAGTTCGAGACGTTCTTTTGGCCGTCGCTCAAAAAAATCATCTGCGCACTTTGGGAGGAAGGAATTCAAACGCTCTTCTACGCCGAAGGCGAGTGGAACCCGAATCTCAAGTACATCAAAGAACTTCCCGCGAAGAGTATTGTCTATCACGTTGATCGCGGCGACATCGAAGAGGTACACCGCGAAGTCGGAAAGAAATTCTGCCTCTCCGGCGGAATCCCGAACGACCTGCTCGCGTTCGGCACGACCAGCGAAGTGAAATCGTTCGTCAAGAACGTGATCGAAAAAGTCGGGCGCGACGGTGGTTACGTCGTCGATGCGAGTGCGATCATGCAAGACGACACGAAGATCGACAACCTCCGCGCAATGTGCGACGCGGCACGAGAGTTTGGGAAGTATTGAGGCAACGCACACCGTAGGGGCGACCGGCCGGTCGCCCCTACATCCAACCCACAGGAGACCAGACCATGACAACAATGAACAGACGAACAATGCTCGCAACAACACTGGCCGCAGGAGCGGCGGCGACGACGTTTACGGCGTCGTCACTCGCAGCGGAAACGAAGTCGTCACCGACGGCGTGGCCCGAAGTTCTCGGATGGCACGTCGCACCGCAAGCGTGGACATTCCGTCTCTTCACGCTCGAAGAAGCGATTCAAAAAGCGGTGCAAGTCGGTTGCCGTTACATTGAAGCTGGTGCGAACATCAAGATCACCAAATCGAGCGACAGCGTTTACGGTTACGACATGTCGGCGGCAGATCGCAAACTCGTGCGAACGCTTCTTGCCGACCACGGTGTTTCGATCAGCGCATCGGGCGTGAACGGGCCGGGGAAAAACGGTTGGCGTTCGCTCTTTGACTTTGCGGCGTCGATGGCGATTCCCGTTGTTGGAATCGAACCGCCAACCGATCAGCTTGCAGAAGTTGACAAGCTCGCGCAGGAATATCGTATCAGCGTCGGCCTTCACAATCACCCCGATCCATCGACGTACTGGAACTACAAAACTGTTCTTGCGGCGATAAAAGATTGTAGTCCGTGGATCGGTTCTTACGCCGACACAGGCCACTGGATGCGGAGCGGAATCAACCCGCTCGAAGCGGTGAAGGCGTTGTCGGGGCGGATCGTCGGTTGCCATCTCAAGGACCTCAAGGAGTTCAACGTCAAAGAAGCTGCTGACGTTGTTTGGGGCACGGGTGCGGCGAACATGGCGGCGATAGTTTCGGAGTTGGCGTCGCAAAACTTCCGCGGTCCGGTGAGCGTCGAGTACGAAGACAAGTGGGAAGACAACACCCGCGAAGTCGCCGCCTGTGTTGCGTTCATCTGCGGAGAAGCGAAGAAGATTGTGACGCAAGGGTAGTGGCGAATTTGTAGAAATGACGTTCGTTTTGGAATCCGCAGATTGCGCAGATGGTCGCAGATTTTGTTTGTCACTGTTTTTGTCGCTTTTTGTTGGTTCTAGGAGTTTCGCACAAAGGCACAAAGTACACGAAGGACGCAAAGGACTTTTCAAACTTCAATCCTCTTCGTGTCCTTTGTGCGAAAAAAAGAACTGTTCACAAACGATGCAGAAATGAGAGACAAAAATCTGCGACAATCTGCGGTATCTGCGGACAGACCAACTGAACACACCCATGAACTATGGCATCTTTGGCGGCAGTTTTGATCCGATTCACATCGGCCACTTGATTTTGGCCGAGACGTGTCGTGAGGTCTGCCGCCTTGACCGTGTTGTGTTTGTTCCGACGGGAGTTTCGCCGCATCGGCAGGGGAAGTCGCAGTATCACGCATCGGCGGCGCATCGTGTTGCGATGGTGGAACTGGCGATTGCGGGTAACGATGCGTTCATAGTCAATCGTTACGAAGCCGAACGGCAAGAAGTGAGTTACACCGCAGGCACACTCCAGCACTTCCACGAGATTTTCTCACAGGCCGAACTGTTTTTGATACTCGGTTCCGACATGCTTGCCGACCTACCTAACTGGAAAGACCCCGCCGCGATCTGCAATCTTGCAACGCTCGTAACGACATACCGCTTTGGTTTTTCGCCGCCATATTTCGATGCACTCGCATCGTTTACAACGGCGGAACGTCTCGAACGGTTTCGCAATCACGTCGTGGCGATGCCGCAGTTAGAAGTTTCGTCAACGCAGATACGTTCACTGATCGCCGAACGCCGCAGTATACGTTTCTTGACGCCGCGTGCGGTTGAATCGTACATCGCACATCACAAACTATACACCGAATCTTCGGGAGAATAATTGGTATGAGTTTTTTCCGCAACTTGCTTGGTAAACCGAAGCTCGATTACCGGAAGCAGTACGACCTCTTGAAGGAGGCGATCTCCGGCACGATGTCGCGCGTCTACCACGCACGCGACAAGAAAACCGGTGAAGAAGTCGCGCTGAAGATTCTCGACATGGACAAGCTGAACTCGATCAACTCCAAGTTTCCAAAAGGTGCGAAGAAGCCGAGCGAAGGTGAAATTGCCTGTCAATTTAGTGACCATCCGTTCATCGTCAAGACGCTTGACCAAGGCGTTACGATGGATGGTGAGGCGTATTTGGTGATGGAATATCTTGGCGGAACGGGACTAAACAACGTCCTTATGTTTCCGCAAGACTTGATGGCTGGTGCGCGATTGCATTATGTGAAACAGGTCGCAGAGGCGTTGCAAGCGGTTCACGACAAGGGGTTCATTCACCGCGACATCTGCCCGCGCAATTTGATATTCACCGAGGACTACAAGTTCCTAAAACTTACCGACTTCGGTTTGAGTGTCCCGAATCGTCCGCCGTTCACCGACCCCGGAAACCGTACCGGAACGGCAGACTACATGGCCCCCGAACTCGCACGTCGCCGCAAGACCGACCACAAACTCGACGTGTTTTCGTTTGGCATAACGATCTACGAACTCTACACGAAGGAGCTTCCGTGGCCACGCGGTCAGGCTGGAAAGTCTGGCCTCGCAGCGATGTCACACGACCAGCCGCCGGTACCAATCACCGACTATCGCCCGCAAATCAATCCGCAAATGGCAAAGGCGATCCACAGTTGCCTCGAACCCGACCCCGCAAAACGATGCGAGTCGATGACAGCTTTCCTCAAAATGATCGAACGTGTTACCAGCGATGATGTTGAATAGACCAGTTCGGAAACACCAAGTTGGGGGCGATTTGGTAGTTCTAGGTTCGGCATAGCCGAACCGCAGTGTGAGTGCAAGTTTCCGAACAGGTCTAATGAATCCTCCGTCATTCCCGCGCGGGCGGGAATCCATCCTACCACCCACTACTTGAAAGGTTTTCAAATGCGTATGACAACAGCGATTATCGGAGTGTTTGGCTTGTGTTTCGGTGCGTTGTGTTTTGGCGACGAACCGCAGCTTGGCAAACAGCTTGCCAGAAGCATTGAGCTTCCAGCAAGCACGAGCACTTGGGACTTCGGGCGTGACAATCTTCATCTCATAGGCGAACCGCGTCCGCTCGACGAATCGAAGACTGATACGTTGCGTTACTGGCTCTTTCTCCCACACGACTACACCGAACAGGCCGCGAGTGGCGGCGCGCCGCTGTTTCTGTTTCTGCACGGCGCGGGCGAACGCGGCGACACCGAGGCCGACCTCGACAAAGTTAAAGTCCACGGCCCGCCAAAGCTGCTCGACGGCGACAGCTTCGCCCAAAAGTGGCCGTGTGTGACAGTCGCGCCGCAGTGCAAAAACGGCTTCTGCTGGTCGCCCGCCCAGTTACGTCTTTTGCTCGACGCTATTGAGAAAGAGTTCACCATCGACAAGAGCCGCATCTATGTTTCTGGAATCAGTATGGGCGGATTCGGGACTTGGATGTGCCTCAACGAATCGCCGACACGTTTTGCCGCAGCCGCACCGATCTGCGGAAGTGCGAAGCCGGAGTGGGGAGCGGGTCTAACGGACGTTCCGATCTGGGCGTTTCACGGCAATGCAGATTTTGTCGTTCCCCTCGCCGGAATGCAGAAAATTGTCGATGCGATCCGCGACGCAGGTGGCGAGCGAGTGATCTTCTCCATCTACGACGGCGTCGGTCACGACTCGTGGACAGCAACCTACAACAACCAACTTTTCTACGACTGGATGTGGAATCAACATCGAAACGGAAAGAAATAGCGGTAAGCGTTCGCGGTACAATTTGTGAACAATCCAACCACTTCAAAAAGGAACCCACCAATGACAGTTCGTTCTCTCTCTGCTCTCCTTGTTTGTTGCATTGCTTCGTTCGGTGCGAACGTTATCGCCGACGAGGCATGCTGTACGTTGCCGCTGCAAACGCCGAAGCTGTTTGTCACGCTCAACGATGCGTATCCGACGCCCGATGGAATGGCCATCGCTCCCGACGGGAAACTTGTCGTCGCGTGCCCAAACTACGCTGAATATGGGAACGCCGCGAAGCCCGCGTGTCTTCTCAAAATCGACGCGAGCGGCAACGTCGAAAAATGGTTCAACGTCCCGACACTCCCCGAAACGGGCGTTGCGTGTCCGATGGGGATCGAGTTTGGCGCAGGCGGCGAAGTCTTCATCTGCGACAACCAAGGTTGGAAAGGGACGCCCGAAGGCGCGTTCAAAGGACGCATCCTCGGCTGCAAAGTTGAGGGCGCGGGCGACGACGCCGAAGTCACCACGCGCGTCATCGCCGACGGCATCGAGCATCCAAACGGCATCCGTTATCACGGCGGAAAACTCTACGTCACAAACAGTCTCATGACGAAAATCAAAGACCGCAGCGGACTACTCGTCAGCGGCGTCTACTGTTTCGATCCGAATGCGAAGCAAACTGTTCACGTCACAAACACGCGGCGCGACCGCACGCTCATCTTCACTTGCCTGACGTACAACAAAGATTGCCAGTACGGACTCGACGGGATCGCGTTCGATAAAAACGGCGCGTTATATCTCGGCAACTTCGGCGACGGTAGCGTTTTGAAGCTGACGTTTGACCGACGCGGGCGCGTCGCCAGCAGCAAAGTTTGGGCGAAAGACCCGCAAAATCTGCGTACAACCGACGGTATTTGTTTCGACGACGCGGGCAATCTTTACATCGCCGACTTCTCGGAAAACGCCGTTGCTGTCGTCACGCCCGATGCGAAAGTTTTCCGCATCGCAAAGTCGCCCGACTCCGATGGCGCAAACGGCGAACTCGATCAACCCGGCGAACCAATCGTCTGGAACGGGCGAGTCATCGTCACATGTTTTGATTGCGTCACCGGCCCCGACAAAGTCAACACAAAACACGACGCGTCGCACACGATCACGTCGCTCCCGATATTCGACCGCAGTCAAGTTTCCGCATGTTCCCCATAGTGCGTAACTGGTTTGCGTGAAACAATGCGACCGCACGGCGTCGATAGATAGCATTGAGGAACGGACTCCCCGATGCAACGAGTATTTCAATTTTTGATGGCAGTTGCGATGCTGGTCTGCGCAAACGGCGTGGACTTTTCCGCTGCGTCGTCGTTTGAACTGCCGATTGCCGGTGACGTTGTTGTTCTGTCGGAGTTGCCGGACTATGCGGTTCTCGTTGATGCGGATGAACCGGAATCGTCGTCAGTTGCAGATGTGGCGAACGAGTGTTGTGCAGTGAAAGCGGCTCTACCGCTCGTCGCCGACGAGGAAACTTCAATTTCGGCGATGCAGTTTGCTGCGGCAATTTGTTGTTGTGGTTTTTTTGCGATGCTCGGTACGATGGTGATTGCGTTGCGGCGGCGGGCGAGACTGTTTGCGTTGCGCGCGGCGGAATACGCTGCGAACGCCTCTATACTTGAGACCGAACTCGCGGTCTCGCAGTGTGAGACGCAATCACTCATCGCAGAGTGCGATTCGCTGGCCCGCGAAGTAGATGCACGCGAGATGCAAGTCAATGCGATGTCGCGTCACGCCGAGGAGTTGCAATGTCTGTATGACGCCATTGTGAAAAAGCTCCGCGATGTCGAAGTCCGGTGTACGTCGCTCCAGCGCGAACTTGCCGAGAGCCACAAACAGTGCGAGACAATTCAACTCGCAGCGGAAGAGAGTCGCCGCGAATCCGAGGCGACGATTGAGTCGATGCGCGAGGCGATGCAACGCGCGAAGAGTAAAGTGCCGCCACAAAAAGTCTGGCGAACGCTCGACGACATCGCGTTTGAGACGAGCCGTCTTGCGCTTGAGGCGTCGATGGAAGCGGCCCGCGCGGGAACTCGCGGACGCCCATTCGCCGACGTTGCCCGCACCGCACTGTCGTTGGCTCGCCGTGCAGCTCACGCCGCAACGGCTGCGTCGTCTTGAAACTCGGCAAACTCACCGCGTCGTCGCGTAGATCGCTTGAATCAACTCGGTCGAGTCTTTGAACTTCGTCTTCGTGGCGAGAACGCTGTCGATGCGATGGCGTGCATCAAGCTCGCTGTGGCCGAGGGAGATGAGTACCTGATACGTCTCGGCAACGACGTCGATTGGAGCGGAATCGGGGAGCGCATCGCGCCCGACGAGCAGTGCAAACTTTGAAACCTTGCGCCGCAGTTTGGCGACGATCCGTTCCGACATCGCTGGCCCGATCCCCGGCAGACTAGAGAGGCTCTTTTCGTCTTTCTCTTCAATCGCCGTTGCAACTTCGCGGACGGGACGCACCATCGCCCGCAACGCCTTCTTCGTCCCGACTCCATCGACGCTGCAAAAGAGGTCGAAGAACTCTCGCTCGACTTCCGTCAAAAATCCGATGAGACGCGGAATCGCCTTCGTGACCTGCGCACCACCTTCGAGATAATGAATCGTGTGAAGCGAGACTACCTCACCAACGCACGTCTGCAACTGCCGCCGCGTAAACTCCGGAATCAGCACCTCGTACTCAAACGCCCCGTCTGCAATTATCGCAGCCTCAAGACGCAACGCAACAAGTTTGCCAGTGATTCGAGTGATCATAGAATAGTTCCTTGTGGTGTGAAAATATGGTAAGCGTTCACGGTTGAATTTGCCATCCGTCATTCCTGCGTAGGCAGGAATCCATCCTGACGCCCATTCGTGTACGCTCCGTCTGCTCCGATTCGGGCACTCGCTTACGCTTCGTGTTCTTAATGCGTTAACAAGAACACGAAGCGTAAGCGAGTGCCATGAATCATAACACATAAGCGACAACGCGACCAAATTCCGTGAATGCTTACGACAGGTTACGGGGCTACAAATCGCTCAATGAGTTCACCGTAGCGGCGGCCCATTGCTTCGACGGTGAAGTCGGTCGCTATTCGGTGGTGTGCGGCGTGGGCGATGCGTTCGCGGAGTGCAGCGTCGTCACCAAGCATTGTGCTGATTGCGTTAGCTAATGCTGCAATGTCTGCCGGTGGGACAAGTCGCCCTGTCTCGCCATCTGTTACGATTTCCGGTGTCCCGCCGACATTCGTTGCCACTACGGGAACCCCCGCCGACATCGCTTCCAAAAGTACATTCGGCATACCTTCGGTGTGCGACGACTGAACGAAAAGATCGAATGCGTGAAGTGTCGAATCGAGTTTGTCACAAAAACCAGCAAGCACAATACGCGACTCCAAACCGTGACGACGAATCTGTTCCGACAGCGTATCTCGCAAAAAACCGTCACCGAAAATGACGAGGCCGACGTCGATTCCACCCGCCACGTTTTCACCGCCAGCGCGACAGAGCCGAACCGCTTCGATGAGGTTGTCGAACCCCTTTTCGGGACTGAGCCTTCCGGCAGCACCGATGATCCACGATGGTGCGGTGTCGCCGAAAAGCGAGGCCAAACGTGTACGGGCTTGCGGGTCGGGCGATGCAAAGCGACGCTGGTCAACCGTGTTTTGAATGACGAAAACTCTGTCGCGGCGAACACCGCACCGCATCACCTTCTCCGCCTGTCCGTGCGAGACGCAGACGACGGCGTCCATTCGGCGGTGCATCCACTGGTCGAACCGTTCGTAGAGCGAAGTTCGCCAGTCTTGCCACGTCCAGCCGCGCGAGACACCGACTATCGGAATGCGAAGCCACTTCGCCGCAAGATAACCGACGAAGCGAGCCTTGTGTCCGTTCGCCAAAAGTAGCGAGACGTTGATTCGTTGCATCAGTCGAACGAGGTCGCGCGTCGCGGCGAGAAGGTGCGGCATCTCGTGTTCAATGACCGACACGTCGATTCCGCGCTGCACAAGCTCGTTAACAAACGGCTGACTTGCACCACGTTCTGCAAACGTCGCAACGTGGTGCTCGACATTCGGGACCGACACAACCGTCGATATGATCCCGCGTTCGGGACCTCCGTAAAACGGCGACGCGGTCAAATGAAGTACGCGGGGGACTGACATTTTCACCTATATCTTTGGATTTTTTGCGTTCCCCAGCACGAACGCACGCTTGAGCGGTGCGAGAGTTTGGTCGGCGATGTACGTTGCTTCGGCCATCAGGTAGGCGATGCGGTTGCAGAGAATCGCGTAAAACGCAAGCGACGGAATCGCCACGATGAGGCCTTCAACTGTCGTCACCAGAGCGAGGTAAATCCCCTCGGCGAGTTCCGCGCCGCGCGAGTAACCGCCCGCATCGGCGAGGTGACGAAACGCGATGATCATACCAACAACAGTACCGAGCAGTCCGAGCATCGGTGCGATGTTGCCGATGACGTTCAGATATTCAACCTTGCGATAAAGTCTCGCGGCGTGCTCGGCGGCAGACTCTTCAACGCCACGCTCAACGTCGCGCCAACCGAGTTCGTACTCACTCAATCCAGCCGACAACATCTGGCCGAGAACACTCGTCTCGTCTTTACATCGCTGCCGCGCTTGCGGAATGTTTCCGACCGCTAACAAATCGTGCACGTCGCGTGCAAGTTGCGTCGGCACGATTGTCGCGGCGCGGATCGTGAGAAAGTGTTCTATCGTCAGCGCAACGACCGCCAGCGACAACAAACAAATCACAAACCCAATCACACCACCACTGCGAACGACCGTCACCAGCGGGAGCGATTCTTCTTGTGGAACCGTCGCATCCGCCGCAGAAACCGGCACCGGAGCGGGCATCGGTGCTGACACGGTCGCGTCGTCGCCACTGGCAAACGTACAGCAAAACAGCAGACCACAGAGTAGACCGCAGAGCAAACTGGTACGCACGAAAAAAATCATTCGGAGACCTCGCGTGGTGAAGTTGGTGGAAGTTCGGCAAGCGACTTGAGGCCGAAGACTTGTAGGAAACGTTTTGTTGTTGCGTAGAGAAATGGTCGTCCGAGGTCGTCGCTTCGTCCGGCGATTGTTATCAGGTCTTGGTCGAGTAGTTCGCGGAGGTTGTCGCCGCACGCTGCACCGCGAATTGATTCAAGCGTCGCGCGCGGCACCGGTTGTTTGTATGCGATCATCGTTAACGTTTCGAGCGATGACGGTGTGAGACGTACTTCTATCGGAACTTCTTGCAATCTGAAAAGCCACGGTGCGAACTGTGGCCGCGTTCGCAGTTGGAATCCGCCCGCCACTTCTACCACGACGAACGCACGCTGAACCGAGTCGTAAAATCGGTTGAGCTGCGCAACGAGTGGGCGCACGCGCGTCCCCTCGGCAAGCTCCGCTAACACCGCCAAACGTCGCGGCGGCAGCGGTTCGCGGGTAAGAAACAATATCGCCTCAAGCCGCAACAATTCCGGTGCAAGCGGCGACGATGCGGTGTGTGAAACGTTCAAATTCAATTTATATTAGACCTGTTCGGAAACATAATGTTGGCGTGATTTGGTGGTTCTGGTTCGGCATAGCCGAACCCTCCAGTTATCAACGCCGCAGGCGTTTGGAGGGTTCGGCTATGCCGAACCGCTGTGCGGGTGCAAGTTTCCGAACAGGTCTACTCAGCGCACCAGTCGCATAATTGCTTGTTCGGGGGCGAGTGTGTGGAATTGCGGATACACCGTACTCATGCGATCAAAGTCGGCTTTTTGGTAAATGCTGGCACTGGACTGTTTTAGCCACATGTTCCAATACCGATATAGATAACCAATCCAATACAAGAGGTCGGCATTTTGTATAGGAGTGAGGCAAGACGCAATTTCTGTTTGCGACTTGAGTGCGTTGCCAATTTGTACAATTCCCGTGTTGTGAAAAGTGGAAATTTCGTTGTCCATGTTTTTTGCAATATCACTGAACATAAACTTTTGAATGAAGTCGTGGGCATCAACATTGAAGTCCCACTGGCATTCTTGGAACAAAACGCCCTGATTGTCGCAAACCGCAAGTTCAAATTGTGTTAATTCTTTTTCGATAGGGGGCTTATTCATTGCAGCCTTTCCTTGATTATTTGACGAAAAAGTCGTCCCGTTCCTGAACAGTCTTCGCGGATTTGTTCCAGTTTGTCATCCATTTGCGAACGTTCATTGAAAACCAGAGTTCGGTAACGTTCAATCTCATTCCGTTCGATTTGTGTGCTTTTCAAAAACGTAAGATTGTTGCAAGCCTTGTTTGACTTCAATACATACTGATGACTGTAGTTCATAACATTCATACTCGCCAGCGTAACCGTGTCGGTAAGTATGGAATCAATGAAGAGTTGTATGGTAGAAAACATTCGGTCATTGGCAATGGGGCCACAAACTACGTCTTGGTCGGCAATTTTTGCTCGGTACGCATCGCGCAATGCATGGATGTCTGTTTTCTTTGCAAAGTTTCTTCGGTGAAACGCCACCGTGAGTAACCATTCAACATCTAAATCCTGCTTAAGTATCTTCAAGCCAGTTTCATTCAGATCATACGCATTCAACACTACATTTTCAACACTGCACAGCAATTTAATAGGCTGCTCTGCATCGGTTCCCAAATAAAACCCCACGCCAAAATCGGACAGATTACTTTCGTCGTCACGCGCAAAATCCCATTGCGGTTTTTTTATTTCCAGAGTTGACGCATGATAAAGTTTCATGTTGCACGTTGTCCATTTTTCGTTCCGTCACTGGCCAATCACGTTTCCTGCTTGACTTCAAATCCATTTCCCCTAAAATGCGTAAAACCACACCCTTCACAATAATACTGAACATGACGTATTACCGCAAGGGGGGAAAAATCCAGTGAGGAACTATGTCGCTACTAACTACCGCACTCCTTTTGGCAACTACGCTCTCGCCGGATGCCTCGGTTTATGACCCGCTCGATGTCCCGAAGATTGGTGATGTCGTCGTTGTTGATCACGAATTTCGAGACGCGCGGCGCGACCGAACGATTCCGGTACGGATTTACACGCTGCTCGACAGCGAAGAAAGTCGTCCGGTGATTTTCTTCAGTCACGGACTCGGCGGGACGCGCGAAGGGTCAGCGTTTCTCGGAAAACACTGGGCTGCGCGAGGATATTTCGTCGTCTTCATCCAACATCCGGGGAGCGACGATGGCGTCTGGAAATCGTTCCCGCAACGCCAGCGGCTTGAAGCAATGCGACAAGCCGCGTCGGCAACAAACGCCATCGCGCGAATCGGTGACGTGACAACAGTTCTCGACCAACTTGCAAACTGGAACAAGGACTACCCCGAATGGCTCGCCAAAAAATTCAACCTCGATCTCGAAAATGTTGGCATGTCAGGGCACTCGTTCGGCGCGCAGACGACACAGGCCGTATCGGGGCAACGCACCATCATGGGGAAACAGCTCGACGTTGCGTCGCGCATCAAGGCGGCGGTTGTGATGAGTCCGAATGTACCGCCCGCAGCGTCGCCGGAACGTGCCTTCGCAGCGATTGCAACTCCTTGGCTTCTGATGACCGGTACACACGACGCCTCACCGATTACGTCCACGACGCCAGAGCAGCGACGCCGCGTCTACGACGCGATTTCTCGCGGCGACAAATATGAACTCGTTCTCAACGAGGCCGAACACTCCGTCTTCACTGAGTCGCGGCTGCCGGGGGAGCAGTTCAAGCGAAACCCGCAGCATCATCGCACAATCTTGGCGATCACAACAGCGTTTTGGGACGCATATCTCAAGCACGACGCATCGGCCCGTGAGTGGTTACAGAGTGACGCGGTGCGCGGCGTCATAGACCGCGCCGACATCTGGCAACACAAATAGACCTGTTCGGAAACTCGCACCCGCATTGCGGTTCGGCATAGCCGAACCCTCCACGTCTGCGGCGTATGCCAACTGGAGGGTTCGGCTATGCCGAACCTGAACTACGTTTGGTGTTGTCACCCAGTAGCTTTGAGAAACGATTCAACTTCACCGACAGAGGCGTTAAGACGCGAGGCGATTTCGCGTGGCGTGTAACCGTAGTCGAACAAGAGCGAGGCATCGCGCTGGCGTTCACTTGATCGATCTTGCGTGCCAACGCTGCGTGTGCGCGGTGTGTGTTCGCTGAAGAGTGCATCAATCGAAAGCGGCGTTTCCGTAAGCTGCCGTGGCATCGGCGGAAGGTCAAGCGTTGCTGACAATAGCGGCGGATTCTCTTGGTTTGCGGGTTCGTCGATATTCTCATTGCTCGTAACATCACGTTCTATCGCACGTTCAACCACCTTTTCGGTACGCGGTGGCGATGTCATCTTGGCGAGCAAATCGCCGCTCTGTTCGAGTCGCTCCAAGACCAGTTCAACGCGATTGGTGAGACGTTCGGCCTCAAGAAGTAACGTTTGAAGTGCAACCATCTTTGAATTGATCTGCCCGATGGTTTGGCGTCCGAGTGCGTCGATTTCGAGTTCCCACCGGACAAGATTGTGAGTTGTGTCTTGTCCAGAAAACGGCGTATCTGGCTTCAGTAATCGCGATGGTTGACGTGGAACGCCGCGTCCGCCATTACTGCTCAACGCATTACTCGGTACGTCGCGGGCCGCATCGACTTGCCGCTGACGCTGCCGCACCGCCTCGTGACGATACTGTTTGCGTAGACGAATGACAAACGTAAGGACTAATATCGCCAGTCCGGCTGGCGCAAGATACGGGGAGATCACTTCCCAAGAAATCATCAGATACGCCTCCACAACGAATGAGTCTTACTAGAATACACCCGCAGGAAGCGTAGCAAAATAGTGAAGCTGTGTCAACGGGAGTTTTCGGTGTGACATTTCGTTATGTGTCTGTCAATTTTTGTGATCGTTCTTGCTTCGCATGACCGCATACTTTAATGGCGGTTCTTTTTTCTCACACAAAGGCGCGAAGAGGAGAGAACACGGAACACGCGGAAAAACGGAAGACGCGGAAGTTCTGAATTCCGTGTCTTTCCGCCCTTCCGCGATTTTCGCGTTAAAGTTTTTCTTTGTGCCTTTGTGTGAGGCTCTCCAAAAACCATGTACAGTTGCGAAAATTGACAGGTACTGCGTCACGGCTAAACTTCGAGACTCATCGCGTACACGAATCGCCGTCAGTATGGATTTACACTTGCGCCGAGTGACGGGCAGAAACCAGAACATGTCTCACTCACTCGCCTTGAAGTTGAATATCGGAACGAGACGTGTTTCAATCGAAACGGTTGGCTCGATGCACTCGCTTATTTCTTGCCAGTCCTTGTAGACAAAGGGAGCCTCGTCTATTGTGTCACGGTTAATGCACGACGAAAAAATCCCCGCCATCGAATCACGATACTGTGTTAGCGTGAAGGAGTTTTTGGCTTTAGTCCGCGAGTAGAGTCGTCCAGCACCGTGCGGGGCGGAGAAGTTCCAGTCGGCGTTTCCTTTCCCCACCGCGATAAGCAGACCATCACGCATGTTGAGCGGTATCACAAGTCGCTCGCCCAACTTTGCACTGATTGCACCTTTCCGCAGAATCATTTGTTCGACGTCGATGTAATTGTGTGTTGAGACGATTGTCTCTGTCACGCTTGCACCCATCTTGCGACAGATGGCACGGAGCATCGTTTCACGATTTCGTTCTGCAAATGCCTGCATCACCGAGGCGTCGTGGAGATAGCTCTGCATCCGCTCGCCGGTCAGGTAACGGAGTTCGCGTGTCGAATAGTCGCACTCTTTTTCGGCTAGTCGCTGGTAGTGTTCTGCTACGCGATACCCGATGTTGCGACTCCCCGAATGAACCGCAAGAAAACCATTCGCGTATGCCTCGATGAAGTGGTTTCCGCCACCGAGCGTTCCACCAGCACGCCACGCAAGGTCTTGCGTTTTACGTCCCAAATCTCCCCAGCAGTGAAGCTGTGTGAAGTCAAAGACTTCTTGAACGCGGTCGTGCGAACGGTTCCCGAATGGAACCTTGTTACGAATTGTCGCATCGAGTTCTTCAAGACGGCGGGAGAAATCGGTATCCGTCTTGACCAAGTTGACACCACAACCAATATCAACACCAACAAGATTGGGACAAACTTTGTCGTCGATCCGCATCGTCGTTCCGATGACGCATCCGATTCCTGCGTGTGCGTCCGGCATTATGCGGATATTGGCGTCGCGTCCGATGGGCGATTCCGCCATCATTTGGACTTGCCGCTCCGCCTCGGTCTCAATAGTTTTGGCAAAGATTTTGACGTTCATAGGTGCTGGCGTAGGGATAAGAGGCAATATGGTTGTAGTAAAATTTCTTGCACGCAAACATTTGGTTCGCCGTGTTTTCGCCCCAACGGGGCGTAAGAACGTAGCCGTGGGTGAGTGGTACTCCACGAACCCACGGTAGGCGACCGCAACAAAATCTTTAGCCCCAACGGGGCGAAAGAACCGTTGTATGCGGCCCAATTCTTGCGCCCCGTTGGGGCTTGCTGGATTTTAGGCTTCCGTACCGTGGGTTCGCTTCGCTCACCCACGGCTAAGCTCTTGCTGCCCCGTTGGGGCAAATGCGCAATGCACATCTGCAAGCGAAACTTTACTACCCATCGGCGATGCCACAAATTCACTCTTCTGCGAGTCGCGCCAGTGACGGGAAGAGAATCGTAAACTGCGTCCCCGTCCCGACTTCGCTGCGGACGAGAATGTGACCGCCGTGTGCTTCGATGATCCGCTTGGCAAGTGGAAGACCGAGTCCGCTCCCTTCGCGTTTTGTTGAGTAGAACGGTTCGAAGATGTGTGAGAGCGTTGTGTCGTCCATTCCGTCGCCGGTGTCGATGAGGTCGATGGCGATGTCGTCACCGATGGTTCGCGTGCGGACGACGATTTCACCGTGTCCTTTGATCGCTTGAAGTGCGTTGATGAGAAGGTTAAGAAAGACGAAGTGAAACGACTTGCGGTCGAGCATCAGTGCTGGAAGGTCGCCGCCGAGAAACTCGATGATCGTAATTCCAGCGTCGTCGGCGCGTGGGCGAAAGAAGTCGATGACTTCGCTGATTTGGCGATTGATGTCGCTGGGCCGCTTTTCAAGTTTGTTGCCGCGAACGAACTGCAAAAAGTCGCCGAGTAACTCTTCCAGTCGCGCACTCTCGCGCCGCACGACGTCAATCTTTTTCACCGCGCGACGCTGCACCGGCGACGCTTCTAAATCTTCCAAGTCTTCGGCAAGAAGGTCGAGGTTGAGACGAATCGTCGAAAGCGGGTTGCGTATCTCGTGTGCCAAACCGCCCGCCAAACGAGCCATCTCGGCGTATTGTTCTATCAGTGGTTCCATTAGACCTGTTCTGGAATATCAATTTGGGGCGATTCGGTAATTCCGGTTCGGCATAGCCGAACCCTCCAACCATTATGCCGCACGGCGTTTGGAGGGTTCGGCTATGCCGAACCGCAGTGTGAGTGCAAGTTTCCGAACAGGTCCATTGTTCAAATCGTATCACCAAACGCTTGGTTGAACCATTGCGGTGTCAGTTCCATTCCGGCGGCGATGTTTTGGCGGAGTTCGAGGTCGTCACACGCACGCTGCGCTACGGTGTGACCTTGCGCATCGGTCGAGTTGATCCAAACGTTTTCCGGTTGCAAACCACCCAAAATGCTCGGATGATTTGTTGAGATGAACATCTGCGGCATTGTCGCCTGCGGCGCGTTCCCGACGAGCGATTCAAGAATACTCGTAAACCGCAAACAGTTTGCCTGATCGAGTCCATTTTCGGGATGAACGAAGACGAGCAGTGGCGGCGGTGACGGGTCGGTGGCGAGGAGTCCGTAGGTGAAAAGACGCAGCGCACTGCCCGACATCTGGCCCAGCGGAACCGGCCCCGGAACGCCCTGTAGTTCAAAGCTGAGCTGTGGTATTCCTTCACGAAACGACACGATGCCAACTCGTTTGACCCCCGCGACAAAACGCCCTGCACGGTTGATCAGTTCGAGAAACTGTTCGGTGAAGTTTTCGGCTTGATACTTCAGGAGCGAAGCGAGCGTTGCGCCGCGTGGGTTCGGCGGTTTGACTGAAACCGCTGGCGAACAGCCGCGGGCAATGTCGAGTGAAAAGTCGCTCAAGTACCAGCTTTCAAGCGTCTGGCGTATCGCTGCCAATATCGGGTACGTCGGGTGATAGAGAACCGCGCCGAGTCCCAAGTGGAGATAGTCACAAAACTCGATGGCGTTTACGTCTTGGCGTTCGATGTCGGTCGGCGACGCAATGTAACGCACCGTTCGCGGATGATTTTGCAGTAAGAGAATCGGTTCCGTTGACTCGCCGTGCAAGGCGAGAATTTCGGCCTCGATAAACGGCTGTCCCGTTTTCGCACGCTGAACGCTGACAGCGTAAGTATAGGGAGTCAGTTCGCCTTCGACGTGACACTCAAGGCCAATCGTTGTCGGGCCGATTGCGCCGATGGTGTGAATCGCGTCGAACCCGCCACGCTTGAGACACGCGCGTTCGACGTTGTAGTGTAAGATGTCGGTGAGGAACAAAATCGCGTCGAAGATTGAGTTCTTTCCCGTCCCGTTTTTCCCAGCAAACGCCGTGAGCGGGCCGAACTCAAACGGTACATAGTCTGCACCGTCGTCTACAAGTGCGACGCGGTGGAAGCTCGAACCAAGCCCCGTCATCTTGTGGACGCGAAAGTTGCGTATCCAAATTCCGTCGATGTGAAGACGCATGGAAGATAATCAGAACGGGAAACGTAAGCGAGTGGTGAGCGTATCCGATATGACCTATAGGTCTCATAGGACCTATAGGTCATATCGGGGTGGCGTGCGACGCCCCAGCGACTAACCGCTATTGTACACTACACTGCGGGCAAACGATAGGACATCCCCCAAGGCGACGCCGTGCTGGATGGCCAGTTCGCGGGCCGATTCGTACTCGGCGGCGACACGTTCGCTCCCGTCGGGGAGTGTCGCAATTTTCACTTTGAGCGTTCCCCACGGCGTTTCCAGCGTTTCGCCGCGCCGCGCAAGTTCTGTTCGCGCGACCGGAAAACGGCGAACGCCGAGCGTCGTCGTCTCCCGAAACAAGACCGACTCAACCAGTCCGCACTGCGGCTCGTCGCAGAGAACCGAAACGGTCACGGCGGGGCGTCCCTTCTTCATCGAGATCGCCGTCGCCCACGCATCGCGGACGCCGAGTTCGCGGAGCCGCTCCAAGGCAAACGCAATCTCTTCGCCGGTCGCATCGTCGATGTTGCACTCAAGTTGTACCAGCGACGAGACAAAACCAGACGCAACCGACTCGCCCAAAAATATCCGCAAAATGTTTGGCTGTTCCGGCGTGTTGCGACTCCCCGCACCGCACCCAACACGATTGAGTCGCATCGGCGGAAGCGAACCAAATTCACTGACGAGCGTCGCCAAAATCGCTGCCCCTGTTGGCGTCGTCAATTCTTTGGCAACGGGCGACGCGACTATCGGTACGCCAGCGAGAAGCCGCGCAACCGCCGGAACGGGAACCGCGCAACGTCCGTGCGCAATCTCAACGAAGCCGCTTCCAACCGCTACCGGCGACGACGTAAACCGTTCGATACCGAGAAAGTCGATCCCAGCCGCGACGCCAACGATGTCGGCAATAGAGTCGATTGCGCCGACTTCGTGAAAGTGGATTTTTTCAACTGGCGTGCCGTGAACGTGTGCTTCGGCGTCGCCGAGACGCTCGAAAATCTTCGTCGCCAGCGACTTCGCACGCGGCGTGAGACCGCTCGTGCGAATCATCTCCAAAATCTCGGCAAGTCCGCGATGCGAGTGTTCGTGGTGATGATGTTCGTGCTCGTGGTGGTGATGATGATGCGAGTCACCTTCGGTGACATCGACTTTGATTGCGCGGAAGTGACACCGTTCGACTTCACGCTGCGTCAGTACAACGTCGCCCGCACCGAGCGACGCCACCGCTGTTTGCAGCACCGAAAGCGGCACGCCGAGATCGACGAGCGCACCAAGCGTCATATCGCCGCTGATTCCAGCGGCGCAATCGAAGTGAATTGTTTGCATGACGTGATTTTGGGCGGTTGATCTTTTGTAGTTCAGGTTCGGCATAGCCGAACCGCTGTGCTCGCTTACGCTTCCCGCTGTGATTGTACCAGCGTGCGTTGCGGGTGGTCGCAGAGCCACTGCCGCGCGAACGCCTTGTCGCCACACGAAATCGCGTCGCTTCCCGACAAGAGCGTGCCCGATACGCCGCTTTCAATGATGAGCACAACGTCGTCGGGCGACATCGTTGAAAGTGCCGACGCGATAGCCGTCGCGCGGTCGGTGAAGACTTGGTGATCGAGTCCGTCGTCGAACGCCGTTACAATTTCAGCAACGTGCGACTTCACCGCTTCCGGCGGCTGCGCCGTTTGCTGCGGATCGACCGTCAAAATCGCATCGTCAACGAGAAGCCCAACGGCACGACCAAACGTTGCAGCATCGTGACTAGAAACGTCGTGAACGCTCATCACACAAAGCAGCCGTCCGCGAGTCACTTCGCGGAGTGTGCGAAGACTCGTCGCCAATCGCTCCGGCGTTGCGGCACAGTCAACAAATACGCCAAACGGTTGTCCACATTCCAGCCGCTCCAGTCGCCCCGGCACCGAATCGACTCGTTCGAGTCCGCGAACCGACGTTTTGAGATCGTTCCCCATCGCAATTCCAAGTCCGATGGCGAGAAGACAATTCGTGATGTGCGGGTCGCCAATCATCGCCGTACGAACGGGAACCGCGTCGCAACCAGCAGTGACGACAAACGTCTGCTCGCTCCGATGACGCTCAACAAGTTCCGCACAAAGATCAGCCTCGTTCTTGAGACTGACGGTTAACGTTGGGTGTTCAACGAGAGGCATAATCGCAGACGTTACCTTGTCGTCGGCGTTGAGAATTGCGATGGCGTCTTTTTTCGCGTGCGAGAAAATGCTCAACTTCGTGCGGCGATACTGGTGAACTGAGCCGTGATAATCAATGTGATCTTGTGCGATGTTCGTGATGCAAACGGCGTCGAACTTTATTCCCGCGAGTGTCTTCTCCGCCAAAGCACGGCTCGAAACTTCGACGATTGCGTGCGTACACCCCGCCGCTTCCATTCGGAAAAGCCAGTACGCAAGGAGGTCTGGCGACGGCGTGGCGTCGCTCGATGGCGGCGGCGGATACATCGACTCGCCGTCGTAGACGCCGAGCGATCCGACGAGGCCAACTCGATGTCCCGACTCCGCAAGTACACCAGCGACAATATACGATGTCACCGTTTTCCCGCTCGTTCCGGTGATGCCGATAAGTTTGAGTGTTCGCGCGGGGTTGCCGTAGATCGCGTGACAGAGCGTACCAAACGCCTCGCGTATCTTCGTTACGACAAACAGCGGCACCGTCACGCCTTCGACCTGCCGCGACGCGACTATCGCAGCACATCCGTGTTCTTGCGCCAGTGACACCGTTGCGGTGTCGCTACGTCCGAACTGCGTGTCACTTTCGTCGAGCAGAAAAAATATGTCGCCGCGTTTGAGTTGAAACGGGTCGCTGCAACACGAGCAGGTGTAGATGTCGTCGTCGGGCGCGGGCGGCGAAACTTTCACCTTGCCAACCGATTCCAACAAACTCTTCAGATGGACCGGTTCGCCACCACTGTAACTCGCTCGCATAAAGGCCTCCATTGCCAAGTCGTTGTTCTGTCCGCAGATTCCGCAGATGACCACAGATTTTGTTGTAACTGTTCTTATCGCGTATTTGCAGTTCTATGAATTTCTCACAAAGGCACGAAGAGCACGGAGAACACAAAGGACGTTTTCCACTTCAATCTTCTTCGTGTCCTTTGTGCTCTTTGTGCCTTTGTGAGAAAAAAAGAACTACCAATAAATGACAAAAATGAGAGACGAAAATCTGCGGATTCGCGTACTCAAAAATCGTACCACAAACCGACGCCAACTTTGCTGGTGTTGTCGTCGAAAAACTCTAGTTGTTCGTCGTTGCCGGTCAGGTAGTAGAGACCGAGTCGTATCAGTTGATTGCGTGAACCGCGGCACTGCCATCCCGCTTGGACAGCGAGATTGCCGCTGAAGTCGAGTTCTTCGAGTAGCGTTGTGTGGATGGCGAGAAACGGCGAACCGTAACGCGAACCACCGCGATAGACGGGGCTGTACTCCGCACCAAATTGGAGCATCCACGACTTCGTCATTTCGCCGCGACAGAATGCGTAACTGACTTCGCCATAGAGCCGCATATCGGTGTGTGGCCGCACGGCAGCACCTAAAACAATAGAGTCGCGGACGTAGTTTATCCGCCGAAACAGCGTATCTTCGTCGAGAGCACGCAAGATGTATTCGTCACCAAGATGGGCACTGACGTGTTCATAAGCGATCTTGAATTGAACGTGCGGGTTGCCGAACGTGAGCGGTGCGCCGAAGTGATAGTCGGTCGCCTGCATGTCGCGGCCTCGGTCGAGTGCCATACGGAGTCCGGCGTTGGCTTCGATGTCGAACTGTACGCCGCTTGGGAGCGTACTCTGCCGAGTTCCGTAACGCCACAGACCGACTCGTCCGCCGATTACGCCGTCGAAAACAGCTCCGAGTTGCTGGTCGCTGCTGTACGCTGCCATCATCCGCGACGCCTTCACGTCGGCGAGCGGTGCGGGGTAGATTTCGCCAACCGGCAGAAAGAGGTGTTCCCAAAACGAGAGCGGTGCCTTGGCCCAGTGTTCACACGACGCCCCGCGACGCAAGTCGGGTACGCACGGTTCGACAACCAGCGGCGGTAGCGACGGCGCACACGGTGCCAGTGAACTCTGCTTCAACTGCGTCGCCGGTGGAAGGTACGGCGACATCGCTGGTGGCATCGCCGGACGAATGTTCGTCTGGCCAGACGCGATCAGCGCGGTTGCCGTGAACACTGTCACGACGCAGAGTGTTTTCAAAAGTTGTCTCGTCATTGGTCTCATCGGTGCGGATTGTAGAGGAAAACGCCAACCACCTCAAGGCGAAAAAATATCTACGCGGCTTGCCCAACCCGCATCTATGAGCTAAAATGGCGAAGATAGGCAGCCTTGGTAAACCAAGGCAAACCTGTTTGACACGGACGATCACGGACGTGAAATCGATCCGTGTTTGTCCGTGTAGGTCCGTGCCAGTCCGTGTTTGTCCGTGTCAGTCCGTGTTGCCTGCCGCGTTCGTTGGGGAAACGATTGCCAGCAAAAACCACCACACCTTTTTGGGAGACCTTTCCGATGACTCGATCACTGTTATTGTTCTGTGTTGCTGTTGCGTTGGTGTTCTCGCCAACGACGGTTTTGCTGTACGCAAACGGCGAACGCGCCGCGTTCGCCGCGCGGACTGACGGCGACGAAAAGAAGGAAGACGGCGAGAAAAAGGACGATGCCGCAAACGAGAAACCGGCGGAAGAGAAGAAGGACGACGCGGCGAAGCCGGTCGCCGAGAAGCCGACCGAAGAACCCAAGAAGCCAGAACCGCCGAAGGCAGAAGAGCCAAAACCAGAACCGAAGCCCGAACCAAAACCCGAACCGAAACCAGAACCCAAGCCAGAGCCGCCGAAACCGAAGCTCGAAACGATTGAGGTGACGACGGAGCCGGTCAAGACGCGACTCACGGCGGCGGGGCAATTTGAGTCGGCGGAGGCGGCGGTTATTCGTCTCAAGGCGAAGGAGTTTGGAGCGTTTGAGCTTGTCGAGGCGGTGCCGCACGGTACGAAGGTTTCGCGTGGTGATGTGCTTGTTCGTTTCAGCGAGAAGAAATATCAGGAGGCGTTGCAGGAGCGGCGGCGTGCGGGACGGCTTAGTGAGATGGCGTTGCGTGAGGCGGAGGTTGCACTTCTGGCACTTCGGGCGCGTCGTCCGCTTCAGTTTGAGGAGATGGAAGTCGGCCAGCGTGAAAACAACGAGGATTACACCTACTTTCAAGAGTACGAACGCGACCTGACGCGGCGGCTCAACGAGTTTCGTCGCCGCAGCAGCGACATTACGCTCGAAGCGGCACGCGAAGAACTGCGGCAACTCGAAAAGATGTACGAGGCCGACGACCTCGTCGAAGACACCGAAGAGTTCATTCTGAAGCGAACGCGATTCCAAGTCGAGGCCGGTGAGTTCGACTACAAGACAACTCAAGAGGCACTCCGCCGCACGCTCGATGTTCTGCTTGCGCGGCGCGACCGCAGTATGGAACTTCGCAAACGTATTTCCGACATCGAGTATCAGCGTGCGAAGGAAGTCTTTCCGTTCGCCGAAGAGCAAGCGGTGATTGCGTTTGATCGGGCAAAACAGGCCCACGCAACGCTCGTCGAAAACATGGAAAAGTTTCTCTCGGACGAGAAGTGGCTCGTGATCAAAGCTCCGTGCGACGGGATCGTCTACTACGGCGAGTACGACCAAGGAAAGTGGCAGGGCGGCGCGATGGTTCAGCAGTCGCTAAAAGTTGGCGAGACGGTGAAGAACGACTCGGTGTTGATGACAATCGTTGAGCCACGCCCGACACGGTTTCGTGCGGTGATTCCAGAACGCGAACTCCGCTGGATGGTGCCAGACATGGTTGGCCAAGTCGCACCGACGGCGTTTCCTGATCAGCGTTTCCGCGCACGTCTTCTCGACTTGCCGCCATATCCGACGGCGGCGAATGAATACGTTGCGAAGTTTGTTGTTCGCGGCACGGAAAACTCGCGGCTCGTCCCCGGAATGACCGGCAACATCGAGATGGTCGTCTACGAAAACAAAGACGCGATTCTCGTTCCGGCCAGTGCGATGAAGCAAGAAACTCTCGACGACGATTCTTACAATCACCGTTACGTTTGGGTCGTTGGCGCGGACGGAACGTCATCGGTAAAGACGAAAGTTCAAACTGGCATCACCGTCGGAGACAAGATTGAAGTCGTGAGTAACCTTTCCAAAGGTCAACAAATCCTGAAGACGCCGCCAGCGAAGTAGACCTGTTCGGAAACTTGCACCCGCACAGCGGTTCGGCATAGCCGAACCCTCCTGCGGCGTATGAAAAATGGAGGGTTCGGCTATGCCGAACCTGAACTACTCTGTACAATGCGCCGTGGAATTGTCTCTGTCCCACGAGGTTTATTGTATGGACATCATCCGTTTTGCGATTACGAATCCGGTCAAGGTGAGTGTTGGGGTGCTGCTCATCATTCTGTTTGGCGTCCTTGCGCTTGCGTCGATTCCGATTCAGATGACGCCCGACATCGACCGGCCACAGATTTCTGTCACGACAAATTGGGTCGGTCGTTCGCCGGAAGAGGTCGAGAAATCGATCATCATGGAGCAAGAGAAAAAACTCAAGACGCTCCAAGGTCTCTACAAAATGACGAGCGTCGCTTCGCTCGGTCGATCCGAAATTTCGCTGGAGTTCAACGTCGGTTACGACATGACGCGGGCACTGCAAGAGACTTCAAACCGACTCGGCGAAGTCCCAAACTATCCCGACGACGTTGACCGCCCGATCATCCGCGCCGCCAGCGCGCAGACCGACGAAGCAATCGGTTACGCGATCCTCTCCGCAACCGACCCGCAGTTCGATGTCGCCGAGTTCTACGACTACGCCGACCGCTACCTCAAACCGCTACTCGAACGGATCGAAGGAGTTGCGCAAGTAGACATGTTCGGCGGGCGGGCGCACGAAGTTCAAGTACGTTTCGATCCAGTTGCGCTCGCTCAAAACGGCGTCACCATCGACGAGTTGCGTCAAGCTATCGCCGCCGACAACCTCAACGAGTCCGCAGGCGATATGACCAACTCGCGCCAAGACATCCGCTTCCGCGTCACCGGACGATTCGACGCACTCGAACCGATTCGCAATACGATTGTGCGTTACCGCGACGGCGCAGCGATCCGCGTCAGCGACCTCGCCACTGTTCATCTTGTTCTCGCCAAGAAAGTTGCGTTCAATCGGAGTCGCGGCGAGTCCACGATGTCGATTGTCTTTCGGCGCGACTCCGGTGCAAACGTTCTCCGCGTGATGCAAGGTGTGAAAAAAGTGCTCGCCGAAATTCAAGAACCGGGCGGGCTGCTCACAATGTATCGCAACGACCGTCACGGACTCAAAGTGCGAATGGTATACGACGACTCGACGTACATCAACGCCGCCATCGCCGTCGTTCAGCAAAATATGTACAGCGGCGGCCTCCTTGCGGTTTTGGTGCTCCTGTGTTTCTTGCGGAGTACGCGACCGACGCTCATCATTGCAATCACGATTCCGATCTCGCTCGTCGGAACTTTTATGGTGATGTACGTCACTGGGCGAAACGTCAACGTCATCTCGCTCACGGGGCTTTGCTTCGCGGTCGGGATGGTCGTTGACAACGCGATTGTCGTTCTGGAAAACATCGACCGTCACTTGCATTTGGGGAAGACGCCGTTTGAGGCGTCGTGCGATGCGACGCGAGAGGTTTGGGGCGCGGTTCTCGCCTCGACGCTGACGACGGTCGCGGTCTTTGCGCCGGTTCTCACAATCCGCGAAGAATCGGGACAACTTTTCTACGACATCGCACTTGCGATCTGCGCGGCGGTACTGCTTTCGATGCTGGTTGCGATTACCGTCATTCCGGCGGCGGCGAACATTCTCTTTCGCAAACAAAAACCGCGAAACGAAGTGAGTACGCGCCGACGTTTTTTGAAGTCGGCGTTTGGACTCGTCCCGCTCTTCAAGTGGATGACATCGTTCTTTCTTGTCGTGCTCGATGTACTCACGGTCAAGAGCATGAGTGGTTTTGTTGTTCGCGTTTTGGTGATGGCGGTTGTGTCGCTGGCTGCGGTGTTTGGCAGTATCGCACTTATGCCGCCAGCCAGTTATCTGCCGAACGGAAACAAGAACGGCCTCTTTGCGTCGATGCTCGTTCCGCCCGCGTATTCGATGCGGCAGAACACGACCATCGCTCGCCGTATCGAAGAGAAGCTGCGACCATACTGGGAGGCGGAGAATGTCGATGCGGCCTCTGCGCTTGGTAGCGTTGTCGATAGCCGAAATGGGCAGACAATAGCGTGCGTTCCGCCGCTGCGAGACTTTTTCATGGTGATGCGTGCGCAGGGCGTATTCATTGTGGCGACGAGTAAAGACGACGAGTTAGTCAGCCCGCTTGAGATTGTTCTCAACAATGTTATGAACACGATCCCCGGCTGTTCTGGTATGGCGCGACAGCAGGGACTTTTCGGCGGTCGGCGCGGCGGTGGAAACGCTGTTCAGATCGAAGTCGTTGGTAACGACATGACGCGGCTCCGCGAGGCGACCGAGACGATTGAATCGCGTCTCGTGGCGGAGTTTTCGCGTGCGGGCGTTTCGAGTGACCCGTCCAATTACAACATCAGCGGCCCGGAACGGCAACTTGTTGTTGACCAAGTTCGTGCGAAAGATTTGTCTCTAACGGTGTCGAACGTGGCAACGGCGTCGCGTGCGCTTATCGACGGCGTACAATGCGGCGACTTCGACTTTGAAGGCGACAACATCGATCTCATACTTATCCGCGACCCCGATTTGCCGATTACGCCTGAACAAATCGAGTCGCTCCCGCTGGCGGTACGCGACAACGTAACGTCGGCGGCGATGGTTCCGCTTGATCAACTGGCGTCGTTTCGCAAGGCGAGTGCGTCGCAGACGATTCGTCGTGTCGAGCAGGAGCGTGCGATTCAACTTATGGTCAATCCGCCGCGCGACGTTGCGCTGGAGACGGCGCAGGCTCGTATTCTCGAAATCGTTGACGAGTGCCGCCGCGACGGCGAACTTTCGAGCGACATCAGAATCAATCTCACTGGAAGTGCCGACAAACTCTCGCAGACTCGTGCGGCGATGATGGGACGCTGGGACGGTTGGAACGCAGAGTCGCTGGTGAGTCTCCTCACGAGTCGTTTCTTCTTGTCGCTTTTGATAACGTACCTGCTGATGTCTGCGTTATTCGAGAACTATTTGTATCCGCTCGTGATTCTTTTCAGTGTACCGTTTGCGATGGTTGGCGGATTTGTCGGGCTGGCAATGGTTCACGGCGCGGTTCCGTCGCAGCAGCTTGACACGCTGACGATGCTCGGATTTATCATCTTGATCGGGATTGTCGTCAACAACGCGATCTTGCTTATTCACCAAACACTCAACTTGATGAACGGTACGGCGGATGTTGACTCTGCGATTGGCGTTACGGGTGAAAAACTTGGTTATCGTCTTGCGGTTCACGAAGCGGTTCGGACACGGCTTCGTCCGATTATGATGACGACGCTGACGAGTGTGTTCGGGATGGTGCCGCTTGTTCTTGCTCCTGGCGCGGGGAGCGAACTCTACAAAGGACTCGGCAGCGTCATCGTCGGCGGACTTCTCTGTTCTACGCTATTTACGCTTGTGATTGTCCCGATAGCGTTTTGTCTCACGATTGATTTGCAAAACGTAGTACGCTGGCTCGTGGGGAAACCGCAGATTGCGTGATGGGCGGCAGTCCGCTAACAAGTTTCACGGCGTATTGGTTTTCTAACCAAGATTTTCGTCTTTCATTTCCGCATCGCTTGTGAGCGGTTCTTTTTTGCACCACAGAGGCACGGAGAACACGGAGAGATTCTCCTCCTCTCCGTGCCTCTGTGGTTAAATTCCTAACCGCTTACACAATACGCGACAAAACTACTACGCCCGAAACCGCAAATCGGGGGAACGGGAAACTTGTTAGCGGACTGATGGGCGGCGTCTCTCCTCTCCCCCGTCTTGCGGTCTGGGCGCACTGGTTTACAATAGCAGGGCGTCTGAGTTTGAGTTTCAGGGTAACATTGGACAAAGTTTAAGGAGAAAGAACAATGAAAGTTTCGACCCAACGTAGTGTGATGACATGGTGCCTCGCGGCTGTGTTTGCGGTGAGTTTTGCCGCAACGTCGCTGCTGACAGCCTCCGCAGAAGAGTGCAAACCCGCCTTCACTGTGGCGGTTTCGTCGATTGACAACGCCGTCAAAGGCGCGGCCAAAGTCGCCGAACTCGCTGGACTCGCCGAAGAGTTCAGCAAAATTCAAGAAGGAGTCAAATCGGCCCCGTGGATCGACTCTACTCGCCCAATCGGTTTTGCTATCGCGTTTGTCGATAGCTCGCCAGTGCCGATGATCTTTGTTCCCGCCGAAGACCCGGCGATCATCGCCGAGATGTTGATGTCGAGTGTCCAAGCGATGCCGATGCAGGTGACGGCCAAGAAAACCGCCCCCGGACGTTACGAAATCACGACGCCGGTCGGTGCAATTTCCCTCATCGCCAAAGACAAGTGGCTGCGTGCCACGCTCGCCGTCTACGAAGACAAACTCCCCAGCGACCCCGCGAAACTGCTCGCCGTTCCAAACAAAGCAACCATCGCATTCTCGTTTGACCTCGACCAAGTCACACGCGAAGAAGTTGACCTCCTCCTCGCACCGATCCAGATGATGGTAATGATGCAGCAGGCCGAGGGAGGCCCCGACCTCTCCAGTTCCTTTGACCAGATCAATGTTGCTCTCGACACGCTCTTTGAAGGGATTTCAAACGGAGTCATCACGCTCACGCTCGACCCCGCAAATGGCGACTTCTCCGTCGGCGGCTCTATGGAAACCCGCGCCGGAAGCGAGATGGAAAAGGCTCTAAACATCGCCAAGGATGCGAAGATTCCGTTCGGCGGATTCTTCAAACCGCAAAACTCAATCGCCGCGATGTGCAGCGTCTCGCCAATCCTCCCCAGCCAGCGGGAGACATACAAAGAACAGATGAGCACGGTCTTCGCCTCGATACAAGAGACGTTTGAAGACTCTGAAGACGAAAACGCCGCAATGATGGCGACAACGCTCGAACTCGTTTCGGGAACCATTCTTGCAACGCTCGACCAAGATGTGCTCTTCTCTGCCATGACGTGGGACGCCGAAGGCACCGCGTTCGGCGCAATGACTGTCGCCAAGAGCGACGCACTTCTCAAAGCGATCCGCGAAATCGCATCGAAGGTCAAGGCCGATACCGAAATGTCACAAGCGGTCCGCGACGCGATCACGGTCGAAGGCGAACCCCTTGGTGATTACAAGACAGTCCGGTTCTCGCTCCCGATAAGCAAGATCGGCGGTGCCGGAGACGCTGGTATTCCCGCTGCGATCCTCGCCAAGAAAATCGACGTGATCGTTGGCGTTGACGCGAAGTCGGTCTGTTTCGCGGCTGGTATCGACGGCAAAGTCGCCGACAAACTCGCCAAAGCCATCGCCGATTCCAAGACGCCAATCGCACTCCCGAATCCGTCGTTCGTTTCCGATTGCGGCGTCTTCGGCAAGTTTCTCGCGTCGTTTGAAATCAAGACCGAAGACGAAACGTTGTCGTCGATCTTGAACTGGTTTGCGAACCTCGGCGACGGCGGCAAAATGGTCGGCAGTCAAACAATCGAAGGCCGCACGCAGAAGTTCGACTTCCGCATTTCGGGGAAACTCGTCGCCGGTTACATCAAACTGATGGCGAAAGTCGCCGCGTCGCAGCAAGCGACGGAGTAGACGTGTAACTGTTCATGAAAAGTTTGCGATTTCATTTCCTAGCCGCGTAGCGGCGACCTTATTGTAGCCCAAGGCAAGCGGTATTCCGCGCAGCCTTGGGTGGCGTTCACCCCAGAATTCGTAGCTCCGTAGGAGCGGCCTTATCTGAACGTATCGAAAGCGTTATCGTTTGTTGATTCGGAATAAGGTCGTCGCTACGCGACTTCATTTTGTTTTGGGCCACAAACCGAGGGCAGCGACGAGTACGTCTTGCCCTCGGCTACAATAAGGCCGTCGCTACGCGACTAGGAATGTGCCACGACGTTGCACACAAACAGTGAACAACCAAGCTCCCGTTACCCGTCGCCTATGCAGAATGACTAATCACTAGCCACTAACCACCCTCACACATTCATGCCTCCCAAAAAGGAACGCGCTCTAGTCATTGTTGAGTCTCCCGCCAAGGCGCGTACTATCGGTGCGTTTCTTGGGAGTGGATACACTGTTGAGGCGAGCGTCGGTCACATCCGCGACTTGCCAAGCAGTGCCAAAGACTTGCCCGAATCGATCAAGCAAGAACCGTGGGCGCGTCTCGGCGTGAACGTCTACGAAAACTTTGAACCGGTTTACGTTGTCCCGACCGACAAGAAACGCCAGATTCAAAAGTTGCGTAACGAACTCAAGCAGGCCACCGCACTCTATCTGGCGACGGACGAAGACCGCGAAGGGGAATCGATTAGCTGGCACCTCTACGAAGTGCTGCGTCCGATGGTTCCGGTGCATCGGCTTGTCTTCCACGAGATTACGAAGACGGCAATAGAAGAGGCACTCGCAAATCCTCGAAAGATTGATCAAGACTTGGTTCAGGCCCAAGAGGCGCGGCGTATTCTCGACCGCCTATACGGTTACGAAGTGTCGCCGCTTTTGTGGTACAAGATTCAGCCGAAGTTGTCGGCGGGGCGTGTGCAGAGCGTTGCGGTTCGTCTGATTGTTGAGCGTGAACGCGAACGTTGTGCGTTCAGAAACGCAACCTACTGGGACCTCCTCGGAAAGTTTCGCGCCGGACAGCGTTCGGTCGAAGCGGTGCTCGTTTCCGTCGGCGAACTGCGTATCCCGACTGGCCGCGACTTCGACTCCGCAACCGGAAAACCGACCGGCAGCAATCTTCTCATCTTGAACGAAGACGCCGCAAACTCGCTGGCGTCGCGGCTGCAAAAACACAGCGTAACTTCTCCAGCGACAGTCGCCGCCGTCGAAGCCAAACCGTACACGACGAAGCCGTATCCGCCGTTCACAACTAGTACGCTTCAGCAAGAGGCGAATCGCAAACTTGGTTTGTCTTCGAGAACGACGATGAGTCTTGCGCAGAACCTCTACGAAAACGGTTACATTACTTATATGCGAACCGACTCGACGACGCTCTCGCAAGAGGCACTCAAGGCGGCGCGTTCGCACGTTGAGCGCGAGTACGGTCGTGAATATCTTCCTGACTCACCGCGAGTCTACGCAACGAAGGTCAAAAACGCGCAGGAGGCACACGAAGCGATTCGCCCAGCGGGAAGCACGTTCGCCACGCCCGAATCGCTCCGCGGAAAGGTTTCGCCGGAGGCGTTGCGGCTCTACGAACTGATCTGGAAACGCACCGTGGCGAGTCAAATGGTCGATGCACGCGGACAACGAACGTCGATCACTATCGCCGTTGACGACGCACGTTTCACCGTCAGCGGCAAGACGATTGAGTTTGCAGGTTATTTGCGTGCTTACGTCGAAGGCTCCGACGACCCCGATGCCGAACTCGCCGACCGCGAAGTCGTGCTGCCGAAAGTTGCGGTGGGTGAAGCGATTGCGTGTGAAGAACTTCTCCCGAAGTCGCACACGACGAAGCCGCCTGCGCGGTATTCGGAGGCGTCGCTGACCCGCGTTATGACAGAAAAAGGGATCGGGCGTCCGAGCACTTACGCATCGATCATTGAGACGATTGTCGCTCGCAACTACGTTTTCAAAAAAGACTCTGCTCTGGTGCCGACGTGGGTCGGGATCGCCGTTTGCCAGCTTCTCGAAGACCACCTCCCCGATCTCGTCAACTACGACTTCACCGCGCAGATGGAAGACCAACTCGACGCGATTAGTCGCGGTGAACTTGGGCACGTCGGTTATCTGCGACAGTTTTACTTCGGCGAAGGCGGAAGCCCCGGCGAAGAGACGGAATCGGGACTCAAATTTCAACTCGACAACAAACGCCAGTCGATTGACGCCCGCGAGGTCAATCAAATCTACGTCGGTGCGGGTGAAGACGAGATTCCGATTCACGTTCGGATCGGAAAGTTCGGCGCGTTTTTGCAGCACGGAATGCGGCGTGCGAGTCTCCCCGACAACATCCCGCCGGACGAGCTTACAGTCGAAGTCGCTCTCCGTTATCTTGAACAATCGGAACGCGGCGACGAACCGCTCGGCATTTGCGAGACGACGCAGCAACCGGTTTACTTGAAGAATGGACGTTTCGGGCCTTATGTTCAGCGTGGTACTGCTGGCGATGGCGTGAAGCCGCAAAACGCATCGCTCCTAAAAGGTATGACGCCCGAAATGGTGACGCTCGAAGTTGCACTCGCGTTGTTGTCGCTGCCGCGTCTTCTCGGCAAGACGACATCGGGCGACGACGTGTTTGCATCGAACGGCCCTTACGGACCTTACGTCAAAAGTGGTTCTGATACGCGGTCGCTTCCCGAAGGTGTTTCGCCGCTTGAGGTGACGCTTGAAGAAGCGATCCACATTCTTGCGCAGCCGAAGACGCACGGTCGTCGCACTGCGGGTGGTGCTGCTGCTCCGCCGGTCAGAGAGTTTGGCGAATCGCCAGTCACAGGCAAGAGTGTGCGGGTGATGAACGGTCGTTTCGGGATGTACATCACCGATGGCGTGACGAACGTCACGCTCCCGCGTGGATCGACTCCCGACGAACTCACGCAGGAACTCGCCCTCGACATGTTGGCGATCAAAGCCGCTGCGGGGCCGTCACCGCGTCGCGGTGGAGCACGCGGCGGCACACGTCGCGGAGCGAAGACCGCAACACCAAAAACCGCCGCGAAGAAGGTACCCGCCAAAAAGGCGGCAACGAAAAAAGCAACGCCGAAGAAGGCGTCCGCGAAGAAAGCGGCAACGAAGAAGACGCCTGCGAAGAAGAAGTGAGGGGCTGCAAATTGTCCACCATCGTCATTACACTATCCGCGACGTTTGCGGCGACGCTGATAGCGTTTGCGTTTTTGATGGCCGTTCTTGCCGCGGTTCAGCGATTCGGGAAGTTGCGGAGTCGCTGCTCGTGTCGTCGTTCGGAAGAGGTGTTGAAGCGGTACGATGCGATTCATCGAGCTACCGATTCGTCGCAGGTTTACGATTCGGCGAGTGTTGATCCGTCGTCGCTTCCTATTGTTGAGTAATTTCTATGACCGCATTCTTGATTCGCACCAGCGGTGACCAGCGTGGGCAGCGCGTTCACCTCACTACACTGCCAGCACGTTTGGGGCGTCACCCCGATTGTGAAGTTCTGATCGACTACGCATCAGTCAGTCGTGAACACGCGCGCATCGTCAGTGAAGGCGGTGAGCTGTTGCTCGAAGACCTCAAAAGCCGCAACGGGACGCTCCTCAATGGCGAGACCATTGCGCAGCGTGTCGCCTTGAGAGATGGTGACACGATCTCGATCTGCGGCCTAACCTTTGAATTAAGACTGAAATCGCAGGACGAAATGGAGGCGACGGTAAATCGGTCGCGTTGCGATAGAGACACCGACAATGGCAGTTCAGTCTTTATTGTCGATGACGATCCGGCCAGCAGTCTGTTTCAGCTCGGTTCGGCGTCGCAGATACGCATTGCCGAGAGCCGACCGCGTTACGACCAAGACCGTTCCGAAACGAAGTTGCGTGCCTTGCTCGACATCGGACGCGACTTGAGCGGTGGTGCCGCAGAGGTCTTGCCGAAGGTTCTTGAAAACTTGATGTACATCTTTCCGCAGGCCGACTGTGCCTACATCTTCCTGCGCAATCAGACGACAGGCCAGCTCGAAGCGAAGTCGTTTCGATCCCGCGACCCGATGCGTCAGCAAGAGGTGAGGGCGAGTCGTTCGATCATCGAGATGGTTGCAAGTTCACAGTCGGCGATTCTTTCAGACGACGTTGCGAACGACTCGCGTTTCGACGCGAGTGAGAGTATCGTTAACTACCACATCAATACGATGATGGCCGCGCCGCTGACTTCGGTCGATGGTGCGGCGGCGTTCGGTGTGGTGCAGGTCGATTGTCGTACTGTCGGGAAGCGGTTCAACCACGACGATTTGGACTTGCTGGTCAGTATTGCATTCCAGATCGCGACGGTCTATCAAAACACGCTTCTTCAAGAGGCGGCGTTGCGCGAGCAAGTTTTCCAACGTGAACTTTCGGTTGCGCACGACGTTCAGAAGTGTCTGCTGCCGTATGACCGTCCGAAGGTTCCGGGGTACAGTTTTTTCGACTATTATTCTCCCGCAAAATACCTCGGCGGCGATTACTACGACTACATCTCACTCCCCGACGGACGACTCGTTCTCGCACTCGGCGACGTTTCTGGGAAAGGCGCACCGGCGTCGCTGTTGATGGCGAAGTTGTCGGTGGAAGTTCGCACGGGGCTGCTGGGACTCACGGACGACAACTTCGCTTCGTGCGTAGAGCGACTCAATCAACTCTACGCCCACCCGCGATGGGACGACCGTTTCATCACGTTTTTCTTCAGCGTTCTCGACCCGAAGACTGGACAGCTCACGTTTTTCAACGCGGGTCACGTCCCGCCGATTCTCCACAATCTTGATGGCAGCCTAAAGATAAATGACACGGGAATCGGACTGCCGCTTGGAATTATGGCGGAATCGCGTTACGAGCCGACGACCATCACGCTTGAGCCGGGCCAAACGATGGTGATCATCAGCGATGGATTCACCGACGCAATGGACGCCAACGGACGTTACTGGGGGATGTCGGGAGTTACGCAGTGTTTGTCGCTGATGACAAACCTCCGCGCCGACACGCTCGGTGAACGTCTCGTCGCCGCCGTTCGCGGCTTCTCCGGTCGCGTCGCCCAAACCGACGACCAAAGCCTACTAGTCTTCGGACGCGATGCGGTTAGTGAGCACGCTTCAACCTAAACCGTGAACGGTTACGATAATTCTATGACATCAATTTCCACAATTCAACGACCAAAGTGTCTCGAACGAAAACCTCGGTCGCACAGCGTTGTGAACGCATTGTGCGACGCGAAGTATGTCACGCCGTCTGCGTCTTGTCCGCCGGATCGCCCCGTGCTGTACCTTGGTGACTGTCTCAACATCCTGCCAACCCTTCCTGCCAACAGCGTTGATCTTGTCTTCACATCGCCGCCGTATGCAGACCAGCGCAAAAACACCTACGGCGGAATTCATCCCGACAAATATGTCGAATGGTTTTTGCCAATCTCTACGGAGCTTTTGAGAGTCCTCAAGCCAACGGGTACTTTCGTTCTCAACATCAAAGAAAAGGCGAGTCAAGGCGAGCGGTGTACTTACGTTCTTGAACTGATTCTCGCCATGCGAAAACAGGGATGGCTTTGGACGGAAGAGTTTATTTGGCACAAGAAAAACTGTTACCCCGGCAAGTGGCCCAACCGTTTCCGCGATGCGTGGGAGCGGCTGCTGCAATTCAACAAGAGCAAGAACTTTGCGATGTATCAAGAGGCGGTGATGGTGCCGGTCGGTGAGTGGAGCAAGACTCGCCTCCGCAACTTGAGCGAGACCGACAAAATCCGTGACAACTCTCGCGTCGGCAGCGGTTTTGGCAAGAACATTTCTAACTGGCTCGACCGCGATAAAGTTTATCCATCGAACGTCATTCATTTGGCGACCGAGTGCAACAACAAACAACACAGTGCGGCATTTCCAACGGCGTTGCCAGAGTGGTTCATCCGCCTCTTCACCAAAGACGGCGACACTGTTCTCGATCCGTTTATGGGGTCAGGGACATCAATCGTCGTCGCGCAACAAATGAATCGCAATGCCATCGGAATCGAAATCGCACCAGAATACTTTGCGATGGTAAACGAAGCGATGGTGTCGCAGGACGTTACATTGTTCTGAAACATTTTGCCACGGAGCGTGCCATGAAAACACTCGACATGAGGCAAGTGGTGAATTACATCGAAGACCACATCGGAGAGTTTCACGCAAGTCGTCTCCAGTGTTTGGAGACGATGCGGCTCAAAGAAAAACTGCTCAAGAAGAAAAATCCGTACTTGTTTAAGGCGAAAAATCTGCACAATGACCGTGAATTTGTCCGCAGTCTCACCGACGCATTTCTCTCGTCAAATGAGGAAACCGTCTTTGGAAACTGGATTGAACGGCTTGCCATATTCATTAACGGTCTCGTGTTTTCGGGAAAGAAGTCTGGGATTTCGGGGATCGATCTTGAGTTCGACCGCGACGGAGTGCGCTACATCGTAACGATCAAATCGAGTCCGAGTTGGGGGAACTCTGCACAAGTGGCGAAGATGAAAACCGATTTCGCTACCGCCAAACGAACTCTGCGAACGAGTCAAACAGATAAGTCGAAGCTCGTGATCGAAGCGGTCAATGGATGTTGTTATGGCAGAGACAACAACCCCGACAAAGGCGAATACCAGAAGCTGTGCGGTGAACGATTTTGGGAGTTCATTTCGGGTTGCCCGACGCTTTACCTCGACATCATCGAACCACTTGGTCATCAGGCGCGCAAGCGCAACGACGAATTTCAAGCCGCCTACGAAAAGAAACTCAACGTCTTGACACGCGAGTTTGCTGATGATTTTTGTCTCGCCGACGGGGCGATTGATTGGGACAAAATCGTCAAATACAATTCAGGGAAGTAGCCTGTTTTCCCTGCTCTAACGAAAGGTTTTCCACAAATGACATCTCTCCTTAATCTCGTACTCACACTCGCAGCGTTTTCGGCGACGGATGCGGCGGCGTTTCCGAAGAATGAACTCGGCGTGAAACCGCCGAAACTCGTCGCAAACGTGAAGCTCACACCAGACGAAGTCGCCGCCGGAAAACTCGCACTGTTAGACGGCGTGTCGCTCTTCGGCTGGACGGTCGAGAACGGGAACGTCAAAGTCGAAGGCGACCGCGTCGTCGCTGGTGACGTTGGTGCAAAGTTAACGCGGCATCTGCCGCACGGATTCAAACTCACACACTCCGGCGGAAGCGTCGCAATGGCCGTTGGACGAAGGCCGCGTGGTGAGACCGCGAACGGTGGAACCGGTAACTCCGGCAACTTCACGCAAAACTTAAACGGCGTGTACGAATCCATCGCGTACGAGTGGGGGAACGAAAAGCTCACCGTCACTCTCGACACAAAATCTGTCGGCACAAACTTTCTTGCGATGGCAATCGAACCGCTCGAATCAAAGCCGCTCTTCGATGGCAAAAACCTCGATGGCTGGAAAGTTCTTGGCGACGTGAAGGCGTCGGTCGAGGACGGCTGTTTGCGTCTTCAAGGTGGAAGCGGTTCGCTGGAGCACGAAAATTCGGCGGCCAACTTTCTTTTGCAGCTTGAGTTCAAGACGGAACGTCCGGTCAACAGCGGCGTCTTTTTTCGGTGCGTCCCGCAGTCGAAGATGGACGGTTACGAGTGTCAGATTTTCAACTCGCCGCCCGATGGCGATTACCAAAAATTTCTCGGCACGGCAACCGGCGGACTGTTTCGTCGCCAAGTCGGACGCGAGATCGGTGTCCGCGATGGCGACTGGGTCGCACTTGCCATCCTCGCCGACGGCAACAATTTTTCGACGTGGGTTAACGGTGTGCAAGTTACATCGTGGACCGATGACCGCACCGCCGACCCGAACCCGCGACGCGGTTGCCGCACCGAGGCCGGAACAATTCAACTCCAAGGTCACGATCCGACAACAGAAGTTCTGTTCCGAAACATACGGATTACGAATCTTTAGACCTGTTCGGGAACTTGCACCCGCACTGCGGTTCGGCATAGCCGAACCCTCCAAACGCCGTGCGGCGTATGGCTGGAGGGTTCGGCTATGCCGAACCGGAATTACTATGCGTACAACCGAAATCCTCACAATCCCCGAAATTGCTGGACTCGATATGTGTGATGGCTGGATGCGAATTCCGCCGTCGCACGATGTCCCGCTGACGCCGCGCGTGCGGCGTCTAATCGACACGCCGCCATTTCGTAGACTCACGCGAATCAGTCAACTTGGACTCGTCTCGCTCGTCTATCCCGCCGCGCACCATACACGGTTTGAACACTCGCTCGGCGTCTATCGTCTCGCGCTCCTTCTTCTGCGACGCCTCGCACGCGACCGCCGTTTCGCTGGCACCGTCGGACGGAGCGATGCCGAACTCCTCATCGTCGCCGCACTTTTGCACGACATCGGTCACTGGCCGTTCTGTCATCCGATGGAAGATATGGGCCTCGCCGAGGTGCCGAGCCACGAACATTTCGCGCGCTCATTTCTTCTCGACGGACCAATCGCAGAGTGTCTTCAGCGTGACTGGCAGATCGATCCGCGTGCCGTGCTCGCGCTGATAAATCGCCGATTCCCAGAAGAGTTTCCGCTCGAAAAACGGATAATGCCACTCCTTTCGAGTATTCTTTCCGGCCCAATCGACATCGACAAAATCGACTATCTCTTCCGCGACTCGCTGCATTCGGGCGTCCCGTATGGCCGCAACTTCGACGTTGAACGACTTCTAGCCAGCCTCGTTTTGAACGCATCGGGCGACTCGCTCGCCATCTCCGAAAAAGGGAAAACCGCAGTCGAACTGATGGTCTTCGCGCGGTACGTTATGTTCACCGAAGTCTACTGGCACCGAACCGTTCGAGTGGCGACAGCGATGCTCCAGCGCGTCGTTTTTCGTTTGCGACAACAACTCTTATCTGGCGATCTTCTCGAAGCGACTGAGCCGCAAATGATTGCGTGGTTTCACGAGGCGTCGCGCGGAACGTCGGTTGAGTCGCTCGTGGATGGACTTTTCGGTTCGACACGAAGACTTCACAAACAAGTTTTGCAGTGTGCGCAGCACGACGATCCCGAACTCAACGCCGCCGTCGCGGGGCGTCCGTACCGCGAACTTGCGACTATCGCCGACAGACTCACCGAACGCCTCTCGCTCCCGCCGGAATCGCTCCTGCTCGACGCGCCGCCAGTTGAAAAGGAGATAGAGTTTCGACTCGACGTTTTTTTCCCGAAGGAGAATCGCTATCGTCGTTTGGGCGACGTGTCGCCGGTAATCCGCGCACTTGCGAACGAACAGTTCGACAGCTACGTCAAGTGCGTTCGCCTTTTCGCATCGCCCGACGCTGCTTCAACTATTCTCGGTCGTACAAATATTCACACACTCATTCAGGAGATTGCCCGTGACCTTCGCTGATTTTCAAGCACTGATTCGCAGAATGTATCTCGAAAAAGACGCCGCACGCGGCGCGGAAGCGACGTTTCTTTGGTTCATCGAAGAAGTCGGCGAGCTGGCGACGGCGGTGCGTACCGTCTCCAGTGAAAGGGCAATGTTTGACTCTTCCTTTGACAATAGCGTGCGCGAAAACATCGACGAAGAGATGGCCGATTGCTTCGCGTGGCTCACAACGCTTGCGAACATACTAGGCGTCGATCTCACCGCCGCCATCACACGCAAATATGGCACTGGCTGCCCCGGCTGCGGACAACTCGATTGTACTTGCCCCGACAGCGAAAAACCGTAGAATGAGGGGCGAGAGATTAGAGGCTGGTGCGCAGTTGCGCAATACGCTTCGTAACAACAGCCCGAAACGTAGCGTAGCGAAGTGAGGGAAGTGACAACGTAACGTCAGTGTTGGTAACGCAAAGTCTTCACTTCCCTCACTACGCTCCGCTATCGCTACGCTACGTTTCGGGCTGTTATGCGAGTCAACCGTAAACAATTCAGCACCAACTTCAGCGACGGGTGTGTAAACCCATCGCCTACCTTGTAGCAAACGACAAAGGAGAACCACCAATGAACAACGTCTCGCGTCGCAACTTCTTGTGTTCGAGTCTTCAGGTAACGGCGGCGGGTGCGCTGGTGCCGCTCATCGGTTCGACAACGTTTGGTGCAACCGCGCCAGCGTTGCGCAGCGAAAACTTTCGTGGTGGCAAAGCGAAGTCGGTCATACAAATCTGGATGTGGGGCGGGCCGTCGCATCTCGACACGTTCGACCCCAAACCCGCCGCCGGACGCAACTACTGCGGCGACTGGGACAAGCCGCTCACGACGAACGTCCCCTCGATTGAGATCAGTCAGTCGCTTCCAAATCTTGCGACGTGCGCCGATCTATACTCGGTCGTTCGCTCTGTCACGCACGGTTCAAACGCACACGAAACGGCGTCATACATGATGCAAACTGGCCGCACCGCTGGCGGTGCAACAGTCTATCCGAGTGCAGGGGCAGTCATATCGAAGATCAAAGGTTACGACGCCGGTTATGACGACGCGATTCCGCCGTATGTCGTTCTCACAACTTCGCTCGGTCGGTTTTCCGAGTGCGGATTTTTGGGGCCGCGTTACAAACCGTTTGTGACCGGTGGCGATCCGAGTAAGTCGCCGTTTCTCGTGTCGGGTTATGTGGTCGAAGGGATTACGCCGGAGCGACAAGAACAGCGAATGAATGTTCTCGGCGAAGTCGATCCGATGAGTCGCGTCGAGAATGACACGACTGAAGCAATCGTAATGGCGCGTCAAAACGCATACCGTTTGATGCGCGGCGACGCGGTTAAAGTTTTCGACCTCGCGAGCGAACCGGAACCACTCCGCGAAGCATACGGGAAAACGTGGTTCGGCCAGTCGTGTTTGATGGCGCGACGACTCGTTCAGCGTGGTGTACCGTTCATTGCGATAAACTATCGCGGCTGGGACACACACAAACGACACTTCGAGACGTTAGCGCGACGACAAAAAGAATGGGACCAAGGTCTTGCGATGCTCCTCAAAGAACTGCGTGACCTCAACCTTCTCGACTCGACAATTATCTGGTGGGGCGGCGAGTTTGGGCGAACGCCGAAGATCGGTTGGGAATCGCCGTGGTTTGGCGGACGTTCGCACTTCGGTCGCTGCTTTAACGTGATGCTCGCTGGCGGCGGATTCCGTGGCGGCAGTGTTGTTGGCGAGTCGGACGCGACGGGTGAAAACGTCGCGTCGCGCCCCGTCGCGCCGCAAGACATTCTCGGCAGCATCTACACGATGGCCGGAATCGACCCCAACGCTCCACTCCCCAACGAAAAAGGTATCGAGACGCCAACAATGACACCAGCGTCGTCCGAAGGACTGCTCAACGAAATTATGGCGTAAAAGTAATTCCGGTTCTCGGCATAGCCGAACCCTCCAGCCATACGCCGCGTGGCGTTTGGAGGGTTCGGCTATGCCGAACCGCAGTGTGGGTGTAAGTTTCCGAACAAGTCTAGCAAACCTGATTACACCATGGAACATTTAGTTGCACTCGCTCCGGTTGGCGTTTATCTCATCGTCATTGCGCTGCGGAACATGTCGTCGCGTGGTGTTGTCGTTTCGGGCGGATACGACCGTTGGCTCGTCGCAACTGCGACGCTTGGAATGTTGGCCGTTGGGCCGTTCAAGTTAATTTTTCCGGTTCGGGCCTTCGCATTTTGGGAACCGATTGTCGGCGCGGCGACGCTCTGGTGCGTTTTCGTTGTGCTCGGAATGATGATGATTTCGCTGGTGGTGAGGCGTCTCCCTCGGTCGCTCGTTGTGTACAACATCAGGCGAAACGATCTGCTCACGGCTCTCAAAATTGCAGTCAGTCGTCTCGACCCCGACGCCAAATGGCTTGGGTCTTGCGTGGTTTTGCCGGAGCGTGGTGCAGAGTTTTGTATCGACTTCACGCCGTGGTCGCGGTGTGGGGTAATCGTCGCCACACACGCTCCGCAGCAAGAAGTGACGTGGCGCGAGATTGAAGTGTCGCTCCGCGAGGCGTTGCCGGTGTCGCGGCGAGGCTGGCGAGTTGCTGTTCCGCTGGCCATCGCTGGCGTTGCCATTCTTGCGTGGTGTGCGTATTGTGCATTCTTATCCGTTTACGGTTGAATCCAACGGATACGCGAAAAGGCACAAAGAAGAATTTTAACGCGGAAGTTCAGCATTCTGCGTCTTCCGTTTTTCAGCGTGTTCCGCGTTCTCTTCTCTTCGTGCCTTTGTGCCTTCGTGTGAGAAAAAGAACCGCCATTGAAGTATGCCGTCATGCGAAGCGTGAACGATTACAAAAATTGACAGATATGCACAATGCACAATGATGCTCTAACCCAATCACTCGCTTACGCTTCGTGCTCTGATTCAGATTTGCTTGCTTCGGCGAGAATCGCGGCGATGGTGTGGGTGAGCTGTTGCAGTCCTTCGCCTGTTACGGCAGAGATGAGAAGGATGTCACGCTGCGTTCGCGCGGCGAGAGCGTCGCGGACGAGGGGTGCTTCGGGGAGTTCGCCCTTCGTCACGACAACAATTTCGGGCCGCGCGGCAAGAGCTGTATCAAACGTCGCTAGTTCGTGACGAATCGTGTCGTAGTTGGTAAGCGGATCAGTACCGTCTTGCGGACACGGTTCGACGAGATGAACAAGAACGCGAGTCCGCTGAACGTGTCTCAAGAAGTCGTGCCCCAAACCGATACCGCGACTCGCTCCCTCAATCAGCCCCGGAATGTCGGCCATCACGAACGAACGATCATAACCAATTTGCACGATTCCAAGGTGCGGGTGTTTCGTCGTGAACGGATACGATGCGATTGCAGGCCGCGCACGCGAAAGACGACTCAAAAGCGTACTCTTCCCAGCGTTCGGCTTACCGACAAGACCGACATCGGCGATCATCTTGAGTTCGAGTCGCAGTCGTCGCAGTTCACCATCGTCGCCGGGCGTAGCGTGTCGTGGTGCGCGATCAGTTGCAGTTTTGAACCGGACGTTCCCCTGACCACCGCGTCCACCGCGACAGACGACGACTTTGTCGTCAACTTTTGTGAGGTCTTTGAGCAAGAGTGAATGCGCCGCGTCGTAGACGAGCGTTCCAACGGGGACATCAATTACCAAATCATCCCCGTGCGCACCGTGCCGTTTTGCACCGCGCCCCGCAGTACCGGGCGATGCGTTCCAGTGCATACGCTGCGACAGATCGACCAGCGTGTCAAGCCCCTCGATGGCACGGAGAATAACGTCGCCACCACGGCCACCATCTCCGCCATCGGGGCCGCCGCGCGGTACATACTTCTCTCGGCGGAAGCTGACACAACCGTCACCGCCTTTGCCCGCCTCGACCTCGATTTCAATCTCGTCTACAAACACGTTGCCGCGCCTCTCTAGGAACCGTCAACGTCAGTTGGCGACGGCAACCTTGTTCGGATCAGTCGCTACGACGTTTACACGACGCCCCAGTTTGTCGAAATGGACATATCCATCGACGACCGCATAGATCGTAAAGTCGCTGCCGAGTCCGACGCCAGTGCCGGGGTGAAACTTCGTCCCGACTTGCCGGACGATAATTCCGCCAGCACGAATCGCCTGACCACCGTAAACCTTCACACCACGCCGCTGACCGTTCGAATCACGACCGTTGCGACTCGAACCCTGTCCTTTTTTATGGGCCATAAATACCTCTTCTTTCTTTCTTCAATCATTGTAGACTGCGCGGCTCAACTTTTCGTGCCGCGTACCAACTGTTCCAACAAAAAACTCACGCTATAGCAAGAAGTTCAATTTCGTCGAGGTGATATGATTCGGCGATGTTGACGACCTTGCTGTATTCACGAACGATAATATCTTGCTTTCGGGCCTCAAGTTTACTGTCGGAAAAAATCGCAACGAAGAGACTGCGAAGCCGCACGCGTCCGTCGTCAACCACGAAAGCCAAAGCCGCCTTTTTGCATGCAAGGTCAGCGAGAATCCGCTTGACGTTTTTCACTACAAAGCCGACAACCTGCTCGGTATCAAGGTCAAGATAGAGTGTCAGGTAATCGTCGATGCGCTCTGCAAAATAGTCTTCCGGTGAGACGAAAAACTCTATGCAGTCACCATCCGTGTTGTGAAACGCGAATGGTTGGAATTCGGCGACCGGCTCTCCCACAACTTCAAAGAGGCGTTCGACAAATGCAGGGCCAGACAAAATGGTCATAATACCCTTTCCTGAAAACGTCTCCGATGTTCCTTGGGGAAGTATAATCCGCTTTCCCAAGCGTCGAGATCGGCTCGTTCCCATCCCCAGTTGTAAACAATGTGCTCGTCGTTGACGAATGCGAGGAAAACTTTTTTGGGTGGCGGATTGATTTCGGCACCGCTTGAAGTGTAATCCTTGGTTGGCAACCCACAATAGCACAACCAACCCGGACGGTCACAGGTATGTCGCTCGTCGTCTTCAAACCGAATCCCTTGAAATATAGCTGTCGGACTATCCAACACGGAACGCACCAACTGCACTCGATACACGTCGGCCACGTTCGCACGCCTTTGCAGACTCTTAACTTTATCGATTGAGAGCGTCAACAACAAGTCCGTTTTGCCATCTGTTGGGTTGACCGCCAGACACTCCAAACCGGACCGACGCGATTCAGAAAACGACATGGAACACCCCCACTCGCAATGATGGCCCACACCGTTCAACCAACACCAGGTGGGATTCTACCTGTAAACCCACTCATAGTCAACGTCCCCCTCCCAACCGTAACGGATTTGCGACTCGGAGATTTTGTAACCGTCTCCCATTCGCCACCAGTTAATTTTGAGGGTTTTGCGTTGCATTCGGCGACCTGTCCCCGGTTCGTCACCAGCTTGATAGACTCCGGCCTCGTCTTCCCAGCGGTAGGCGTTCGTAAGACCGCTAACGTAGACCGAAAACTTGGTGAGTTTGGGATGAATGTCAGTCCACATCGCTACGCCCCAGACCGACTCGCCAACAGCGATGTCGCGTGTCGCAATGCTAACAGAAGTTTCGAGCGGTTCGGTGCGTCCTTCACGCTTGTCGATCACGTCGAGTGCCAGCGGAATTACGCAATCGGTGTAGGCGACGCGAGTCACTTCTTCAGTGCTTGTAATCTCGCCCGTTTCAGGATCGACCGAAGATTGCGACGCAGTAACGATCCTGTCGCTCGCCAGCACAAACTGCGGCACAAAACGGAGCGGCTTCGTTTCGTCGATGGGCTGCGGCTGGTAAGTTCCCGCTTCGCCGCGAAGGTTGAGTGGCGTGTCGAGCGTCAGTTCATTGATGACGATCTTGATCGGCACTTTGTTTTCCGTGCAAAATTCGCAAGTACACTTCTCAACCGTTACATCGTGCTGAATCGGATATGTCGTCGGCTCGTTCAACTTCGATGCGAGTCCGCCGCCAACGAGGCCGTTCACCGGATTCGGTTTTACGACGAACTCCGTGCGGCCACCGGCTCCCGTCTGCTGAATCGCCGCGCCGCCGACGTTGCGGACACAATACACCATATACCAAACCGGTTTGCGGTCGAGATGGCCGTCTTTGTTGGGGATGTCAACCGCCACGACGCGAATCGGGCGGAACGCAAGTTCAAAGCACCAAACGTCACGATTGAAACGTACATCCTTCGCCCACGTCTCTTTTTGGAAACGAACGTCATTAGCCAGCGACGCCGGTACATTCGGCAGCGTCTCCAGAAGTTCAACGAAGTCGGCGCGGTTCGCCGTTTCGTTGTATTCCACACTCGGCGGAACGACAATGAGCGTCGATGGCAACACCGGCGTCTTCCACCCTTCGGCGGTGTAGTCGCTCTGGGCCTGAACAAAAAACGGTGACACCGCCGCAACGAACATCGCAAGAAAAAGACGTTTCATGGTTGTTTCGTCATTCCTGCGTAGGCAGGAATCTAAAGGGAAAACGTAACCAGCGTAATTGCACACATTGCATCGTCATTCCCACGCAAACGGGAACGACGGGAATCGCGTCTCTATTCCATCGTCGCGTCAAAAATGTACGGCGACAGATTTTCGTCACACTCGCACAGACTTCGCAACCGCGAACGTCAACCGATTGAACGAAAGTTCGCTGGTTTCACCAGTCTCACATCGGGGAGATTACCGAGCCGAAATGGCTGCGCCTCGACCACTTCCTCGCCGCTGTGGAGAAAGAGGCGAACGCGGACGTACCAGTTTATTTTGATGATCGAACCGATGTATGAGAGCGGAGTTTCTGGGAGTTGCGTGTGAAAACGTGAGATTGTGTAGGGATCGATCCAGTCGCCGCGCCGCGAAACTCGTCGCGTAAACATGTGGACTCCCATATCGTCGTTCCCTTTTCCTTCGGTCTGCCACAACACGGAAAGTTCGACGGCGTGGATTTCATTTCCGCCGACGTGTCCGAGGCGATATTCACCGGAGAGCGTCTCGCGCGGAAAGTAGAGCCGCCGTCCACGACCATCGAGAAGAATAGATATTTGCGGTGTTTGAACGTCGATCATTGCGTTTTTTGCGAACGTCGGTCTCAAGTAGGTGAACGAAACTTATGCCCATTCTTGCAAAAACTGCGGCGAAGTCAAGCGGGGTACCCTTGACGGTTTTCACTACCCCTGTAGAATCCGTGCCCCGTTCTCGTTTGGGCGGACGCCTTCTCTTCTTGTCGCGGCGGAGAGAAGTGCGGAATAACTTACGCTGCGAAAAAACGCCAACGCCACGGAAACGTCAGCACTGTTGACGTGCGATGAAGTGGTAGAAAGGACTGAGCTAATGGCGAATGCTCCACTCTCGATCCAAGAACTCATTGATGCTGGTGTCCATCTTGGGCACCGTGCGAGTCTCTGGAACCCCAAGATGCGACCCTACGTCTACGGGCGTCGCAAACTGATTCACATCATTGATGTCCGCGAGACGGTGCGTGGTATTCTCCGCGCACAAAAGTACCTCAAGCAGGTCGTCGCGCAGGGGAGTCTCGTCCTGTTTGTCGGGACCAAACGGCAGGCCAAAGAAGCTGTCTCGCAAGAGGCCGAACGTGCCGGAATGCCTTATGTCAGCGAACGCTGGCTCGGTGGCGCACTGACAAACTTCCGCACTGTCCGCAGCCGACTTTCGCGTCTCGAAGAACTCGAACGCATTCGTACAGACGAAGCATTGCTTGCGTCGTACTCGAAAAAGATGCAGGCGTCGCTCGACCGCGAGTACAAAAAGATGTACCGCAATCTCAACGGCATTCGCCACATGAACCGCTTCCCCGAATGTATGATCGTCGTCGATCCCAAGAAGGAAAAGAACGCGATCTTCGAGGCGCGTAAACTCGGTATCACCACCGTCGCCATCATCGACACCGATTCCGATCCCGACCTCGTCGATCTACCGATCCCCGGCAACGACGACTCGATCCGTTCAATCGAACTGCTCCTGCGCTGCCTCGCCGACTCCATCATCGAAGGAAAGAAAGAGTCAAACGCAGCGAAGGAATAGGCGACATCGCGCCGCGCTTCATCATTCCAGCGCAGGCGGGAATCCATCCTCACAGCAATTCGTGGACGCTGCGTCCGTCCTTTTGGGCACTCGCTTACGCTTCGTGTTCTTATTGGCGTAACGTATAAGAACACGAAGCGTAAGCGAGTGCCAGCGTGAGAGCGAACGCCGCGTCAATGAAGTGCGATCAGGATGGATTCCCGCTTTTGCGGGAATGACGGATGCACGTCAACATCGTTCACACAACCACCAACCGAAAACAAGGAAAATACCCCAATGGAAATTACTGCTGCACAAGTGAAGGCGTTTCGTGATCGTACAGGTTTGCCGATGATGGAATGCAAGAAGGCGTTGCAAGAGGCCGAAGGCAACGAAGACGCCGCCATCGAAATTCTCCGCAAGGCCGGAAAGAAGACGACCGAAAAACGCGCCGACCGCGAGACCGACGCCGGACGCATCGCCGTCTTCACCGATCCAAAGACTGGCACCACGGCGATGGTCGAACTTCTCTGCGAGTCGTCACCGGTGGCGAGCAACGACGAGTTCATTGCTCTTGCTAACGGTCTTGCAAAACAGCTTGCGACTGGGCCGGGTGCGAAGACGCCTGAAGAACTTCTGTCGCAACCATCGCCAAACAAACCCGGAACGACACTCCAGCAAGAATACGACGACCTCGTCAACAAAATCCGCGAGAAGTTTAGCTTCAAACGGATACTACGTTGCGTTGAAAAGTGCGGCAGTTACGTCCACCACAACGCTGCTGTTGGTGTCATCGTCGCCATCGAAGGTGACGACACCGCTCTTGCCCGCGACATCTGCATGCACGTCGCGTCGATGAAGCCGCGTGCGATCAGTGCTGCCGACATCGACCAAGCAGTCGTCGCCAAAGAACGCGAGGCGATCACCGAAGAGGCCAAGGCCAACAACGCCGGCAAGCCCGACAACATCATCGCCAAGATCGTCGATGGCAAGATGAAGACGTTCCTTGCGGAGAGTTGCTTGCTCGATCAGCCGTTCGTCAAAGACGCGACCAAAACGGTGCAACAAGTTTGCACCGACGGAAAGATCGCCATCAAGTCGATGGTTCACTGGATTTTGGGAGGCAAGTGAAGCCCGTGACCGAATTCAAACACTCAATCTTGATTGGTTCGCAGCGTGATTCAGCGGTGCGTACAACGCAGCGTGATGTTGCGGCGCGCGGTTCGCAGCACGCGAAGGCACACGGCGACGACGAACGCGCGACGAGCGAAGTTGCCGATGCGTCCGTCGTGAACGAGAAGACGGTTGCGCCGAAATCTTCCGTTCACGAAGATCGTGAAGACGTTGACGCATCGTCGTCAACATCGCCGCCGGTTCCGCAGCCGCCGCGAGAAAAAGTTCCCGTACCGCGACGACGTGGAAAAATGGGGGACGATCTCGAAGCCGAGTTCGACGCAATTTTTGCATCGAAGTCGATTGACGAGATGATGAGTGGTGTAGACGAGATCGCCTCTCAGGGCGTTCTCGAACCCGATACAAAAATCAACGGCAAGATTTTGCGGCTCAACGCCGAAGAGGTTTTCATCTCGCTTGGTGGCCGCGATGAAGGCGTTTTGTCGCGTCGCGGACTTCCGCTTGAAGTCGAACTCGAAGTCGGCAAGACGCTAGAAGTAACGGTCTTGCGACACCTCGCCGACGAAGGTCTCTACGAACTTTCGACGCCGCTGGCGTCTGCCGATGTACGCGACTGGAGCCAAGTCCGCGAAGGTTTGGTTGTCGAGTGTCTTGTCACGAAGGCGAATACTGGCGGTCTTGAGTGTCAAGTTAACTCGCTGCGTGGTTTCATGCCGATCAGCCAAATCGCGCTCTATCGTGTCGAGAAAGGTGACGACTACGTTGGCCAGCGGTTGACGTGCGTTGTAATCGAGGCCGATTCGGAGCGACGCAATCTTGTCTTGAGTCGCCGCGCGATGCTCGAACGTGAACGCGAAGAACTCCGCGAAAAGACGAAGGCCACGCTCGAAGTTGGCCAAGTCCGCGAAGGCGTTGTGCGAAAAATTATTGACGCTGGTGCGTTCGTCGATCTCGGCGGCGTTGACGGTTTCATTCCGATAGGTTCGCTCGCGTGGGGACGTGTCAAACACCCAAGCGACGTGCTTTCCGAAGGACAAACTGTTCGCGTTCGCATCGCCAAGATCGACTTTGAAGCGAATCGCATTTCGCTCGTTTACCGCGACGACGCAAACGACCCGTGGAACGACGTTAGTGCAATCGTTGAGAAGAGCATTATGCGTGGACAGGTCACGCGGGTGATGGAGTTCGGTGCGTTTGTTGAACTTATGCCGGGAGTTGAAGGACTCGTTCACATCAGCGAACTTGCGAACAAACGTGTTGGACACGTTGGCGAAGTTGTGAGTGAAGGCGATTGGGTTGACGTTCTTGTTGTCTCGGTTGACCGCGCGAGTCGTCGCGTGAGTTTGTCGATCAAGAGTGCGAGTGCGGCACCGGAGAACGTTGCCGACGATGGCACTTCGACACCGCAAAAACCAGAGCCTCAGGCCGCGCCTCTCAAGTTAAAACCGCAGAAAAAAGTCCCGCTTCAAGGCGGCGTAGAATCGCGTAGCGGCGATGGCGAACGTTTTGGCCTCAAGTGGTGAAAAACTTCGATGACACTAATCACGCTTCGAATTCTTGACGGCCCGCAACGTGGTGTCATCTATAATCAGGTGATGTTGCCGGTCACGATTGGGCGTGAAGAGGGGAACGTGATTAGGCTTACCGATGAGCGTGTGAGTCGTTATCACATCAAGATTCACGAGCAAGACAAGTCGCTCTTGCTCTCTGATTTGCAGAGTACGAACGGTACGCGGGTCAACGGCGAGGTTGTGAGTTCGTGGGTACTGCGGCCCGGAGACCTGATCTTTTTGGGACGGAGCACGCTTCTTTTTGGTGCGGCAGACGAGATCGCTGTGCGACTACAGCAGTTGCGAATATCGCGTGAGAAGGCGACTTCGTCGGTGCCGCTTGAAGTTGTCCCCGACACACTCGCTTCGATCAAGAACGCCCTCACTGGTGAGAACATCGGTTCGAGTAGTGCAAGTTCAAAAAGTGCGAGCGTACCGCTTCTTGATCGTGAAATCTTTCGCGGAATGTCGCCTGAAGACTGGGCGTTACTTTATCGTCTTCCGCCGCCGAGTTTGCCATCGCAGTTGACGGCGAAGCAGTCGGCGCAGCTTGCGGAGTTGCTTCAATATCTTTTGCTGCGGCTACGGTATCTGGTTGGAAGTATCAAGCCAGCCGCTGGTGGTGCCAGTGGCGTGTCGCAGCATGTTGCAGCAGGCGCGGCAGCGTCGGGGATTGCCAGCCACGGTGGTTCAACACAACAGAATCAGCCAGCGACGGCGGTGCCGTCTGGCGACGGCGTCAATTTACAGATGGCGCAGTGGCAGAATCTGTTAGACCTCTACAGCCGCATCGCACTTTACCTCCGTGCGATGGACGAACACCGATTGTGATGTACACGCGGTTTGCGGTTTCAGCCCGCTCTAACGCGCAGGTGAATTGTCTCTTCGTCGCCGGTGCGCGGCATTAGTGCGGGTGTGGGTACACCGGTCGTTTCGCCGCTAAAAGAATCGTGACGCGAGATCGCACGGTGTTCGGTTGCACGGCGTTCGCTGACGATGCCGCGAGTCGTCGTCGCAAGAAAACGCGACATCTCCGCGAGGTGTTTTGATTTGGTTTCGATTGCACGGTCGTCCATCGTCTTGAGAATCTCACGCCAAGTCAGGTCGCGGTGATAGAGAATCTGAAACCCCTCCTTGAGAAGTTTGATCTCGTCTGCACCAAGTCCAGCACGCCGTAAACCAACAAGATTGAGACCGACGACGCGACTCGTTCGTCCGTCGATAAGCATGTACGGTGGAACGTCTTGCGTGATGACCGACATTCCGCCAACCATCGCATACGAACCGATGCGGCAAAATTGATGTACGCCCGTTCCGCCACCGATGTTTACACGGTCGCCGACGCTGACGTGGCCGCCAAGCATGGTGTTGTTGACAATCGTATTATGGTTCCCAACGTGGCAATCGTGTGCGACGTGACTGTTAACCATCAAGAAGTTGTTGTCGCCGACAATCGTTGCTGTCTCGCAGCTCATCGACCGGTGAATCGTGACGTTCTCGCGGAACGTGTTCCCCGAACCGATCTCGACGCTTCCTTCAATCGTCTGCGCCGCGAGGTGTTGCGGCATTCCGCCGATGACGCACCCATCGAAGAAGTTGTTGCTCTCGCCGATGATCGTCCCCTGTTTGATCGAAACCCGTGCCTCCAAACGACACCCCGCGCCGATCTGCACGTCTGCGTCAACGACGCAAAAAGGCCCGATTTCTACATCGGAAGCAATACTCGTGTTTGGGTGAACGATTGCGCTAGGATGAATGGCCACAGAAAAACCTTCCTTGGGATTGGTGCAAAAAATATCGTGTGGCACTTTCGCATCGTGCGTCAGCACCACAACGTGGACCGCAGGACATCTCGTTGCCCCAGATGCAAGGCCCGGTACCATTCGCGTACAACGTCCTTGTCGCACAGGTGCAAACGGCGGGCGTATCGTACCAGAAATGGCGTTTTGGGTCAAGAGCGGTTTTTTGGGGGAACCGTTAACGCATACGCGGGAATGACGAACTCTATGCCGAGTGGCGATTCTGGACACTCGCTTACGCTTCCGAATGGCAGCCGCGAACGGAGCCGGTACTCCGGCGGAGTGACCGGTTGTGCGACGTCGCGCGTAGTGACCGGTTTCCCACAGTGCGGCGTCTTCACTACCGGTCACTCCGAAAATCGGAGTACCGATTTTCTGCGTTTCCGGCTGCCATTGGGCACACACAACAAAAAAAACGGGCAGGCCCGTTTGGGTCTGCCCGCAGAGAGCTGTTGCTGTTACGCAACGCCTTCTATGGGGGCGTTCGCTATCCGAGTAGCATCGCTGCGTACTGCGGAAGCTGGTTGGCTAGTGAGAGCGTTTTCGCTCCCGACTGCACCATAATCTGCGTCCGCGTAAGCCGCGACGATTCCTCTGCGAAGTCGGCGTTGGAGATGATCGCGTCGGCGGCTTCCATCTCGACTAGCGTGTCCTGCAAGACCGACATGTTCGGGTCGAGCGTACTCCGCTGAATCGTTCCGAGTCGTCCGCGCAACACCGCCACCGAGTTAATCGCTTCTTGCACAATCAAGTCGGCAAGTTTGGTGTTGTTGATGAGACTCCCAACTTCGCCGTCACGCAACTGCATCAGTCGTCCCGATGGGCCGCCAAGACGAGCCGTACTCATACTTTGGAAACCAAGACGCAACTGCTGCGAACTCACAACATCCGGCCCGATTTGGAACGTCGCACCGCCCGACACAATGTCAAACGAAATCGTGTCGCCTGTCGTAACTTTGTCGCTCACTGTAAGCGACATCGCAAGCATCGAATTGCTTACAGACAGGTTGCGTCCGTGGGCTACCATCGTCAAACCGTTGATGCGAGCGACCATATCTTCACCGTAGTCGCGCTGAACTTTGTTGCCAGCGGCATCGTAGGTGTCGAACGGAGCACCATTCATCACTCGTACATCGACTCGCTGTTCCGTACCTTGTGCCGTCGATTCGAAAACCAACTTGTGCGGATCGGCGTCGGCTGCACCAAGCATCACTGCGCCACCGCGATAACCGGCGTTGTAAGTACCGTTCTTCAGCGAAACCGAATCGTCGTCTACGGTGACTATGCCGCTACCTGTTCCAAGCTGCTGCACGGTGAAGAGATTCTTCGTCTGCTCACTGTTTTGGATCAGATTCGCAATCGTCGTCGCCGTCGAACCCTCCAAGAAGTAGACGTTGAGTTTCTTTTCCTTGGCATCGTACTCCGCACGCGGCGCGCCGCCTGCTCCGCCAGTCGTGGCGATGTACTGGATCGACACTCCTTCATAATCCGTCCCAGCTTGGCTGGCGTAGACACGGAACGATGCGTCAATCCCGTTGACCGCAACCACCTCGCCCCAAGGACGTGTCGGTGAAGTCTTCTCGCCAAACGAATTGAACTCAATCGGCTCGAAGAAGACGTTGTTGCAGTTGTCCGTTATGATGGTCGGCTTGAGAAGACCGTAGCCATACGGATCAGCACACGCCTGCTCTTCGGTGACGTTACCACAAATGTCCGTTGACCACGTTCGCAGCAAGTTGTCAACTCCTTGTGGGTAGACAAGACTCACACTGATTCCGCGCGTCGTATCGGCATCGAGTTCATTCATGAAGTTCACCAAATCACGGGCCGTCGTCGTGACGTAACCGTTCTTGTCGGTGGCGAGTTTGATCTCCATCAAGTCTTCACCTGCAACACCGCCACTTGTCTTCATCACCGTCGCCGGATACGTTTTGCCATTCCCATCGACAAAGTTGCGAATCGTGTCGGAGTGAAAGTTGAACGTCCCCGTGCTATCACTTCCAACATACGACCTCGCCGAAAAATACTTGCTCACGACCGAATCGGCATTGATCATATCGATCACATCTTTTGAGGTGAGTACCGAGTTTCCATCGGCCCCACTGGCAAGACGAATCTCGACTGTGCCGCCTTTGTTACCACCCGTCTGACCAGTGTTCCCAATCGTCACTTCTGCTGTCGTTGCACCGGTGACGAAGCCGGTGGATTCGGCAGTTGCTGGAAACGATCCTCCAGTGAGCGTGACATCGCCAGTGGCCATCGTGATGTTCTGCCCGCGGACTGGTACGGTTCCATCGAAATAGGCTTCAATGGCTGCAATGGTTGCGGCATCGCCACCTGCTCCTGATTGTGGTTTGATAGTCAGCGTGTGCGTAGCAGGATCGTAAGCGACAGTGGCAGCGGCGGCAGTGGCAGCAACCGTCGTCACCGTCATGTCCTTGAACAACGCCGCCGCAGGGTTACCGCTGCCATCAGTGATGGTCGATTTGATTGCCAGCTTCGCGCCATTGGAGAACGTGGCAACCGGGTTCGTCTCTGGGAACAGCAGGTTTGACGCACCGTTGCCGTTGTTGACGCCGCCGGAGTGGTCGAGTTCGGCGGAGAACTCTGGCGTCGTGTTGATCGCGTCAATGATTTGCTGCGTCGTCACCGACGGCGGATTACTCGACGGATTACCAGAGTTGCTGTTAACCGTGACGACGAGACGTTTGTTGTCTTTGTCGTAGGCTGCCTTTGCGGGCGCGCTCTGACTGGCATCGTATCGGAAAACAATCGACGTGTTGTTATAGTCTTCGCCCGGCGTCTTCGCGTTCACAATGAAGCCACTGTTTGTGTTGAGTGCTCCAGTCGGATTGAGCGAGACGTAAGCCATCGCACTACTCGGACAGTCGTTGTATGTCACCGAACTCGTTCCGTTCGCCGACGCGATAAACCGCACCGCAACGTCGTCGTAGGCCGCACCTTTCTGCGCACCGAGTAACGTGAACGCAGCGTTGGCGTTCGTTGAAACGAGCGTCGCCTCGGGAAGCGCAGTCGCGGCGGGAATAAATCCGAGCGAAAGCTGCTGGTTCGGAACACTCCCCGTAAACACAACATTCGTCGAACCTTTCGGCCCAAGAAATTGCAGCGCGTTATCAGCATTCTGACTGCCATAATACGCCGCTTCGTCAAACAGCGTGACCTTACCCGAACCGTTGCTCTTGAACGCATTCTCCGCGCGAATCAACCGACTCAACTCTTCGTTGCCGTTGATGTAGTCGATCACTTGGTTCGCCGTCAACTTGCTAACGTAACCGCAACTCCCGCCTTGCAGTATCTTCCCAAACGTTGTGTTGCCTTGAAACTTTGAGGCGATGCCTGCGTTAACGTAGGCGGACTTGCCAGTATCGTCGGCGACAACGATTGCCGTGTTTGCGCTCGCTGTTACCGAACCAGCGGGGACGACGATTGTCTCGCCCGCAGGTTGACCGGCGATACGCTGACCGTTGATGGTGTTTGCGATGTGCGTGGCGAGCGTATTGCCGTTGGTGGGGGCTCCAGCCGCAGTGATGTCGATGACGACAGTGTTGCTGCCGAGGTCGTAGCGGTTACCGATAGATGGCGGGACGGCAGCGGCACCATCGACTAGCGCGATCTTCATCCCGTCGAAGAGACCGTTGGTCGGTTTTCCCGAACTGGTTTTGATCTGGTTGTAGTTGAACGAGAACGTCGTGTCGGTACCAGGTATGGCACCGAGTCCCAGCGTCACTTGCGCAGCAGTAGTGTTGATCTTGATCGACGAGTCAACGCCGTTGATCACTTTCGCTTCGAAGAGCGAACCGGTTTGGCCGGTTGCGGTGTTGGTGTAGCTGTTGATTACCGCCGTGATGTCGGCGAGTGCGGTGTTGCCGTTGTTTTGATACCGGACGACGAGAGCGTTGCTGGCAGTTCCCATCGTGGCACCGGTGGCACCGATGGCGTCTCGGGCGAGTTGGTCGGCGGCACCGGCGATTTTGGTGTCGAACGTGACGCTCACACCGCCCGCTGTTGTGGTGACATCGTTGAGCCGAAAATCGGTGTTGGCTTTGAGTGCGGCAGCGACATCGGCATACGTTGTGTTGTCGTCACGAACAGCGATGGTGAGAATTTTCGCATCCGCATCATACGAAGCACCAGCGGATGTCGCCAAGGAGCTGTCTTTGACGTACTGAATATCGACATTGTTGAACGCCGTCCCCGTCGATGCAGCGGAGAGTTTGAGCGTGTTTCCACCAGCGAGGACAGCACCAGCGGCATTTCTCTCAACTAGCGTTCCCGTCGCCGCGCGTGGCCCCTTCTCGAAACTTGCCGCCGCGTTGTAAGTCACGCCGTTGATCGTCGTTGAAGCCGCGTTGTCTTCGACGAAGATAACATCGGTATCGTTGAACATCGTGCCCGACTGTCTCGCTTGAATATCGAAGTAGTAGTTGAGGGCGTGTGCAGACGCGCCTTTGGCTTCTTCCATTTCGAGTTGGATGTCGATTACGCCTGCTTTGTTTGGTGCGGGCGTGGTGATGGCGTAGTTCGTTTTTGAACCAGTTCCAGCGGAGAACTTAACAGAGTAGTTTCCCTGCATAAAACCGGCGTCGAGCGCGGTGATGTTGATGTCGTTGTTAACACCGCCACCGGCACTCGTGGCGAGAAGTTGTCCCTTCGTCGCTTCTTGTCCGACGATGGCGCGAACGCCCGTGGCGTCGGAGACGAGGTTCACGCTGCGAGCGATGTCAACGACTGTTGCATTGGCTCCAAGGTTTATAACTTCCGAACCTTTGTTGCCACCGATTTCGAGTACCGTTTTCTGGCTCACACCGGCGCGGTTGAAGAAGAGGCGGGCGTTGTCGGCATCTTTTACGATGTCGATGTTCACACCGATCTTCGGCGCGGTACCAAAGTTGGCCGAGTCGATTCGGAGGTAGTCCATCTGCGTTGGGTCGCTGCCTGCGGTTACGAAGTCGAGCGAACCATCGAGAATCTTCTTGCCCATGTAGTTCGTAGTACGGGCGATTCGGTCGATGGAGTCGAGCGAGGCGTCGATTTGCAGTTGGTTTGCGGCAATTTGGTCGGCACTCATCGCACCGTCGTTGGCCGCTTCGTTGATGAGGCCGCGGATGTCGTTGAGCATCGACGAAACTTGCCCCAACGCACTGTCAGCAATCGAGATGACGCTGTTAGCACGCTGCGTGTTGCGAATGGCCATCTTCGCACCGGTGATGTCGCTGCGAATCAGCTCACTGGCAATGAGACCCGCCGGGTCGTCTTTGCCGGAATTGATGCGTAAACCCGTACTCAAACGGGTCAACACATTGGAGAGGTCGCTCATGTTCCGTCGCAGATAATTCTGCGACTGTAGCGAACTCACGTTCGTATTGAGATACAGACCTGTCATGGGAGGAAATCCTTTCTCTCGCCAATCAACCTCGTCGTGAAGCCGTAAATCACTCCGCCGCGCTAAATCGTTCTTGTTTTCACAAAACGTTTATCGCATAGCACTTCGTGCGCTACGAGCCTCGTTATCCGTGAGGCGATTGTCTATTGGTTGTGTGTGAGAATCTCTCGTCGTGAGAGAACCGAAATTCAAACGACGTTGTAAGCGTTTTTTGTTCGCGCTGTCAACGTACTTGATTGGTCATCCTTGTAAGACGCAGCATTCGTGCTGGCGTCCGCATCCTTACCGCTCAAGTAACACCACCGTTCACACAATCGCTCTCTGGGGAGGGGGCCAAAAGGCGTGAACACTAGTGCCATCGCCGGTAGCATCGGAGAACGGAGGTGAGGCGATTTAGGTAGACTTCGCAGGATAGGGCGGTATGACGTGTAACGATTTTGAGAGGCGGCAATGACAGCCGCGAACGGAGAAATCGGTACTCCGATTTCGGAGTGAACGGTTTCAGACGGTTAACACAAAAAGCCACGTTACCTTTCGGCAACGTGGCTTTTTGAAGAGAAACCGATCAAGCGGAGTGGTCGTGCGACTTTTTACCGCGCGACACCTCCTAGCTCGGCCATAGTATCAAGTACACCGGCGGCAGCAATAGCTTGCTGCGTACTGGTCTCTTGTATTTTTTTCTCACGGGCGATGGCGTCGTAGACTTCGCGCCGATGGACGGAAACGTGCGACGGAGCATCAATGCCGAGCCTAACACGGTCTCCACGAACGTCAACAACTGTTATGACGACATCATCGCCAATGACGATGCTTTCGTCGCGGTAACGAGACAAAACTAACATGGTTAAACCTCCAGAAAACTCACTGGTTGTGAGTGGAATGTTAATGGTTGGGAACGAAGGCGATTGCACCGAAAGCCCCAGAGTCGAACCGACTGCGTAAATTGCCGGGTGGCTGGAAAATGTGCCAGCCACCCAATGCACCCACAGTTCATGTCGCCCCCAATCGATGTTAGCCTACTCAAACAGCGTACTCTAACAATCGTCTCACATAACCGCGAGCGTCTAGTCAAAATAGGGAAAAAGGGAGAAATGGGAGCGAATTGATTGGTGACACGTTTCAGAAGATGTGCGGTGAACTTGACTGCATCCCCTCACTTGACGCCCTGTAGATTTTCTGTAGAATCCCGCAGCCATTTAATTATTGTGTGGCGGCCTTAACTATGTTTCGGCCTTTGGAAGTCTCACCTTGCGATCCCAGTTACTTATGCCGACAATCAACCAGCTCGTCCGAAAGAATCGTGTTCAGCAGAGTTCGACGACCAAGTCGCCCGTACTCGACAAGTGTTCGCAGAAGCGAGGCGTCTGCCTCTTGGTGCGTACTACGTCGCCAAAGAAGCCGAACTCGGCGTTGCGGAAGATCACCCGCGTTCGTCTCTCGAACGGCAAAGAGGTGACGGTTTACATTCCGGGCGAAGGTCACTCGTTGCAAGAACACTCGATTGTTCTCGTTCGCGGCGGGCGCGTCCGCGACTTGCCGGGCGTTCGCTACCAAGTAATTCGTGGAACGCTCGACGCAACAGGTGTTGACGCACGCCGTCAAGCACGCAGCCGTTACGGCGCGAAACGCGCTGCAAAAGGCAAAGGCGCACCAGCCAAAGGCGGTGCCGGTGCAAAAAAGAAGTAGACAATTTTTCCAATCGGTTGACGAAAGAGGAGTATCTTATCAATGGGACGTATCACTGCCAGTCGCAAACAACTCAAGGGCGATCCAATTCACAACTCGCTCTTGGCTAGTAAGTTCATCAACTGTCTCATGTGGGACGGCAAGAAGACAATCGCGCAGGCCGTCTTCTACGACGCCCTCGCCCTCATCAAAGAGCGGCTCCCCGACGCCGAGCCGATTGACGTGTTCCACCAAGCACTCGAAAATATCAAGCCAAACATCGAAGTCCGGTCGAAGCGCGTTGGTGGTGCTTCGTATCAGGTGCCGATGCAGGTGCAGCGAAACCGTCAGCAGTCGCTTGCCATCCGCTGGCTTCTGACCGCCGTGCGCGACAAGAAAGGACAGGCGACACACAAAAAGCTCGCCGCCGAACTCATCGACGCCTACAACAAAACCGGTACCGCAATCACGAAGCGTGAAAACGTTCACCGTATGGCCGATGCCAACAAAGCGTTCGCCCACTTTGCTTGGAGTTGAGCGAGCCGCAGTTGTTTCCTTTTGTCGGCGTGCAATAAAAGCCGGAAAGGAGCGTAGCGTATTGACGGAATTGTGGTTCACACTTGTTTTCCGTCAATACGGCGAGTACGCCTCCTTTCCGGCTTTTATTCATGGAGTGAACGGGCAAAGGGTCGCAGGATGATGACACTTGCAGAACAAGTCCAAACGATCATGCCGTCCGTTCTTACAGGAACGGTCTTGCAGACGCATGGCATGACGATTTCGGCGGGCGGATTCCCCGCGCCGGTCGGGGCGATTGCGCTTGTTGAACGTCAATCAATGGGCGGTGGGAACGGCGAAACGACGCTCCGTGCGGAAGTAATCGGCTTTCGCAACCAAGAAACAATTCTCTATCCCTACAGCGACATCGCCGGAATTCGTCGCGGGAATCGCGTTTCGCTGTTGCAAACAGTTCCTTGGCTCCGCGTCGGCGAAGGGTTGTTGGGGCGTGTTATTGACTGCGAAGGACGTGCGATAGATCAACGTCCGCAGCCATCGCTTCCTGATCGAGTCGCCTATAACAACACGCCGCCTGATCCGTGCAGCCGTCCGCGCATTCACGACATTCTTTCAACGGGCGTTCGCGCAATCGACGGACTCTTCACCTGCGGACGCGGCCAACGACTCGGCATCTTCGCCGGTAGTGGTGTCGGCAAAAGTGTCACGCTCGGAATGATGGCACGCTACACCAACGCCGACGTAATCGTCATCGGACTGATCGGCGAACGCGGGCGTGAAGTCAACGACTTCATCGAACGCGACCTCGGCGAAGAAGGGCTTCGCAAGAGTGTTGTCGTTGTGTCAACGTCGAATGAACCTGCGCTGATGCGTGTTCGCGCACCGATGACGACGATGGCTATCGCCGAGTATTTTCGAGACCAAGGAAAAGACGTGCTCGTTCTGATGGACTCTGTGACGCGGCTTGCGATGGCACAGCGAGAAATCGGACTCGCCGCAGGTGAACCGCCGACGACTCGCGGTTATCCGCCGTCGGTATTTGCGATGCTGCCGCGTTTGGTTGAGCGTGCGGGGCGGAGTCCGCGCGGCAGTATCACGGCGTTCTTCACGGTGCTTGTCGAAGGCGACGATCAAAACGACCCCATCGGCGACACTGTTCGCGGTCTGCTTGACGGACACCTTTGGCTCTCGCGGAAGTTGAGTACGCGCGGTCACTATCCGGCGATCAATCCGATTGACAGCATCAGTCGTTTGATGCCGGATATTTGCGATCCGAAACATCTCAAAGCGTCGAGGCTGATGCGGAAACTCCTCGGCATCTACGCCGACAACGAAGACATCATCTCGATAGGTGCATACCAAGGTAAAAACGCAGAAATTGATCACGCGATTCGGATGAAGCCAGAAATCGACCGTTATCTCCAGCAGCCCGTCGAAGAACACGCTGCACTCGACGACTCAATTCGTCGCATCACCGAGATGATGCTCGGCAAAGATGCGTGACAGTTCAGTCCAACAACCAAGGAGACCAAACAATGAAACGAACATTTTTTCTCGTGCTCGCGGCGATGGTAATCTTCGCTGCAAATTTTGTTCGCGCGGATGCGACCAGCGACTTGGTTGCGAGTCTCAAGTCTGCTCGCGCCGACGCACAGGCCGCTTACGAAAAGAGTATTCGTGAGAACACATCGCGCCGCGACGAACACGAAAACCGTTCTTTGACGCACGGCGACAAGAGCATGAAGTTTCACTTCGAGAAAAAAGGCGACGCCCCGAAGGACGGTTTTCCGCTCTTCATTGCGCTTCACGGTGGTGGCGGCGCACCGGCTCCGGTCAATGATCAGCAGTACGATCAGATGAAAATGTACTACCTCGGAAACGTCGATTGCGGCGTATACGTTGCGACTCGCGGCGTTACAAACACTTCCAACTTGCACTCGGTCGATGAATCGTATCCGCTCTACGAACGGTTGATTGAAAACATGGTCGTCTTCGAGGGAGTCGATCCGAATCGTGTATACGTCTTGGGGTTTTCGGCGGGCGGCGACGGGACGTATCAGATCGGTACGCGAATGGCCGACAAGTTCGCCGCCGCAGCGATGTCGGCGGGACACCCGAACGGTGTCAGCGCGGTGAATCTCTATCACCTGCCGTTTCTGCTGCAAGTCGGCGAGGCCGACGCCGCATACAATCGCAACCGCGAAACGGTCGGCTTCTACGAACAAATTCAAAAATGGCGCGACGAATACAAAGGCGGTTATGTTGCCGACTGTTTCGTCCACCAAGGACGCGGGCACAACTTTCTCGACAACGCCCCGAACGAGACGCCGCAGAAGGTCTATTCAAATCCGCAAGGTTGGCTCGATGGTTCGGATAAGTCAACGCACAAAGTCAACACGTCGTCGATTGCGTGGCTCAAGCAGCACCAACGAAACTTGTGTCCAGATCGCGTCGTCTGGGACTTAAGCACTCGTGCTCCAAGTCGTGGTGATGCCGCAGACTACTTTTACTACTTACACAAAGTACCGGAAACTCGCGGCGATCTTGTGGTGGTGAAACTTCAAGCCGCAGACCACAAAATCATCGTTGAAAAACTTGATGGCGAAATTGAAGTCTTGCTCAACGAGACGATGCTCGACTTGACGAAGCCGATTCAGGTCGAGTTTGCCGATGGCGTTACGACGACCGTTTCTGCCGAAACGCTCAAACCCGCAACAAACTTTTACTCGACGCCACAACACCTGCCGTTTTTGACATCAATCCGCATTGTGCCGGAATCTCACGCAGTTCGTTAGACTCACTCTCCTAACGCACAACCGCGTTCGAGTTCGAGTAGCCGCGATTTTGTTTCGGCACCACCGAAGGCGGAGAACGCGCCGATGTGGCCGTCGCTTCGGACGACACGGTGACACGGGACGATCAGCGGAGTACGATTGGCGGCCATCGCGCTCCCGACGGCGCGGGCCGCACGCGGAAAACCTGCACGAAACGCAAGCTCCGCATACGTCACACGTTCCCCCGGTAGCACTCTGCGACACGCATTCCAAACAGACTTCTGAAACGGTGTCGCGTCGCCGAAATCGACATCAATGTCGTCAAAAGTATCGCGCGACTCGCCCGCCAAAAATATTGTCACTCGTTCGCAGATTTTCCGCTGCGCGGGCGACACGTTCTTAACGTCGCTTTCGAACTCGTCTCGGCAGACGCGCAACAGTGACTCGCGCGATGGGTACGCAAGGAGAACCCACGTCAACAAACGACGCTCGTTCCACACCAAAGCAACCCAGCCGAGCTGAGTTGCGAAGATGTGTCCGTTTTCGATTGATTCTGTGTTCGTCATTTCACTCGCTTACGCCTTGTCCTGTCGCGGGAATCCATCCCGACTAGGGCACTCGCTTACGCTTCGTGTTCTGATTTGCCACTCGCTTACGCTGCGTGTTCTGATTTGCCACTCGCTTATGCTGCGTGCTCTGGTTTGCCACTCGCTTACGCTTCGTGCTCTGATGCGGATGCGAGAGGCCAATCAATCACACTTCCGGCAGTTCGTATCCTTTGCGGTGTGTGCGTGCGAGGAGGGCGTTTGCGGCAGCGGTAGAATTGTCGTCGCCGGTGAACTTCTCTGCGGCTGGGTCCCACTTGAGATTGTGGCCCAAGTAACGCGCTATCGAAAGAATGTGACACAACCCCGCCGTTCGCAGACCCGTTTCGAGTTCGCCTATCGGACGCTCGCCGCTGTAAATACAGTCGATCCAGTTGGTCATGTGGCTCGGCATGTTGAACGATTCGTGCGACTTGAGCCAGTTCTCGGCAAGCTCCTTCGGCGTCGAGACGAACTTGTTCCGTGCGATCTCCACCTTTCCGTTTTCACCGATAAACGTGCCACCACCGCGATCAGCGTCGCCGAGCGTGACGGTCAGCCCATCGTTGTAGCGAAACTTGAGACGCGGCTGCGAACACAGTTTGTCGCCGCGTGCGCGCGATTCCGGCGCGGTGTACGTCGGTGGAGAGAGTTTCTCGCCTTCGACAATAATCTCCACCGGCCCCGACTCGTCGCGCGAAAGTGCGTACTGAATTTGGTCGAAGCCGTGCGTCCCCCAACCGGTCATCTCGCCGCCGGAGTAGTTCCGAATCGAGAGCCACCCCGGATTGCCACGCGGTACGAACAGTTCTTTGTTGAACGGCACAGGCTCGACCGGCCCGCACCACATCTCCCAATCAAGACCTTCGGGAACAGTCTCGGCGGGGAGCGTCATCAGCCACGGCGATTCATAGTTCGCGGCGATCACTTCGGAAATCTTGCCGAGGTGTCCTTCGCGGATAAACTGACACGCCAAGTGGTTGACGCGATACGACCGCTGCATACTTCCGCACTGCACCGTCACGCCGGTTTTCCTCGCCGCACGCCGCATTAGAACGCCATCGTTAATCGTGAGCGTAATCGGCTTTTCGATGTAGAGATGTTTTCCGGCGAGTGCGGCGTTGACGCAGATGAGACTCCGCCAGTGCTCCGGCGTCGCGGTGAGAATCGCGTCAACGTCGCCCCGCTCTATGATGCGGCGATAGTCTTGAACGATTGCGTCTTCTTTTGTGACACCAACTTTTTTCGCAACGTCAGCGGCACGCGACTTCCAAACGTCACACACCGCGACCGCTTGCGTGCGTGCGTCTTTGGCGGCGTCGCGGAAGATCGGTTCACCTTGACGACCAACGCCAATCCCCGCGATACCGATCCGGTCATTCGCTCCGGGGCGTTTGCCATCGGCGAAAACGCTGCGCGGAACGAACGTCGGGACTGCAACCAGCGACGCCGCTGCCAGTGATGTTCTCAAAAACTCTCGACGTGTGTTGTTCATTTTTGCTCTCCTTCGTGTGAAAGTTGTTCTGGCGTTACGGCACCGCGATGAATCCAAACGCGGTACGAAAGTTTAATATCTTCGCCAACATCGAACGTCTTCGCCTTGACACCGGGGTAACCGACGCAGAGCGGGCCGTAGTAGCGAGTGAGCCAAGTCGGCGGAAAATCAGGATGCGTCTTCGAGACGAAAATCGCTGCACCGCTCAAGGTGTTGTCTTTTGCGCCGAAACGCGACGTGTAATCCGCCCACGCCAGCGGCGTATCGGGTAAGTCGTCTTTGGCGACGCCGAGCGGTGTCGTGATTGTGTTGTCTTCGCGTTTGTTCGATGGGCGAAAACGGATCGTGAATCCGCCGTAACTCTTCCCTTCCGCACCTTGAAGCGTAATCGGTGCGACGAGCGGCGTCCAGACGAAATCAAAGTCGATCCACCGCGACGCCACGCCATCTTCTTCGGTGACGCGGTGTACGGTAATTTTCACGACTTCGCGCATCACGTTTTTCCCGTCTTCGGGCGGCCCGACAAACCAGCCGTTCTCGACGTTCAAGACGGCAACATCGTCGCTAGTTTCGCGGGCGATTTTGCGGACTGGATGTTGCTTGATTCGTCCCTGCGTGTCTTGCCAGAGATCGTATGAAACTGGTTCGGAATCTGCGTAGTGAACAGTGACGTGCGGCCACGTCCAGAAGACGCCGTGGTGGTGAAAGTGGTCGCGTGGAGCGTTGTCGGTGAGCGTTTCGCCATTGAGTCCGTAGAGCGGGTGAACGTAGCAACCAGCTTCGCGGCGTTTGTCGTTCGCTGGAACGTTCTCGTGCGCGACGACTTTGGCAACGTAACGCAAAACCGGCACATCGCCATCGACGACAACGAAAGCAGTACCATCGCTATCGCTGCGAAACTCAAACGCCGCAGCAAACGATACGGATAAGAATAGTGTGGCGAAGAGGATGTGTTTCATCGTCCGAGTACCTTACGAAGGTGTTTGACGCTGCGTTCGGCTTGGTCGAGTGTACCGCATTCGACGCTCAACACGATGTCTTGTGGGAGCGGTTTCAGGATGGCGACGACGGCTTCCCAGTCGATCACGCCGTCACCGCACGCGCACCCGACAGCGGTGCCCATCACCTTACCGCGTTCGGCGTCGGACTGTTCTACCGAAATATCTTTGGCGTGCATATGAACGAGTCGAGTTTTGATTCGGTCGAGCCAGCGGATTGGGTCTTCGCCGCCGAGGTAGGCGTTACCGGTGTCGAAGTTTGCACCGACCCACGGGGTTGGGACGAGGTTCAGAATCTTGTCGTATTTATCGGGCTTGAGCGAATATGTTTGGTGCATTTCAAGCCCCAGTTTAATTTCTCGCCGCGACGCCACCTTCTCCGCTTCGGTGATTGAATACTTGATGAGAACGAAGTCTTCGTCTTCGGTTGTCCAAGTTTGTTTGTGTCCTTCGTGGGTGTTGATGACTGGGGCACCGCACTCTTTCGCAAACCGCGCCGCTTGCTTGAGATATTCGACCGCGATTTCCGGCTTTGAAAGCTGGCTATGCGACGAGAGCGCGGAGAGTTTGAGTTTGTGTTTTTCGCACAGGTCGCGTATACGAAACGGGTCGTCGAGCATCGAGACGCTGTGAAAGTACCTCGCCTCGCTCAAAAGCTCGCGTCCCCAGTGAACCATCGGCTCGATGTATTCGTAACCAAGTTCCGCAGCAAATTGTACTCCCCACTCAAACGACTTATGCGATGTCCGCACCGCTTCCAAATTGAGACCGATACCGATTTTACCCATGTGATGTGTACTCCTGTGTGTTTGGTGTTGTGATTTTTCTCGCGTGAGTTTACAGCGTTTCACTCCAGCGTTTTGACTTCCGTAACCGAGAGGCCCGTCGCCTTCGCAATCGACTCTACGTCAAGTCCAATCGCCTTGAGGTTGCGAGCGATCTCAAGACTTGATTCGGTGCGTCCCTTTTCTAGTCCCTCTTTCAGTCCTTTCTCCTGTCCCTCTTTCAGTCCCTTCGCCAGTCCTTCTTTCAGTCCCTTCTCCAGTCCTTCTTTGCGTCCTGCTTTGAGGCCTCTTTTTAGGGCTGTTTGTGCGGCGAAGTCAAGCGTTGCCAAGTATGTCCAGTAGTCGTTCAGAGCTTGCTCGTAGGCCTCACGCTCGCGTTCGGTCATCGCCGCGACTTCCGCCGTGTGAAACGCCTTCTCGAAAACTACCTCCTCTTTCATTATCGCAGGAATGTGATTCAAGTCGGGCAGGTTCTTCAGGAAGTAGAGCCACTTGTCTTGGCGTGTTACAAGCTCTGACTCCGTTTTCTTGAAGAGCGGCATCTGAACGTAAATCATCTGCAACTTCTCGTAAAACTCCTTACCGAACTGGTCTTTGAGGGAAACTTCACGAATCAAAATCGGTTCGGACGTACCCTTGTCGTACACGAAGTCGAGAATACCGATGAAGTAGACGGCTCGTTGCTGGTAGTCCCACGCTTTGCCTTTCACGGCTTGTTCGCGGATTGGGTGTGCAACGTAGTAGACGCTACGGTCTTTGAAGTGTGCTTGTTCCGCTTTTTGCATCTCGACGATAAACGGTTCGTGTTCGGCGTTTTCGCAGTAGATGTCGAACACTGCGCGGCGGTCTTCGACCGATTCGCCGAGAACGTCGGGATTGCGAAATGTGATCGTACTGATCTGATGACGCTGCGGCAAAAGCGTGTTGAGAAAATCGATCAGCAAATCTTTGTTCGCCTCTTCACCGAACAGCTTTTTGAAACCGAAGTCGGTGTACGGATTGATATATTTCGAGTTCATAGGTAGAACCTCATGCGGTACAGGATGCGAGAAAAGCGTCCGCCATTGAGGGTGATTCTACACTTAATTTGGAGAGCGTCAATCTTGGGAGAACGTGAATTGACAAAACCCACACGGGACCTCCACTTATACTACGCCTTGTGTCAGTCCTTGAGTTCGATCAGCAACGACTTGCTCCCATTTGCAGGAACATTGACGCGAGCGTCTGAAGAAGCCTTGGCCGCGTACTTCGCTGGAACGAGATTGGTTTCTTTCCCAGCAGGTAATTTGTCGGGGTTTTCGCGTTCGATACGCATCATTTCTTCATTACTGACGGGGTATGTGATGCTGATCTTGGTGGCAGTGACAACATAATCTCCGGGATAAGTTCCGTCACCTTCGCTGAACATGTTGAGAACGAAAGAACCGTCATCTTTAGAGATGGCAGCACCGCCCTGCTTGGTAGGATCGCTCTCATTGTGAAACGTGATCGCCGCGCCACCGAGAGGCTGGCCGTTGAGAGTTACCTTACCAGCCGCATTCACAAGTCCAGCGGCACGCGGGTTACTTTCACCACAGCCGCAGACCACGAATCCTAACACCATACCGACACACATTAACACACAAAGAACTCGACGCATAGAACATCTCCACTGAATTTGAAACCTGTTTCGGAAAGTAGAACATTTGCAATCGCGTGCAATAAAAGCCGGAAAGAAGGCGTACTCGCCGTATTGACGGAGAACAAGTGTAGACCACAACTCCGTCAGTACGCTTCGCTCCCTTCCGGCTTCTATTCTCAACCCCAGCGAACAATTACAACGATTTCGATTCTTTGCCAGAAATCGTTCCCATCGCCCCCCAAACACCATAAGGCGACCCAGATACGCTGCTGCCAGCATCCAAATTACCCGTGTCAATCGTGTCACTGACAAAACGCACGGAACCATCCCCCATGCCGACGTTTACACCACCGGAATGGTTGCTGTTGGCGGTATAAACATTCCTGTCCGCAGCCGGACTTCCCTTTTGGAAACATGAAGCACTGTTTGGCGGCAT
>JBOFSQ010000020.1:0-7099 GCA_051651625.1 Thermoguttaceae bacterium | reverse complement strand
CGCCGTATTGACGGAGAGCCGCGTGTTGACGTTGTTTCTTGGTTCTCGCAACACCGAACGTGTGCAATCGTGACGGCAACGCTTTCTCTGTCCGTCAATACGGCGGGGTACCGCCTCCTTTCCGGCTTCTATTCGTACCGCTACTTTACCGTCGCACCCGTTTCCGCAACGCGCGTTTCGGACGACTGCGTTTCACTCTGCGGCACCGTCATTCCCAACTCGGCAACGAGTTTGATAAAATCTGTCTGCACATCCGCTTGGCACGGAATACCCAAGTGCGCACAAATCTTTTCGTCACGCAACGTCTGATCCGCAAGCCAATGCGTGTAAACCGTTGCGCCGTTTTTTGTCATGTGGTGCGTGTCGAAAAGATATTCCGCATCAACCGCGCCCGGAATGAGCGTTTGAAAATCTTTGAGTACAATCACGCGACAGTTTGTGTGCGCGTCGAGCTTGTCGAATAGAGCGAGATATTTCTTTTGATCTATGGTGAGATTGGGATCGTTTCGGTCGGGAATATACGGAATTGCTCGCCAGCATGGCGTGATGTTGAACACCACAAAAATCCCGCGTCCTTCGCAATACCGTGCAAAATCCCACAGCCAAGATTCTATCTCGGTGTTATATCGTGAGCAAATAGCTGACTGGAATTTCAGCAAGTCTTGCGTGTTTTTGTTTTGTGGTTCATACGTTGCATCAGTTGCGTAGAGGCTTAACTCTTCTATGATGGGCTTGCTATATTCGATCCGGCCCGGAAATGTCCACATATTTTCAAAACCGCAAGGCGTTTCAGAGTTTTTCGACTTTAACTTCTTTAGGTAAGTTTTCAAGTTATGAAAACTCATCCGGTGCGGCAACATGTCGCTAATACACAAGTCCAATCGAGTCGCAGGGACAACTCCTGTCTTGTGTAGTGATTCGTAAAGACGCACATCGCGGACATCAGAGAAATCGTGCAAACGCGGAAAAGCATTGGCGATTTGGCTCCCTATTGCTGTTCCAAGACAAATCATTCGTAAATCAATATAAACTATCTTTACGCTCTGTGTCTCTTGCGGATACTTCTTGAGAATGCGTTCACATTCCCATATTCCGCAACCGCCGAGAGCTATTTTTCCAGCAGATGTACCGAATCGTTTCTCAAGTGGAGCGAGACAGATACCGTAACAGTTAACAGAACTCCCGGCAACGAGAATCGAAGGATGCGATTCTCGTTGTCGCTCCTTATCGAGAAACGAAGCAAGCGCGCCAGACAGTTTCGCGTTGACAACGTCAGTATCGTCAAGAAAACTGTTGCACCACCAGAGGCTCAATCCTGCGAGGAGAACGAGTGCGAAGATTGCGGCAAACGTTGGCATTGGGACGCCGCGAAGCGTCTCAAATGCGAACGGTGATGTTAAGCTGCGCGAACGGGGGGGGGGGGGCAGGACGGGTAGAGTCATAGTGTTGGTTGTGTGCTGAAAAGCGTGGGCAGGAACAGTCTCGCAGAAATCGTACAGAAACCGCGCCGCGAAGTCAAGAAGAAAAAGTGCGTGCCACCCAAACCGCCCAAGACATCGCACCTGCGAAATTTCCCTCTTGCAGTCCTTGCGATTTTTCGTCACAATCCCAGTGTCTCGCCTTCTTGAGTGTTGAGATTGCGGGCCGTTTTTCGCGCACGATTTTTCGAGCTGCTCCATGCTGCTATCAAAGTTGTCACAACATCTATCACAACGTCGTTGCCAAGCGACACCGTTTTCGGTGTGTTGCGGAGCGATGCTAGTTGCCGTCATCGGAATGGTTGGCTGCTCCAGCACCGATGGACGCGGCGGTATGTCGATGACGAAACTGCTCGGCGCATTCCAGCGCGACGCCGACGGACTCGAAGAACGTACCGAACGCAGCCAGCGAAGCGACCGCAGTCCGGCCCCAACGCCGTGCGAATCGACACCACGCGAGCAGAAGTCGGCAACACCAGCGGCCTCAACAACATCGGGGCGTTCGGCGTCACCGAATAACGCGGTATCACCAGTGGCGAACGGTTCGCGTCTCACAACTCCGCCACCGGCACCAACCCCAGCAACGACCGGTCTTCTTGCGGCACGCTCCGCCGCAGCACAAGCAACCGCACCAACACCACAGACAGTAATACCACAGACAACCGCCGCGCCGTTGCCACCTGCACCCACGTCGTCACCAGTTAACTCGAACACCGATTCGGCGGTTCTACAGCCACCGCCACCGCCCGAACCGCGTATCCCCGCCGCGCTCCGCAAGAAAACGGTCGCCGAATCTGCCGACGCGCCGAAGGCGGAACTCGTCCCAGAGTCGCTCCCGCAAGACTCGCCAGAAATCGCACAGCTACTCACCGACCTCCGAAAGGTTGAGTCGGTTAACGCCGATTCGGTTGACCGCGACAAGTGCGACAAGATTATTAGCGAACTCCGCAAGATCGACGCCGACGCCGATCCCGCGTTCTACAAAAGTATGGTCGCGTTCGCACGCACCGTTCTCATCCCGTCTCCGCCAAAGACCGACGCCGATCAGCACGTCTCCCAAAACGAGACGCCACCGATCACGCCCGTCGCCGCCGCATCGCCGTCGCCCGAAGCGAAACCGCCGCTGCCAGCAACGACGCCAACAGCAACAATGCCACCGCGTCCGCTCTCGCCTTCGACCGTCGCCATCGTCCCGCAAGACACAGCCGCCGCGAACACGCAGCCAGCAGAGAAAACCGAATCGCCCGTACTCACGCCGCCCGTACTCGCACCGCCTGCGACGACGCTCACCATCAGCGACAACAATTCTGCTCCGTCGACCGAGTCGCAAACAAATTCACAAGCGACGCCAACGAACAGTGTTCCGAACGCGGTCTTCGTTCCGCGCGGCGGAAACGGTGGAACTGCGAACGCGAACGAGTCGGCGTCAATCGTTCCAGTCGCGTACAACGGGAGCGGCGTTCCATCACGCGACGGCGACTGGCAACAACTTGTTCAGCAAGCGTCGCAAATCTTGCAAACAAAAGCGACGTCAACACAAGACGAAGTTCGGCTCCGCATTCTCGCACTCGCACTCGGCAACCAGACCGAGGCCGCGCGAACTATCGACGGGATCGATCCTGCGACTCGTTCGTTTTGGGCGAGTGAACTTCTCGGACTTTCGGTGCTTCTCGACGAGCGTTCGCTCCCCGATGCGTCGTCGCGGAACGCTGCGGCGATCTATCACCTTGCGCGGGCGCAAAGCGAGTTGCGAAAAGAGTGTCCGCTCAAGATTCAGCAGATGCGTTTTGTGGAGAAGTGGTACGGTTTCGGATCGTACACGCCGCTCACGGGCGACTTCAATGCGGGCGAAACGGCGTCGCTCTATCTGGAACTTGAGAACAACTGCGTCCGCGAATCACCGCTCGGTTTCAATACGCGGTCGGCGGCGGCATACGTTTTGATTGACGGTGCGGGGACGGTCGTTGCTCGCGTTGAAAACATCGCCGCCGAAGAGACCTCGCAGTCGCGTCGCCGCGACAGTTGCCTCCTCATTCCAGTCGCCATTCCGAAGACGATCTCGCCGGGGCCGTATCAGCTCAAGATTACCGTCACCGATCTCAACCACGACAAGTTGCAATACGCAATCGAACAGATTCCACTCCGCATCCGCACCAGCGCACGCGGCGGCGGTGAGGAGTAGTTCAGGTTCGGCATAGCTACAGTAGTATCTGTCAATTTTTGTAATCGTTCACGTTTCGCATGACAGCGTACTTCGTTGGCGGTTCTTTTTCTCACACGAAGGCACAAAGGCACGAAGAGGAGAGAACACGGAACTCGCAGAAAAACGGAAAGACGCGGAATGCTGAACTTCTGCGTCTTTCCGTCCTTCCGCTATTTCCGCGTTAAAATTCTTCTTTGTGCCTTCGTGCCTTTGTGTGAGACTCCTCAAAAACCATGTACAGTTGCAAAAATTGACAGGCACACCGGTCTACTTATGTGCCGATTCACCCGATAGCGACGCTTTCTTCCTCCGTCCGAGCACACGTTCGAGTTCGCTGTTTTCGATTACTTCTTTTTTGAGGAGTCGTTTGGCGAGGCGGAGGAGGTCGTCGTTTTTGTCGCGGAGGAGTTGTTGCGTGCGTTCAAAGAGCGACGCGAGGATCGATTTGATTTCGACGTCGATGTCGCACGCCGTTTTCTCGCTGTGCGAACGACTCGCAAACGGCATCGCTTCGCCAAGAAACGTATGGCGACTCTCGCGGAAGTTAATGCGTCCGAGGCGACTCATTCCGTAGTCCATCACCATTCGCCGCGCGATTTCGGTTGCGCGTTCGATGTCGTTGCTCGCGCCGCTCGAAAAGTTTCCAAACCTCTGCTCTTCAGCGATTGTGCCGCCGAGAAGTATCATTATCTCTGTCTCAAGCTCTTCTTGCGTGACGAGATAACGGTCGTCTTCGGGACGCTGTAACGTGTAACCGAGTGCAGAGAGACCGCGCGGAATGATCGAGACTTTGTGAACTTTGTCGGCCTTCGGCAAAAAGTACGCGACAACCGCGTGACCGCACTCGTGAATCGCAATCCGCTTCTTTTCGTCGGGCCGGATTACTCGCTGCTTCTTTTGAAGACCAGCCATCACACGCTCCACCGCTTCATTGAACTCTATCATCGTGACGTGTTCGCGTTCGGCCCGCGCCGCAAGAAGTGCCGCCTCGTTAACGAGCGCAGCCAAATCGGCTCCAACAAAACCAGACGTAATCGACGCAATGTCGCGGATGTTTATCGCGGGATCAATTTTGATTTTCCGCAGGTGAACTTTTAGTATCGCCTCGCGTCCGGCAAGGTCGGGGCGATCAACGAGAACTTGCCTGTCAAAACGTCCGGGGCGCAAGAGTGCGGCGTCGAGCGTTTCGGGACGATTCGTCGCCGCTAAAACAATCGTTGCGGCTTGTGTGTCGAAACCGTCCATCGCAACGAGTAGCGCGTTGAGAGTTTGTTCGCGTTCTTCGGACGCACCGCTCGTCGTCTGCGCCGAACGCGACTTGCCGAGTGCGTCGAGTTCGTCGATGAAGATGATACTGGAACCGCGACGGTTCGCCTGATCAAAAAGGTCGCGGACTCGCGCCGCGCCGACGCCGACGTAAAGTTCAACGAAGTCGCTCCCCGACAGACTGAAGAACGGCACGTTCGCCTCACCCGCGACGGCTTTGGCGAGAATTGTCTTCCCCGTTCCGGGCGGCCCGACGAGGAGTACACCGCGCGGAATGCGTCCGCCGAGACGCTGAAACTTTTCGGGAGTTTTGAGAAACTCGACGATCTCTTTGAGTTCGTCAACCGCCTCGTCTACGCCGGCAACGTCTTCAAAAGTTATGCCGACTTCTTCTTGTGCAACTTCGCGTCCGCGGTTTCGCCCGAACGCTATCGCCCCCGCGCCGCCGAGGCGTGCGAAAAGAATGAACAAAATCGGCACCGTAATTAACAGCATTAATATCGTTGGGCCGAAGTCGCGCCAGAATCCGGGCGTCCCTTCCGCCTCGAACGTAAACTTCGCCGCTTCGAGACGCCGCTGAAGTTCGCCGTTGTCGATAGACAAACCTTGTCGTCCGGTGACGAAGCGAACGTCGCGTTCTTCTTCGGGAACTTTCTGCGACTTCGGCGGTGGCGTTAAAACTTTCCGCGTGACGGTGCCGCTCACTTCGTAGGCGTTGATTTTCAACTTTGCCAGATCGCTGTACCGGACAAGTTTTGTGGCGGGCGGCGTTCCTTCGGTTACTTCGATGAAGGCGTCGGGATTTTTTGCACCTTGATCGACCAGTCGCAGAAAGTCGCTCATCGGGATCGAGACGCCGCGCTGGGCGAGCAGTTGCGAGAGCAGCAAAAATCCGCCAACAATAGCCAGCACGATCATCCAGAGCGGGAAACCGTCGCTGGGCGGTTTACGAGTTGACGGCGTTTTCTGTTTGCCTTTGTCGTCTTCGGGAGGCGGCAACGCAGGACGAGCGGCGAAGAGCGTTTTGTCGTCAGCGACGCAGGCGTCGTCGATTGGCGACGCAGTGGAATCGTTTACGATTTGGCTACCGTCACTGGTTTGGTTTTGAGATTCTGAAGGTGTTGGCATCGTCGGTGGCGTTGAGTTCAGGTTCGGCATAGCCGAACCGCAGTTTGGAGGGGCGGCATAGCCGAACCGCAGTGCAGGTGTAAGTTTCCGAACAGGTCTAATGGCACGGATTATACCGACACATAACGCCGCGACTAGACCCAGCCCAATCCGCTAAAAAGTTTCAAACTGGGGACTCTAGCGTAATCGCAGTTCAATTCTTAACCACGAAAGCCGCGAACGTCTTCACGAAAACTCACGAAAGGCCGTTCGTGTATTTCGTGCGGATTTTCGCGTGTTTCGTGGTTAAATGAACTACCATACTTTGCCAAACAATCTAAACTAACGTTTCCGAATGCCGTTAGGCATTCCGTTATGGTAGAACGCACGCGACGCGCAACGAAAAACAACTCCGTAGGAGTTGCGTTATGGTCATCTCTCTCTACCATAACGAAATCCCTACGGGATTGCGGAAAATGAAATCCCTATCCGCGAACATAACCGTTCACGGAATTTTGTCGTCATTTGGCGCGAAAACGGGAATCCAGAGCAACGCTTTGAGGATTGATTGCGTCTTTGCCCCGACGGGGCAGTATTTCAATAACCGGCGGTAAGTGCCGCCGCGATAGCGGCAAGCGCAACCGCCGGTAGCGACGCCAAAGAATCGGCGTCTGTAAGACGCCACCTTGCAAACCAACAACCGATACTTTGGTAGCGTCCCGTCGGGACGCACAGTTTCGTTTGTCGCGTACCGGCGGTTGCGCGGAATACCGCTTACCGCCGGTTATTGAGATTGCTGCCCCGTCGGGGCAAAAAACACGCCGCGTTCACGACAAATGGTAAAACAAGCCGCGAACGGTTACGTCACATCAAAACGTCCGTTTCACAACCAAGCCAACATTTTGGTTGGTGAAGTGCTCCGAGAAGAGCAGCGTGTATGTGCCGCCGAGTTCGGTGTGACCGCGTTTGAACGACGAACCAAACGTCACGTCGCCAGCAACGTTGTCAGACACAATACCACGCAGCGTCGCGGCGGTCGTTGAAC
>JBOFSQ010000019.1:0-4529 GCA_051651625.1 Thermoguttaceae bacterium | reverse complement strand
GTTACGTCCCCCATTTGTGTGGTACGAAGTCGATTGCGTTTACGATCTTCGCGCTCTCACCAGTGGCGACTATGGTGAATAGGCCGTGGTCTTGTGCGTATTGCACGGCGTTCGGCTTAGCACGGATGTACGCTACGCCGCCGAAAATCGTGGCGAACGGTTGAACCCACCTCGGAAATCCTTCGCGGATGTGATTGAGTTTGTAGATAAACCGTTTCACGTCGCCGCGTTCGAGCGTTGTCTTCACTTCGATTACAACCGCGATGTCGCTGTTGACCAAGATCATATCAATCTCGGTCATTTTACCAGCTATGGTACCGGTGATGTTTTGTGCCGAACCGTCCGTCACCGGAATACCACGATCAGCGAACAGCTTGATAATTTGGTTGCCAACGAACGACTCGATGAGGTTGCCCCAGTTCTTGTCGAACTTGTTGACGCTATTACGAATTGCTTCGTCGGTTTTCGCCATACGGATGCGCATCTCGTCCATCTCGGCTTTGCGCTCGATGTCGCGTAGCGCGGCGGCGGCGTCGCGTTTCTCGGCGGCGGCTTTGTACTCGGCGTCGCGGCGGGCGGACTCCGCAAGAAGTGCTCGCAACTCTTCGTCACGGCGGGCGACTCGGTCGAGGGTTTCTTGGATTTCGGCAATAGACGCGGCCATTTGCGATTCTCCCGTTTTGTGATACGCTACCAACAAACAACGTCCACAATTCTACACGCAAACAACAAAAATACGCAGGGGGCTGCCCAGAGAAATAACTCACAAAAACAAATCGACCAAGATTATACACCTGCAACTTTATCGCAAACCTCGTCGTCTCGCCACGCGACACTTCGCATCACGAATAGAAGCCGGAAAGGAGGCGGTACTCCGCCGTATTGACGGTGAACAAGTGCAAACCACAACTCCGTCAATACGCTTCGCTCCTTTCCGGCTTCTATTCGTGGCGCGACGAAACAAACCGTGAACGGTTAAAAACCACGCAACAAAAAAGCGTGCGGACAAGCTCTCGCCCACCCGCACGCCTCGCTGATGTTTTCGTGTGGCACGAAACGCCAAAAGATTTGTTGGAATACATGTGCCGCAGCCGCAACAACAGCCAGAATTAAACAAAAAGCAGGTGGCGGAACGACGTGAGAACTAGAAGCCCGTTCAAAACTACTATTGGACAGTTTTGGCAAGATAGTGAAGTGTGGAAGTGCCGTGAATTCAATGGTTTCGCAACTTGCCTATTCTTCCTAAATGTGTTTTGAACGGCCCTCTACGCACACATACATCATATGCGGCAAACGGTTAAAATTTGTGTTTATTTTCTACCGGAAACGCGGACGTTCCGCCCGCATGCGGCAGTTCATTTTGTCCCCTTTTTGAGTATACCAGCATCACTTCCTCGGCGGCTCAACGGTGATTTGGTAATCGCGATTGGACCCTGTGACAGAACATGTGAGTCCAGATCTCTCATTCTCTTCGTACCGTCTGTCAATCAGTTGTTTAGATGAAAGAACATATGTAGTAGCGGGGTCAATCGTTTCTTCGACTGCCCCGACAATTGTGATTCTGTACTCACCGGGTGGCAAGCCATCGCCAGCGTCAAGAGACCCCAACTGGAATGTACCGTCCGGCTGTATAACCCCGGTCGCCATGTGTGTCTGTGATACGAACCGCACTTGCCCTTTGGGCAGAGGCGTACCATCAGAAAAACAGACCCGTCCGCCAAATGGTGTGAAACCACTCCCGCAACCAGTCACAAGAACTGCGAAGAGTGAGAACGCCAAAAACATCCGCCGTGTACTTTTATCCATTATCCACCTCAACAACGCTGAAAAACCAAACCACCAGTAACGCCTCGTTCACACCAACGGATTTAGGGCAACGATACATTCACACCATCATTGGTGCATCCAAGACGACAGAAAAGCTGTCCTGCTCCAGAAGGCATAGTCACCGACAACGTTCGAACGCTACCATCGCCAATGAGCGCGTTGAAGACGCCCGCGTGATAGCTTCCCCATTCTGGATAGGCACCCTCTTTGCCAAGATGATCAGCAGAGGCATCACCACCATTGCCAGTTTGCGATGGCTTCGTTGCGATAGTACTGTTGAATGACCGCGTGCCAGCGTAGAGATTCCAAATGCCCGTAGTCAGCAAACCACAATCCCCCACAGGTGAACGTGTCAGGTTGGTCGTGCCAGATAGGCTACACTGACCGAGGAAACGCGGCTCGATATGCTTTTCCGCCATAATGATTTGGTTTGTTGCGCCCTCAAGCCAGTACGCCATCGTGTCTCGCGGACGCCATGTTGCGTAGTCAGCACCGACACCAGTATTACTTCCGGGGGTTGCCACAAAGGCAACACGAAATGGTCCATTCGTTTGTGATGGGCGAATTTGCAAGTCGGCTGTTGTACCATCTCCGACAGGATTGAAGTTCTGCATGACCTGCCCCCAATGAGTCCCCTGAACTAGCCCATGCAAGACGGCATAGTCACCCTGCGGGCCATAAGTCTGTCCTTTGGCACCCGGATTGAGCACGGGCGTCGCTGTATTGACGGCCATTGCGGGGCCAGTACCCAGCGGTGTGCTCGCGCCGCGCCGCGATGGGCAACGATACGTCGCTATGTTGAGACCACGACGCTGCTCATCGGTGAGTGTGTTCCAAAACACATCGTTCACCAACTCACCTTGCACCGTACCGCCTGTTTTTTGCAGAACCAAGTCGTATAGAGCTTGTTGCTCCATATACGGATAGATCAGCCCCCAAAACGAGATGCGACTGCTGCTTCCAACCGTCGTTGGCGGCAGTCCCTTCATCGTTCCGTGAAAGTTGTGGATGGCCAGTCCCATCTGCTTCATGTTGTTGGTGCATTGCATACGACGAGCCGCCTCGCGGGCCGCCTGTACCGCTGGCAATAGCAGTGCCACCAAAACGCCGATGATGGCGATCACCACCAGAAGCTCAACCAGCGTAAACCCGCGAAATCTCTTTGTAATCGTCATGGTAGAACCCTTTCAAATTTATTTGTGATACTGTTCCTAATCTCCAAACCACTTCAAAAGTAAACAAACACGGACTTTTGCCAATCACGGTGCAGCAGCCGATTCGCCACCATTACGCGATCCCAATGCACCCCAAACACCGAAATTTGATATTCCCGAACGGACGCATAAAGCCGTTTGTGTACCACAATTTATCGTCGATGAGATAAACCGAACACTGCCATCCGCCAGCGCACATTGAACGCCGTTACTGTGATTCGATGTCGGGGGTGCCAAGATTGTACCTCGGTCATTGTTTTCCGATATACAGCTTGGTGAATTGGGCGGAAGTATGGTGTTGAACCAAGTAAATGGTGTTCCGGCATCCATCCAACGAGAGGCTGCCTTTCCCACCGCGTTTTGCTCGACATAAGTTCCAGTGTTGAACCGCGTCGGATTGGTGGCACTCCGATTAACGAAGCAAGTTTCCGCACTGAATCCAGTTTTCTCACTGCCGTTGTATGTCGTATCTGGGAAAACTCCTGCATGAACCACAAGGCCACCCAAAATTCTCGCTTGTAAGCCAGTCGAACTCATGCGTTCACTGTAAATAATAGTGTTGCTGGTACCGTCAGAAATGGCGCTCATATTGACTGACCGCTGTGGCATGAAAATACCACGCGAAAATAATCCATCCACTCCCGCCGCATCATTGGTGACGGTGTTTGGGGCGTATATCGCATAGTCACCCGCACTTGCAGCATAGCTACACCGCCGAGAAGCCTCTGTCCCCTCATTAGAAGCGTTACTGTCAGACGGACACCAAAAGGACTCAACCCCAATGCCTCGACTTACGTTGTTCCATGGATTCGTCGTTGGTATTGTCTGACTGATAGTGTCGTAAAGTGCGGTTTGTTCGATGTAAGGTAACAGGAAGACAAACGTGCTAAAGCGGCGTCCCGTTATGGCGACGGTCCCGGAAGTCCCAGTTTGGTACGAATCACTTCCTTGCGGAAATCCACCGCATGTATCGTGATAGTTGTGGGAACCAAGAGCTAACTGCTTGAGTTTGCTGCCACACGTCATTCGGTTTGCCGCTTCGCGCGCCGCTTGAATAGCGGGCAATAGCAGCGCAACCAAAACACCGATGATGGCGATCACTACCAGAAGTTCAACGAGCGTAAATCCGCTACAAGAATAGTCACCGCGTCGAGAAAGAGCGGAGCGAACGGCGTCGCAGAAGACGCCAAAGAGTGAAACAGGTTTAGCTGTGCTGCCCCCCCCCCCCCATCTTAACATGTGCGGAGTTTTCCGCAGTCGAAACGTCGTTCATTGTGTACAGCAAGTCATTCATCGCGTTCGTTGTCATAGCACGTCTCCTCAAAAAAAGTGAAAGTATCGAGAACACCTCCGAAGCGGTGCGAAAGCATACGGCGGGTTTTTGAATCGTCAAGCGGGGGGACGATTTTTTCGTGCGGGTTCACGGTTGATGCCAACGTTTCGTCATTCCCGCTTTCGCGGGAATGATGAAACAAATCGTGAACGGTT
>JBOFSQ010000018.1:0-22258 GCA_051651625.1 Thermoguttaceae bacterium | reverse complement strand
TCGAGCTTGGCAAAGACATTCAAGTTTGCATCTACGACAAGGCGCGTGAAATGGAAACAATGATGGTGTCGAATCCGGTCAAGTTTTGCCGGATGGTCGAGTGCTGCTTCGGCGGTGACGAACACTTTTCGCAACCGGTAACGCGAGTCGAGTTTCGTTTGCGTCGTGACGCACTTAAGTTTCATCGAATCAACACGATACGCGATTTGCAAGAAATCGAGCCAGCACTTGTGGTGTGGTTGACGACGAATTGGTTTCGTCTTTTGAGCGCGCCGAAAAAACGCGGCAGAGAAAACAAGCAAGCGGTCGCGCCGGTGTGGCGTGAAGTTCAAGAACGGTTTCGAGAATACTTTCCGGGCGTTGACGGCGTTAGGCGTGAGATCGTTCCGCGAGGCAAGATTGCATTGAGTTGTTCTGCGGACCATCTCTTCAAACAGGCGAGCGGCTGCTTGGCTTCGGCGTTGGCGATCCTCGGTATCGAAGGCGACGCAAAACAAGTCGGCGAATTGGTGGCGGATTTTATGCGTGGAGACAAGGAGCACATTCACGAACGCCTCGTTGCGCGTTTCGGCAAGATGTCGATTGCCACGAACTCGCTAAAACGCGCTGGGTAGGAACGCCTAAACAACCATTCAAGATTGGTACGCGATAGCGAGAGAACGGCTTGCACCTGTACGCAGATTCACGCCCAACTTTTTTCCCTCCCCCCTTCACAAGAAGGAGGGGGGAGGAAAAAAAGGCCGGTTGATGTTGCACTTCGCCCGACAGGGCCCTGCGGGAGACGCGGAGGGATTTTCGGCGACGTCGCCGAAAGTCCCGACAGTGTTCCCGCGTTACACGAGCTTGATAGTGAACGGTAGAAGTGACAAAAAAAACGGGAATCGCGTTAGCGATACACCGTAGCGCAGCGAGTGGTACTCCACGAAGCCAAGCGGTTTTTGGGGCACGCCAGACACTCGCTTTCACAAGGCACGTGGGGGAATAAACTGAAAACCAACTCACGTTATACTCCACTATTAGCACTTGTCCACGAAGCCCAAAATAGCGTGTAGACTTTTTTGGGGTGGGAAGGAGGCGTTTTTAGAGGCACCCCACTGGCATCCCTCTTTCTTTGCCGAAGACGGTAAGGGGCTACTACACTGATGTGACGGCTATGGATAATCTGGCGGCGACCAGATTCTCAAAACTCACCAAATGATCCTTAACGACAGATTGAGTGAGCTTATCAATGTCTGTAACAATATCATAATCTTGGGGACTGCCACTAGGAAAATATTTTGCGTGTAGGACGAGTCTACGCAGTACTTTATATTTCGCCCGAATATCATCTTCCAGTTTCAACACTTTTATAAACGACGTTCTTCGACCATCTGCCTCTGCTTCATCTGCCGGGAAAACGTGTGGTTTACCACTCATGTCAAAAATAGCTTCCAAAATATGTATAACCCGATAATAGCACGCAACAACAACCAGAGGACAAAAAACCTTGGGGGGGAAATCTTCTGGTGATTCCCTTACTGCATTACAAACCGACCGAATAAAATTTTGGTGGTTATTTGCAATTTTAAGATGCTGTTCTGCCGTTGCCATTACCAACTATCTCCGTAGTATTTAATGCTTATAGTTGTACGCATTTACAAGACTTACAACATCCTCTAGGTAAGGATATTCCATAACTTCCAAATTAACCAGATACAAATCTGCGTTGTCTTCCACCTTCATTTCTAGTTTGGTTAGTGCATCGGAAAATGCTACAGAATACTGATTATCCTTTTGAATCGCCAGAAAACACAAGGTGTTTGGCTTGGTAGGTCTTTGCGCCAAGCAGGCTGCCGACAAATTCTCCGCATTTTCGTGGCACCAATTGTTCAGTATTTTTAAAAGCTTGTCGAACTGTTTTGCAAAGGCGTCTCTTTGCTTGTCGGCTATTTCCCGAGTAGCGTACATTTCACGAATATCTTTCACCAGTTCTTCGGTTCGTTTCTTAACGGTCTTGCCGTCCCGAAAAATGATATTTACAGATTGATGGATATCTTCTTCGTGGATACTGGTCGATGATTCTATGGTTTCTGGGAGCACTACACTCAAGGGGGGGTGAGTGGCAACCGAAGTCTGGACACCATATCTAGTTGGCGACGCTGACCTCTGTCTTGAAACGGGCTTACTGCTGGAAATGGGTGTTATGGCGGCTTTTGGCATAAAAATAAATCAAAAATTGTGAAACTCCACAAGCCCTCTGTGTCTGCTGATTATTAGGCGGGGGACGGTCATCAACCAACAACACGTTACAACACGAAAACTCCCCCAACTCCCCGAGAAGGACTCGAACCTTCGACCTACGGATTAACAGTCCGCCGCTCTAACCAACTGAGCTACCAGGGATCGACAAGCAATACGCCAACAAAAGATGTCGCGTTCGCAAGTGAGGCGGAATTGTAGCAATCGTTTCGATTCTTTGCAAGAGGGGTTTTTGAACTTTTTCCGTCCGGGCATTCGCTTACGCTTCGTGTTCTTGTTCGGCGACGACCGCGATTCCGTCGAGGCCTTGAACGGCAACCATTTCGCAACGGACAATCTCGCCAATCTTCGCGTCGCCCGTGACGTAAATTACAGGGTCAACGTCCGGTGCGTCGGCGACACTTCGGCCAACAAAAAACGTTGGGGCAGTGTCACCGTTGTCGGCGTCTTCGGTTTGCACGTCGCTGTCGATGATGACGTCGATGGTTTGTCCGAGTCGCGCGGTGCGTGCAGCGATAGCGTGCTCTTCCTGAATCTTCATCAGTCGCGCCGCGCGGCGTCTCATCGTCTCCGGCGGGACCGGATCGGAAAGCGTTGCCGCTGGCGTCCCCGATTCGGGCGAGAACTCGAAAACGCCCAAACGCTCAAACCGCCAACGCTGAACAAATTGCGTCAAATCGCGGAAGTCCTCGCTGGTCTCGCCGGGAAAACCAACAATGAGCGACGTTCGCAGCACCAAATCGTCGCGAGTGTTGCGAAGTTTTTCGAGCAGTTTTTCGGTTGCGTCGCGCGTCGTCGCGCGGTTCATCCGTTTTAGCATCGCGTCTGATGCGTGCTGAAGCGGCATGTCGAGGTACGGCAGCAACTTGCCACGCGAACGGAGCATCGCAAGAATCTCGTCGTCGAAGAACGCTGGATAAGTATACATGAGACGAATCCACTCGATCCCGTCGATCTTTTCAAGCCGCGAAAGAAGCTGCGAAAGCTGCGGTTTGCCGTAGATGTCTGCACCGTAAAACGTCGTCTCCTGCGCAATCACGACAAGTTCCTTGACGCCGCACGCGGCCAGCGCGGTCGCTTCGTCAACGAGAACCTCAATCGGTTTGCTAACGAACGGCCCGCGAATCGACGGAATCAAACAAAACGAACAACGTCGATTGCAACCGTCGGCGATTTTCAAGTACGCAATGTGTGGTCGCGTCAAGAGTTGTCGCTGGCGGTCGTCGAGAGTGAGACGCGAATCGGTCTGCGTCACGAGACGCGATGATGTTGTTGCAACGTTCGCCATCAGTCGCGCGACGACATCAACAATCTCGTTCTCCGACGCAACGTCGATCCACGCATCGACTTCAGGAAACTCGTTCGCAATCGCATCACCAGAATGCTTAACAAGGCAACCGGTGACGACAAGTTTTCGTGTGTCGTCTTCGCGTTTCCAGTCGAGGAGGTCGTCGATTAACGTGCGTCCTTCGTCGCGTGCCGATGCGAGAAATCCGCAGGTATTCAGGACAACGAGAGTTGTCGAATCGTTCAACTGCGGAGTGAACTTGTGTCCCGCTGCAACGAGACGACCAGTCATCGTTTCACTATCAACAAGATTTTTCGGACAACCAAGAGAGATGATCGTGAACATAAAAAAATCGCTAACTGTTTGTGTAAATCACTCAAGCCTTCTGTTTTGACTAACTTCGCAAAACCCTCTATTTCTACAGTAGAATCGCGCTACTATGACACGATACAATTAGTGTGTCGCGGGTATGACGGCTCTCCTTTAGTTGCTCATACCTTGCGACACTTTTTTTCTTTTTTGTCAAGGATGACAATCTTGATTGAAGGAGCATATCGGTTATGGTTACGCGCAGCATCCCATCTTTGGACTCGACGGACGAACTCGCACGCTTTGTCTACAACACGCTTTGTCGCGATCACGAACTACTGCCCGACGCATTTCCAACTAGCGAAGCAACTCTGCGTCGCGGTCGTGATTGTGAGTGCGGAAAAATGTTCACGCTTCACGGGCCGCGAAGCGTAAAACTCACCGCAATCTGGGAACAAGATCAAAATCGCGTTCTCTTTTATGGCCCGACCGGAAAACGTTATTTGCAAGTGTTGCTCGAAGCAAATTGATTCTTCCAGCCAGCACGACACGATGTATCTATCAATTTTAGCAATCGTTCACGCTTCGCATGACAGCATACTTTAATGGCAGTTCTTTTTTTCTCACACGAAGGCACAAAGGCACGAAGAGGAGAGAACACGGAACTCGCGGAATTCAGAACTTCCGCGTATTTCCGCCATTCAGCGATTTCCGCGTTAAAATTCTTCTTTGTGCCTTCGTGTGAGACTCCTCAAAAAACATGAACAGTTGCGAAAATTGATAGGCACGACACAATGACAACTAGTGAAAGCCGCGGCAGCGAAACCGTCTGGAAAGAAGACGACCTCGCACAAATCGACTATCGCATTTGGATGGCATCGGACCACAAAGTGGTCTCTGTACTGATGCTGCTGGCGACGATGGTTCTCGTTGGCATCGTTGTTGAAACGGCTCCGAGTGTCCATATTGTATTGGCGATTTTGTTTCTACTTGCGGCAATAAGTTGGTGGTACTTTGTCCCGTTTTCTGTTAGCATCACTCACGACGGAATCGAACGGCGTATCCTCGGACGACGGCAGTTGATATTGTGGCAAGAAATCAAGTCGTACCAGTGTTTCCAAGATGGGGTATCCATTACTCCCACGATTGATCGTTACCCACTGCTTCCGCTCCGTTCTACATTTATCCCCGTACCACGGCGAATGATGGACGAACTCCGTTACCGTTTACGTTTCTTCGTTGACCGCGACGTGGCGTGAAACTTTTTCAACCGTTCAGAACAATGAGTCTACAAAATCGCACACCGTATCAAGACAAGATCATCAAGCGGTACTACGACAACCGCAGCGACATCGCGGGGCAAAGGCTCCAAGAACTCGTGACCGATCTCTATCTTTCCGAAGGGAAAAAGCGTCTGGCGATCTGGAAACGGATCACCGCCGCGCTCGAAAATCTCAAAGTTCCGCAAGACAAAATCGATCACCTCGTCGCCAAAGACGACGCTGCGCTACTCGCCAAGTTCATTGAGAAACTGTCATGAAATCTGTACGCATCTACAACAAACATGGTGTCGCGTTTTCGTATCCGACGAACTGGGTACTCGACGAATACGACGTGACAAGCGAACACGCAACGATTCAGGTGACGAATCCCGACGGTGCGTTCTGGATGCTCAACATCTACCGCAACGACGACGACAATGACGCCGATGCCGTCGATGCCGTCGATGCGCGGTGCCGCGAATCGGTTGCGGCGATGCAGGCGGAGTACGACGGCATCGAAGTCTCGCCCGTGACGCGAAACATCGGCGGTCGCGTCTTGATCGGCTACGAAATGCACTTCTTCTATCTCGACGTCGTTTGCATCGCCGAAGCGATAGCGTTCCGCGAAAACGAAATAACGTACTGTCTCTTCTGGCTCTCTGGCGACGTTCTCGCGGTCGGCGCGGTACAAGAACAAGTCGCAACGACCGACGTCTTCGCCGCGATCACGCAGTCGTTCTTCGAGACGAGCGAGGCACTTGTCAGCTTGGCCTGAGCGCGGCGAGGAGCGGATTCAAAACGCGGGTTGCCAGTTCTTTGTCTAGCATGTAGAGGAACCCCGGCGTGTCGGACATCAGCCGAAACTGCCGCAGCACCTGCTCCGCCGACGCCTCTTCCTCGACCTGTTCGGCGACGAACCACTGCAAGAAATTGTTTGTCGCGTGGTCACTGTCTTTGATTGCCTGATCGACCAGCGCGTTGACGAGCTTCGTAACGTATGCCTCGTGTGAACGTACTTGTTCGAAGACTTCGCGTGGTGAGTTCCACGTTGACGGCGGCGCGGCGATCTGCGTGAACGCGACACTCGCACCGCGTTCGAGCACGAATTGAAAAAACTTCAAAGCGTGGATTCGTTCTTCTTCGGCTTGAATCATCAGCCAGTGCGACATTCCGGCGAGGTTCTGCTCCTGCGCCCACGCCGCCATCGCCATGTAGAGATACGACGAATAAATTTCTGCGTTGACCTGCTCGTTGAGCAAACGCGACATGTCGGGACTTAACATACTTTGGGTTCCTTGTTTGGGAGTGGTGGTTTGGAATCGGTGAAATTTTCCGCTTCGATCAAGTCAAGATACTCGGCGGCGGTGCAGATTTTTGTGGTGTGGTATTCTTTCAAGACCAACAAATCGTCGTCGCCAGTGATGATGAAGTCTGCTTGGCAAATTGCCGCGCAAGCGAGAATTTTGTCGTCATCGGCATCGCGGCAAACTTTCGGATAATCTCCTAACTTCACCGGACTGACAATTTTTTCCAAACACTTCACATAACGATAAACAACGTCATACGGAAGCGCAAACTTCCGGCGCAGTAAAACCGCAAACAGTTCTTCGAGGATTTCTGTTGAACCGAAAATCGCGTCGGCTTCAGCGCGTCCGCGATCAATAACCGCTTGCGATTTACCGCCCGATAAAAGCGCAGAAACATAGATGTTCGTGTCCAAAACGATTTTCATTTTCCGCGTCTGACCGCTTTTATTTCTGCCATAATTTCGGCGTCGGTGATTTGCAATTCTTGTCCTCTGGCGTGTCCGTAGTTCAGGAGTTCTTGCCAGTTTTTGCGGTCGTCAACGTATACCCGCGTGGCTTCGCGGATAAGTTCCGAGCGCGAACGCGCTTCACGGTCGGCAACCGCGTCGATTTCTCGCAACAAGTTTTGTTGAAACGCAACGTTGACGGTAGTGGTGGACATGGCAGCGACTCGCTTGTGGTGTCTCAAGGTCGTACAATTCTATAAGACGGATTTTAGACTGTTATCCCCGATTGTGAAGGGCGGGTTTGAAACTCGCGGCGACTTGTGTTAGAATGTCGGGCCTTATGCGTCCACTTCTTGCCGTCACATATCCGAGTGAGTTACCAATCGTCGAACGCCGCGAGGAGATCGCGGCAGCGATTAACGACAATCGCGTTGTCATTGTTTGCGGCGAGACGGGGAGCGGCAAATCGACGCAGCTCCCGAAAATCTGTCTCGAACTCGGTCGCGGTCGAGAGAAGATGATCGCAATGACGCAGCCGCGACGCATCGCCGCACGCAGCGTCGCGGCGCGTCTTGCCGAAGAAATCGGTTCGCCGCTCGGTCAGCACGTCGGGTTTCAAGTTCGGTTTGCAAGTCAAACTTCGCCGCAGACTTACGTCAAAGTGATGACCGACGGAATCCTTCTCGCCGAGTCGCAGCGCGATCACAACTTCACACGATACGACACAATCATCATCGACGAAGCTCACGAACGATCACTCAACATCGACTTCCTACTCGGACTCGCGCGGCGTACACTCGAAGTCCGCGACGACCTAAAACTGATCATAACGTCAGCAACGTTAGACGCAGAAAAGTTCGCACAATACTACAGGTCGTTTCACGGGAAACGGTTTGAATCCGCAGAATCCGCAGATGATCGCAGATTCTTAATGAAAGTCGAAAATCTGCGTCAATCTGCGAAATCTGCGGATTCTTCACATGAACGTCGTTTAGTGCCCGCACCGATCATCACCGTCGAAGGTCGCACGTTTCCAATCGAGATTCGTCACCGCAATTACGACGACGATGCGAACGACTCGCGCGAGATTGATCGTTTGCTCGATGCGGTCGCAGAATGTCAACGCGAAGGAGGCGGCGACATTTTGGTTTTCCTTCCGACGGAGCGCGACATCGCCGACGCATCGAAGGCACTGAAGACGTTCGCACCGGCGAGCGGTGCGGAAGTGTTGCCGCTCTACGCACGTCTCCCAATCGCGGCGCAGCAGAAAATTTTTCAAACGAGTTCGCGGCGCAAAATCGTTTTGGCAACGAACGTCGCCGAGTCATCGCTTACAGTTCCGAACATTCGCTTCGTCATCGACACAGGCCGCGCACGCATCTCGCGCTGGTCGCCCGACAGCAAAACGCAGCGGCTACCGATAGAAGCGATCTCGCAGTCGTCGGCGAATCAGCGGGCCGGACGCTGCGGACGAGTCCGCGACGGAATTTGTTTGCGGCTCTACACCGAGGACGATTTTAGTCGCCGCGACCGCTACACCACTCCCGAAATCCAGCGAACAAATCTCGCCGCAGTCGTCTTGCAAGCACTGTCGATGCGACTCGGTCGGCTCGAAAACTTCCCGCTCATCGACGCCCCGTCGCGCCGCGCGATTAGTGACGGTTACAAAACGCTGTACGAAATCGGCGCAATCGACAAAGATGAGAAAATCACACCGCTCGGAAAAACGTTGTCGCGGCTTCCGCTCGACCCGCGTTTGGCGCGAGTGATAGTTGCGGCGGTTCAAGAAAATTGTTTGCCGGAAATTCTCGTCATCGTCGCGGCGATGGAGATTCAAGACCCGCGTGAACGTCCGCCGGAGTTCGCCGCCGCAGCCGACGCCGCGCACGCAAAGTTTCTCGCCCCGCACTCCGACTTCGTCGGCTACTTGCGGCTCTGGCAATTTTACACGCACATCAAAGAAACGCTCTCAAACTCGCAACTCCGCAAAGCGTGTGCGCAAAACTTTTTGTCGGTGAACAGAATGCGTGAATGGAGCGACTTGCACGTTCAACTCATGCGGCTCGTCGAAGACGAAGAGATCGCCCGCGACGCCAAATCCCGAATCGTTGACGCGGCCAAACTCACGCCGCAAAAATACGCCGCGATTCACCGCGCACTTCTCACCGGATTTTTGTCGCGGGTCGCCGAACGGCAGCGCGACGGAAACGGTTACACTTCTTGCGGCGGCGGAACGTTTCGACTCTGGCGAGGTTCGGGACTGGTCAAACAGGCGAAGAACTACACTTGGATTCTCGCGGCGGAATCAATCGAAACGTCGCAGCGGTTTTTGCGAACGGTTGCGCGGATCGAGTCTAACTGGATTGAGTCGCTCGGGCAACACTTGCTCAAGCACAGCGTCTCGTCGCCGTACTGGGACGCCGAAACCGGCTACGTTCACGCATTTGAAAAGGTTACACTTTTGTCGCTGGTGATCACGCCGCGACGGCGTGTGAACTTCGGAAAGATTGATCCGGTGGCGGCGCGCGACATCTTCATTCAAGACGCACTCGTTTCAAAAAACTTCGGCACGCTTGCGGAGCGGAGTCGCGTGATTGCGTCGCACGTCGCGGCCATCGACGAAGCGAAAAAAGTACAAGACAAGTTGCGGCGGCACGACATCGTTCGCGGTGAACTTTTCTGGAACAGTTTCTATCACGAACGAATTCCGCAGATTGTCTGCGACGCGGCGTCGCTTTTGCGTTGGGAGAAGTCAGCCAGCGAAGCCGAACTAAAACCGCTTATGCTGTCACTCGCTGACATTGTTTCTTCCGACGCCGACGCTGCGTGCGTAGTGAAGTCGTTTCCCGACCGAATCGAAGTTGCAAGTGGCGTTGCGGTGCCGGTGGAATATGCGTTTCGTCCGGGCGAACAGAACGACGGCATTACGCTCGTCGTCCCTGAAGAGCGTGTGAAATCTATCGACGCGGCGCGGCTCGGTTGGCTCGTCCCCGGACTGCTCGAACAAAAAATCGTGACGCTTCTCAAAGGTTTACCGAAGTCGCTGCGAACGAAACTTGTTCCGATTCCAGACACGGCGAAGAGGTTTGCGGCGAGTGTTGAGTTTGCGTCTGGGACGCTTGAGGTCGTTCTCGCGCGGCTCGTTTCGCGTGAGGCTGGCGAACAAGTTTCGCCGCGAGATTTTCAGGGCGTCGAAATACCGGACGCGCTTCGGACGCAGATTCGCGTCGTCGCTGGCGACGGAACGACGCGCGCGACTGGGCGCGACATCGTTGAAGTCCGCGAACAACTCGGCCTCGTGGAAGAAGTCGTTGCGCCCGAAACCGATCAGCGCACGCAAACAATTCTCGCGTTCATCGAGACGAATCGTCGCAAGTTGCGCGAACAGGTGAAGTGGTTGCCGATTCCGAAGCGGTACGGTGTTGCGTCGTTTGCGGACGACGATCTCATCTTCTTGATGGCGTCGCGTGCGGTGGGAGAATCCGCAGATGACGCAGATGATCGCAGATTTTTGGGAAATAAAAATCTGTGTGAATCTGCGAAATCTGCGGATAGTTCAAGAGTCGCCGTTGCGGCGCAGGAACTTGCGTTAGTCGTTCCGCAGCTTGCGGAAAAACTTGGCAGTGCGCGGCGTGCGATTGAGGAGAACAAGAAATCGTTTCCCGAAGCGTCGCGCGACGCTGGCGAACAGCTTGCGCGGCTCGCGCACGTTTCGTTTTTGCGTGACACACCTTGGCGTTGGTTGCGTGAGATGCCGCGATATTTGGAGGCGATAGTTTTGCGGTTTGAGAAGATTCGCAGCGGCGGCGTCAAGGTTGACGGCGACTTCACCCGCGAACTCGCGGACTTGCGTGACCGTTACACTTCGCGCATCCTCGCAAGTCGCCGCACGGGAATCGACGAATCGCCACTCGCCGATTTTGAGTGGCTTCTCGAAGAGTACCGCGTCTCGTGCTTCGCACAAAAACTCGGCACATCGGTGAAGGTCTCCGCGAAACGTCTCACGAAAATGCTGGAAGCGTAAGCGAGTGGAACATGTGTCTCCATAGGACATATAGGTCATATAGGACCTATATGTCCTATGTGGGGCGTGTTCTACTTCGGGCACTCGCTTACGCAGCGTGTTCTTATTTCTGGGCACTCGCTTACGCTTCGTGTTCTGAGCCTCTACCTTCTGGTCAGCATCAGTCCCACGAAGAATGGCCCGCCGAGTAGGCTGGTAACGGCACCGACGGGGAGTTCGCAGCCAGCGACGAGGTTGCGCGCAACGAGGTCGCAGAGCGTCAAAAAAAACGCACCCGCAAGGAACGTCGCCGGAAGAAGGACGCCGTGATCGGGGCCGGTCACGAGGCGAACAAGGTGCGGCACCATCAGACCGACAAATCCAATCGGCCCACACGTCGCCACAATCATTCCGACAACGATTGAGGTCGTCACGAAAAGAATTGTGCGAAACGTTGCCACCGAAAGTCCGAGCGACGCCGCACGCTCTTCGCCGACACCGATGATGTTGAGTTCACGCGACTGCGAAACGAGAAACACCGCGTAACCAATGACAAGCGGTGCGAGACGGATTGCGTCGCTCCAGCGCGGCGAGTCGAGACCGCCGACGGTCCAGCGGATAATTCGCATCGCACAGCTTGGGTCAGCGACGTACTGTAGCACGAGCACCAAACTCGCGCAGAACAAATTGATCGACACGCCCGCCAGCAACATAGATTCGCCCGCACGGAGTTTGTCACTTCGCGCGAGCAGATAAACGGTGAACGTCACCGCGAGCGCACCGAGAAGCGCAGCCCACGAGACCAGCGGCATTCCACACAACAGTCGCGGCAAACCCGCGCCTGCGCCGACGACAAGAGCAATCGTCGCACCGAGCGAACCGCCACTGGCAACGCCGAGTGTATAAGGCGTCGCCAGCGGATTGCGAAAGAGTGCTTGAAAGACCGCACCAGCCAGCGCGAGGCCGCCGCCCGCAAGCGACGCCACAACCGCACGCTGAAGCCGAAGCGAAAAAAGAAGCTCGCGCACCTCCGCACGCGACGCCGTTTCGCCGTACCAAGAACTGACGCCAATCGTGAGCACTGTGGCCAGCACCAACACGAACCATTTCGCAGGGTAAGTGTTCACGATTGATTTCATGCTACGTCATTCCTGCGTAGGCAGGAATCCAAATCACACGCATCAAGCAGACGCGATAGCGGAAACTTGTGTACGCGGGGATTTCGATGCAATGTGTGCAATTGCGTCGGTTGGGCCTTCTCTTTAGATTCCTGCCTACGCAGGAATGACGGGTCGAGAAGCCGTCACCCGTTCACGCAAGCCCCAACTTTGTCTCGACGAGGTAGCACATATCGCCGACCGTCAAGACCGTTGTGAGGTTGGTTATGACCGGATTTTTCGCAAAGCTCGACAGGTTCGCACGCGGCATCCGCTTCGTGATTTCGGCGAGTCCTTCGGGCGTGAGTTTCCCGTCTTTCGCGTAAGCCGGGTTATTGAGAATGTCGTCGGGGACGAGTTCGCCGCGTTCAATCTTGATCGCAAACGTCTTCTCCAAACGGTAAACGATGTCGAGCAAGTCAATCGACTCCGCACCCAAATCGCCGACGAGCGTCGCCTCTGGGGTAACTTCGTCTGCGTCAACCGCCAACGCCTCAACCAACGCCTCGCGGACACCTTCAAATACTTCTTCTTTCGTTGCCATAATGCGACCTTTTTCTCCAGTGATTCTTGAACTTCTAGCCAACGACAGTCCGCGCACTCGTGCGCGTGCGCAAGGCAAGACACCAATTAGTTGCGGAAGTGTACCGTATTATCGTGACAAGACAAGCAGGGGGAAAACGCAAATCTTACCGTCGTGAATGGTGTGTTTGCCCCAATCGGGGCAGCAAGAGCTTAGCCGTGGGTGAGCGGAGCGAACCCACGGTACGGAATCAGAAATGCCAGCAAGCCCCAACGGGGCGCAAGAATTGAGGCCGCATACACCGCTCTTACGCCCCGTTGGGGCTACAGATGTTGGTGTGGCCGCGTACCGTGGGTTCGCGGAATACCGCTCACCCACGGCTAAGTTCTTACGCCCCGTTGGGGCGAAAACTCTGCGAAACAGCCTTCGAGTGAATGACGGAATACCTCCCGCCCTTCCATCTTGCCTATTTTGACAATCCTGTTGACTAGACCGATTGTGCGGGTAAAATGCTCCGCTGTTTCGTTGTTGGTTCGTGTTCTTGGTTTACACGCAAAGGAGATTTTCGATGTCTGCCATCTATTTTTCGTCGTCGCTCAACTACTTTCCGACGTATGCGGAAATCTCGTCGCGGACACTGTTTTATCAGGCCGCCGAAGATTGGGCTGTCGCGCAGCAGCGTCTCACGACAGGTCTCCGCATCAACTCCGCCAAAGACGACCCCGCCGGACTCCTCTCCGGTGCGCTGATGCGACGCGACTTGAGTGCAATCAACGTCGCCATCGACTCCAACACCCGAATGGACAACCTCCTTTCGCAGTCCGACTCCGCCCTCAAAACCATCGACACCACCCTCGCCTCGCTCCAAAGCGAAGTCCTCAAGGGCGACAAAGCCAGCATCTCCAGCATCAGCAATATGCTCAAATCAATCGACTTCGTTGCGTCAACGGCGTCGTTCGATGGGAAGAATCTGTTCTCCGGTTCGTACAGCCTGATGCCATCGGTGACGAAGAACACTACCACTGGCTCAAACGTCGGGCCAGTTTACGTTTCGCAAATCGACGCAGCGCAGATCGGGAAAGAACAGACGGTCAACGTTGCGCAGGATGCGCAGCACGCGGGGCTTCGCATAGACGATGCCATGGCTCTTGGTGCGAATTCGAAGATTCGTTTGACGACCAATCTCGGCTCGGCGGAGTTCGACTTTACGGGCACAACCGCGTTGGTTAACGCGGTTAACGCCAAGGGTTCGAGCCTTGGGATCACCGCCTCCAATGCTGCTACTGACCAAGTTGACTTCGTCTCCGAAGGATTCGGAAGTGCCGAGTATGTCACCGCACAAGTGACAACAACCGGCACGCCAACGTGGAAAACGATGGGAGCGGACGGCACAACTTGGACCGCTGCGACAACCAGCACCGCAAACGGCTACGACATGAACGCCACGTTTGGCGGTAAGAAAGTGTCGGCCCAAGGGCGGACGCTCACCATCGACTCGCCGCAGGCGACGATGACGTTTCGTCTCGACGCGACCACTGCTGGTGCTGCGATTACGGCGGGTGCGGTCGGTATTACGGTCGTCGGTGGCGGTGCGACGTTTCAAGTTGGTGCGCAGCCAACGGCGTCGAATCAGCTTACAATCGGTCTGCCGCAAGTTGCGACGACGACGCTCGGTGGCCAGTACGGTACGCTCGACAAACTTCTGACAACGCTCGACCCGCGCGACACCAAAAACTTCGGCAAAGCCGTTGCCACCGTGAGCGACGCGATCACGCAGATTAGTACGCAGCGTGGCGGTATCGGTTCGCTTCAGAAAGATGTGGTGATGGCGAACAAGTCGATTTTGCAAAGTCAGGCCGACCTCACCAGCGACCAGTACAACAAGCTCGTCTCGGCAGACGTTGCGGTTGAATCGAGTCGTTCGACGCGCGACCAACTTCTGATGCAAACCTCGATGAACACAATCAGCCAAAGCCGCACTCTCCAACAAACCGCCGCCCTAACGCTGCTCCGCGGATAGAGACGTTATACCGAATTGACATTATACCTGTTCGGAAACTTTCACCCGCACAGCGGTTCGGCATAGCCGAACCCTCCACGCCTGCGGAATATGACAACTGGAGGGTTCGGCTACGCCGAACCTAGAAATACTTGACGTGAACGGTGACTACGGTTTGTGCAGCCGCTCCATGAAGATTGGGTCTTCGCGGAGTTGTTTTGGGTTGATGACGAGTTGTGGCGTTGAGAGGAGCGTTTCGCTGTGCGCGGCGAGGTCACGCGAGCCTGACGGGAGGCCCTGAACGAGTTCAAACTGAAACTCGAAAACACCGTGCTCGTCGCAGACAAAGTTCGTCATCCAAGTATTGTCAAACACCATTGCATAAACGCGGTTCACGTCCTTCGGTGCTTCTTGCAAAAACTGGAGCGTCTGCGGCCCGCCGAAACTCACAAGCGGGGCGTCGCGGGAAATCCAAGTCCAACTCCCGCCGTGCCAGAGTTTTCTGTCTCCTTGCGTGTCGTCGCTGAAGTTCACCCAAGAATCGACCGCAAAATAATCTTTGCAAGTGTTCGGAAGCTGATCGGTGAACGGCCTAAACGGAACGCCACCGCAACTCGTCTTCGGCATCACTCCTTCACACGGAAACGCACAGCCGATGTAAAACCATTCCGGCAGTTCCGACGTGATGCGGTAGAATCGCACCGTGAGCGTCGCGCGAACGCCGGTCGGACGCGCGTCGTAGTAGACTTCGAGTCGCCGCGTTAACCACTTGAGTCGCGGGTGCTTCATCGTTTGCGTGTAGACCGCTGTGTGCGATGTTTTTTCAACAACCGTTTCGCCCGCAACTTCGGCGTGCGTCTCTTTGAGTGCGGACTTCTTGCGAGCAGCGTCGTCGCTATGCAAGATGGAATTGTACTGCCAGCGACCGCGCGGCTCCGTCATCTCGACCGAAACGAAGTCTCCCGGCGACTCAACGAACAGCGGCGATTTGAACTTGTGACTCGCAACAGATTTTGGCCAGCCGTGCTCGTCGCATTCAATCGTCACCGGATAATCTGGCGGGAACGCTGTCACAATTTCGCCGTCGGGCTTCAGTGGTGAGAGTCGCAGCATTCCGGTCTTGTCGCCCGCTGGCAAGACCGCCCAAAATCGCGTGACTTGATCGGGCTTGTTGTCGGCAACGGTGTCGTTGTCGGATTCGTGCGTCATCTCGTCGTCGTTTGCCGGCGGCACGAACTGCGAGTAACCAGCGAGGCGTTCGACCTTCGTTGTGAACCACGCTTCGGGGTCGCGCGTTTCCGAAAGGTACTCGACATCTTCACGCAACGCAGACGTTTTCAGATAGACCCACCCCCGCCACTCCTTTGGTGCGGTGTTGATAACGTAGTAGTCGTCGCCGGTTTTCAAGTTGTAAATCTGCGTCCGCGCACGCTGCGCGAGAAGCAGTTTTGAGAGTGCGAGAGCGTAGTACGCCGTTCGCGCCTTTTCGTTGAACTGCGCGAGCGTGTCGATTGCGTGCGGCTGACCGATGCTGTCGGCTGATCCCCAAGTGTGTTCGTCGAAGAGACACAACTCTCGCAGGATTTTGTCGGCGGCGGATTGTACGTTCGCGTTCACACTTCCCCAAACTGGACTCATCGCTGCTGAAAAATTTCGTTTCGCCATTCGTGACGCGGCGACTTCGCGCGGCCCCGACGCGATTCCGTTTACCCACCAGTCGGGGAACTCGCCGCGATAAACCGGCGTGTCTGCGGCTTCGGTCTTCAAGTCGTTCATCGCTTTCGACGCGGTCGTGAGTCGGAGCGACGGCGTGAGACCGAGTTTGTTCCACGCGGCGACGAACTTTGCGATGGCGGGAAACGGCGGGTCGTTGTCCATTCGCCAGACATTGGTGACGGACAGCGGCATCGTCGAGTAGGCGTAACCGGCGGCTTCGTAGCCGCACAACTTGCGGCAGAGGTGTGCGTGTGACTTCCGCAGAAACGCTTCGTCTGTCCAGAAAAAATCGTTCGGTCGCGCGGGGCGAAAAGTGGTGTCGGTCGATTCGGGGACGGGGCCGCGTCGCCAATCGAAGTCGTGAAAGAAATAAAATCCCATCGGATACGATTCGCCGAGCCAAACGAACATCTTGCGTCCGTCGGGCATTTCCCACCAGAACGGTGCGGGGACGCGAAACGGTGCGTGTCCGTTGGTTGCGTTGATCCCCATCCAAAGGTTGTCAACGCCGCAGTCGAGCATTTCTATCGCACCGGCGCGCGGGAATCCGTTGACATCGTTTTGAATCCCGACGCGGCGTGGCACAATCGCTTCGAGTTCTTTTGGAAGCCAGTGGAGCATTGTTTTCCACTGCGCGGCGTTCAGCGTAGATGTTTGGTTCATCGCAACGACGCCGACTTCGAGTTGTCCCGACTCAATCGCTCGGATGAAGTCGGCTTTTCGTTCGGGCGTTGCGCGTTCCCACCAATCGGCGACGGCGAGAGTTCCTTCCGCTTCCCAGACGAACTTTTCGTCTTCGGGTGCATCGAGAGTTTGCAAAACGGCGTCGATGGCGATGTCGAGGTAACGAACTTGCTGCTCGCGTGTGACCGCCGGATGATCGGTGAAACCGATGTCGGTGTGGGTTGTGTGAACGATGTCAACACGCTTGATGTGCTGCGGAATCTCCGCAGCCGCCCCCCCTTGCAAACTCACCGACAAAAACACTGACCAAAACACAAACAGAGTTTTTCGCATTGTAGACCTCGTGGTGTATCAAAATTCTCCGCCGCAGGAAACCGTAACCGACGTTGGTATACCACGCCAACAAAACTGGCGAAGTCCCCCCGGCTGCTATCTTAAACGGTTGCTTTCGATCAGGTATTTTAATTCTTCTTCTGTCGGCATATAGGTCAAATACTTGGCGGCGAAGATTTGTTCGTTTCCTTCCGGTAACGTGTATTCGACAACCGCTTCGCTCTTGTCGGCACACAAAACAATTCCGACTGGCGGATTGTCGCCGGGATTCATCATTTCGCGAGTGTAATAGTTGACGTACATCTGCATTTGCCCCAAATCCTGATGCGTGAGCTTATCGGTTTTTAGGTCAATCAGCACAAAACAACGAGCCAAGTAGTTGTAAAAAACCATATCGACGAAGAAATGCTCATCGTCAAAAGAGATACGCTTTTGCCGAGCAACGAACGAAAATCCCTTTCCCATTTCCAGCAGAAAGTGTTGGAGTTTGCTCAAGAGCATCAATTCCAGATCGTTTTCAAGAAAGTGCTCGCCCTGCGGGATACCGAGAAATTCGAGAATGTACGGATCGCGGATGATTTCGCGCGGTTCCAGTGTCGGTGGTGAAGAACTTTGAATCTCACCTTTGACCACATCTTTGTCGCTGCTTGAGATGAGCCGCTCGTAAAACAGGGTGTTGATTTGCCGCTCCAGTTGACGAGTGCTCCAGTTTTCACGGACACATTCGGTAATGTAAAACTCCCTCGCTGCCTCGTTTTGCACCTTCAAAAGAGTTCGGTAGTGCGTCCAAGTCAATTTGTCACGCAGTGCGTGACAAATTGGGAAGCATAGAAATAATTGCCGCATGTACCGCAAATTGGCAGGCGTAAACCCATTTCCATATTCTTTGACCAGCCGTGCGGACAGGGAATTGATCACGTCTTTGCCGTACTCGGCTCGCTGTTCCCCCTTCTGTTCGTGCTCAACGATGTGTTTCCCGACATGCCAATACGCCTGAATGATCGTCGAATTGACGGTACGAGAGATGCTGATGCGTGCGTCGTCGAGTATCCGCTTGACAGTGCGGAATAACGAATCGTCATGCGTCGCCGGAAGTTGCTTTTTGTTGGCGTCCATCACATTCCTCCAAGACAGAATTGTACACGAAAGCACATCATCAGCAAGAGGCAACTTTGTGGAATGATTCACAACAACCCACCACACAAAAAAAGGGCGAACCCCACAAAAGGATTCGCCCACAGTTCACACAAAACATCACACCGCAACACAAGCTACTTCTTCGGCGGAGTGCCTACTTTGATGTCAAACGTCCGCTGCTTGCCATCGGCTGTGACCGTTAACCCAGACGACGACGCCGATGTATACTTGGCTTCGACAAGATCAACGAACATCGCACTAGGCCCCGACTTGTCACCGTTGGTACTACCCTGTTGACGAGTGTCGGTTAGATAGACGCGATAGGTTCCGGGTGGAAGACCATCGCCACTGCCTGTCGATTCGACAATATACTTCCCGTCTTTCCCGATAGTCCCACGCGCAAGAAAAGTGTCGGTCTCGAAACAGACCGTTCCATGCGGCACCGGCGATCCGTCGTCGTAAGTCACACTACCACCAAGACCGACCTTGCCACCGGAACAACCAGCGACGAGAAGCAAAGAACACACAAGCAACGCAAAATAACGCATTTGATTTTTCCTTTCTTACGGAATCGAGACCGAGTTTTTGTCGCTGACATCTGCCAGCGCACCCAAGATTCGGAACGGCGTTGTCGTCGAGAGCGAACGAACGGCACCATCGCCGAGAACAAACTGGCAAACTCCTGCGTGCGCACTGCCAAAGCCGTTGTCACCAGCATTGCCCTGTTCGTCTTTCGGGTTACGAATAAGTGTTCCAGCCCAAGTGGTTATATCCGTATCGTCGCCTTGGTTATTTGTTCGCACATAGCGAGCGGCAGACGTGTTATTGAGGCCGGTAACAAGGTAAGAGCAGTCACCCCCACGGTTGCGTGGGTCGGTGGCATCGCCCTGTTGATACCAGCACTGTCCGATAAGTCTGGTCGGGATGTGCTTCTCGCCGATCAAAATCTGGTTACTCGTTCCATCGCGCATCCACGACATATTGTCTCGCGGCTTCCAGCTTGAAGGGGTTCCCGCTTCTTGAATGGCGGTACGAACCGGCCCGAAGTTTTTCCCGTAGTGGTTCCTGTCGCCAGCATTCCAGTGATCGCCAAACCATGTGCCACCGGAAGATTGTCGCAGAGTCAAAACGAAGGCATAGTCGCCCTGCGGCCCCGCCTCCACGCTCCACGGTTCACCTCGCCCACTGCCATCACCATTTCCTACACCACCACTGTTTCCAGTGATAGCAACACCGCTCCGCCGCGAGGGACATTTCATGCCCGGCACGCTACCGAACGACTTGCGACGCGCGTCATCCATCATTAAACTGGGATCAGTCGTGTTGTAGTTACCGTTCCACCATTCCGTGATGAATGGAAAATCCAACCCTTTGTAGGCGGTACTTATAGACGGGGCGACACGCGAAGTGGCCAAGTCGTAGAGTGCTTGTTGCTCCACATACGGCCACAACAGCACAAAACCGGTCGCATACGGTGGCGAGTTGCCGTGAATACTGAGGGCACCATTCACCGCATTACAGTGCCCAACCGTGACAGGCACAATCCCTTTATTGGCATCGTGGAAGTTGTGTGTTGCGACGCCGAACTGTTTGAGGTTATTTGAGCACGTCATTCGTCGCGCGGCTTCGCGTGCGGCTTGAACCGCAGGCAACAGTAGCGCGACCAAGACTCCGATGATCGCAATCACCACCAAAAGCTCAACCAGCGTAAAGCCACGCCGAAACGCAGCACGAACAAACGATTCTACATTGTTATTGTTCATAGTAATTCTCCTTGCAATGTTTTGTTTGAAACTTTCGTACACAAAAAAACGTTAACCGTTCACGGTTTGTTCCGTCGTATCACATCCTAGTCCCGCTAGGGACGTTCTAATTGTAGCCGAGGGCAAGACGTACTCGTCGCAGCCCTCGGTTGGCGGCCCCAACAAAGTCGGAAGCTCCGTAGGAGCGGCCTAATTGGTGCTTCAGGTTAGGTCGCCCCGATGGGGCTACGAATCGTGTTGTGTCGTCAACCCAAGGCTGCGGCGAATACGCCTTTGCCTTGGGCTACAATTAGGTCGTCGCTACGCGACTAGGAAACGCCACAACGAAACCAAAACCTACGGCTTCGACTTCAACTCAAAATCAAAAACATTCTTCGACTTGTCCTTCGTCACCGTCGCCTTGAAGGGTGAAGTGGCAGGAGACATGTAAACCGGTGGGATGAGGTCGGTAGAACGTACCGCTTTAACTGGTACTGTTCCCGGTGCCTCAATCATCGATTTGCCATCCCACTCCACTTTTTTCTTGATGACCAGCACCGTGTAGTTCCCCGGCTTGGTGCCAGTATCCGGTTCACCTATGGAAGTTTGAAGCGTATACTTGCCAGCGGCGTCGGTACGTCCACTGGCGTCTTCCGCAACACTCGGATCGTCCGGTGAGAACATCACCATAGCGTCGTCGAGCGGTTGGCCATCAAGCATTACCTTACCGGTCACATAGACATAACCGCGGCTTGGTGGGCCACACCCAACGATGAGCAACGCGACACAAAGAACACTGGCAAACAGACAACGAACCGACATAAGTACCTCCCACAAAACGACGTGACAAAAAAACGAAGCGACGATTCACTACTCTATGGCAACCCGGCACTCTCGCCACCAGAGCGAGACCCCATGGCACCCCAAATACCGTAAGACGATGGGCCGCCATATTCCCACGGTTTACCAGTGTAGGTAGAACCCGTGTGGCGTCCGTTGTAGACAGCTTGCGTTCCGCAACTCACCGTATCAGAAACAAACCGAACAGAACCATCAAGCATACCGACGTTCACACCGCCTGTGTGGTAACTGCTTGCTGGCGCACTTGACCACGCCTCGCTTGCTACACAGTGTGGACTGTTTGGCGGATTGAACGTGCAGAACGAGGTGTAGATATTGCGGCTATCACCCCAGCGGTGGCCTTTGTGCCCCCAAACATTGTCAATGCCTGCCGTCTTTAGCCACCCGCTAGCACCACGGTACCCAGCGCACTCCGAAGGTAAGATAAACTTGTCGTAGTCATTGAACGGGCCGTGTTGTAGCATCCCCGATATGACAGTCTTATCTGCACCACCAGCACCGACAGCAGATTCGGATAGAGCAGCGGTGTTGCTCGTGCCATCGGTCGCAGAGGCAAACGACAACTCACCACGGCGACGATCAATAAACAGTCCGCGAAGCGGCCAGTCAAAAGCTCCCGGCGAGTCACCGAAGTTGACAACATAATTTGTACGTCCAGTATCTCTCTCGGTACTCGACTTTTGGCCTGTCGTGTCAGATGGACACAAAAACGCATCAATCGTGTAGCTGAATGGAGAGCGAACTTTAGAACCCGCTGCACTACCGTTGATGTCGCCGCCGCCCCAAGGAACTGGAGTCCAATCCCAACCATCGTTCGTTCCACCGTTTGCGGCCGCAGTTCGAAGTGCCGTCGTCAATTCATTGTGAATGGCGGTCAGTTCGATGTACGGAAGCAGCGAGCAAAGTGGGCTATACACATCCGCTCCATGCATTCGCTGTCCACTATTGACACTAGGGTGCGTAAACGCTGTTGTCCAGTGGTGATCCCACGCATTCGACGGTAGTCGGTTGTAGGTGTCGTGGAAGTTGTGCAGCGAGAGCGATAGCTGCTTGAGGTTGTTCGTACACTGCATCCGTCTTGCTGCTTCGCGTGCAGCTTGCACGGCGGGCAGGAGCAGGGCGACGAGGACACCGATGATGGCGATGACCACCAGCAGTTCGACGAGTGTGAAACCGTTCCGGTGACGTTGCGCAAAGGCGGAACGTATGGCGTCGCAGAAGACGCCGAAGAATGAGACGGGTTTAGCTGTACT
>JBOFSQ010000017.1:0-9236 GCA_051651625.1 Thermoguttaceae bacterium | reverse complement strand
GCAAAAAACGGTGCGATAGTGGAAAAAACAGATAGCATCAGCGACAAGGAAAAAACCGCGACGCAGGAAAACACGACACTTGCGTCAATGCCGCGCACGGTAGAACAAGACCAAAAAGGCCCACACGTCCCAACGGGGCAGCAAGAGCTTAGCCGTGGGTGAGCGAAGCGAACCCACGGTACGGAAACCCCAAAATCTAGAAAGCCCCAACGGGGCGCAAGAATTGAACCGCGTACACAACTCTTACGCCCCGTTGGGGCTACGGATTTTGTTGTGGTCGCTGACCGTGGGTTCGCGGAGTACCGCTCACCCACGGCTAAGTTCTGTCGCCCCGTTGGGGCGAAAACTCGGACAACCAATGTTCTCGTGCAACCAAAACTTTACTACACCCCAGAGCAGGCAAAAAAGTCGTCACTTCGCTCAACGCCAAAAATGGCATTCTATCAACCAACACAACCAATCAACTTGACTAACCTCTCGTGACACCTCCTCCGCGAACATTGCTTTTCAAGTGGGCGACGAAGTTTGACGCTGATGCGTCGGGGCGGTTGCTTGTTTTGAGCGTCGTCGTTGGCGCGATTGCTGGGATTCTTGCGGTGGCGTTTTACTGCTCGGTCGGCGCAGTCACGACCGGAATCACAACGCTCTACCAGTCGCTCGCCGTAACTCTCCCGCAGGCTGGACGCGAAGAATCGTTCGCCGACGTGTCGCGTCTTGTCTCAAATACGATATTCGAGTCGCTTCTCGTACCGAAGTATTGGCCGGTGATAATTCTTGTCCCGACGCTCGGCGGGCTGGCGTGCGGACTCTTGGTGTCGAGTTTCGCACCCGAAGCGTTTGGTGAAGGTACCGACGCATTCGTAAAATCGTTTCACCGCCGCGGCGCACTGGTGCGGCTTAGGATTTTGGTGACGAAGTGGATCACGTCGATAGTTACGCTTGGCACCGGCGGCAGCGGCGGTTTGGATGGTGCTGTTGTTCTCGTTGGCGGCGGAGTCGGGACGCGCGTCGCACGCTGGTGTGGAACGACAGTTCAAGAACGACGACTCCTTTTTCTTGCCGGTGCGGCGAGCGGTTTGGCGGCGATTTTTCAGGTACCGATAGCAGGAGCTTTGTTTGCAGTTGAAGTTCTCTATTGCAGTACGGCACTTGAGTTTCGTGCGCTCTTGCCGTGTCTCGTTGCATCGACGTCTGGCTTTGCGATCTCGCGGCTGTTTCTTGGCGAGATATTTCGTGTCGCGCCGCCGACGCTTCCAGAAAACTTCAACGCTTGGTTGACGCTGCTTCCAGCGATGTTTCTTTGCGGAGTTGTCTGTGCGGCGATTGGTTTCGTTTACGTTACGATGCTTCACGCTGTTCGCAATCGCGTTTTCCGTCGCCTTATCCTTCCCGACTTTCTCAAGCCAGCACTCGGCGGACTCGTAACGGGTTGCGTTGCGGTTGCATTTCCGCAAGTTCTCGGAACGGGTGAGACGTGGACACTCGCCGCCGCAACGGGACAACTTTCCGTGGCACTCATGCTTTGGCTTGTGATTCCGAAAATTGTTGCGACAGTTGCAACGGTGGCATCGGGCGGGAGTGGCGGACTTTTGGCACCGTCGCTGTTTATTGGGGCGATGCTCGGCGGCGCGTTTGGTGGAGTTTGGAACGAGTTGTGCGACGGTTTTCGTGCTACAAACTTTGCACCGTCAATAACGCTGATGGCACTTGTTGGAATGGGGGCGTTTTATGCGGGCGTTGGAAAAGTCCCGCTGACTGCGGCGGTTTTGGTTTGTGAGATGTCAGGATGTTATCAGTTGTTGCCGGTCGTTTTGGGCGTGTCGCTTGTTCACCTTGCGTTCCAGTCGCCGCGAGTTTCGCTCTACGAAGACCAAGTTCTCTCGCCACTCGACAGCCCCGCGCACTTTGGCTCTTACGTTACCGACATTCTCGAAGCGATGACGGTGCGCGACATCATCGTCGTCGATACCGCCGCTGCGCCGCTGGTGACGATCTCCGAACACGATACGATTCCAGAGGCGATGCGTCGTTCGCTTGGTTGCGGCGACGCGCTTCTGCCGGTCGTCGATAGTCGCGGCGACTTGCTCGGTCTCATAAGTCAGAGCGACATTCGTGCGTCGTTTGCGAGTCTCGGTACACACGACTTACTTGCGGGCGATTTGGTTCAGATTCCACGGAGTCGGCTCGTTCCGGCGGACACACTTTATACGGCGATGCGGCTTATGCTCCGCAAGAATGTGACGGAAGTTCCGGTGGTCGATCCGCGTCAGCCGCAGCGACTTTTGGGGATGATTCGTCAGCGTGACATCATCGCGGCCCACAACCGGGCGATAGCCGGCTACCGAGACGCATCGGCGTCGGGTGCCTCCCAAACGGGCGAGAAATGACTATACTTATCAACCATGATTACACTTACAGATTTAGCTCGTGACGAAGTTCGTCGGATAAAGACAGCGCAGTCTCTTTCGCCTGCGACGGGGGTTCGCATTGCGATTCTCGGCGGTGGTTGCAGCGGGATGCAGTACGCACTTGCGTTAGAATCGGAGCCGCGCGGCGACATCGACGCCGTTTTGCAGCGCGACGCAGACGACGACGTTCCGATTGTCACGGAACGCAAGTTCGAACCGCACCTCGAAGGAACGGTTATCGACTTCCAGAACGGTCCGATTTCGCACGGCTTCACCATCGTCAACCCAAACTTCCCCACAACCGGTGGCTGTCCGGGGTGCGGCGGGTGAAAACGGGCGACTCCAAAACGTATCCGTTCACGGTTACAAAAAACTATGACAACATTTCTCGAACAGTATGATGCGGCGATGGAGTTTCGGCGTCGCGGGGAGACCGACGCCGCTTGGCGGGCGATGCGCGAACTCGCGTCCACCAAGCCGGACGAACCACTCGTCGCAACCGCCTTGGCCGCGTGGCACAAAAAAGATGGCGACCTCGACGAAGCAATCGCGCACGCCGAAAACTATTGTCGTTTGCTCCCGAACGACTCGTTCGGTTTTTCGGTCTTGAGTAGTTACTGTATCGCCGCTGGCAGACGCGAAGACGCCGAGGCCGCACTCATGGCCGGTCAGCGTGCGCGACTCGCGGCACACTTTCCATCACACACACAACATTCACCCACGGAACAATCCGATGACTAATCGAATCCTGATCGTAGATGATAATCCACAAAACGTTGAATTGCTCGATGCCTATTTGAGCGAAGGCGAAATCGAGTGCGAACTAGAAGTCGCACACGACGGCATGGAAGCTCTAAACAAAATCGAGTCGTTTCGCCCCGACCTGATTCTCCTCGACATAATGATGCCGCGAATGTCGGGGTTTGAAGTGTGCGAACGCATCAAGGCAGACCCGAAAACGCGGTCGATTATGGTGCTGATGGTCACTGCGCTCAGTGAACTTGGCGACATCGAACGCGCCGTAGCCGCAGGCTGCGACGACTACTTGAGTAAACCTGTCAACAAGTTTGAACTGATGAAACGTGTCGCCAACATGTTGCAGCTCCGACACGTTACCGACGAACTCGAACGGTTGCGTCAATACATCGACCAGATGGAAGAACGACAGCGATGACGGCAATTCTTCTGACATGTCTTTTGCTCTTGCAAGCGAGCGATTCTGCGGCGAACGGTGATGCTCAAGCTGGTTCGAAGTCTGCGCACCAAAACGGTAGCGGCCCAGCGAGGCCGCAGTACGACGGAGGACGAAGCAACCAGCTATCTGACCCGATTCGGGCCTACCACGAGGCAGAGCGTCTCTTGGAAACCGCTGGTGATGGCGATAATCTGGATGCGGTGCGGACGCTCCTATTGCGTGCGTCGGAATCGCGTGATCGAGAGGTCGCTGCGCACGCCTTGCTCCGGTTGGGCGACCTTGTTGTCCGCGATGCCCGTGCGGCGTCTGTCGCCGAAACGTCTGACCACAGTGGCACGAGCAATCGTGAAGATGTATTGCGTGCGCTCGATGAAGCGGTTGCGTTCTACGATGAGGCGAAGGGTTGTCAATCGTTGTCTGGAGTAGCGCGTGACAACATAGAACGTGTGCGGCAATTTCGTTTCCAAATCGAGCGGGAATGGAGCGAAGATGACCGCGCCAAACATCTCGCGTCATCTCCGTTTGCGGAACTCGTCCGTGAAACGCGCGAGCGGCAAGAGGAGCTTGCTCGTGATACCGCTGCCGCTGCCGAACAAAATGCAACGCCAGCATCGCTCCAGAAACTCTATCAGGCGTCACGGCAGCAGAACAACATGACGCGCGACATTGCCGCGACATGCGAGAAGTTGCCACAGGAGACGACGATTACGAGCGACGACGTGCGGCAAGCGGTCGCCGACCATTTGCGTGCAGCACAGACCGCATCAGTCGCGGCGGCGGCATCCCTCGACCGTTTAGCAACCAGTGATGTTGCCGCGCAACAAAACAGTGTTGCCGAACACCTCGCCGCAATCGAAAAACTTCTACAGCCGCCGAACGACCAGAATCAGCAGCAGAACCAAGATCAGAACCAGCAACAGAATCAAGACCAGAACCAGCAGCAAAACCAAGATCAGAGCCAGCAACAGAATCAAGATCAAAACCAGCAGCAGAACCAAGACCAGCAATCGTCGTCTGACCAGCGTGAACAGTCTGGCGATGCGAAGCAGCCAGAGTCGCAGGACGGCAAGTCGAATGGCGATGCTCCAAAAGAAGGTGCGGCGAGTGAAAAGGAATCGCAGGGCGAGTCATCGCACGAGCGAGAGTTGTCTTCGCGTGAGGAGGTGGAGCAGTTTTTGCGAGAGGTACGTCGGCGTCAGCGTGAGGCGAGTCAAGAGCGCGAACGGATTCGCGCACTTCTTCGTGCCCGCGTTCCGGTCGCGCAAGATTGGTGAACCGGTTACGGGTCTGTGGACTGCGTTTGAAGAACCCATTTTTGTGGCCGTTCACCGTTGGTTCAAAGTTCGTCATTCGGCGCGGGAAGCGTCCGAACAAGAACACGAAGCGTAAGCGAGTGCCAGAAATCACCATTACGCGACGCAATGCCACCGGCGAGCGGTGGGTGTAAACCCGCCGATGGAACTACCAGTTGACGTCGCCAAAATAGGACGTATATGTCATATAGGGCCTATATGTCCTATTGAACGCGACTTGCGTTTTCCACTGGTTTGCGCGGGTTGGCAGTTCTGGGCACTCGCTTACGCTTCGTGTTCTTATTGCGTTAATCAGAACACGAAGCGTAAGCGAGTGCCAGAAATCACCATTACGCGACGCACATGCCACCGGCGAGCGGTGGGTGTAAAGCCACCGATGAAATTGCGAGTTGACGCCGCCAATGAAATCCGACGCCGAACGGGTCGAATGCAAGAACGTCGCGTGTTGGCAGTTCTATCGGTGGCATCACTGCCACCGCTCGCCGGTTCGTTTCCCGCTCCTATTCTGGGTAGGCTGCGTCCACATTGTCGGCGGTGAGAGAAATTGTGTGGTGGCGCGCGGCACGAGACGAAAAAGGACGCATGGAGGAAAGTCCATTCTCGAATGCCGTTAGGCATTCCGTTATGGTAGAAAGCACGCCACGCGTAATGAGAAACAACTCCGTAGGAGTTGCGCTATGGTAGCAGAAAGCGTTATGGCCATTTCACTCTGCGCAAACTGCGTCCAAGTTTTTGATGCCGAGAGATACGCACTCTGCGTCCACTTTTCGGACAACGCAAAAAATTATGCGCAAGCACGCGACAAGAAACGATAACCAAATCGTATGCGCAACTTTCGTTTCGTCGTTCCCGCAGAATGAGAATGCAAACCATGAAAACCTCTGCAACTTGGAAAAACCTCGCAGCAGCTATCGTCGTCGCAGGCGCGGCGGCGGGTGCCGTGCCGCAAGTGATGGCGCAGACGATTTACAACGTCGGCACTGGGCAAACTTACCTCACCCTCAACGCCCTCCAAACCGCGCACGGTACTTTTGTCGATCTCGACAACATTATTTTTCACGACGCTACCGACTCCACGCTCACCAATCCTTTTGCTGTAAATGATGGCACGTTGACCTTGTCGGCAAACACCGCCGACAGCAAGGCAACCATTAAGCCCGTCTCTGGCAACACCACCGTGCGGTTTATCTACGACATCAACAAATCCCTCAACCTGCTTGCCGCCAACGGTTCTACGCTCATCTTTGATGGTTTTGGCGCGACGAATAACGGTCAATACGGCGGCGCGATTCTGGGCAACCATCTGACACTAGGCGCGAGTAGTGGTGTTGGTAGCTTGGGCGCATTCGTTTTTAGCAACAACAAGTCGTATCACGGCGGCGCGATTTACGCAGGCGGCAATTTCTCAATCGCCGGCGGCACCAATAGCTTCACCAACAATTCGGCGGACACAAGCGGCGGCGCGATTCGCACATTAGGCAATTTCTCAATCGCCGGCGGCACCAACAGCTTCACCAACAATTCGGCGGGAGAGAACGGCGGCGCGATTCGCGCATTAGGCGATTTCTCTATCACCGGTGGCATCAATAGCTTCACCAACAATTCGGCGGGTGCGTACACAATGGGTGGCGCGATTTGCGCACAATACGAGTTCACCCTCACCGGCGGCACCAACAGCTTCGAGGGCAATACGACAGGCGGCTACGGCGGCGCGATTTATACGGTCGGACTAGGTGCCGCACTGCTCCGCGCCACGGACGGCGATTTTCTATTCAGAGGCAATACCGATAGCGGGAGCAGTACTGTAAAGGCAAACGCGATGTGGTTGAGCAATATTACGGGACCTATCCACCTCACCCTTGCCGCCGAAGCGAATCGCAAAATCGAATTCTTCGATCCGATTACCAGCTTGAGTAGCAGCACTCTAACCTTACCAATCAATCCCAACGTTACCGACACCGGCAAAATCATTTTCGATGGGGCATATTGGAAGGGACAAGGCATCACCGATGCGAACTACTTCACGACCAAACTCTACGGTAACGCAACCCTTGATTACGGCACGCTCGAAATCAAAAACGGCGCGAAGATGGATTTGAGCGGCAGTTACACGCAAGCATCAACCGCCACGCTGGGCGTGGGCATTGACGGCACCACATTGGCACTCAAAGCCGATTCCGCCACACTCGCAGGAACGCTCAATATCGTGGGATACGATGGCACAGCGGGTACTGTGACGATTCTTGAAACGACAAACGACATGTCTACGCAATTTGCCACCGTCAACATTGCGGGGCAAAGCACCGCAGACTTTTTGAGCGCGGCGGTTGATTACTCGGACAACAAGAAAGTCAAAGTTACCACCGGCTTGACGTGGATCAAAACAGACGGCACGCAGCACGGCGACTTCACGATCACTGATTCGTTCACACTCGACGTGGCACTCGCGGACGCAACCGCAGTAAGCGGCAGTTGGGACGGCAAATCGCTCACCAAAAAAGGCGCGGGCACGCTGATTCTCACCGGTGCGAACATTTACACCGGCGCGACTGAAATTAACGGTGGCACACTGTCGGTGGATAGCGCAGCGAACGTCGGCACTGGTACGTTCACACTCGCGGGCGGAACGCTCAACGTAACCGGCGCGACGTTCAACAAAAACATTGCACTTGGCACAGGCGGCGGCACGATTAACAACGCGGGCGCGGTCTCAATCGCCAACGTCATCAGCGGCGCGAACGCACTCACCAAAACCGGCAACGGCACGCTCACACTTTCGGGCGCGAACAATTACAGCGGCGCGACAACAATTTCTGCGGGGACGCTTGAAGTCACCGGTTCGCTTGGCGGCGGAAGTTACGCTGGCGCGATTTCCAATGCGGGTACGCTGAAGATGAATCAAAGCGGAAACCAAATTCTTTCCGGCGCGATTTCCGGCGCGGGTTCTGTCGTGAAAGATGGTGCGGGCACGCTCACGCTTTCAGGCGCGAACACTTACACTGGCACGACAACAATTTCTGCGGGCACGCTTGAAATCGGCAGCGGCGGATCGCTTACCGTTGTTGCAGACACAAACGCAGCGAACGCGCCGATCAGCATTGCTGGTGGTGCGTTCACTGTTGCCGCTGGCGGTACGCTCACTGTTGACGCGAACGCGACGCAACTCGGCGCGCTTGTCGCGGGAACGAAGACGTCATTTTATTTCGCCGACACGAAAGTCGGTCTCACGGTTCCGAGCGTTGACATTCACACCAACATCAATCAAACGCTTTACACGGTGGATAGTTACGTCGCCAACGACAATTTCATTGGCATCACGCGCATCGGTGGTGGTGGCGGCGGGAATCGTTATCTTTCGCCGAGTGTGAACGCGGCTTTTGCAACTTACACGGCGGGGAACGGGAACGCACTTTTTGACGACGTTCACACGTCGCCGAACTCTGAATACGAAACTGCGGAGCGAGTAGAACTTGCGTACAATGCGGCGAGTGGAGTTGGTGCGTCGCAGCAAGGCGTTGCCGCGCTCAGTGGGTTTTACAACGTGATGGACAATGTTTTCGCGGGGAGTTTTGCGCACGGTGGTGGCGGAGTTTATCGGGGGCAGGTTTGCGAGCCGTGTTCGCCGTGCGGGACGAGATCGCGACTTGAGCGCGCTGTTTGGGTGATGCCGGTTTACGGGCACCAAAACGCGGCTGGACTTCACAGTGGCGGCGTGAAATATGGTTACACGTCGGATCAGTACGCAGCGGTTTTCGGTACGGAAGTGAAGAGCGGACATACGCGATTTGGCATCGCGGGGAATGCGGGAATCGGACGCACGGTTTCGCCCGGCGCGGTTGTGTACACGAACAGCGATTTGACTTTCGGCGGCGTTTCACTTTACGCGGTGCAACGGTTTGGCAAAGTAGAATCTAACGCTCAAGTCGGCTGGATTGGTACGCGGAACGATTTGCGTCAACGCAATGGTGCTGTTAACGTTAACGCCAACATTGATGGCGGTGTGATTTACGCGGCACTTGGTTTTGAGCGTCCGTATCGTGTTGGCCACTTGACGCTTGCGCCAGTTTTTGGTTTGGAGTTCACGCATCTTTACCAGAACAGTTTTGCAACGAAAGTTGGTGGCAACGCGATATTTAGCGCGCAAAGTGGCGACGCGAACATGCTTCACATTCCACTCGGTCTGAAAACGAGTGCGGAGTACGCGACGCGATTTGGGAAGTGGTCGCCGTCGGTTCGTGCGCGAGTTTTGCCGCACGTTGGCGACCACGAACTTGCGTTCTCGAATCTTTCAACTGGTTCAACGACCGCCGCGACGCTGCG
>JBOFSQ010000016.1:0-82057 GCA_051651625.1 Thermoguttaceae bacterium | reverse complement strand
GCAAAAAACGGTGCGATAGTGGAAAAAATGGATAGCATCAGCGACAAGGAAAAAACCGCGACGCAGGACAACACGACACTTGCGCCAATGCCGCGCACGGTAGAACAAGACCAAAAAGGCCCACACGTCCCAACGGGGCAGCAAGAGCTTAGCCGTGGGTGAGCGGAGCGAACCCACGGTACGCGAAACCCAAAAATCAGAAAGCCCCAACGGGGCGCAAGAATTGAACCGCGTACACAACTCTTACGCCCCGTTGGGGCTACGGATTCGATGCAATGCTACAATCACATAAAACACGGCTCGATACAAGCGTGCAAGTGAAACTTTACAACACTCGTTGGTAAGCGTTCACGGCAACTTCCAGCAGCGGCGCAGTAGCCATTCCAGCAGAAGCGCGGCGAGTATCACGGCAAGAAGTCCGGTGAGGAAACGTTCGGTCGCACGCCCATCGACGACCGCACGGTGACTGCGAACACGAATCGAATCCGAAAACGTAACGACTTGTTCAGCGTCAGAAATCAAACGGTCGCCATCGAGCGAACTCGCGTCGGTGTCGCGCGACAGCGTTTCGAGTGCGGCAATTTGGCGAACCGGATTTTCGCGTTCGAGGTCGCTCATCGTCACCGAGATTTTCTGTTCGATTGAGTCGGTACTATCAGGCACCGCAAGTCGCAATCTCCATTCACCTTCTTGAGTGAGTGGAAAAAAACCTTGAAACGCGCCAGCATTCGTAGCGTGCGGTGCAAGATCGAGAACCACGACACGGGCGTCCGGCGCAGTAACTGTTATCGCAAGCGACGCCGCAACAACCGGACGCCGCTGTGCATCGGTCGCCGTCGCGTGAATCACCGCGACGCTGCCGAGTGAATAGTTTGCACGATCCATCGCAAGCGAAACGCGGTCCGAAACTCGCAACGACTTGCCTTGCGTCGCGTGACGAATAATCTGCGTCGTTAAACGTTCAAAAAGTTTTGGATCGATCCGCCGCAGACGCCAAAGTTCGCCGCTCCCCAAAAAGACGACGCGACCACTCCCGTACCACTGTTCGGCGACGATAACGCCAGTCAAACTCGCCGCCGCGTCGCCAGCGGCAGTGTTGCTGGTGATGTCGAGCGTTGAGGTCGGTTTCACTGCACGAGTGAAGAACGCTCCGTAAAACTCCACCTCGTTCCAGAGCGAACGAGATCGCGTCACATCGTCATCGAGCCGCAAGAAATCCGCCGCCTCGCCGTCGCGGGTGAAGACGAGCGGTCGCGCACGATCACCGCTGCGATAACCTGTCTCACTCGCCGATGTGTGTGCCAAAAGCTCGACGGGGTAAAACGCACGCACCTTCTCCAGCGACGCCGACCGCAATGTTCCTTCGAGAAGTTGCTTTGTGTAGAGCGGCCCCGCTGTCACGACAAGTCCACCGCCACGCTGCGCGAGCCACTCGTCGATCACCGAAACTTGTTCGACCGTAAGACGACTCCAATCAGGATCAAACGCGATGATGCCGTCATACTCCGCCATCTCCGTCGCCGTCTGCGGAAACGATTCGAGAACGCGGCGAACACTCTGCGAGACGTTTGCGTCGCCCCACGGAGCGACGAGGTCGGCCTCGCAGTGTTTGTCGCGGGCAAGCTGATCGACGAGAAATTGATAGTCGCGCGTCGGCGTCCCCGGCATCAAAAGTAGTCGCTGCGTTCGGTCGATCACTTCAAAGCGTCGCGCAATCGTGCGAACGTCGTCGCGGTGTGGCGACAAATCCGGCTCAACCAAACGCAACTCAAGATTCGCATTACCTGTAGCACCGTTCGGCAACTTAACTTCGTGCGTGAACGTTACCGCATCGGTGAACGACAACTCCTGCTCGGCGATCTTCGTCGCAACGCTGTTTTCGTTCGGCGTCAACCAAAACTCTGCGACGACTCGCTGCGTCGCGCCGGACTCGCCGCGATATTCAACCGCCGCCGTTACCGAAAACGGATCGTCCGGCGCAACACGTTCAGGGACGTTGAACCGAACAACCCGCAGCGACGGCTGGGCGGTCGTCGCGCCGAATCCGACGGTGTGTATCGGCACGCGGGCGGCCCGTGCCGCTGCCGCCGCAGTTTCCAAAGACGCGCCAGCATTTTGTCCGCCGTCGGTCAAGACGACAATCGCCGCCATCGGAGCACCGCGCTGATCGGCTAACGTCGTCAAGATTGCGTCGCCGAGGCGCGTCTGATCTCCGCTGGCGACAAGTTTTTCGTTACGATTTACGGCCTGCGTTTCGCGGTCGAATCGGACGAGAGTGATGTCGTGCTTTCGCGCGAGTTGTTCCACGAGCGAAGCGTTCACGATTTCTGCGGCGGCGAGGCGCGTGTGAGTTTCAGCGTCGCCAACGTCGTTAACGTTGACAACGTCGCTTGTTGCCATACTTGCACTCGTGTCGATCAGAACGACAACGCGGCTGGCACCAACGAGCGATTCCCACTGCGGTTTGAGAATCCAGAGGACGAGTCCGGCGATGGCGAGAAGCCGCAGCGCGACGAGCGTCCACCGCGCGGGGCGCGATATTTCTGACAATTGTGATGGCGGTAGAAGTATTGTACTATGCGGATTTCGCCGCCAGAGTTTTAACCGACGTGAAGCGTAGTACAACACCGCAAGCACCCCGACCGCAAACAGCAGCGGAACGAGAATGTCACCCGCTATTTCGAGTCGTCCGAGAGAGAAAAATGACGGCATATTCGGCCCCGTAACGGACGGGGCTACATCCCGCCGCCCATGCCCATGCTGCTACTCATGCCGCCCATACGCGACGCGGCGTTGCCGCCGGTTTTGAGTTTGTCGATAGTTTCGTCGTCGTCGATAGCGGAACGCATCTCAATCGTCCCGCTCGGCGACACGATCAACATCCGCCCCGGCAGACGCAAATCTTTGTTTCCGTTTTTCGTCGTCGGGAACTCGTTGCCGCCAAGCATATCGAGAACGCAAATGCCAGAAACAACGTCTACGTCTTGCGTCGTTGCGGGAGCGGTTCCGCGGCGTCCGCCCGCAGTCGTCGCACCGCGTCCGGCTGGCGGACGTGTCCCGCCGCCGGGCATCATTGACGATCCGCCAGTCATTGAACTAACGAGCGACGCGGCATCGGCGTTGGTCGTCTTCACCTTTTTGAAGTCGGCAACTTGACCACGACGAACAGTCTGATCGCCAGAATACCACTCGCTCCCCTCGTCCAAATTGAAGTAGACGGCAGTCACCTTACCGGTCGGGTCGTCATACGGTCTACGGAGCGACGGCGCGGCGACAGAGCCGAGGAGAATACGCGAATCAAGCCCGACCATCACGGCGTTGGAAGGTTCGCTCCAATCCGACGTGAGATCGGTCGCTGTTACAATTTTCGGATCATCGACCGCAACTTCCGCCAAACCGACGTTCGGATTAGCCGCGATTAACTGAACGCGATAACGGTACGTCTTTCCCGCCTCAACGTCAAAGTCGAAATATCGGAAGAGATAATAATCGACCTGCGCGATCTCCTCTTCTTCTTCCAGTACCGCAGTTGGGTTCTGCGCCGTTGCGGTGTAAGGGTTGAAGTTGCGGAGCGTATCGACGGAGATCAGTTTGTCCTGCTGCTCTTTCCATTTCTTCATCGCCTCGGTTTGCAACCGCTGCTCTTCTTCGACCGACGAGAGCAAGAGCGGAATTTCCGGCGCGTGCGTCGCTTCTTTGCCGAAGGTGCGGTTGAGAACCGGCGGGAGCGGAAACGCGAGCGGCAGCAGCGAACGTGTTGCGATGAACGTCGGATCGACAACTTCCGGCGACATCCCTTGCCACTTCGGGACTTCCGTTTTCATAAGGACACTGAAGGCATCGAGTGTTTGCCACGGGCCGTTCCCGCTCGGCGTTACTTCGCACCGTTCGATGTTGTAGATTGTGTAGAGCGGCGTATCGCGCATCGGGTCGGTGTAGGTCGCGTTTGCGAACGCAGCGAGGTAGATGTCGAACTGTTCACGAATCGGGATCAGTCCCGTTATGAGTGCCCAACGTTTTCCTTCTTTGTGTTGAGCGGTACCGCCACCCATTCCGCCCGGCGACATACCGCTACCGCTGCTGCTCCCCATTCCGCCTGCACCCATTCCGGCACCGCCGGGAGTCGGCGCGATGGAATCGTCGAGTTGCGGCGGCAACGTTGCAATCGCGCCGACGCCAGAGGTGACACGGAGATTCCGCACCGGCAAGATTTCGACAGCGGTACGTTTTTGACGTTCGGGGAAGAGCGACGGACGCCAAAGTGTCTTCGTTTGGTACGGTTGTTGACGGATTCCGCCTTCGAGTTTGATCAGTTGCGCGAGGCGGTCGTACTCGAACGTTGCCACGCCTTCATCGCTTGCGGAGCGTTCGATGTTGGTGATGTGGGTGTCTGCTTTTGAGGCGACTTGTTCGAGGTCTTTCGGCCCCCACGTCGGTGGCGAGTACGCGAAACCGAGCGACATCAAAAAGATGGCGATTGGAATCACAACTCCGATGGCGACTTTCTCGCCGTGCTGAATAAGAAACTCTTTTGGATTGAACGATACATTGCCCGCCATAGGATACCTCAAAAGAAAAAGTGCTGCACGCTCAACAGAAACGGTACACCAAACCAACACATCACAAAGCGGAGGGCACGGGACTCGAACCCGCAACCCCTTGCGAGGCACCTCATTTCCAATGAGGCCGCTAGCCATTCGCTTACCCTCCACGTCTATTGCCCCACGAACCCTAAAAAGACGCAGAACAAAAACGAGCGACAAGTATACACAGACTCCACCACAAAACAAGGAGCCGCTCCCACGCAGGGAGTACATTTCAAGCTGCGGCCCAAGATTGACGTTCACCGAAGTCGGTGTACAATCACGTCCCTACGAATTCACAAACAGCAAAGCCACGGAAGGACAACCGAGATGGGTAAGTTTCAATTTCGCATAACACTGGTACTTTTGATTACGGTGCTTGTGTCGCCCGTGATGGCGCAGCGTGGACAGCGGGTGATGGCGATTCTCGATTCGCTCGCAACAACTCCCGGCGAACCGCCAAAAATAATCGCAACGTTCTCGCTCGCCAGCATCGAAAAGTTTCGCGCAACTATCAACACAATCACCGTCGCCAACGCCGACGGCGACACAAAAGTTCGCACGCCGATCCTTGATCGCGTTCTCGACTTCTACGAAATGGTCACGCGATACAACGTCGATCCGTCGCAGCCGACCGGTGCGGTCATCGTCGCTGATGGCGTCAGGTTTGTACCGATCTTTTTCTCGCCGGTTAAGTTTGAAGGTCGCATAGAAAGTCTTATGCCCGCAGGATCGACGACGCGCGTTGCGAACGGACGTTATCGTATCAATCCGCAGTCGCTGCCGCCGCTGCTCACGATTCAGTTCGGCGAACTCTATGTGCAACAGCGCGGCGGCTGGGCGTTCGTCGCGCCCGAAAAGTATCTCGACCTCTTGCCCGAAGACCCAACTCCCCTACTCGTCGGACTCGACGAAGAACACCTGATCGCCGCGAGAATTCACGTCAACAATCTTCCGAAAATCGCAACGACCACCGCGCTCACCGTGGGCGAAGTTACGAACGTCGCACTCGCCAAGACCGATTCCGAAAAGGCGATGGTGCGGCTCCAAAGCGACTTCCTCAAACGCATCGTCGGTCAGAGCGAAGAGATCGAAATCGTCTTCACTTACGAAGAAGCGGGGAACGATCTCGTCTTCCGTTTCACCGAGAAAACGCCCGCAAAAACCCAGCGCGGCGCGATGCTCGAAAGACGCGAACAAGCAACAACAACTCTCGGCGGGTTCTTCACGCCCGAAGAAGCGGTCGGCGCACTGTGCGTCAAGGCCGAGCTGACGGCGTTCCAAAAACAGCAACTTTCAACCGTCGTCCGCAGCACACTCGGTAATCTGCTCGACGAGAACGGCGTCGATACCAGCAACGAAAACGGCAACAAGATAACTCCGCAAACGCCGGTCGTTGACGAACCGCGTATGCTCGTCAACGAGACGGTGCGACAACTCATCATCTTGTATTATGAAGGTGTTCTCGCGTCGATTGACACGGGGCGAGTTGATATGGCGGCAACGATGTCGCGCTCGACCAGCGGCCTCGTTGCCGCGTACAGGATCACCGACGCGGCATCAATCCGCGAGTCGATGGACAAACTCTTCGCGTCGCTTGAAACGCGATTTCCCGAACAATCGAAGACGCTCGTTCACCGCGACTTCCGCGAAGTTGCGGGGGTGAAACTCACGTCGCTCACGCCGAAAATCGACTCGTGGTTTCCACGACTTCTCCTCGGTGACGACCTGCGTTTTCTCATCGGCGTTTCGGACGATCTGTTTTGTATCGCCATCGGTCCGCACCCGCAGATTGAAGAGTCGCTCGTCGCGGCCATCGAATCGACGACGCAAGAGCCGCGCCCGCTCGGTGAGATTTTCTTCGTCTACTCCGGTTACGAACTCGGTCAAATGATCGCAACGTCTGGCGACCCGAAACGTCTCTGGCGTGTCCGCCGTTTCGCCGCTGCCGCCGACCCGCGTGCCACCGCTGTCGGCAGCTTCACACGCAACGAAAACACCGCATCAACAACATTTTGGATCAATGGCAAGTTGTTGCCTTCGCTCAACAACATCCGGTCACAAGCCAGAACCGCACGCGGCTGGTGACGCCGCCACGTTTCGTCATTCCCGCGCAGGCGGGAATCCATCCTGATTCGGGCACTCGCTTACGCTTCGTGTTCTTATTCACTCGCTTACGCTTCCCGCTCTGATTTGCTGCCACCTTGCCATTGGCGGCGTGCGCGGTACAATTCCGCCTCGTTCTCGCGTTCACCAAATAACACTTTTACCCAACGCACGACGCCAATGTCTTCTTCACCAAAGGCCGCTTCGCTGATTTTCGACCCGCTCCTTCGTTCTAATCCGATCACGGTGCAGATTCTCGGCATCTGTTCGGCACTCGCCGTTACAACGTCGATGACGACCACGTTTACAATGTGTGTCGCCGTGACACTCGTGACAATCGGTTCAAACGTCGGCGTATCGGCGATTCGTTCGATCATCCCAAGCAGTATTCGGATGATCGTGCAAATGACAATCATCGCGTCGCTGGTGATCGTGGTCGATCAGTTTCTCAAGGCGTATGCGTTTAACATCAGCAAACAGCTCTCGGTATTCGTTGGGCTGATCATCACCAACTGCATCGTCATGGGGCGGACAGAGGCGTTTGCGATCAAGAACGGAGTTTGGGCGAGTGCGCTCGATGGGCTTGGCGTCGGACTCGGTTACAGTCTCATTCTGCTCATCGTCGGCTTCATCCGCGAACTGCTCGGAATGGGAACGCTCTGGGGAATAAAGATTCTACCACTGGTGACAGACGGCGGCTGGTATCCGGGGAACGGTCTGCTCGTCTTGCCGCCGGGCGCGTTTTTTCTGATCGGACTCCTAATTTGGTTGATACGAACGATCAACCCGTCGCTGCAAGAGAGTGAGTAACCGTTCACGGTAAATCGCGCATCATTCCCGCGCAGGCGGGAATCCATCCTGATTCGGGCACTCGCTTACGCTTCCCACTCTGGTTTTTCGCTTTTGCGTGAATGACTAAACAAACCGTAACCGGTAACAAACATGACAACATTTCTCAAAGAACTTTTCGGGCTGCACGGTCAAGTTGCGGTAGTCGTTGGCGGTGCGGGTGAACTCGGTGGCGCGATAGCCGCTGGACTCGGTCAGGCTGGTGCTCACGTCGTCATCGCCGACACGAGTGACGAGCAATGTCGCCGCCGCGCCGCGTCGCTCGAAACGCTCGGCGTCAAGACGACTTGTTGTGTCGTTGACATAACAAACCGCGACTCGATAGAACAGCTTCTCGCGTCGTCGCTCCGCGTTACGGGGAAGATCGACATGCTCGTCAACTCCGCTGGAATCAACGTCGGGACGCCGTTTCTCGAAGTCGATCCGAGTCTCTGGGACAAAATCTTCGCCGTCAATCTCAAAGGCACGATGGAGACGTGTCAGGTCTTCATCAAAGCGATGCTTGAGACGGGCGGCGGATCGATTCTCAACATTGGCAGTGTTAACTCTGACCGTCCGCTCTCGCGAGTTTTCGCGTATGCGTCGTCGAAGGCGGGCGTTGTTAACCTCACGCAAAACATTGCGCAAGAGTTCGCCGACCGCAACATCCGCGTCAACGCGATCTGCCCCGGATTTTTTCCAGCCGAACAAAATCGCAAACTCCTCGACGCCAAACGGATCGAGAGCATCATCGGCGGTACTCCGATGCACCGCTTCGGCACGCCCGACGAACTGGTCGGCGCGTCGATTCTGCTCCTGTCCAAAAAGGCGGGAAGTTACATCACCGGTTCGATTGTCTACGTCGATGGCGGATTCACTTGCTCGTGGTTTTGAGGAACAAAATGCAAAATGCAAGCGATGCAAAAACTTCCAAAACGCGAGCCGAACATGGCTTCCAAGAAGAGTGCTCCCAAGAAAAAACAAGGCAACATTTTTGACGCCTTCGTCAAGAATGTCTTCGGGCGTGTCGTCGTTTTCGTGGAGTTTCTGCGGTGTTACGCAAATCCCCAATTTATTACCCAACTCGATCTGAAAAGCATTCACCTTGCGCCGACGCACCTTTTTGGCAAAGACGTTGATGAGCGAATTGTTGACTTGGTCTTTCAGTGTCCGTTGAAAGATGGTTGTGGTTCGCTCCTCGCCGTGATCATTTTTGAGCATCAAACGGGTTCGCTGCGTGAGATACCGCTCAAGATTCTCAAGTTTATCAGTGCTATTTGGGACGCCGAGCGCAAGGCTGGCAAACCGCTCTCCGCTCCATATTTCATCGTTTTACGAACGGGGAAGAAGCCGTGCAGGACGCCGTATCCGTGTCTCGCTGATCTTCTCCCCAAAGACAAAAATGGCAAACCGATTGGCATGGTGCCAGAAGTTTTTTATGACGTTGTTGACCTGCCGTCGTGGGACTTTGAGAAGCTGATCGGCCCGCCGGTCTTGCGACTCGTGCTCGGAATCCTCAAGCAGATGTGTGAAGGCGTGTTGGACGAGTTTCCAAAGGCCTTGATGCCGCTCCGCGAATTCACGTCGATTGACGAGCAAAAGGAGTGGCTCAAGGATGTGTTGTCATTTGTAGCGAAGGTCTTTATGGCACGTCATCGCGAGCTTGCGTCGGATGATGTCAACGTAGCGGCGAAAACCGTTTTTGGAGAAAGGGCCAAAGATATGAAACTAACAATTTTTGAAGAACTAGAAGCACGCGGGGAAGCACGCGGCAAGGTCGCCTCGCTACTCCGTGTTTTGACGGCGAGGTTTAATCGCGTTCCGAAGCGTGTTTCTGAACGCATCTCGCAAATTGGTGACACCGTCGTCCTCGACTCACTTACCGTGACGGCGGCGTTGTGTACGTCGCTTGCAGAGTTTGAAGAGGAATTGAAGTAAGACCGTCTCCGAATCCAAAAACCGCAACATCTTCACAATTTGTGCATCTCATGAAAAAACCACGTCACCTCCTAACACTCGACGACGTTTCCCGCGCGGAACTGGAGACGATTTTGACACTCGCCGCAGAAATCAAGAGCGACGTTGCCAGCGGACGCCGCACGCCGCTCCTTGCAGGAAAAACGCTGGCGATGATCTTCGAAAAACAGTCGCTGCGAACTCGCGTCAGTTTTGAAGCGGGGATGTTGCAACTCGGCGGCGGCTCGCTCTTTCTCGGTGCAGATGTCGGCTTCGGAAAACGTGAAGCAACGTGCGACTTCGCCCGCGTTTTGTCGTCGATGGTTGATGCGATAGCGTTTCGTGCGAAGTCGCACGCAAGTGTCGTCGAGATGGCGAAGTGGTCGTCGTGCCCGATCATAAACGCACTCACCGACGAAGCACATCCGTGTCAGGCGTTGGCCGACGTGCTCACGCTCCAAGAACACTTCGGCACACTGCGAAAGCTAACTCTCGCGTGTGTCGGCGACTGCAACAACGTCACCGCGAGTCTCGTCCGCGCCGCAGCGAAACTCGGTTTCGGTATCGTTCTGGTGTCGCCGAAAAAATACCAGTTCTCGCCGGAGACGATCAAAAAACTTTGCGGCGACAAATCCGCCAAAGGATTTTCGATCACCATCACCGACGACCCGCAAAACGGCGTCGCCGGTGTACACGCGATCTACACTGACGTTTGGGTGAGTATGGGACAAGAAGCAGAAGAAGCGAAACGAAAACGTGCGTTCAAACCGTACCAAGTTAACGCAGCACTGATGAAACTCGCGCGGCGCGACGCGGTTTTCCTTCACTGTCTCCCCGCAAAACGCGGACAAGAAGTGACCGACGACGTAATCGACTCGCCGCAAAGCCTCGTCGTCCAGCAAGCCGAAAACCGAATGCACGCCCAAAAAGGACTCCTCGCGTGGCTGCTGAAATAGGGGACAATTTCATGCCAACTCTCGACGTAACATTATCGCTCCCAGCTCCAATTCTCGCAACCGCCAAAGAACGCGGGTTGTTGGAGCCGGAAGCGATTGCATCGCTCATTCGTGAGGCGGTTACACGAAACGCACCTTCGGTGCGTCCGGGACTTCGTGACTTTATCGACCCCGCCATTTACGGACGCATGAAAATCCGTGGCGACATCATTGCTCCAATCGACGATGTGTGGATGCCTTGCACCTATTAGAGCGGTTTTCCTTTTTGTGTAGCACGTTTGTCGAACGTGAATTGCGTTCTTCCTTTGCCCGTAGGGCAACAATATCAATAGAACGAGGCCGTTAACGAAATTCGTTTGCCCGTAGGGCATTCATATTCACGAAGCTGAAATCATTGATGCCCTACGGGCAAAGCCGATTCTATCGTGGTCGCGGTTCTACTGATATTATTCCCCTACGGGGAAAGGATTCCCGGCCCATACCAAACCAACAGGTCTGGGTGCAGAGAAAAGAAAACCGCTCTAGACCTGTTCGGAAACTTGTACTCGCACATCGGTTCGGCTATGCCGAACCAGAACTACTCACTCACACAAGAAGCTATGACAATTCTAATCGTTGGTGGCGCAGGTTACATTGGTTCGCACGCAAACAAGCTGTTAAGCGAGAACGGTTACGACACGGTCGTTCTCGACAATCTTGTTACGGGGCACCGCGAGTTCGCACGTTGGGGGGAGTTCGTCGAAGGCGACCTCGGCGACCGCGCGGTGCTTGACCGCATTTTCACGTCACACAAGATCGACGCGGTGATGCACTTTGCGGCGTTTGCGTGCGTCGGCGAGTCGGTGGCGAAACCGAGTATCTACTACGACAACAACGTCGCCCGCACACTCGTCTTGCTCGACGCAATGATGACGCACGGCGTAAACAACTTCGTCTTCTCGTCAACGTGTGCAACGTTTGGCGAAGCGAAAACAAGTCTACCCAAGATGGTTGAAGTTTCCCGTACCGAAACGTTAGCGGCCCATCGAGGCCGCGGCGCGACGGAGGGCGAAGCCTACAAAATGACCCGTTACGGGTCTCCGATGGACGAGACGTTGCCACAAAATCCCGTGAGTCCGTATGGTTGGTCGAAGTTGATGGTCGAGCGAATTCTCCGCGACTACGACGTTGCTTACGGATTCAAGCACTGCATCTTCCGTTACTTCAACGCGGCAGGTGCGGACGATTCGGGCGTCATCGGCGAACGGCACGTCCCAGAAACGCATCTCATTCCGCTCGTTCTCGATGTGGCCGCAGGGAAGCGGCCTTCGATTTCGGTATTCGGTAACGATTATCCGACGCCCGACGGGACGTGCATCCGCGACTACATTCACGTCACCGACCTCGCCGACGCGCACCTCAAAGGTTTGCAGCAAATGTTGGAGACGAACGCCTCTGACGACTACAATCTCGGTTGCGGTTGCGGTCATTCGGTTCAGGAAGTTTTGGAGTCAGCGCGAAAGATTACGAAGCACGCGATCCCCACAACTATCGTCGCTCGCCGCGACGGCGACCCGCCCGTGCTCATAGGTTCGTCCGAAAAGGCCAGACGCCTCCTCGGCTGGGAACCATGCAGCACGCTCGACGACTGCATCCGCTCCGCGTGGAGATGGCATAAGAAGATGGGGTGAGAGGCGAGAGATTAGAGGCGAGGGGTGGTGTTGCACCGTGACGGGTCTACACCATTTCTGCGTCGTCTTCAGCGATGTTTCGGAGGCGTTCGAGCGAGCGCGATGCGAGTTGACGCACTCGTTCCGACGACAGATTCAGCATCGTCGCAAGTTCTTGGAGCGTGAGCGTCGGGACATCGGCGACACCGATCCCGAAGCGTTGCGTCAGGATCGTTCGTTCACGCGGCGTGAGTTGTTCCAGCAGGTCATCGACGGAGATCGCCGCCGCCAACGCCGCCGCTTCACGCGACTCGGTGCCAAACTCTGCGCGGTGATAATCCGGCACCACCGCAACATTGGCGTCGGGCGAGATCGGTAGCGGACGCCGCCCCGGCGGACGCGCAAACGCACGCATCAACGCCCACGTCACATACGACGAAAACTTGTTACCACGCGCAGGATTAAACGTCTCTATCGCTTCAAGCAAAACTAATTGGCCGTCACTGATGAGCGTGTCGATGTCGCGCGATGTGTACGATGAGCGGTGCCGCTGCGCAGTGTGATAGACGAGCCGAACGTTCGCCGCCGCAATCCGCTTCTTTATCGCCACCGATTCGTCGTAGAGTTCTTGAATCAGCGTCAGCGTCGCTGGACGCGGATTCTTCGGATCGACTCCCTCGCGGAGCGTCGCAGCACGACACTTTAAGCGATTCATCCGCCGGAACAACGCAACCTCTTCATCCGGCGTGAGAAGCGTCGTGTCGTCGCTGTCAACGTGAAACGAAACCTCTTGAAAATCGGGAACTGTATCGGCGTGCGGTATCTGTTCACGATTGACTTCAAATTCGTCACCCCCGCGTACTCGGCGGGGGCCTAGAGCGAACGCATTGGGATTCGCTTGCGCGAATGTCGCTATCGCGTTTGCTTCAGCCGTGTGCTCTGGATTCCCGCCGAGTACGCGGGAATGACGGACACGCGATTTGCCGCAAACGATTGCGTCGTGCGACGATGGCGCGTCGTTCAGCTCTGACGGCTCAAGTTCGCTTGGTGTGATCCCTTGAAATCGGAGCGGTAGCAGCGCGATCTCTTCTAGTTTGTTTATCGCCAAAAAACGGTAGACGCTCGTCCGCGACACGTCGAATCGGTTTGCAAGTGCGTCGATGGTTGCGCCGCGTTTTCTCTCTGCAACCAGTTCGCGGTACGCAGCGGGGAGCAGGCGACGGCGGCGATTCGGAAAGACCGCACAGTGCGGGTGTGCGGCGTCGAACTGGCGAAGCGTGTAACGGATCGTCTCGCGGCTCCGTCCGAAGATGCGTGCGAGAAACGACGCGACATCGGTCGGCGTTCCACCGCTGAATGCGAGTCTGCGAGCGGCGACGATTATCGTTTCGCGTTCACTTGTTGACATCCGCGAAAAGTCGTGGCTACGCCGGAGGTGTTCCGCGTGGACGGCTTGCCACTTCGTCACAACGCGGTCGCGGAATGCGACGCGACGTTTCCCGTTCACCCAAACGACTATCGCAACGAGGTCGCGCATCCGCCAACGGGTGAGCGTCTTCGGCGTGACGCCGAGTTTGGCGACAAGTTCGTCGGTGAACCAAACTCGTTCGCCGCACTCCTCGACCGTGAGACGTGCCGATTCGGTCAAGTCTTCGATCAGGAGCATGAGATCGACGCGGAGATGTTCGCCGACGAAGCGGCTCTCGGTGTTCATTTCTGAACGATAGTCGATGAGTCGTTGCGTTAGAAACGTCCACGAGTATTCGGTGTGGTCATCGAGTTCTGCGAGAAGTTCTTCGGCCCGCGTCGCCTGTTCGAGCCGCTTGTCGCGCGGCGCGAAACGCACCTGCTGGTCACGAAGCTCCGCAATCTCTCGGTATTTGTAACAGCGATGCATTGGGGGACACGGTGAACGATTAGACCTGTTCGGAAACTTGCACCCGCACATCGGTTCGGCATAGCCGAACCCTCCAAACGCCTAGGCGTTGATAACTGGAGGGTTCGGCTATGCCGAACCAGAACTACCAAATCGCCCCAATTTAACGTTTCCGAACAGGTCTAAAGAAGAACTTGTTAGCGGACTGTCACCGCACCCGCGTTCCCCCCTCGCGTACTTCAACGATTTCGACGTTGGTGATGGTTGGATCACTTTGGCGGAGCATTTCGAGAGTTATGCCAGAGTCGTGTGCGGAGGCGGGCGGTGTCAACGGCGTCGCCGGAAGTGACGGTGTTACCGGTGTATCCCACGGTGCGGGCGACGGAATCGGCGACGCTGGTGACGGCGATGGTGCCGACGGTATCGTATCCGTTTTGGGTGTACGGAATCGCATCCCGCCGTTGCTGTGGGGTGCGGGCGGATTCGAGATGGTGGGTGCAGGCGTTTCTGGGACGGCCCGCCGCGGCCCGCTCGTTTTCTTAACGCCTTCGGTTTCGGTCGATTGCCAGTTGGCGTCGCCGTCGCTTGTCACGATTGTTTCACCTCTTTCGAGGTATTCGCTGTCCAGGCGTCCGCTGGCGTAGGCACCGTTTCGGTAGTACGCCGAACCTAGCCGGAAGAGTGGGTCACACAGCGGATCGGCTGGCATTTGCCCAGTCATTATGGGACTACACGGATCGTAAAGTGGATCGGCCATACGGCACCCCGTCGCGGCCACGACGGCGACAACAACCAATGTCAAACGTGAGAAAATAGCGTTCATGGGAAAGGTTCTCCTACCTTACGAAGATGGGTTTGCGTCCCCCTAATCGTCCGCAAAGTCGATACAATCCGCAAAATCTGCCCAGATTGTTTGAAAGTTTTTGGGCGGTAGTCCTTGTCAAGTTGGGTTTTGTGGCGACAATCCGCTACGATTCTTTCCCGTCTGCTGGGTGCTCCGCAGATACACCGCTAACCCATAACTTGCAAAAAACATGACACGCAAACTTTTGATTGCCGGAAATTGGAAGATGAATCTCACGCTCGCCTCGGCGACGGCCCTCGCGGAGGGACTCAAAAAAGAGACCGTTGCGGTCTCTTACGCCGACGTTGTCGTCTGCCCGCCAAGCGTTTACATCAAAAGTGTTGCCGACGTTTTGCGTGGCAGTAATGTTGGTGTCGGTGCGCAGAACGTCTATTTTGAGAAGGAAGGTGCGTTCACTGGCGAGGTCAGTACGGCGATGCTGAAGGATGTCGGTTGCCAGTACGTTATTCTCGGACACAGCGAACGTCGCCACATTTTGCACGAGTCGAGTGAACAGGTTAACCTCAAAGTTCACGCGGCACTTGCGGCGGGACTGGTTCCGATAGTTTGCGTTGGTGAACTTTTGGCGGAGCGTGAAGCAGGCGTGACGGAGCGTGTGAATCGTCGTCAGTTTGACGGTTCGTTTTCGGGCGTGACTGCGGGCGATATGAAACGTTGTGTCATCGCTTACGAACCGGTTTGGGCGATTGGTACTGGCAAAGTTGCAACGCCGCAGCAGGCACAAGACGTTCACGCGAGTATTCGCGGAATGGTCGCCGAACGTTACGGACGCGAAGTCGCTGATGTTGTTCGCATTCAGTACGGCGGCAGCGTCAAGGCCGACAACGCCAAAGAGATTTTGTCGCAGCCCGATGTCGATGGTGCGCTCGTCGGCGGTGCGTCGCTCAAGGTCGATTCGTTCATCGGAATCGTTCGCGGCGGGGCGTGATCACTCGCTTACGCTTCGTGCTCTGATTCGTGTCGCAGATCCGGGTGCTCTCATTTGGGGCACTCGCTTACGCTTCGTGTTCTGGTTCTTAACACACTTCACTAACCACTTGTCACTCTCATGATGCACGCTTTACTGATTACGCTTCTGCTTGTTGTCGCGGTCTTTCTGATACTGCTCATTCTCATTCAGCGTGGACGCGGCGGCGGGCTTGCCGGTGCGTTTGGCGGAATGGGCGGGCAGAGCGCGTTCGGCGCGAAGGCGGGAGATGTCTTCACGCGGATCACGATTGTCGTCGTGGTCATTTGGATTCTGCTCTGCATCGGAACGATCCGCTATCTCAAGTGGGAGATAAAGAACGACACTCTCTCGCTCGACCAACCAGAGTCGAGTTCGGCCAGCGACGAGTCGATTCCACCGCTCCCGCCCACGTCCGCTCCGACACAAGTCGAGACGACAGACGTAGAAGTGATCCCAGTAGAGACAACGCCAGCGGCACCAGCAACAACGCCAGCTCCCGCTGCAACGCCCGAACCGGCAGTGCCGGAACCGGCAACGCCGGAACCAGCGAAGCCAGCAGAGTGAACGTTCAACAACCAACCGAGGGCGACCAATGCTCGTTAGCATGACCGGATTTGCGGCGGTGCGTGAGACGGTAAACGACGACAATGGTTTGTCGGTGTCGGTTGAGGTGCGTTCGGTTAACCACAGGCACTTCAAGTTGTCGCTTCGTGTTTACGGCGGTGACGCCTCGCTTGAGTCGCGTATTGAACCGATTGTGCGTGAACTTGTCGAGCGCGGCGCGGTCTCGATGCAGGTGCGGGTGACATCGCGGCGAGCGACGGTCTCGAAGCGGCTCAACACGCCGCTCCTTGAGTCGCTGTTCATGGAGCTGATTGACTTCAAAAACCGTTTGAGTTTGATGTCGCCGACGACGCTAGAAAGTCTTCTTGTGTTTCCCGACTTGCTCATCGACGCCGCCCCCGACGACTTCAAACCCGACGATTCGGCGAAAGACTGCGAGTGGGCAGCGGTCGAACAAACCGTGCGTGAGGCGGTGCGACAGATGCAACAGATGCGGTGTACCGAAGGGGCCGCGATGGCCAGTGCGCTCCTCGACGAAGTTGGGCGACTCGAAACAGCAATCGTTGACGTTGCGGAACGTGCGCCGCAAGTTCCGCGACTGTATCAGCAGCGACTAACCGAACGACTCGCCGCACTAATCGACGCGCCGGTGCCGACGGAGGTTGCACGCGAAGTCGCCCTGTTCGCCGACCGGTGCGACATCACCGAAGAGATTGTTCGGTTCCAGTCACACTGCGAACAGTTTCACACCATCATAAACGAAGACAAGGCGGCTGGTCGCAAGCTCGACTTCCTGCTCCAAGAAATGTTCCGCGAAGTCAACACGCTTGGTGCGAAGGCGAACGACATCGCCATCACTCGCCACGTTGTCGATATGAAAAACGGTCTCGAAAAGATGCGCGAAATTGTTCAAAATGTGGAGTAGAGGTGAGAGGCTAGGGACTAGAGATTAGTAGACCTGTTCGGACACTTGCACCCGCACAGCGGTTCGGCATAGCCGAACCCTCCACGCCTGCGGCGTATGACAACTGGAGGGTTCGGATATGCCGAACCGCGAACTACCCAATCGCCCCAAATCCATGTTTCCGAACAAATCTAGTATAGAAAAGAAGTCCATTCCGCCCACAAAATCCAATTCCGAGTCCCTCGCCTCTTGCCTCCAATCCCTTCAATGTCCGGCAGAATCATCATCGTATCAGGCCCATCGGGAGCTGGCAAGGGAACGGTCCTTGCGGAGGTTTTCACGCGGTCGCCGTTGCCGCTGGTTTTCAGCGTGTCGGCGACGACGCGGAAGCCGCGTGCGGGAGAGGTTGACGGGAAGCACTACTACTTTTTGTCGCCAGAAGATTTTGACGACAAGCGTCGTCGCGGTGAGTTTTTGGAATGTTTTGAGGTGTACGGTAGCGGCTGGTACGGCACGCTCGCGCAGCCGGTCGCCGACGCAGTTGCACGCGGCGAATGGATCGTGCTTGAGATTGACGTTGCTGGTGGAATGCATGTCAAGACGCAATGCCCCGACGCCGTTACGATTTTCATCGCCCCGCCGAGTATTGAGATACTCACCGAACGCCTTACGAAACGTGGAAGCGAGTCGCCGGAGTCGCTTCAGCGTCGCATCGCATGCGCGACGCGCGATATGAGTTACGCCAGTAACTACGACATTTGTATTGTCAACGACTGCCTCGAAACGGCGGTCGCAGAAATGTGTACATACCTTGAAAACTTGAACACTGGAGAAATTCGATGATTGAAGCACTCAAAGACGAAAAACTCATCACAAAAGTTGGTGGTCGTTTCAAGCTCTCGGCCTTGATTCAGAAGCGGCTTGTCTACCTCAACAAAGGTGCGCGGTCGTTCGTCGATGTTGACAAAGACGACAAGTTGCAGATCGTAATCAAGGAGATTCTCGAAGACAAAATCTATCTCGACCTCGCCGGGAACCTCGTCGAACGCGGCTCCGACACCGCCCTCACAAACCCGTCCGAAATCGACTTCAGCACGCCGTGAAAGTGGAGTTCGCCGTCCGTTCGGCCATCATTCCTGTATGAAACTAATCGTGAACGGGGGGAGTAAAATCGGCTTGCACGAGAACATTGGTTGTCCGAGTTTTCGTCCCAACGGGACGTAAGAACTTAGCCGTGGGTGAGCGGTATTCCGCGAACCCACGGTACGCGGCCACAACAAAATCCGTAGCCCCAACGGGGCGCAAGAATCAGTGCCGCATCAATTTCTTTCGCCCCGTTGGGGCTACCATGGTTTTGGGTTTCCGTACCGTGGGTTCGCTCCGCTCACCCACGGCTAAGCTCTTGCTGCCCCGTTGGGGCAAATACGCCATTCGCGCCCGCAACTAAACTTTACTACACCCGTGAACGGTTGCAATGCATACTCCGTTCACGGTTTCGCTTTAACATTTGCATCTCACTCAAAACCGCGAGACGAGATGTTCGTTTTCCCCTTGGCGGCGGGGTTGACGATCCGGTCGGGGATGCCGACGTTTGCGAACCAGTCGTACCTCGGTGCCGCCATCGCACGCGCGAACTCTTGCAGGCCACCTTTCTTGTCAACTTCAGACGTGCTAACCATCATCGGCGGCCCCGACGTAGTCTGCGCTGACCACACCGTCTTGCCTTGATGTTCGAGTGTCATCGACGACGTGTTTGGCATGTACTTCGCAGACCCAAGCCCCATGTAGTTCACGGTTCGTTCCTCTTCGGGTTTGATGCTGAGACGCATCTGAATCGCTGCGTTCGGTTCGATCTTCCAACCGTACCCTTCGAGTTTCTTTTTGAGATCGGCTTCGATCTTGTCGCGGTTTTGCGCGACCGATGAGTCGATGATGAGCGTCACCGGCGTACCGGTCGTCACGAGAAATCGTTCGCTCTCTGGAATCTTGCGGAACGCTTCAACGTCTGCCGGACGCGGGAGTTTGATCGGTGTGATTGTGCTGATGTCGCCATTTTTGAAGACACACCAAAGCCCGCCGCCGTAACTTTTCTCGTTGTCTGCACGACGACTGTACGCCCAAATCGCACACTGAAGATTGAGGTCGATCACGTCGTCTCCGGCGAGAATATACTCGTCGCTGAGCCACTGGAGGTTTCCGCTTCCGGGTTGCGTGAGCGTGGTCGTCTTTTCGCCAGTCGCAAAATCCCAGACAGATATTTTGTTGTCATTCCATTTCGCAAACTTCGTTCCCGTTGGCGAGAAGGCGAAACTCCCGCCATTGTCGTTGTCGGAAAGTTCTGCAACGACATCGCCCGTGAGCATCTCCACAAGAAGCGTTCGTTTCCCGCCCGACATCAAAGCGTATTTCTTGCCGGGTGTAAGCACAATAGTTCCGCCGCCCTCAAGGTTTTGCGTCCAAACGACGCTGCCGTCGTTCACGTCAAACAGAGCGAGTTTTCCCTTCGCCGAACGGACAAAGAGATGATCGTCGTCGATGAAGTCACCTTCTTCCACATCGACTTCAAGCGGCCCGACTATGCCGCGTTGTGGCCGTTCCTCTTCAAACGGACGGTACGATTCCAAGATTTGCGGCTTCCCGCCATCGACGACTTCCATCACATCAATGCAGCCGCGTTTCCCCCAGTTGTTGTTCCCTTCGCCTTCGGTGTCTTCGCGTCTGATAGCGATTCGCGTTCCGTTCGGTGAGATGCCGAGCGGTACTCCAATGAACGCCATCGGAAACGACACCGCCTTTCCCGTTTTGGTGTCGCCGACAAATCCTCGCGTGTACGGCGGCTGGTTCTTGTGGTTGGTGATCGTGACGGTCGTGAACACTTTTCCAACACTCGGCGAGCTAAAAAATATCTGCTCCTGACGTGGGAAGTGAGCAAACTCCAGTTTGCCGACGTTGCACGAAACCGCCTTCGTCGGTGCTGAAAAGAGCGGCGGATCGAACGCATCGGACGTGACTTTCCACTCGCCATCGATCATCCCGACGGCTGGGGTGTGCGCACCTCGCAGACTCAACTTCTTTGGCTTGCGTTCGCTGGCGACGGGTTTGTAGTCGCTACTTTCATCGCTGCTCTCGTCGCGGTTGCGACTTGGCGTCGCAGAAGTACGCGATGGTTTCGTGCTCGGTTTTTCGTCGCCATCCGATCCGCCTGCAAACGGATTGGCGTCGCCGCCGCTTGGTTCATCGAGTTGCTTGAGATAGATCGCGTCGGCCTTGCTGAGTTGATCGACCGGGACCGTTACAACTTTACCATCCTCCTTTTTGCGGAGTTTGACCTCTTTCCCGTCGTAGTCGAGGAGCGTTGCCTCAACGGTGTGGCCTTTTATGCTCGTCCACGTTCTGTCTTGCGCTTGAACCGAACAAAATTGAACCGAACCAAACAGCGACGCCGTTAGCACCACTGCACCAATCGTTAGCCACAGATTCTTCTTCATTGTGAGACCTCCGAAAACTTCGTTGGGGTACACGCGCGAAAACCACCATCGCACGACGGCGACATTTTATCGCGTCTCCCCAAGCGGCAAAGGGAGGACATAGGCAGTTTTGTTGACAGTAATTCTGGCTCAGCATAGCCGAACTGCAGTGTGAGTGCAAGTTTCCAAACAAGTCTATTCCACCACCGCACGCCACGCGCGGAGAATCACGCCCAAGAGGAGCAGACACGTTACGAGCGTCAGCGGCAGAACAATACCGAGCGAGACGAGCGGTTCGAGGTGTGACCAGACACCGCGCCAAAATATAATCACCGCCACCGTCGCCGCACAGAGAAACGGGCCATAAGGAATCTCGCGTTCAAAGCGAAACGTGCTGCGAACCACCGCAAACGCGAGTCCCGCGAACGGCGCAAGAAAGAAGATCGCCACGCACGGTTGCCAGCCGAGAAACGCACCGATCATCCCCATCAGCGTCACGTCCCCAAACCCCATCGCTTCCCGTCGCATCGCAAGACTGCCGACGATTCGCACGCCCCAAATCATCCCCGCACCAGTCGCCATTCCAACGAGCGACGAGAACAGCGGCACCGCACGCACCGGCGACATCATCAGAGGTACGATTACAAAGCTCCCGACAACGCCAAGTGCAATAAGCGGCAGCGTCCGCGGCGAACGCCGCAGGTAACGCCAAAAGATCGCGGCAGCATAGCGAAACTTCAGCCGCGTGTACCAAACGCGATCAAGCATCGCAAATATCGCCATCCACCAGATCGCAAGTGCGCAGGCAACGTGCGCAGGCGACGACATATCGCCAGCCATTTCTGGACTCGTCACATGCAAAAGCCCACCTCCCAACAACGCCATCTCAATTCCCGCGACGTTCACAAAACGTATCTCCGAAACTGGCAACGCCGACAGTGGCATCAGCGTTGCCAGTGTGATTCCGAGCAGTGTTCCCGGAATTGTGATGGAGTCGGGGATGATCATCGCACGAAAATCGGTGATCGTCGCAGCGAACAAGAGTGCCAGCAGAACGAGGTGGACGCCATAACGCACGATTGGTGCCGTACACCACTCTCCTTGCAAGTTTGTCGCGAGCATTTGCCACTGGACTTCCCAGACGAACAGTCCGCACGCCGCCGCAACAACGGCGACAACACCAAAAACGAAAGGGAGCGATGATCGTATATGAGTGTTCACAGCATAGACCTATCTGATTCAAAATCCGGCTCTGGCAAACCGTATGACGACAAACGAAAGCATCGATCCGACTCGTCTTGAAGTGGATGAATGTCGTAGTCGCATACATAATCGTGCGCCCAGTCGTACTCTTCTTTTGTAGGCGTTACCGTTCTCACCAGTTTGGTCAAAAGAGGGAACGAATCTTTCTGAGTGTCGTAGCAAAACTCGCTGGTGTGCAGAATAGTGCGTTCGACATATTCAGCTCGTTTGAGCACCCAAGTTTCGGGGAAAAACGTAAGCGTCCCCGAACTTGGAGTCATTCTGTACTTCATTTGAGTCTCTTCGTCAACGTCGATTTTGTACGCGATTTTCAGTAGCGTCACGCCGTCTTCGACAACCGTTTCCACGGACACAACTTGAAAGTGCGGCCATCGAACCATCCACGCAACCTGATCCCGCATAGTCAGCGAAAGCCCCGGAGCGAAGTACGATAGAATGTCGTAAAAATTGTGCTGTCGAATCTCGGCGGGCTGTTCGTCGCGGATACGAAACTGAAGATCGTCCCAAGTGAACTGCTCTGTAACGACGTCCAGATTTGTTATCCGCCACTTTCCAGCTTCACCACCTCGAAACAACATCGCGGCATATTGCGGATTGTAGACGTGTGCGTAATCTTCCACGCTTTCGCAACTAAAGTTAATAGGGTCACTTTTTTTCATGCGATTGATAAAATCGTCGGTGTATTCGACATGGCCATAGCCAAACGAACTTGGAAAACGCAACCCACGTTTGCCGCACGATGTCATGTCCAATTCGCCTTTGAAGTGCGACACGCTCCTGTACTCAACTTCATAGCCGTCGTGTGACAACAAGTATTCTCGCCACTTCTGCTGGCAATTTTTTTGAAAGTCTTCAAAGAGCTTGGTCGCCTCATTAGACACTCGTGTAATTGCTGGGTTTAACATTGGCATAGCGTTCTCCTTTTGGTTGCGTTCACTACATTTTGCACGGGTGCCAGCAGCAAATCGGCGTGAACGCCTCGCCGGATTTGGGTTCTGGTAAACCGAATGCGGATAGCGTAAATCGCGTCTCGTCTTTCGGGTTTGTCTCACGAAGGTCAAACTCTTCGTCGGTCTCCAAGACACCGGTGGTATTGCCTTCTTGTAAGCGGTAACGGCTCACCTTGTTATACTTTTTCGGCAACGGGACACTGTAGGTATCGCAATCGTAGACGCATTCCACCACGACGTGGTGTTCGTCTCCCCAACCGCAAGCGGTGTGATACTCACTTCTGGTGACGAGGAAGTAATCGGTTTCGAGCCACACTTTGGCGTGCAACGAAAACAGATCACTTTCGAAATGCGACGCATAAGCGTAACTGGGCGTCTCCTTGTAATGCTGCGGATAGTCTTTGTGAACATAGCTAAAATCAAGGAAAAACTGTCGTTTGCCATCGTTTTCAAGAAACGCAACTTCATTGACCTTGAACTGCTCACTTGCGACAACATCTGGAAGATTTGGAACAGAACCGTCCGCAAACAGACCGACTCCCAAGGAATTGAAGATGTGATAGCCGATTGGGTCGCCTTCGCCACTGTGGTCGCCCGCGTTACCGTGGTCCATATAAAAGTGGCGAGGAAACGCCCACGATTCGAGAGACTGTGACTTGGGGACGGCAAACTGTCTTTCAACCGCCCATACGTCGGCGGGATTGTTGGGACAGTTTCGTTCCAAGCGAAACCAATAGGTACTGTTCGTTGCCATCGCATCGGCGGCGGCTTTGCCAATCGAGCTGCTAACCTCCGCGTAAAACGGGTAGTTGCAGACGAGCGTCCGGGTCGCTCCACCGTTTTTGCGTCCATTGCGAGTGTACCGCCACGTCGTCGTTCCTTCTACGTTGCCGAGTGCATGGAGGTACTCCAGCCAACGTTTGGGCAATACATCTCGAAAGTTCTCTGGCGTTACTTGTGTCGAATCAAATTTGTGTTGCATCGTTGCCTCCGACAAAAAAACTGTAGTGACCGTTTACATAGTACCTGTCAATTTTCGTAACTGTACATGGTTTTTGAGGAGCCTCACACAAAGGCACGAAGGCACAAAGAAGAATTTTAACGCGGAAATCACGGAAGGGCGGAAAGACGGGGAAGTTCAGAATTCCGCGTCTTTCCGTTTTTCCGCGTGTTCCGCGTTCTCTCTCCTCTCCTCTTCGTGCCTTTGTGTGAGAAAAAAGAAGTGCGTGTAAATGCAAAACCCGTGAACGGTAACCTCCTTTGCCGCACGCTCATCAAATTCAACTCGCCATTTCATTCATAATCTCACTTAACGAAACGGTGTGTGCTGGATTCTTCAAGCGTTCTTCGGCCAAAAACGTGTCTTCCAAATCTTCCAAGTGTTCGAGAATGGCTTCACGAACATAGAAAGACTTCGTGCGTCCTGTACGCTTTGCAAGACTTTCAAGGCGAAGCTCTACATCCTCTGACAATCTGATAGCAATCATGTGAACCCCTCGTGTTTGTCGTGGTTAAAAATTTGACCGCAAACGGGTGTAGTAAAGTTTACTTGCAAGTTGCGGGTCGGTTAGCAGTTTACGTTGGTGTGTCGTCGCCCCAACGGGGCGACAAGAACTTAGCCGTGGGTGAGTGGTACTCCACGAACCCACGGTAAGCGACCACAACAAAATCCGTAGCCCCAACGGGGCGAAAGAAATTGATGTGGCCAGATTCTTGCGCCCCCGTTGGGGCTTGCTGGATTTTGGGGCTTCCGTACCGTGGGTTCGCTTCGCTCGCCCACGGCTAAGCTCTTGCTGCCCCGTTGGGGCAAATAACTCATTCACAACCGCAAGAAAAAATTACTACACCGACCGCAAACGTACTTCATCACCCATTCTTGCAGCGAGATCGGCGATGGCGATTTCGCCGAGTTCGCCAGCGGTGCGGCTGCGGACGTTCGCGGTGTTGTTCTCAACTTCTTTCGCGCCGACGACCGCAAGGTACGGAATCAAGTCGTGCCGCCCGTCGCGGATTTTCGCGCCGATTTTTTCGCTCCGCAAGTCGCAGCTCACGCGGAAGTTGGCGTCGCGTAAAGTCGTTTCGAGTTCGCGGGCATAGTCGTTAAACTTGTCGCTGACGGTGAGAATGCGAATCTGTTCCGGCGCGAGCCACAGCGGAAACGCCGCCGCAAAGTGTTCAATCAAAATGCCGCAGAACCGTTCAAACGAACCCAGCGGTGCGCGGTGAATCATCACCGGTGTATGCGGTTTGTTGTCGGCACCAACGTATTCGAGTCCGAATCGTTCCGCACTCGGCAAGTTGTAATCGAGTTGTACTGTCCCAAGTTGCCACCGGCGACCAAGACAATCTTTGACAACGAAGTCGGCCTTCGGCCCGTAGAACGCCGCTTCGCCTTCCGCGATTTCAAGACTCGGCAAGTCCATCTGGCGACAAACGTTTTCAAGCGCGGCCTGCGCACGATTCCAGTTTTCAATTTTGCCAACATATTTGTCGCTCGCATTGTCACGAAAACTGAGCCGCACTTGGAAGTCGCGGAAACCCATTGTGTTCAAAATTTGCAGCGTCATCTCGATACACGAACGAAACTCGTCTTCGACTTGATCGGGCGTACAAAAAATGTGCGCGTCGTCTTGAGTGAAACCGCGAACGCGCGTGAGGCCGTTGAGTTCGCCCGACTGTTCAAACCGGTGAACGCAGCCGAACTCCGCGATTCGCAGCGGCAAATCGCGGTACGAACGCGGCTTGTTTTTGTAGATCATAACGTGGTGCGGGCAGTTCATCGGTCGCAGCAAAAACTCGTCGCCGTCCTGCATTTTGATCGGCGGAAATTGGCTCTCGGCGTAGTACGGATAGTGGCCCGACGTTTTGTAGAGTTCGATATTTCCGATGACGGGTGTGCAGACTTGCTGATAACCGCGCTTCACGAGTTCGCCGGAGATGTACTGTTCAAGTTGCTTGCGAAGGATCGTCCCTTTCGGAAGCCACAACACGAGTCCTTGTCCGACTTGCTGTTCGATGGAGAATAATTCGTGCCGTTTTCCGAGGACGCGGTGGTCGCGTTTTTTCGCCTCTTCGAGCTGCGTGAGGTACGCATCGAGCGTTTTTTGATCGAAGAACGCCGTTGCGTAGAGACGTTGTAATTGCTGTTTTGTGGCGTCGCCTTTCCAGTACGCACCAGCGACCGACATTAGTTTGACCGCACCGATTCGCTTCGGCGACGGAATGTGCGGCCCGCGACAGAGGTCGAGAAACTCGCCTTGACGGTAGAACGAGACAGTCGCTTCTGCTGCAAGCGTTTCAGTGAGATGCTCGACTTTGAGAAGTTGTCCGGTTGTTCGCAGGACTTCGATTGCTTCGTCGCGCGCGAGGTCGATTCGTTCAAACGGTTCGTCTTTTTCGATGAGGCGACGCATTTCGTCTTCGATGCGAGTGAAGTCGCCTTCGCTGAGCGGGTGCGCGAGTGCGAAGTCGTAATAGAAACCGGTCTCGGTGTTTGGGCCGAACGCGAGTTGTATGTCGCCGAAGAGTCGCATCACGGCGCGTGCCATGAGGTGTGCTGCGGAGTGACGCATCACGTCGAGCGCGGCGGCGTCTTTGGTTGTGACCAGTTCGAGCGCGACGCGACCACTTTCGGGGAGCGGCATTTGCGCATCGACGAGTTCACCATCGACTCGCGCCGCGACCGTCGCCGCCGCGAGCCGCGACCCAATCTCCGCCGCCACATCAAGCGGACAAACACGACTCGCATATTCCTTCACCGTTCCATCTGGGAGAACAACTTGTAGCATAAGATTAACCTTGTTTTTGGGGTGTTCACGTTTTCACGAATACGACAATTCAGCGGGCAATTCTACCCGATTTCCGCGTCGCGTCGAGGTGCGCACTTTCACGAACTGTTGCCTGCGGCGGAGTTTTGGGTGTGTTCGTAGCCGCGCGGTTTGTGTGGCGTGATGGTGCCAGCTTCGCTACGCAACCACTGCCCAGAATCGACGATGCACTCGCCGATGTCGGTGAGGACGACGCCAAAACGTTCACGGAGCGGTTGCTGTTCGACCAGACGTGCAGCCTCGTCAGGCGGTACAGCGAGGAGAAGTTCAAAGTCTTCACCGTCGGTGAGTGCGTGAACGAGTGGGTCACCATCGAGACGCCGCGCAGCATCCGCTATCGGTACCGATGCCGCGTCGATAATTCCGCCGCACCCCGACGCTCGCGTGAGACGCGACAAGTCGAGCGAGAGGCCGTCGCTGATGTCGATTGCGGCGTGAACCGTTGCACTATCGCGGAGCCAAGACGCCTCGCGGACTCGCGGCGTGAACGTGAATTGATGCCCAAGAATACTCCCGCCGAGTTGTCCGGTGACAAGTAGTCTGTCGCCCGCAACCGCGCCGTTTCGTCGCCACACTCCGCGCGGTGTCGCCGTACCGAGTGCGGTCACGGTTATGACCAAACCGCCGTCCCAAGTATTCGTGTCGCCGCCGACGAGCGGGACGTTGAATTCATCTGCGAGAGTTCGCATTCCGCGATAGAGGGCGTCGGCGATTTCGCGTGCGGCGTCGCGCGGCAGAACTACCGCCACCACCGCCGCCAGCGGCTCTGCCGCCATCGCAGCGATGTCACTCAAGTTTACCGCAAGCGACTTGCGGCCAATCAGTGAAGCGTCGTCGTGAGCGAGACGAAAGTCAACGCCCTCGGTGAGCGCATCGGTCGTCACGACAAGTCGCTGCGATTTAATCGCAAGCACCGCCGCATCGTCACCGACGCCGACCTCAACGTGCGGCAACGTCGTCGCCAAAAGCGTTTCAAGATGTTCGAGCCAAGACTGTTCCATACAGGTACATTGTCGCAGATTTTTTTGATGTGTACACGGCTTCCGTTTTTCGGCGTGTTCTACGTTCTTTCCTCTTTCGTGTCTTCGTGTGAGAACAAAATAACTACAGACGATTGACGCAACTTGTCAGCGGACTGGTTTGCTCCCCTAACGTTGTGTTGAAAACGTGGTATCATTCGCGTTGGGTGGCGAGTGGAGACAGGCAGCCGCGCGTCGCGCCGAGTGCGCGACGGGAGGAAAGTCCGGGCTTCGCAGGGTACCGTGGTGGATAACGTCCACCGTCCGTAAGGGCAGGGAAAGTGCAACAGAAAGATACCGCCGCCGCGTCACATTCGTGGTGTGTGCGGTAAGGGTGAAATGGTGAGGTAAGAGCTTACCAGCGGTTGGGTGACCAACCGGCTCGGCAAACCCCACGGGAAGCAAGATCAAACAGAGCCAAGGGGCGACCCGCCCCGTTTGAGGTTCGGGTAGATCGCTTGAGCGTTTCAGCAATGAAACGCCCAGATAAATGGTTGTCGCCGAAGGTTTTTGTTAAAAATCTTCGGAACAGAACCCGGCTTACAGACCGCTCGCCATCCGATTTTGTTCTGCGTAACCGTTCGCAATGCGTCAATCACTGCCGGTGATGGCGTTTTTGTGGTGTGTGATTTGCGGCGGTGAACCGTCGGTCCAAACGATGGCAACGACATCTATTCGCCACGCCAATTTGCGATAACGACGCTGCTGTACAAACGCCGCCGCCAGCCGCGTTAGTACACGTCGTTTGCGGTCGTCGATGGCGTTTTCTGGCGAACCGTGTCTATCGCTGCGACGTGTCTTCACCTCGACAAAGACAACTTCGTTACCATCGAGCGCAATAACGTCGGCCTCGCCACCGGCAAGCCGGAGATTGCGACCGATGATCCGATAACCAGACCGCACCAAAAACTCTGCCGCCAGACGTTCGCCGTCGCGTCCGAGTTTGTCTTTGGCCAAGATGCGCCGCGCGAAAGTCTCGCGGTAAAGCGTCCACACCTCGCGGACAAGTTGCTGCCACCAACGTCTCCAAGAAGTGCGGCGGTGTGACATCGTAAGTGTTCACGGTTTTTGCTCGCGCTGTCGTTAGCGTGTTATGATGCTGGGCACTCGCTTACGCTTCGTGTTCTTAATGCGTTGCGTTAATAAGAACACGAAACGTAAGCGAGTGCCCGAATAAGCGAGTGCCAGAATAAGCGAGTGCCCGAATCGGAGCGGGCGCAGTGTACACAAAATAACGTCAGGATGGATTTCCGCCGTAGCCATCCCCCAGCGCAGCGGGGGAATGACATGGTGTGAACGCTTGCGACAATCAAAATCAACTGGGAACGTCTACTCCTCGTTCGCCCCAGATTCGGTGTAGTCGTCGGCGATGGAGCGGAGTAGGATTTCGGTTTCGGCCATGTGTTCGCCGAGCATGCAGGCGATGTCTTGAACGGTCGAGAGGTTTTTGTGGATCACCTCGCGTGCGCGGGCGGCGATCTGTTCGCGGCGGCACTCGATCCCCGTAACGTCAAACAAAATCGCGCCGACAACTTGACCGGGGTCGATGTTGAAGACGTTGATGCTCAAGAGACGGTCGTTGAGACGGAGCGTGTCGTGGCTGAGTTCTGTACCCGTTCGCAACACATCTTCAAATATGTCGGTGAACGGAATCAGTTTGCGAAGATCAGAACCGGCCATTCCGGGGATGGTGTCGAAGACGGCGGCAGAGTCTTCGCCCGAAAGTTCGGCGAAGCGGCGATTGCACTCGATAAGATGAAGCGTGTGATCAACGATGACAACCGCCGCAGGGATGCACCGCAAGATCGCGTTCGACTTTTTCTGCGCGAGTTGTCGCAAGTGCGAAATGCACATCGACGGCTCCGCCTTCCCCTCAATCAGCGCGATAGCAAAGTTTTTGCAGGTATCATAACCGCAGCCGCCGCAGTTGAGTTCGTCTTCGGGTTTGTGTTTTCCGACGAGTCGTAACGTCTGCCGAATTTTCTGTAAGTTAATCGGTTCGTGACTTATCGGCGCACTGGGATAAGTGGCGGCGATGTCGAGCGGTGCGTGTGTCGCTGGCGTCATCGCCGACACTGAATCAGCGTGACGGATGACGCGAAGTCGTTCGAGAAGTCCGGGCGCACCGTGGGCAGTTCCGGGACCGTGAACACATCCGCCGACGCACGCAAGCGTCTCGATGAAGACCGGCTCGCGGACATCGCGCGGCGTGAAACCTTCGAGTGCTTGCCGCATCGCGTGAAACCCAGAGACCGAAACGAAGTGCGTCCCTTCGCACCCACCGCGCATCTGAATCGTCTCGTTCATCCCACCTTCCATCGGGTAGAGAACACCGTCGCGGGCTTCGTCCAGCGTGAACTTGTCGTCTTCGGTCGTCTCGATTTTCCACGGCTCGATCCCTGCTTCTTGAAACCACGCCTTGAGATCGGAATAGAGAATCGCCGTTGCGATTAACTCTGGGTGCGCGTCGGCCTCGTTCTTCTTGGCGATGCACGGCCCGATGAAGACGACCTTGATGTTTGAATTAGGAGCAGTTTTCGCAAAGTGTTCGTGGAGCCACTTTGCGTGTGCGAGCGCGGGCGACAAGACCGGCGAGATCGACTCCGAAAACGCCGGCAAGTATTTGCGAACGAAATCGACCGCAACCGGACAAGCCGACGAGATCACAACTTTGTTTTCGCTCCGTTCGCGGAAGGCGCGTGCGATTTCTGCCGAGACCAGTTCTGCTCCGAGTGCGGTCTCGCTGACGCCAGCGAACCCAAGTTTTCGCAGCGACGCGATCATCTTCGCCGCAGGAAGTCCCTTGAACTCACTGACCCACGACGGCGCAAGCGAAACGTATACCGGATCGCTCTGCCGCAACAGTTGTTTTGTGCGACCGAGATCGTCGCGGATTTTCTTCGCGCCCGACGGACACGCCTCAACGCACCGTCCGCACGCAATACACAAATCGGAGACAACCGAAGCGTGCTGCGCCTCCACCTTGATCGCCTTCACCGGACAACCACGGACACACTTAAAACAGTCCTGACACTGCGTCTCCGCCGTAAAGATTGGGTAGCTGTGGTTCATTGTTGTGTTTCTTGTAAGCGTTCACGGTTTGCCGTGTTGACGTTGCCACATTTGCCCCAACGGGGCAGCGATTTCAATAACCGTATGCAAGCGGTACTCCGCGCAGCTTACGGTAGCGACTACCTAAAATCCGTGCGTCTGGAAGACGCGACTTTGCACACGACGGTTGCCACGAAACACAAGTCGCGTCCTACAGACGCATACGATTTTCGTTCGCGTCACCGGCGGTTACGCTTGCCGCTATCGCGGCGGCACTTACCGCCGGTTATTGAGATTGCTGCCCCGTCGGGGCAAAAATATCAACGGCAACGCGGTCAATTCTGTAAACGGTTACACTTTTGCTAACCGCTCCAAAATTTCGTCCGTTGTTTGGTCGTTTGGAACGTGCGTTTTTGCCCAATCAAGTGCGGCGGTTATTTTTGCGAAACGCTCTTTTTCTTGCCCCAGTTTGGAGACGTCCACTTTTTGGTTCAGAAAACCAAGCGTAGCATATCCGCCATTTTGACGCATTGCTTCGATAACTTGCTCTTGTTGTGTCACATTACCTCCTGTTTCTATGGTCGTTTTCCCCGTTGGGCATCGCAAGGTAGGCGAATCGTTTATTTCGTCACTGCCGTATCTGACGGCTGTTGCTGGTTCGCCACCGGCACTTGAATAGGCATACCATTCACGCCCGCATTTTTCGGTGGTTTGTAAGGCGGACGGAAAACTTCAACTTCCATCGAAGGATAAATACCACCAGAAGTTTTTATCTTGACCATTTTCCCGGGAATAATTGTTTGCGACATTGAAACATCCTTAACTGTTCACGGTTCACATGACTGCATACTTTATTGGCAGTTCTTTTTTTCGCACAAAGGCACGAAGTACACGAAGAACACAAAGGACGTTTTCAAGTTCAATCCTCTTCGTGCCCTTTGTGCTCTTTGTGCCTTTGTGTGAAAAAAAGAACTGCCAATAAATGACGCAGAAACGAGAGACGAAAATCTGTGAGAATCTGCGGACAACTCAATCCCGTTTTTCTCTGTGACTCCGTGCCTTTGTGTGCAAAAAAGAACTGCTCACAAAGGCACAAATTGTCTACGGAAACCTCAATCGTCAATACGCAGCCGTTTCGCCGGGGATTGGTTGTGGGTAGCTGCCGTCGGGGTTGGGGAGGATTGGTGCGGGGGAGTCGAGGGTCAGTTCATCGACGTTCGGGACGAACTCAAACTTCGATTGCCACGCTTCTTCCGCCGTCACAAACTGTCCCGAATCGACCGCCATACGCGACATGATTCCGAGTGCAGTTGCGTTAATGCTTCGCTCGACTTCGTTCCAGTCGCGGCCTTCGCGGATCGCACTAAAGAGACGGTCGTGCTCAATCTGGTAAGAATCGGAACCAACTCCGTCCTTCGCCTCCCACGCAACCTTCGCACGCGACGGCATGCAACCTTCGTAAATCCGCGGCTTCCCAACGCCCTCGCCGAGCACCGCACTCCCTTTCGTCCCCTGAACCGTACACTGAAACGCATTGAACGTCTTCGCCCGCTGACTCAAAAACACGTTCATAAAAATGCCGTCGGGAAACTGGAACTCATAAGCGGCTTGGTCGTGTGCGGTGTCGTGCGACGTGCGAACGGCTCGTCCGCCTTGTCCCATCACCGAGACCGGCAACATATTGTTTCGCGCCCAGCAACCCACATCGACGTTGTGAACCATCGCATCGACGAGCCAGCTCCCCGCCGTCCAAGTGTAACAGAAGATATTGCGGAGTTGGTGTTCGAGATCGCTCTCGCCGTCGCGCTTCGGGCGAAGTCCGAACGGCTCGTGCATTCGGTAAACGTGAACCGACGTAACATCGCCGATGGCACCGTCTTGAATCCGTTTGATCGTTTCTTCGGTCGGCGGATAGTGACGATTGTTGAGACCAACGCCGACCTTGAGTTTTTTCTCTTCGGCGATTTTGTTGGCATTGAGAATGCGGTTGCAACTTGGAATGTCGGCGGCGAGAGCCTTTTCCATGAAGACGTTCACGCCGCGTTTTGTGGCGTAATCGTAGTGGAGTGCACGGAAGGCGCACGGTGTTGTAAGTATAACAACGTCTCCGGGAGAGAGCGAGTCGATGACGTTTTTGTAACCGCCGAGTCCGAGGAAGACGCGGTCGCCGACATCGACTTGGTCGGGTTTTTGTTCTTTTGCACCGGCGAGAAAACCGTTTGCGCGGTCGGTGAAGGCGTCGGAGACGGCCCAGAGTTTTGCACCTTTGTCGGCGTTTAGTGCTTGCAGCGCGGCACCGCTACCGCGTCCGCCGGTGCCGACGATACCAACTTTGATCGTCTCGTTCCCAGCGGCGTGAACGTGCAGCGGCACCGACGCCACCGCAGCCGCCGACGCAACAGCCAAACTCGAACTCTTCAAAAACGAACGACGTGACGTAACTTGATGTGACATCTGACAGACTCCTTGGCGAAAGTGAAAAACACGAACAGAAACCACAAAGTGGACTCGTGCGAGTGTACTGTTTTTGAGAAACGTGTCAAGGGAACGAGCGACGAGTGGTTTGGGTTGGGGGTAGTAAAGTTTCACTTGCAACCGTGAGGTGCATTTGCCCCAACGGGGCAGCAAGAGCTTAGCCGTGGGTGAGCGGAGCGAACCCACGGTGCGGAAGCCACAAAATCCAGAAAGCCCCAACGGGGCGCAAGAATCTGGGGCCGCATCGTCTCTTTCGCCCCGTTGGGGCTACGGGTTTTGGTGTGTCCGCGTACCGTGGGTTCGCGGAATACCGCTCACCCACGGCTAAGTTCTTACGCCCCTTTGGGGCAAAAACTCCGCGAACCAATGTTCGCATACAATAAAACTTTACTGCACCCTTGCGTCTACCACACGTTGCGTTGCGGCTTCCCTTGATTATTTGGCAAGTTAGGCTAGAATCGCACCGCAACAGGTTTTTCGTTTGTGAATCTCCACCTCTTTCCCGAAATGTCTTCCGAGCCACGGGTTGTCATAACAGGTTTGGGCGTCATATCACCGCTTGCGGTGACGCCTGATACCCTCTTGGAATCGCTCATCGCTGAGCGCAGCGGTGTCGTTGCGCTGGGGCAAGGGCTACCAGTTTCCCACGCGGCACTGTGTTCACTCTTCACGGGGAAGTTTGAAGACTTTATCGTGCCGAACGAAGGTGCGCGGCGTCTGCTGCGCAAAGGGATCAAGTTGATGTCGCGCGAAATTCAGATGGCCGTCGCGGTCGCTGGGTACGCACTGGCCGACTCAAGTCTCACGCCCGACCACTACGCCCCGCAACGTGTCGGCGTCTCGTTCGGATGTGACTATATTCTGACGACGCCCGACGAAGTTCTCGAAGCGGTCAAGGCGTGCCTCGACGATAGCGGACGCTTCGACTTCTCACGCTGGGTTTCGCGCGGAATGCCGCTGATGACGCCGCTCTGGCAGCTCAAATATCTTCCGAACATGCCCGCAAGTCACATCGCCATTTACAACGATTTGCAAGGGCCAAGCAACTCGATTACGCTGCGTGAAGCGTCGATTGGCGCGGTGATGGCGGAGTCGGCGGCGATTATCAAACGCGGTCGCGCCGACGCAATGCTCGTCGGAACAACGGGGAGTCGCACGCTGCTTTCAAAGATGATTCAAGGCGTACAACAAGAAACGGTCGCGCGCGAATCGGACGAATCGGGCGAAACTGCGTGTCGTCCGTTCGACCGCAACCGGTGCGGAACCGTACTCGGTGAAGGTGCGGCGGCGTTGTTACTCGAATCGCTCGATGCCGCACGGTCACGCGGCGCGACGATCTACGGCGAAGTTGTTTCAGCCGCAACGCTCGGCGAATGGGATCGCAAAACGCCAACCAGCCGCGAACTTTTGACGCGACTCATCCGCGATGTTGTCGCGCGAAGCGGTATCGACGCGGAGTCGCTCGGACACGTTAACGCACACGGTCTCGGCGACATTGCAACCGACGCCACCGAAGCCGCCGCGATTGCTGATGTCGTTGGCGACCGCGTTCCGGTAACGTCGATCAAAGGTCACTGTGGCCAAATGGGTGCGGGTGGCGGCGCGGTTGAAGTTGTCGCGTCGATAATGTCGCTTCGCAGCGGGACTCTCTTCCCGACGAAGAACCACGTTAACACCGCGCCGGACTGTCCGATTCGCGTCGCCACGGGAACAGCAACACCGAGCGGCGACTCGTTCCTGAAACTCGCCTTCGATCACCAAGGCCAAGCCTCGGCTGTGATCGTGCGACGTTAAGGTTCGGCATAGCCGAACCCTCCAAACGCCTACGGCGTATGATAACTGGAGGGTTCGGCTATGCCGAACCGTTATGTCCTCTACGCTTCCGACTTTGCCTATTTCGCCTCTTCATCCCGCGTAAGAATTTGCCCTAGCCTTGCTGCGCGAAAGTCGGTACGATTCACAATGAAACTCCATTTTCACTTGTGAGGACTTGCCGAATGAACGACGAAGCCCGTCGCACACTCGCCGCTATTGCGTCAACTTCTGTACCGCCGTCGTGGCGTCAACAGACGATGCCGTCGCTCTTTTCCGCCTTGATGGGCGGTCTGGTTGCGTGGATCGTTTGCTGGTTTTGCACACCAAATCCGAACGCACCTATCGATAAACTCGAAGTCGGTTCGCTCATCGTCACCGACCGTCTCACCGTCCGCGCACCCGGCAACGACGGCGACGCGATGCTCGTCAAAGACGGTTCGCTATTCGTGAAAAATCGTGTCGTGGCGACGCAGTTTCTCGGTTCGCAGATCGCAAGTTCGATCATCGTCGCCAACCGGCAACTCACCACGCCCGACGATCTGTTCAAAGTCCCCGCCGACCAGTGGCGATTCCACACCGAAGTCGGAGCCAGCGACACCGACGGCGGCGAGATTCTCGTGCGGAGCCGTGCGGGGGGAAGCTCCGTAACAAAGAGTATGAACGACGGCACCTGCATCCGCATCGGTTTCGATGCCGGTGAGACAACGCAAATGGTCGCATACTCTCCCAAGACAAACTCGACGCTGCCACTTCTGTCGCGTCGTCGGTTCGACTCGACGAACACCAGCACCGACACCGAATCCGCTGTCGCAACACGTTCGGGACGCCACGAAACCGGTGCCGTCGCACCACCAATCGCGTCACCAGTCGTCGCCGAACCCACTCCGCAAATCGCATCGCAATACACGCCGACAACGACCGTACAACCGCCACCAGCGTTACCGACTTTGGCACCGCCGCTACCCGTACCAACGTCGCCACTCACAACTCCTTCGCACTGGGAATGACATCACGTCAAATCGCAATTTCGGTTTTGTGCATTGCGATTGTCGTGATCGCGACGAACGATCCGCGCGCCAGCGCGAGCGACTTGCGGTTGCCGATGGGCGATGCTGTCACGCGACTCGATACGCAGTTTGACGGCGGTTTCACAAATATAGGGAAAGACGGAAACGCAAGCGGAATCAACGTCAGCGGAGTTGGCTTTCGCGTTGGCGTTGATCGCAAGGTTAGTCCGTGCTGGGTTGTCGGTTTGGGAGTCGGTTACTACGGCGGCGCAGCCGACGGGAACGACGCCGGTGCCGCACAAACCAACTTTTCGTCGCTACTTGTTACAACGCAAACCGAACTCCGCTGGCGACGACTCGTCTTTCGCCTCGACGGCGGTTACGTCGGCCAGAAGGAGCGAGTGCGTGCGTTCGACGTAACCGCGAACAATACGAGCGACCAAGGAAACCTCGGTATCGGAATCGGAATCCCGAACGATTTTGGTTTCTCGACCGTCGAACCGATCCTCGCATTCCGCCAAGTTTTTGTGACAGATTCGCCAACCGGTGGAGTCGTCACGCCAGACACCGCCAGACGCAAAGGCGACGCGACGACGCTCATTATCGGCGGACGTTATTCGCTCCGGTACGCAACGCCGCTCACGACCGTTTTGCCGTGTGTTGAGGCGTACTGGCTTCACGACCTCGCACACAATAGCATCGTCACCATATCAGACCGCGACACCATCATCCCCGCACACATCTACCGCAACGCAAATACCCCAAACGACCGACTCGCACTCGGCGTCGGCGTCGCGTCAAGAATGGGACGTTCGCTCGACCTCGCAATACGCTACTCCGTTCAGATGGGCGGCAACTTTTCACACCACGGAATCATCGCTTCTATGAACTGGAACTTTTGAGAACACGAAGCGTAAGCGAGTGGCAGCGCGGTGTGGCGTATTCCATAGGACATATAGGTCCTATAGGGCCTATATGTCCTATAGGAAGCATGGGAAAACTATACCAGTTGCAATCATTTTATTGTTTTTGCTTCTTGTAACGAGACGATGGCCTATAACGGTTGTTTCGATTGTTAGTTTTGTACCGAAGAATGGATTCAGTCATGAAAACTTTTCGAGATCGGTTTCGGTTGGTGTTGCTGGCGGCGGCTTCGTCGTTTGCGGCGTCGTTTGCGAGTGCGGCTCCGGTGAGTGTTGAGCAGGTCGCGGACGTTCCGCACCCGTTCGTTGCGCCGGTGCCGGTCTTACCAGTGCCGCAAGCGAAGTCGGTTGAGGAGCCGCGTTCGGTGCCGATCAACGTCGCTGCGCTCTTGACGAACAAAGACGATGGCGAATCAGTCGCGCCTCCAGCGGTCTCGCTCGACACGACCGTCATTGATACGACTGCGCCGCCGCAGTTGTCGCCACGTCCGGCAAACGCACAGAAGCAGAAACCGAAGTCCGCGCCAGAAGTTGTGATCGCGCCGCCGCAAGTCGTACCGTGGAACCAGCAGCTCACAGCAAATCCCGATACGCGAAAGACAGCGTATCGTCGCCCCGTCTCGCACACTGTTTCTCACACTGGTACGCACATGCTCAACCGATATTTTTGCGACGAGTGCGGACTGCTAACCTGCGAAAACAAACGGCAATTCGGATTCTTCTTCGACGGCTGGCTCGACCACGGCGTCTCACTCAACGGACAAAACGTGGGAACCGATAACTCGCCGCTCCGTTTCACCGACATGGCAAACGAGTACGCACTCAATCAGCTCTATCTCACGTTCGGACGCGAAGTGAGAAAAGGCGACCGGCTCAGCGCAGGTTTTCGCGTCGATGTGTTGTACGGCTCCGATTATTTCTGGACATCCGCAACCGGTTTGGAAACGCAAACCTATTCGACGCTTGATGCTCCACCGTTCGGGTCGGTTCGTGTGCCAACGCTCGATCCGCACACCGCTGACGGACGCTGGAATATCGGTAGTGGACAGCGCGGTGAGTTTGGGAATCGTTATCGTTACGGTTTGTCGCTGCCACAATTTTACGGCGAAGCCTATTTGCCAGTCGGTCACGGGACAACGATCAAGGCTGGTCACTTCTACAGCGACTTCGGTTTGGAATCGGCGATGGCTCCCGAAAACACGTTCTATTCACACTCATACAGTTTCATGTATGGCAGTCCGGTAACGGTGAGCGGCGGAACGGTGACGCAAAAACTTGGTCGTCGCCTCTCGGTCACGGCGGGGATCACGCGCGGCTGGGACACTTGGGACAACGTCACCGGCGATCTCTCGTTTCTCGTTGGTGCGGCGTGGAAACGGCCCGAAACCGGGACGCGGCTGTCGTGGATGCTTATGTCTGGGCGAACAGAGTATTCAAACAAAAACCCGCGAACTCACTACGTCCTCACGCTACAGCAGCAGCTTTCGCAAAACGTCCGCTTCGGACTCGAACACACACTCGGCTGGGAAAAAGACGGGAGTCTCTTCAACACCGACGGTGATCGCCGCGACTCAAACTGGGCGTCGGTTGCGGGCGTGCTTGAGATGCAGATTTCGCAACGACTGTCATCGAACTTCCGCGCTGAGTGGTTCCGCGATGGCGGTTACGCCCACGTCAACGGAATGACTCCAATCGACACAGACGAAACAATCAGCGGCAACGACTACTTCGCGTTAACTTATGGCTTGCGCTGGCAACCGCACCGCATCGTCACGATTCGCCCGGAAGTACGTTACGATTGGAGCAACGTCCGCCGCCAATCTCCAACCGAAGGCACCGCAGGCCCATTCTCCGGCAAAGACCACCTCTTCACGACTTCGCTCGATATGATTTTGCGGTTTTGATACCCGTTACGGGTAGATTTGTAGGCTTCGCCCTCCACAATACCGCGGCCTCGATGGGCCGCTACCGTTTTGGTACGGGAAATTCAAACCGTCTTGAGTCGAAACGCAACAAGACCTATAGGTCGCATAGGGCCTATAGGTCTTATTTGTGCGTGGGCAAACTTCTCTCGCTCTAAAACTTCACAATCCCCGCGCATCCGAACGATACCTGCGACGACTCCGTTCTGTTGTTGAACGGTTTGAAACCGTTGTCGTAGTTCGCCCAGTCGCATCGCAGTTCGGGGCGTAGTGTGAAGTATGAAACTGGCGTCCAGTTCGCAGCAAGCGTGAACTGGTAGAGGTCTGTCCCTTGGCCGCCTGTCAAGTGTTGCATGTCAAACATCGTCCCTTCGGCGCGATGGTACTCGCCACGAACACCAACCGACCACTTCTTGTTGATCGTGTAGATGAGGTGTTGATTGCACCCAGCGGATCGCGTCGTGTAGTTGCCAGCCGTGGCGACATAGGCGTTGTCTTCAAAGACACCTTCGATCATATAAAACCACTGTGGACGGAACGCCCAAGTGAAAACGCATGTGTGAACAGTGTTGTGAGCCGAGTTGTAGAAGCGGTTGTAAGCTGGGTCGCCTTGTTTGTTGTAACCGTAGTAAAGATTATACGCGAGCGACATCGTTGGCATTGGCCGCAACGTGACGCTGCCGACGAAGGCGTTGTCGCCGAAGCGGTTGACGAACGAGTTGTGCATACCGGCCGTCCAGCCGCTACTGACGGTGAGCTTCTTGCCGAAGTTGTATTCACCGACGACACCGCTGTATGTGAGTGGCGTTGCAAAGCAGTCATACGAGTGAGAATAGAAGAACGTGTACGGCGCAGGAAGGGCCTCTTGGACCATCGTTGGTGCGAACTTCCCGACGCGAATCTTTCCGCCGTTCCCGCCGATTTCGGCGTAGATTTGCGGGATCGATAGATAATAGTCACCCGTTCCCCAGCCGTAATCGAACGTGCGGTCGCTGAACGCTTGTCCGTACTTCGCATCGGTTCCGTAGAACGTATCGCACTGGAATCCCCAGTCGAACTCGCGTGAGATGTCGATTCTCTTGGCGACACCAAACCACGTTTGATTGACGTGGAAGTCGGTCGGCTGCTGTGTCATGAGGAGGTATGAGTTCCCCGAAAATGCGTCCATTTGGCTGAGCGGAGCTTTGCCAGCATTAGCGTAACTGTTGGACGTGCCGTGATTGTTGACTTGTATGCCAGCTTCGATCCAGCCGTAGAAACTGAGCGACGACAAGAGTGAGCGTCGTCCCTTCCCGCAAACCGGCGTACACGGATCGCACGGTGCACAGATTACCTCTTCACACGGTTTGCACTCACTTGCAGTCGCCTGCGACTGCGAACCGGTGACGGTCACGAACGCGACCACACACCCAACCAAACTCATCCAACACAATTTTCTCGACATGATGTTACTCTCCGCTTTTCAAAAGTTTGCTGCTTCAAACCATTGGCGATGGTTAACAGCACCCCATCGCGGCTGCGGCTATCGTCAGAGAGTTGTAACGAGTTCAAGAAACAATTCTGCTCCGCCACAATCGCGTGAAGCGGTGAAGTTTGTGTTGTTTGCCTAAAGCGATATTCATGGCGGTGAATCAGAACGCGAAGCGTAAGCGAGTGCCCAATCAGAACGCGAAGCGTAAGCGAGTGCCCAATCGGAACACGAAGCGTAAGCGAGTGCCCAATCGGAACACGAAGCGTAAGCGAGTGCCCGAATCAGTGGGGAGTGACCAGTGGTCGGAATCACAAACCGTTCCCTTCAAAAGAACACTCGTTCACGGCCTCTGAAGGCGTCGGCTTTTCCGCCGCCATCGTCAACACAATCCGCAGCAACGGCGTAGAGCCGGAACGGCGTTGGCGTACCCGACTGGAGTTCCCCCGGTTCGCGTTTGTAGACGAAGTTCGCACGCCCCGTGTACGGATTGAACGGGTAGAATTCCAAAAACTCCGGCACAAGTGCGTCGAGCGTTTCTGGATACTCGTTGTGCGTACTCTTGTAACGCAAGATCGCAATCGCCGTGCGCAGCATTTCTTCGCTCGCAGTAGAACGGTTGAACGCTGTTTGAACCGATGCGTAGGCGGGCGTGAGGTCGCGGAAGATCATCTCCGCCGCCATTTTCGACCGCGTGTGAATCAGCGGAAGCCGCAGGATATACCACCCCAAACCGAGTCGAAACGATTCGAGCTGTTTGCGGAATCTCTTCTCGAATGTTTCAGAATCGGCGAGTGCGGGCGTCTTGTGCCAACGGTCTCCACCGAGCATTCGCTGCAACTCATTCAGACGCTTTCCCGCAATGTTGCGGTCTATCGGAAGCCAGTCGAAAGGAAGGTATCCGAGCGATGCAGACCCCACAGAAGAGTTGCTCATTCCGAAGATTGGATTCATCATCTCGCTCCCTTTGCCTTCGCTCAAAACTTGGAGAACGCAATGGGAGAGGTACCATTCAAACTCTGCGAGGTTTGCCACGAGCGTATTCGGTGGCAGACTTTCAAGGTCGGCGGCGAATCGTTGCAAGTGGTTGTCGTCGATTGCGGGATCGAGCAGAATCAGCTTCGCCGCTTCCATCGCCTCGATCTGAACCGCAATGCCGACGAGATCGGTGACCATTATCACATCTTTTTTGAAGTGGCGTGCGAGGTGGAACATGCTCATCACGTCGTACCACGCGCCGTAGATGTCGCCGCGTCCGAGTCGTTCGGTGACGCGGATGCGTGCATTGCGGGCGAAGTCACGTTGCGACTGCACGTCGGGGAGCAGAATTCCAACGAGCGTTTCGTCGGGTTTGCGCCAGCAAACGTAATTCGGTTTGCGAACGGCAACCCCGAAGAGATCGAGTGCTGGTGAATAGTCGGCGAGCCACGCGGCGACTTCCGGTTCGTCTTCTGCCTTCCACGGTGCGGCGACGAGTTTCTTCCACAGTTTTTCGTTCGCGCCTTCGCGCGAGTTGTTTTCGTCCGGCGGAAATTTCTCGGCGGCTTTCTCTTCGATCAATTTGTTTCCGTAGTATCCGCGTTTGTCGTAGAATCGCGGTTTTTTGTACGGGTCGATGCTCATGTGTTCGCAGAGTGGAATCCAGTACGTCTCGAACCAATTTTTTGAGTTTTCGTTTGTCGGCATCTCTTCCCATGGAATCGTGTTGGCCATGTGCGTTTGCTCCAGCACGACGGGGCCGAACGCGGCGATGATGTCGCGCATTCCGTTTTGTTCGGGCGGGACGAACTTGTCCGCGTAAGTCTCTTCGTAGACGCGGAAGTAATCTACATTCCCGTCCTTGAGAATCGGATTTCGCAAACCCGTCGTCTCATACGTCGCGTGAAACCGCGACGGAATGAAACAAAAGTAAACGAGCAGCACGGTTGCAACGAGCAACCAAATCCGTTTGCGATAGTACCATTTTTTCGTAGTCATTGTTTGCTCCTTGATGTTGGTGGATGGTGGCGGGTGTAGACCTGTTCGGAAACGTCAATTTATGCTGTTTGGTAAAAGATACAAGCCACGAAAAACACAAAACACTCGGTTGACCTTTCGTGAAGCGTTTTCAGTGTTTTCAAACGTTGTTGGCAGTTTTGTTTTTTGCGCACAAAGGCACGGAGAGCGCAAAGGACACAAAGCGGCGTGAACATTTACTCCCCGCTAGGGGAATAATATCAGTAGAACAGCGACCACAACAGAATCCGAATTTGCCCGTAGGGCATCAATGATTCTAGCACGAGGAATATGGGTGCCCTACGGGCAAAGGAAAAAACTTGACGAACTCTTCGTGTCCTTTGTGCTCTTTGCGCCTTTGTGCGAAAAAAAAAGCCGCTCACAATGTATGCTGTTGTGAAAATCGTGAACTGTTGCATCACTTCTTCAGTTGAAGGTCAAGTCTGATTTCACCCGTTTGTTCGGCCTTCACTTCGATTGTGTGTAGTTCACTACGTTGGTCTTGGTACTGAACCATCACCGCAAACGTGCCCGGCGGAAGAATGTACTCGTACACCGATTGTATTTGCGGGCGTCCGAAATTCCCCGTCTGCCTAGTCACAGAATCTTTAGGAAAATTCGGGTCTGGATTCTTTTCGTTAATCCAAATTGTGTACACGCCTTGCAACGGTTTTCCTTCAGCGTCGAGGATCGTTCCAGTAAGTTTTACCCCTTTTTGCAAGACAAAATCCAACTGTTGAACTTCTGTTCCATCTCCCACGTCGTAGGCGAACAGAGTGGGCAGGCATTCCTTTTGGCTCTCGACTGCAAGATTCAGTTTCGTACCGAGGTTTTCACGCAAATCAAAGTTTCCGTTCTCGTCAGAAAAACGGATTCCGTGCCCACAACGATCATGGTCTTTTCGGGAAATCATCACACGCGCAGCGGGGGTGCCGTCGGAGTATTTCACTGTCCCTTGAATGCGTGCCAGTTTCGGAAGTGTGAGTTTGACGACGCCCGCTTCGTCCGTTTCATAAATCCATTTTTCCGTTTCGCCTTCTTTCACGAGAAAGCATTTACCGTTTTTGCACTCCTCATATTCCCACCAATTATTGCTCGCGGCGTTCGGTTCGTAACGAACACGATTACTTCCAAAATAACAGACGACACCATCTTTCATCCGATTTCCAGACCGGTAATTTCCATACGCTGTGAAAGTTATTTGTGAAGTGTTAGCGGTTGGAATCCAATCGAACGTCGCAATGCCATTTTCGTCGGTGAAAGATGTGACGCCCCACGGTCCTTGCGCTGTATTGAAATTGGTGTGATTTCTCCCGCTTTGGGTAGTGTTTTTATCAATCAACCACGGCGAAACATGCGCCCCCTGAATCGGTTCGCCAGCTTCGTCAACGACACGAATTTTCACGGTTTGCGGCTGCTGAAGTACCAACGTGAAAGGGCCGTTGTCGATTTTTTCGGGAACGATAATTTCTTGCGCCTCGTCTGGCTCATCGGTTCCGGCAAAATCGAATCCGACACCTTTTTTGAATGCGTAGACTCGCTGCAATGTTTCTTCACTTGGCCAAGGAAAACGGAACTTTCCTTCAGCATCACTTTTTACCCGAATCGGTTCTGCACACTGTCCTGCACCACCGACCACCGCGCCGGCGATAGGTTGTCCATTTTCGTCAACCACTTTCCCCGTAATTGTGCGGACGTTTGACTTGAGCGTGATAACCACTTCAGGAACGTCTCTATCTCCCTCTTGCATTTCGAGCAGATGCCCTGTTCCCAAGAGATCGCCTTCGGCAGAAATCGCCCACAAGAATGTCCAACGTTCGGGGCGGAGCTTTGGCAGCGAAAAGCGACCTTCGGTATCGGAGGTGGCGAAATCGTCATCTTCTTCATACGAACTGTGCCTGACAATCGCTCCTGCGACGGGTTTTCCCGACTCGTCGAGAATTCGTCCGTGAACAATTTTGTGTTCAACTTCCGATTCGTCCGCAGAAGTGTGGCGACACAACGCAGCAACACAACTGATGCCAGCGAGTAACCAAGTTAATTTGTGGCCGTACCATTTTTTCGTAGTCATTGTTTGCTCCTTGATGTTGGTTGATGGTGGCGGGTGTAGACCCGCCGGTTGGACATTGACACGCGACGTTTCGTCATTCCCGCGTAGGCGGGAATCCAGAACGAAAATGTTGCTAACTCGATTGACACTCCGCATCGAATCCGAAGCACCAAAGGTGCGCAAGAACTTAGCCGTGGGTGAGTGGTACTCCGCGAACCCACGGTACACGACCACAACAGAATTCGTAGCCCCAACGGGGCGCAAGAGACGTTGTGCATGCTTCCAATTATTGCGCCCCGTTGGGGCTTTCTGGTGTTTGGGGGGCCTACCGTGGGTTCGCTCCGCTCACCCACGGCTAAGTTCTTGCTGCCGCTACGCGGCAACGCTAACCGCGTCTGCTTGCGGCGTTACTCTCTGGATGCCCGCCGAGTACGCGGGCATGACGAAGCGTGCCGTGCCCGCGATTCCACCGGCGGGTTTACACCCGCCGCTCGCCTCATCTCCACTCATCGTGTTCAAGCGAACGTATCGCGGAAAGTATCGCGGGTTGCGGGATGGTTGGTACTACTGATGTCGTCACGAGGCGACAAGCAAGCAAGTCGCGTGGTGTTCGGATTGCGTCCAACTGTTCGTCCGTTGGCATGACGTAGACGATTTTCGGCGACGTAGACGATACCGATTTGATCGAGTCAACGCCGTCTTTCGGAAATAGGAATGTATACGCAAACGCAATCCCCAGCAAGAAACTGCACAGGCTCGCGGCGATAGTTGCGACGTGGCGCGAACGCGACCAGTACGCTGCCGCGTGGCCTCGGTGCGTCTTGTCACAAACGCCGAACGGCTTCGGACGAAACATTCGGAGTGTATTTTCAAACTCGACTTCATTCATTGGTGAGTATCTGTTTCAGTTTTTTGATGGCGGATTTATAGTCGTCGTGGATGGAGCTGTTTGGTCGTCCCAAAAGTTCGGCGATTTCTCGGAACGTCATATCGCCCCAGATTTTCGCCACGACTATTTCTCGCTGCGTCGCTTCAAGCTGGGCGAGTGCGGCGGTTAGTTCGATGTCGTCAAAAGGTGGAGTTCGCTGCTGCTCTTCGGGGACGGAATCAAACCAGCTTTCCGTTGTCTCGATTTTCACCGCGAGTTTTGCACGCCGCGAACGGTCGATGATTGCGTTTCGGACGGCACGATAGAGCCACGCCTTCGGGAAGTTTGGTGGTATGTTTTGTTGGGCCAGTTTTGCCATTGCGTCTTGCACGATGTCTTCGGCGTCGCAGACTCCCCACTGCTTCGCAAACAGGAGCAGGCCCGGCGCGAGGTCGCAAAATAGACGTTCCAACTCGACTCGGTCCATACGCGATTCCGTGACGGGGCCATTAACATTCCGCCCACCATTTGACACGTTACGCGATCAAAAACAAGTGGCCCCACGCAGTATAGGACGAATCGGGGGCCGTTTTGTCCGAAAAAAACGGCAATCCAAAGATTTCAACTTGCCAAGGCACTAGTACACCATTTCACAAACGCGCTTCGTACAACAGCCCGAAACGTAGCGGAGCGGAGTGAGGGAAACGACGACGTTAACGTCAGGTTTTGTGGACGCAGAGTCTTCACTTCCCTCACTACGCTCCGCTATCGCTACGCTACGTTTCGGGCTGTTATGCGCGGTAACTGCGTACTAAAACTTCACTCGCAAACTTGCGTTGCCTGCGAGTGTTACGGTCGGCGTTGTGACGGCGCGGTATGCGCCAGCGGTGATCGTGAGATCGATGTTTTGCGTAATTGCACCGTCGATTCCCCAATCGAATCCCACACGACACGGCGGAAGCGCGTTGACAAGCGAAACTCGCTCGTCACTTGAGACGAAACCAATCTTCGTTGGACTGCCAATAGATTGAATCACGCCCGGCGTCACCCACGCATAGAGCGTCTTGCCGTGCAGCGTCGAGCACGGCATCGCCATACGCAAACTCACCCGCGCCGTGCCGCTGTGTGCGTCGTCGAAGACAACGTAAGTTGGGTGCTGGTGAAACTCGTCGTCGTCCAAAATGAACGAATCGCGTCCGGTGAACTGATAGATAAACTGAACCTGCGGCTCAACAGAAAATCCGCTCGGCCCCAAAATCTTCGTCCAACCCGTCTCCAGCGACGCCGCCGTTCCCCAACCCGCTTGTGACTGCCGAACACTCGACACCGGTGAGACCTGCGTGTCGTAGTAGTTCGCTTGCCAAACCACGTCGGCATACGCACCGTCACGACCAACACGAGTGAAGTACAGACCCACCGATTGCGCCGACATGTTACTGCGTCCTGCCTTCATCACGTCGCCATCGACGTTGCGATGCCAAACATCATTGAAACTCTGACCCGTCGTGAAGTACGCTCCCCAACTAGCACGGTAAACTTCGCTCGAACGCGCCCAAAAATCGTAACCCAACTGAAACGCACCAAGTTTACTCTGAAACTGTACGTCGCCGCCGTAGAGACCGCGATCAGCACCGCCGCTACCAATCTGGCCGATTGTCCGCGTCCAAACATAATTCCGCCACCGAATCGTCGGATCGTAAGTGTTCCCCGTCGCCCCCATACGCCGGTGATACGTCCCGATTACGGCGTCGTTGTATTCCATCGTCGTCCGCGACAAACTGCCAAACAGCGACGCCTCGTCGCGGTAGTCTAAAATGTCGCCAAGTTTGTTGGTGAGAAACCAATCGTCTGGCGACGCTGGCACTACATCTCGCCGCAACGAATAATTGAACGCACCCGCCACCACGCGACGCCCCAACACAAACGAATCAGCATCGGTCGTCGCCCCGTTTCGCGTCTCGACGATCCGAATGCCGTCTTTGAGGTGGCCAGCACTCGCATCTCTGATACTGACATAAACCAGCGTCTTCCCCGATGCGTTACCACCATCAAGTATCAGTTTGTCGGTCGGTGAGTTGTCGTAGCCGAGTACGGTGTTGATGAATAACGAACTCCCCGCGCGACCAGTGAAGTCACCGTTGACCGTGAGCGTGTTTCCAATTTGCGAACCGTTGAGTCGAATCGCACCGTGGTTGTCGAGTGAACCGACCGTGAGATTGCCGAGTGGCGCGGTGGAATTGAGTACGTTGTAGGCGTGGATCGTGCCGTGATTTTCGGAATCGCCGACCGATTCTGTACCAGTGAGGTTCGCCCCCACTGCGACGAATACGGAAGTGTTCGCAAACGCCAAACGGTTAACATCCGAACCGATCACCAGCAGCCCACCACTCACGTTCATGCGATCAATTCCACCGATTGTGGTGTTGTCGAGTAGCATCGTGCCGGTGCCGGTCTTGTTGAACGTGACATCAGTCCCGACGAATTCGCCGACGAGTTGCAGTTCGTTCGATCCCTGAGTGTCAAACGTTATCGAGTTTTCGGCGACAACTTTTTTGTCGATGACGACAACCGGTGCGATGTCTGGAGCGATTGTGCGAAGTGTTGAACCATCGAGCATTGTCAGGTCGCCGGAACCAATCGCGGTGTTGGCCGCTATTTCTAGCACACCGCCTTCGAGACGTGTCCCGCCGGTGTAGGTGTTGTCGCCGAGAAGCGTGAATGTCCCGCCTTGCAAAACGACCTGTCCGCCGTTGCCGCTGATGATGCCGTCAAAATAACTGTCGGCGTCGCCACGAATCGTGAGCGAACCGCCGTTGTCAAGAACGATGTTTGTGTTCGGAGTAAGTCCGTGAAGCGCGCCGACATCTTGCGCAAAACCATCGGTGTTGAGTGTCGTACCATCGTGGAGAGTTAACGAACTGGTGTCGCCCAACACGTCGTCATTGAGGCAACGTAGCGTACCGGTGAGAATTGTTGTTGCACCGGTGTAGTCGTTGTCTTTTTTCGTTAGCGCGACCAATCCTTGCCCCGTCGCAACGGTTCCGGCCTTGATGATAAGATCGCCAGTGCCGGTAACTTTGGCCTCTAACTCGGTCGATTTACCGACTGCGCCCGGTCGTGGCGCGAGAATGAGTGCATCGTTACCGGTAGTGATTAGCTTGACTACCTTGAGCTGGTAAGCCAAGTATAGACCGTCGGCGTCGCCGCCTTTTCCGGGGTCGGTGTCGGCTAGACCGACATCGTAGATGCCATCAGCAACGTGTAATCCGTCTTGCCATATATTGATGGTTGCTGGATCGACAGTGTTAATTTCGCTTCCGGTAGCGATGTCGAGGAGTTTGATGTCGGAGGCAACTCCGGTGACGCGACCGATTTGTGCCTGAATAAGCTGTGCGAGTTTGACATCCGAAGCGTGCTCTAAAAGATATTGCGAGTTGATGTCGTGTACATCTGGTTTGCGGAAGACGCCGAGCGTGATCGCCGCCCCACCGGAGTTGAGATGTAACTCGTCGGCACTGACGATAATCCCTTTGGCTGCGGGGTCGCCGATGGTGATGTTGAAGTCGAGCCGTCCGCCGTTCATCCACAGATTGCCGATGTGCTGATCTGGTTCAACAGCGGTGAACGTACCGACTCTGGTGAGGTTTCCGGTTTGTATGTCGAGTGTGGCCCGCGTTAGTGCAAACGTGTTGTCGCCAGCCAAAATGAACGTGTTATTCTTCAGCGAGACGACGCCCGTAAACGCATCGCCGACAGCCGTTCCGAATGCAAACGTGTTCGCCGTTGCGCCGTTATCGACGACGAGTTTTCCACTGCCAACAAGTTCGTTCTCGAACGTGTAACTGCTCGCCGTTTTCACGTCGATAGTGCCAGCGGTTTTGATGTTGACAGTACCGGTGCCGAGATTTTGCGTACTCGCTGTCGCGTCGAAGAGACCGACTTTGCCGATCTTGAGCGTTCCGGCTTCGACCGTTGAGCCACCGGTGTATGTGTTTGTTGACGACAGTACGATTGTTCCGGTGCCGAGTTTGGTGAGACTCTTTCCATCCCAGAGCGAATTGAATCCGCCGACTGGCACCGCTTGGTTGGCGAGTGGAACGTCGATTTCAAATCCGTCGAGTGGGTCGCCGGCGGCGATAGTGAAGTTTCCGGTTCCGGCAGTTTTGCCGCCGCCAGTCCACGCGAGCACGAGGTCAGCTGTTCCCTCGATGATGTACTTTTTGTTGTCTGCGGTCTTGTAGCCGTTAACGACAGTTGTTTCGGCAATGAAGTCGTATGCGGTTGGTGCTGGGTCGCTGGTGTTAGTTAGCGTGAACGTGTTTGCGAGCGTACCAGCGGCGTTCGTCGTTTCGACTACGGTGTAAGGCGGCAAGACGGTGTGGAGTGTCGGCAAGAGACTCGCCTTCAAAACCGAGCCGCTTCCCGGCCCGAATGACGCGATTCCCTTAATCGTGAGTGCTCCGCCGAGCGTTGCAGCAGTCGCTTGACCGCCAGTGTTTTGAACGAGAATCGCGGCGACATTTTTCGGGAGCTTTCCGATGTCGATGGTCAAGTTTTCGAGTGTATTGATTGTCGTCCCTGCGTAGACCAAACTCCCGCTTACGGCGGCTCCCGTCGATGCGCCGTTCTTCACGTTGACACGCTCAAACGCAACGCCCGATATTTTGTCGATGCTCCCCGACGAATAGACGACGGCACCATTTATCGACGTTGTTGCCTTGACAGTCATGTCTTGGAACGTTGTGCCAGTAATCGCGCCGATTGCGGCGTTCGCTCCGTTCGTCGTGTTGCGTGCGGAGATTGCGCCGCCGTAGACGTTCGCACTGCGAACGACGTTGATGGCGTCAAACGTTGTCGTGCCGATGTTCCCGACGCGGGCGAAAGTTCCAGCCGACGAATTGTACGCACTAACCGCACCACCATGAATCGTACCAGCCGCGCCCGGCGTGAGCGTGAGAGTCTTGAACGTCGAGCCAGAAATATCGCCGACAGTTGCGGCGGCGTTTCCGGCGCGTGCGAAGACTGCGCCGCCGAAGATGTCGCGCGTCGCAGTGAGATTGAGTGTGTCGAACGTCGCGTTTGCAATCGTTCCGATAGTGGCGACGTTGCTTGCAGAGAACGCCAAGACTGCTCCACCGTAGATGTCGCGTGAGTTGAGCGTGAATGCTTTGAACGACGTGATTCCCGAAATGTTGCCAATCGTTGCGGCGGCGTTGGAGGTGTAGATACCAGCCGCACCGCCGTAGATGTCGCGCCCTGCGCTTAGCGTTAGATCGGTGAACGCAGAATTGCTAACGTTGCCGATATTCGCCCTCGTGTTACCATTTGCACCAGTGGTGGCGACAAGCCCCACCGCACCGCCAGCGATGTCGCTCGACGCTGATGTAGCGTTCAGTTTGATGTTTTCAAAGTTGCTTTTGTCGATGTCGCCGACTTCGATCTTCGATGTCCCCGCCGTCCCAAGCTGATTCTCCCACACGCCAACTGCACCGCCGTAGATGTACGTCGTTGCCGTGGCGTCGATGTTGCGGAAGTCACTGCTGGTAATCGTACCGACCGACGCAGTAGCGAGTGAACCAGTGTTGACCGCACTTACAAATCCGCCATAAATGTTCGCGCCGCGTGTGATATTGATTCCATCAAACGTTGACGTTGTGATGTTCCCAACACTGGCATCTCGTCCGGCTACGGTTGAAACATTGTACGCACTCACCGCACCGCCGTAGACGTTCCCCGCCGCGCCCGGCGTTAGCGTTAGAGTCTTGAAACTTGAATCTGTGACGTTGCCAACAGTTGCGGCGGCGTTCACACTCCGCGCGAGAACTGCACCACCAAAGATGTCACGCCCCGACGTGAGATTGAGCGTCTCAAACTTTGACGACACGATTCCGTTTACCGTTGTTGCGACAACAGCATTGGCAATAACGTCGCTCGCGGCAACTGCGCCGCCGACAATATCAGAAGTCGCCGCAGTCGCTTTGACCGTGACGTTCGTGAAGTCGCTGCTGGTGATAGTACCGATGGTGAGCGCATTCCCCACAACTCCGACGGCACCGCTCGACGCCGCAATCACGCCGCCAGAGACCTGATTAGACGACGTGAGCGTCAAGTTGTTGAACGTCGAGTCGGTGACGTTGCCGATAGTTGCGTTGGCGTTTCCGGTGTAGGCGGCGATTGCGCCGCCAAAGATATTTGTACCCGCAGTGAGCGTCAGCGTATCGAACGTCGAGTTTTTGATTTCGCTGATGGTGGCGAAGTTACTCACAGAGTTTGCCGCGATGACACCGCCGGTAATTGCGGCGGTGGCGTTCATATTCAAGTTGGTGAACGTGCAAGTGTCAACCGTGTCGATGCGTGTGTTTCCCGCACCGCCAATTACAGAGGCAGCGACGACTCCGCCAGTGATCGCACCGCCGCGAGCGGTGACGCTGAAGTCGTTGAAGACGCTCCGTGTGATAGGCCCAACATAGAGAGCAGTTGTAGCGTTTGACCCGTTCGCAACGTGAGCGACAACCGCGCCACCCATGACACTCTGTCCAGAGATTGCGAACTTGTTGAAAAGCGTATCGGTGATATACCCGACGGTTAGATTGTTGTTAGATGCGGCGGTATATGTCCCCGCGTAGACCGCACCGCCGTAGATGCTTTGCGTGCCCGTTGTTGTAGATTTGATGTCGTTGAATATGGAATTGCTGATGCCGCCGATAATCGCGGTGCCATAATCGGAGTTCACGCTGACAACGCCACCAAGCAAATACCCGTTTGTGCCAGTCGAGATTGTGGACGAGATTTTGTCGAATACGCAATTGTTGACAGTACCGAGCGTGCAAGTTATAAAGTTTGGAGATGAGCTGGTTGCGTGTACGTTAACCGCAGTCCCCGAATACCAGCTATTGGTTGCATTTCCGCTGATGTTTGAGAAGATTGCGTTCTCGACTTTATTTATGTCGCCAGACGTAGCGGCCCCGTTTGCTAACACCACCAAGGCTACGGAGGCTATTTCGTTAGGAGCTATGCCGGTCAAAGTTGTACCGGCGACAGAACTCGAAAACACGCTGTTGGTTACATCCTTTATCAGTGTTGGTTGTGCGTTTGTATACTGCGTAATGAGGCCGGTATAGTGACTAGCAAATGGTGAATAGAGCGGGTTTCCTTGGGCGGTGATGAAGAGTGCGTCAAGCGACAAACCGTTTGCGGCGTTGGTTGCGCGGAAGATTTGCTGCGAACCCGCAGCGGCGGACGTGTCAATCTTGGTGAGACCGCCAGTGCGGGCTGCGTTGACTATCGTATCGACCTGCGACGAAAGCGTTAGCAGATTCGCAGACGTTCCGCCCAGTCCGGTGATTGCGGCTCCAATCCCGCCTACGAACGTATCGTTCCCGTTCACCGAGAGATTTCCCTTGGTGAGCGTGATGAATGTACTGGTCAGGATAGGATTGATGCCAGCATTGAAGTTGATCGTGTCGCCCACACCCGCCGCAGTGTAGGTGGTGCGGAACGAGCCAGCCCCAGTGTCGTTTGAGTTTGTGACGGTCTGAACGGCGGCGAAGGCGGGAAGCGTTGCGGCGCACACGAATCCCATCACTGCTGCGCGAGCAATGTTTAATCTACAGAACGTCCACAATGGCGTATTTCGTACACCAGCAAAGCAGCCCATCGACCAATCACCAACAATCCAAATCCCCCAAAGTAACACCGGAGCGAGCACTTATATTGTTTGGTGGCCTCAAAACGAAACCATCCCGTCGTTTTTCGTCTACGCAGAGAGACGCGGTGGAGGCGAATTGCCGCGCACGTTTTCACGCGACAAACCGAAAACGTTTGCCCGCCGTGTAACACTTGCCCACGCATAACGTTGAGCATAACCGGCCAAGCAAAGATTGCCGATCAGAGAAACATTGAGAAGGGTAGGCGTGATACTAACCGCACTCCGTACCGAAACCAACCGCCCACGCCGAAACGGTTGCCTTCGCCTTGCAACGCATCAATCTTGCGGTAGAATGCCGCAGAATTACTGTCACGCTGGCCCGTTCCGTTCAGCCCCGCCGAGTTTAGACCCGTTACGGGTCAATTTGTAGGCTTCGCCCTCCGTAGTACCGCGGCCTCGGTGGGCCGCTAACATTTTGGTACGCAAAGTTCAAACCATCTTGAGTTTACTATGCCGATGATTTCCGTGAAAGAGGCCGTTGCGCCCCTCTATTTTGGTGTCGATGTTGGTGGAACCTCAATCAAAGTCGGTCTCGTTGACGACTTGGGACGTGTCGTCCACATCGGTGAAGTAAACGAGTCGGGCGTGCCAAGCTCGTTTCTCGCCGTACAAACCGAGGCGTGCCCCCAAACGGCGGTACGACTTATGAAGCGAGTCATCGACCAGATTCTCGCAGGGCCGCACTTCGCCGATCACGTCACGCGAAGCCAAATCGGCGGCATCGGCCTCGGTCTCCCCGGTGTCATCGACACCAAAACGCGACGCCTAGTACAACTCCCAAATCTGCGGAGCTGGGTCGGTTTCGCAATGTGTGACGAACTTTCACACGCAACAAGTCTTCCCGTCGCCTTCTGCAACGATGCCAACGCCGCCGCCTACGGTGAATACTGGGTTGGGTCGGGGAGTTGCAAGGCGTCGAGTCTTGCACTTCTCACACTCGGCACCGGAATCGGCACCGGAATCATCATCGACGGCAAAACACTCGAAGGCGCAACCGGACGCGGCGGCGAGTGCGGACACCTCGTTATCGACTGCACCGAAAACGCGCGACTCTGCGGCTGCGGTCAGCGCGGACACCTCGAAGCCTACGCCAGCGCACTGGCCGTCGCGCGGCGAACTATCGCCATCGCCGAAGTAACGCAAACGTCACTCCGCGACCGCATCACTCCCGACACGCAACTCTCCGCGATCCCGCGACTCGTCTGCGAAGAAGCCGAGAAAGGCGACCAAGTTGCCATCGACATCATCGCCGAAACTGCACGCTACTTGAGTCTCGGCATCGTTTCGATTCTCAACACGGTTGATCCAGAGTGCATCCTCATCGGCGGTGCGATGACGTTCGGCGGACGCGACAGCACGGCGGGGCGTCGTTTCCTCGACAAGTTGCGGAGCGATGTCTACGCACGATGTTTCCCCGCAATCGTCCCGACACTTCAAGTCGAGTTCGCAACACTCGGCAACGACGCCGGATTCATCGGAGCGGCAGGACTGAGCCGCGCAAGCATCGGAGAGAGCCGCTGACCGATTTTTTCGCAAGTTTAGAAGGTATACCCAAAACGTGGTGAAACGGTCGGTTCACGGAAATTTTGCTGGTGGCATGTCCTAGTCGCGTAGCGACGACCTAATTGTAGCCCAAGGCAAGCGGTATTCCGCGCAGCCTTGGGTGGACGACACCACAGAATCCGTAGCCCCATCGGGGCGGCCTAATCGACGCTTCAATTAGGCCGCTCCTACGGAGCTTCCGACTTCGTTGGTGTCGCAGACCGAGGGCTGCGACGAGTACGTCTTGCCCTCGGCTACAATTAGAACGTCCCTAGCGGGACTAGGAAACGCCACCACCGTAAACACAAACACAGGAAAAAAACGTGACAAACTATCTCATCACTGGCGGAGCCGGATTCATCGGTTCCAATCTTGCACGCTTCATTCTCGACAAAGGTCACGGCGTCACGATTCTCGACAATTTTTCGACTGGCAAACGTGAGAACGTCGCCGAGATTGCGGGGCGAATCAGGCTCGTCGAAGGCGACATCCGTTCGGCGGACGACGTGCGTTCGGCGATGGACGGTTGCGCCGCAGTCTTTCACGAAGCCGCACTCGGTAGCGTCCCGCGAAGTATGAACGATCCGGTGACGAGTCACGATGTTAACGTCAACGGGACGCTCAACGTTCTCGAAGTCGCGCGGAGTTTGGGCGTGAAGCGAGTCGTGTTTGCGGCGTCGTCGAGCGGTTACGGTGAACAGGCGGAGTCGCCGAAACACGAGCTAATGCCATCGACGCCGATCAGTCCATACGCATCGAGCAAGGTTTCGTGCGAGGCGTATATGATGAGTTACGCCGCGGGGTTCAAGATGGAGACGGTCTCGCTCCGTTACTTCAACGTCTTCGGCCCGCGTCAAGACCCGTTCGGGGCGTATGCGGCGGTGATTCCTGCGTTTGTCAGTAAGCTGTTGCGTGGTGAAAGGCCGGTCGTCTTCGGCGACGGCGAGCAGAGCCGCGACTTCTGTTTCATCGAAAACGTCTGCCGTGCGAACTGGCTTGCCGCCCACGCCCCCGCCGCGAACTGCACCGGCGAACCGATCAACATCGCTTGCAATCAGGCGGTCACACTCAATCAAATTCTGGCCAAACTCAAAACGCTTTTGGCAACAAACATCGAACCGATTTACGAACCGATGCGTGCTGGCGACGTTCGCCACTCACTCGCCAACATCACCCGCGCAAAAGAACGGATCGGCTACGAACCGACCGTCTTCTTCGACGAAGGCCTCGAACGCTCAATCGCGTGGTACAGAAAAAATTGTGGTTAGCGATTCGGTAAGCGTTCACGGTTTTTTGAGGAGTCTCACACAAAGGCACGAAGAGAAGAGGAGAGAACACGGAACACGCGGAAAAATGGAATACGCAGAATTCTGAACTTCCGTGTCTTTCCGTTCTTCCGCGATTTCCGCGTTAAAATTTTTCTTTGTGCCTTCGTGCCTTTGTGTGAGAAAAAAGAAACTACCAACTAACGATGCTACTTGAAAACCGTGAACGTATACGCGATTCTCAATTCTCATTTACACTACACTGATTCCCATCATGAACATAGCTGCTGCGGCAATTTCTCTTCGCAAGGTAACGTACATTCTCTCTGCACTGGTCATCGTGTTTGGCTGGTACGCCTACCAGCATTTGGGGCGGCTGGAGATGCCCGACTTCGTAATCAAAGTCGCCGTCGTGACGACTCCGTATCCCGGCGCGTCGCCAGAAGTTGTCGAACGCGAAGTGACCGAAGTCATCGAAGAGTCGATCCAAGCTCTCGGACGAATTCGTGAACTCCGTTCGCTCTCGCAAGAAGGACTCTCGATAGTCTACGTCGAGATGGCCAACACGTTGCAGTCGCACGAATTGCCGCAAGTTTGGGACGAATTGCGGCGCAAAGTCCACGACAACGCTTACAAACTGCCGCCCGGCGCAGGGCCGTCAATCGTCAACGACGACTTCGGCGACGTGTACGGTCTCTTCTACGGAATCACCGGCACTCGCCCCGACGGTACGCCGTACAGCTACGAAGCTTTGCGGCAATACGCAAAGGTGCTCAAGAAAGAAATCTTGCTCTGCCGCGATGTCAAGAAAGTTGAGTTTTGGGGGACGCAGCGCGAAGTCGTCTATATGTACGTTCGCTACTCGAAACTCGCCGAACTCGGTATCGGACTCGGCCCAGTTTTGCGTCTCCTTGAGTCACAAAATCTGATTGAAAACGCTGGCAAAGTCAGCATCGGCGACAGCTACGTTCGCATCACGCCATCTGGCGATTGGACGACCGTCGAAGAAATTGGTGAACTGATGATCGCCGGACGCGACGGCCAAACTGTGCGCCTCCGCGACATCGCCGAGATCGAACGCGGTTACATCGACCCACCGCTAAACCTGATGCGAATCAACGGTGAACCCGCCATCGGACTCGGCGTCTCAACGATTGCCGGCGGAAACGCCGTCACGATGACGCAGATTGTTGAGGCTCGTGTCGCGGAACTTATCCGCGAAGGCGTGCAGCCGGAAGGGATGCAGCTTTACACTATCTCCAGCCAAGGCGCGACCGTCACCCGCGCACTCGACACGTTCGTCGTCAATCTTGTCGAGGCGTTGATCATCGTCGTCGTTCTCCTCATGATTTTCATGGGCTGGAAGAGCGGACTTCTCATCGGCGTCATTCTCCTTCAAACAATTTTGGGAACGTTTATCGTGATGTGGCTCTGCGGAATCACGATGCAGTTAATTTCGCTCGGTGCGCTTGTGCTCGCGCTCGGAATGCTCGTTGACAACGCGATTGTCGTTGCCGAAGGTGTGATCATTGGTGTTCAGCGAGGAAAGACCCGCGTCGAGGCGGCCATCGAAACAATCGCCCTCACGCAATATCCGCTCCTCGGTGCGACGGTGATTGCGGTGCTTGCATTTGCGGCGATTGGGTTTGCGCCGGGAAATATTGGCGAGTTTTGTCGTTCGCTGTTTTGGGTGATGCTCATCTCGCTGACGTTGAGTTGGATTTTCGCCGTGACGACAACGCCGCTCCTGTGCGTAGACTTTCTGCGGATACCGAAGATCGAGTCGGGCGACCCGTATGGACACTGGATATTTCGTCTGTTCCGCAGATTTTTGCGACTCGTTTTGCGGTATCGGATTTTGTCGCTCGCAACGATATTTGCGATGCTTGTCGTGGCGATGATCGGTTTTATGTTCATCCCCGACTTCTTTTTCTCCGACAGCGACCGTCCGCAATTTTACGTCGATTTCTGGCGACCGCAGGGGTCGCACATCACCGTCACCGACGACGACCTTGCAGAAGTTGAACGTTACCTTTGGACGCTTGCGAAGGAGCGTCCCGAACTCGGCGAGTTAAAACAGGTTGCGCGTTTTGTCGGTTCGGGGACGCTGCGTTTTGTCTTGGGATACGACTCGAAAGATGTGAATCCGTCGTTTGGCCAGCTTCTCGTGACGGTCGATTCAAAGGACACCGTAAATCGTATCAAGCCTGTTTTGGAAGGTTATTTGCAAAGGCGGTTTCCGGGAGCGGAGTGTCAGGTCATTCGTTTTGCGAACGGCCCGCCGGTGACGTATAAAATCGAGGCGCGTTTTCGCGGGCGTGATGCGAACGTTCTGAAAAAACTTGCGACGCAGGCGCAGACAATTATGCGAGAAGAAGGTGCGTGGGACGTTGCGACCGACTGGCGACAGATGGTTGAAGTGAAGCGGCCCGTGATAAACGAGGCGAAGTCACGCAGGCTCGGAATCACGCGGAGCGACATCGCCCGCGCACTCCACACGCACTTCGTCGGGACGACCGTTGGCGTTTACCGTGAAGACGAAGATTTGCTCCCGATAGTGTTGCGTCCCGAAGGCGACTTGCGCGGCGACTACAGCGACGTTGCAAACATCATCGTCACCAGTTCGACAACGGGTGTTTCGGTTCCGCTGCTACAGGTTGTCGATCAAGTTGACGCGAGTGTTTTTGAGGACTCGCTCATCCGTCGTTTCCAGCAGCAAAAGTCGCTCATTGCGCGTTGCAATCCGCCGGGGAATATGCTGGCGTCGGTGATGCTACTAAAACTTATGCCGCGAATCGAGAGTGAGATTGAGATTCCGAGTGGTTACTCGCTTGAGTGGCGCGGCGAGTATTACACTGCGAACGAAGGTAAGCGACCGCTGGCGATGGCGTTCCCGATTTGTTTGGGGATGATGTTTTTGATCTTGATTATTCAGTTCAATCAGTTTCGTCCACCGATCATCATCTTTGCGTGTTTGCCGCTGGCGTTTATCGGCGTAACGGCTGGACTTCTCGGCACGGGGCTGGCGTTTGGGTTTATGTCGATTCTAGGTTTCCTCGGACTTTCTGGGATGCTGATTAAGAACGCGATCATCCTCATCGAACAGATTCAGCACAACCGTTACACTATCAAGATGGAGCCGTACTCGGCGGTTTTGGAGGCGGCGGTGAGTCGTTTGCGTCCGGTGGTGATGGCGGCGGGGACGACGGTGTTGGGGATGTTTCCGCTTCTCACGCACCCATTTTACTGCGCGATGGCGGCGACGATCATTGGCGGCCTCGGTGCAGCAACCGCGCTAACGCTAGTGGTTGTGCCGCTGTTTTATGTGATACTCTATCGCATTCGGAGTGTGTAGTGAAATCGGAGCGGGAATCGTAATTCGACGCAGTTATGGGCGGTGTGGACTTGACGCACATTCACGCAGTCCATACCCATCAAGTAGTTCTGGTTCGGCTATGCCGAACTGATGTGCGGGTGCAAGTTTCCGAACAGGTCTATTGTCCCGTTGGGGCAAATATGCCACCACTACCGCATGCAGCTAAAACTTTCCCGCGCTCGTTTGTGTGTGGCGGCTTGCGTTCATGCAAAAATTGGGTAAAACTTGCACTTGGTTCCCGTGTGGGGGGAACGGACACATCATACAAAGGGACAACTCAATGCGGCGTGTAGTGATTACGGGGATCGGTCTTGTCACACCGATTGGTTATGAAGTCGAATCGGTTTGGAAGCGTCTTTTGGCGGGCGAGTCGGGGGTAGGAAAGATTACGCTCTTCGACGCGAGTCGTTTCCCAACGCAGATCGCGGCGGAAGTCCGCGACTGGACTATCGCCGAAATCGGCGAAAACCCCGCCGACTGGTCGGGACAAGACCGACACACCCACTTCGCCATCGGCGCGGGGTTCAAGGCGATGACCGATGCGAAACTGTGGGACGGAACGCTTTCACGCGATGTCGATCCGTACCGCTTCGGCGTCTACACCGGTGCGGGCGAAGGGAAGCAAGATTTTTTCAGCTTTACCGAAATGATCCTCGCCGGAATCGCCGACAGCGAAGCCGCCGCACGCGGCGGTGGAATTGATGTCGGCAGATTCGTCGAACGCGGACTCGAAGTTCTCGATCCCGTCAAAGAACTGGAGCAAGAACCGAACATGGTCGCGGCACATTTGGCGGCGAAGTTTTCTGCATGCGGGCCGAATCTCAACTGCCTCACGGCTTGTGCGGCATCGAGTCAGGCGATTGGTGAGGCGACAGAAATCATCCGTCGTGGCGAGGCCGACGTTATGATCTCCGGCGGTGCGCACTCGATGATTCACCCCTTCGGCGTCACCGGTTTTAATTTGCTCACCGCGCTCTCGACCAACAACGCCAACCCGACAGGTGCGTCGCGCCCGTTCGACAAAGGACGCGACGGATTCGTTCTCGGTGAAGGTGCGGCGATGGTGATTCTCGAAGAGTTTGAACACGCCAAAAAACGCGGTGCGAAAATCTACGGCGAGCTTGCCGGATACGGCGCGACATCCGACGCCTTCCGCATCACCGACACCCACCCAGAAGGACGCGGCGCAATCGGATGCATGACACGCGCACTGGCCGACGCCGGTGTCTCGCCCGACGACGTTGATTACATTAACGCACACGGTACGAGTACCGCCGTCAACGACCGCGTTGAGTCGCTTGCTATTCGGCACGTCTTCGGCGACCGCGCCAAGAGTGTACCTGTTTCGAGTACGAAGAGTGTGACGGGCCATCTTATCGCCGCTGCTGGTGCGAGCGAGTTAATATATTGCCTCTTGGCGATGCGCGACGGCGTGCTCCCGCCAACAATCAACTACACAACTCCCGACCCCGACTGCAACCTCGACTACATCCCAAACGTCTCCCGACGTGCCAAATGCGACGTTGCAATGAGCAACAGCTTCGGCTTCGGCGGACAAAACGTATCGCTGGTGGCGAAACGGGTGTAACGCGAGAGTTGTGGACTGGTGCGATAGACCTGTTCGGAATTTTGCACTCGCACATCGGTTCGGCATAGCCGAACCCTCCAAACGCCTACGGCGTATGATAACTGGAGGGTTCGGCTATGCCGAACTCGTACTGGAGGATTCGGCTGTGCCGAACCAGAACTACTTGCCTCTAGCCCCTCGTCTCTCGCCATGTTCTGCCGTTCAATTTCTGTTATCGCCTTTGCATTAGTTTGGTCATCGAGCGTGGTTTTTGCGCAGGGGTGGTCGTCGTGGCGTGAGCTTCCCGTTTTCGACGGCGGTCGCGCGATGCCGCTCTCGACGTTTGCACGTCACGTTGTCGCCGATGTTTGCGGAACGGAAACGCCGTTCATCGCCGTTGACGACACAACACTCGACGAACTTCTCGCCTACGCCGATGAGCGTGACCGCATTGAAGCCGAACAGCGTGCAGCAGAAGAAGACGCAAAGCAGCCCGATCAGGGCGACCCATCGTCGGCAGCGGCGCGGAATCTTTTGACGATGGGCGAGGCCCAAGAAAATCCACGCAGCATCGACACGCTCCTCGGCGAACACGGCGTCTTCGGGCGTCCCAGCGATGCAGACGATTCAACCGCGGCCACACCGTTTGATGCCGACGCCGCATCGGCCCGCGCACGTCTCACCACTGGGCCAACGGGACGCACCGCGCGACGCATCGTCTCACGAATTCGTTCGATGTTCCCAAGCGGCGGACGGACGATGGAACCACACGAAATACTTTTGTCGTGGCTCGTCGAACCCGAAGTATGGCACTACATTCCGTTTCTCCCAGTTGGCGACGCAGCAATCTGCGACGAACTGTTTTCACTCGGACAACGAAACCGTTCTGGTTTTCCACTCACACGAGTCAGTCCGTATCACGTCACGCTCTCCGAACCGTTTCGTCAGCGACTCGATCTGATCGAAGGTAGTGGGCCTGCGTATGTTCGTTCGGCAACAGACGAAGTTGTGATGGCACTCAACGATCAGTACGCGATCTTTGCTGGCATCCGGCTCGACCCGCTCCGCGAACGCCCTGAGACAACACTCGCACTTCTGCAACGTCTCCACCCAAACGACAACGCCGCTGGCGGGTCGTTCGACCGATGGGTACAAGCGTGGCAGATACTCTCCGCAGGCGGGTCGGGGACATCCGAGACCGCAACGCCAATCACGCCGCGTTCGATTGAGACCGTCGCTCGCACACTGCCGCTAATGCTAAACGCATACGACCGAAAGGACGAAACAGGGCAGCACACCGCCGTTGACTTCGCAGAATTGCAACAACGATTCGACGACGTTCTCAAAGCCATCGACGCCGCCGCCGATGAGGCAACACGCATCCAGCAGGCGATTTATAGCACGTCGGGGCCGGAGTCGGACGTGCCGGTTTGGATGAAGTCGCTCGTTCCGAAATCTCTGACGGCGGTGCAGAGGCGTGAGCGGCTCCTCGCTTCAATCGAGTTACTCACATCGGTGCGACAGATGCGGCGTGAGGTCGAAGCGGCGTGGCTGGCACTCTACGATAGTGGCCATACCGTTCGCGTTTTTCCAATCACTTCGGGCACCGATCTTCTCACGCAGCGCGTCGAGCAACTAACCTCTCCGTGGCTCTCGCTCACCGCACTCGTCTATGGACACCCGCTCTTTCTCAAGCGGTTTGTCGAACCGCAACTCAACGCCAATGACGTTAGCACTCTCGCAAGTACAACGAGTGTGTCAACGGACGAAAAGACGGCGACCGATGAAAACACCATCGAAGACGTTGTTGTGATTCCAGAACCGGTCACGCCTAGTCGTCCCGACGAGTCACCGCTGGTGAATGTGCGTCGCAACTGGGACGAGGTTGTGCGAACGTTTTCGATGACGAGTCCCGACAGTCAACTGGCTGTCACGCGGCGGCAGCGTGCGCTGGCAGATTTGGCGGCGTCGATCAGAGTCGCAAGCGACAAACTCGAACCGGTGCGAAAAACGGTTGCCGGTGCGGACGACACACTACTTCGCAAGACGGCGTATCCGCCAGCGTCGCTTATGGCGATGGAAGTTCGTTACGAAGACCTTGCACCGTTTTTCTGGATGGTGGTAGCGGCATCGGCGGCGATAGTGGCGGTGTTTGTGGCTTGGCTCTGTGGTGTCGTGCGGCGTGAGATGATCGACGCCACCGCAAGCGACCGCGACACACCAGCGACGCAGCAGTGGCTTGCGAATCGTTTCACTTGGGAAGAGGCGGCGGTTTGGCTTGCGGTTGTGTGTCTCGTTTCGGCGGCGGCGATAACTGCGGTCGGTGGCGGAATGCGTGCCGCGATTACTGGCTGGGCACCGGCGACGAATATGTATGAGACGATCATACTGATGGCGTGGGTCACGACGCTTTTGGGGATATACTTTCCACTCGCGCCGCTCCTTTCGCCGCCGTTTGTTGCGGCGTGGGATGTTGCGGCATTCCCAACGCGACGCCAAATAGCGGCCCGCTTCGGCGGAAAAGTAACCGCGAACGAGAAGCGGTTTCTCACGACAAAGTTGGTGATTGGAATCGTCCGCGTGGTCGTTGCGATGGCGGTATTTTACGGCGTGATTCGTTTCGGATTTTCGTCGGTCGATGCTGGCACTGGGCACACCGCGTCGCCGTGGACAGAACTTGCATCACTCTGGCAAACTCTCGACCTCATCGACGCCGCAACGGTCGTCTTGACGATTGCTGGGATAGTTTGGATCGTGCCGCGTCTTATCTTGGCGTTTGTGATTGTGCCTTATTTCATTGTGCTTCCAGACCGGTTTCTACTTCCGTTTGACATCGACGAGGCGATTCGTCCGCAGGCGGTTCCGCTCCAGCAGCATCACCGTTTGAGTCGTTTTCTTACTGGTTCGCGTTCTGATGACGAGCTTTCGGGTGAACAAAAAACTGTCGTTCAGAAGACATCGCTGGCACCACTCTGGTTTCGTGAGGTGCGAACGATGCTTGTGGATCGAAAGTGGTTCATTGCGATTCCGGCGATAATTGTTGTTGTTGCTGGTGTGGTGGCGATGGTGCGTTCGGAGTTCAACCCTTCGATTCGTCCGCTTACTGCGGTGCTGCGGAGCAACTTTTGGCTGACGGTTCATGTGATTGCGATTATGGCGAGTTATTCTGCGGCACTGATTGCGTGGGGACTTTCGCTGGCCTCGGTTGTTGCAGCGACAACGATGCGTTATTCGCGTTCGGGTGAGACGGAGCGTCCGCAGCTTCCGTCTGTTTGCACGGCGGTTGCGCCACTTATTTTGCAGATGATGCGCGTTGCGGTTGTGTTACTCGCGCTTGGAATTGTGCTCGGCGGACGCTGGGCCGACTACTCGTGGGGACGCTTTTGGGGATGGGACCCGAAAGAAGTGTGGGCACTGATAACGATGCTCTACTACGCGATCATCTTGCACGGACGCGCGATGCGACTCTACGGCGACTTCGGACTCGCCATCGGTGGTGTACTCGGTTCGATTCCGGTGGTGACAACGTGGTACGGTATCAACTACGTCTTCCGAACCGGCATGCACGCCTACGCCGGTGGCAACGCCAGTGGTGCGACGTTCTTTCTCTATTCGTTCATTGGAGTTCACGTCGTACTCGTTCTGGTTGCGATCTCGCGTTACCTAGCCGAAGTCTCGGCTTCGTCGAGAGTTGTAAGCGAGTGACAGAGCGGCTTTTCGGCGTTCAATAGGACATATAGGTCATATAGGACCTATATGTCCTATTGTGGTGTGTTCCGCTTCGGGCACTCGCTTACGCTTCCCGCTCTGATTACGTTGGGGGGCCGTGTTCCGCTTCGGGCACTCGCTTACGCTTCGTGTTCTGATTAACGCGGGTGTCATTGTGCCGGTTCTCCGTTCGCGGTTTCCGCTGGCTTCACGAATTGTAGCGTGATGCGGTTTGAGTATGACGGGTAGCGTTCGCCGTTCGGGAGGGCTACGTTGAGAGACGGAAACTTTTTCTCCGCCTTGCGCTCGGCGGCAACGGACGGCACTAGACCAACTTCGTCTTTGCTGCTCGCGTCGGGCGGGAAGATTTTGTACGAGAGTTTCGTCAGCGGGTCGGTCGGGAGTTCTTTGAGATACACGCCAACAAGCGACTCCAAATCGTCCGGCAGCGAGTTGTGTTCTCTGTACCAAAGATTCAATGCCGCAACAATGAGCAACATTCGGCGTTTGCGTTCGGCTTCAAGTATTTGGTACAAACGGATATAATCCCGCGAGAGGAGCTGGTTTCGGCGAGTGTCTTGGAGAATCTCTGACGCGAGCAAGTCGTAGCCCGATCCACAATCGGTCGTTCTCCACTTGTTCCATGTTGCGTCGGGGACTTTGTCTTCGGCAATCGCCTTCTCCCACACCGTCGCCGCTTGGGACTGCTGCTGAAACTCGCACGCCAAACGTCGCAAGACGCGGTAACGCTCCCACGGCATGAGCCAACGATACCACCACGGTTGGCGGTTCCCTTCATAGTCGAGTCCGCGCGCGACTCGGTATCGCTCAACTTGGTACAAACTTGAAATCCGCAACGCAAGCGGTGCGCGATACTGCGGCATCGTCTCCAAAAACTCGATGAACTCGCGGAGTTCTTCCGGCGGCGTCGTTGGTTGCGAAGCAACACTAACCAGCACAGGACTACAACAAAATAGCTCCCAGTCTAATCCGCCGTAGCCCCATCGAATATCAGCAAACATGCTTGGCGTCACGTCGGAAATTTGACGGATCATCCAGTTGCGGCACGCCTCTTGCCACGTCGCCGGAAATGAACAACCAGAAAACGTGCGAAGCATTTGCGTGTTTTTCTCAACGCCAAGATACCGCTGTTTCGCCTCGTCTCGCCACGCTCGCACTCCGGGATGTTCGCGGAGAAAATCGTGAAAAAGAGCGTCGGTGCGCACATCTCGCGAGTTGTATGTGTAATGGCTTTCCCAAGTTTGATCCGGCAAATCATAACCGAGATAAACATACGGAATCGAGTAGACGCGAACGAACGGAACAGCGACGAAGATCGCCGCTACGGTGAGGATGATTGGACTTCGCGTTTTCCACCACGTCGCCCAATTTGCGCGACCGCGTTGCCAGTCGGACACAAATAAGCGCGACGCCAACAAGCACGCAATCCAGAGCGGTACGAACGTCCAGAGAAATGCCGGCAAGCCGAGAAGTACCTTGACGGCAACGCACGCAAAAAAGAGACCACAAAAACTCGCCACCGTCAAGATGATGGAATTGATGATGCTCCGCGTCGTCAGCGAAATCCACTGCCCCACGAAAAAGATTGACAGCAGCAGCACGAGCGAGCACAATGGCGATTCGTCGCAGAGCAGAAACGTGTAGATTCCGATTTTGTTGTTCGCAGCGAGAATCAGAGCGACCGCCATCAAGAGCGGCAAAACGCCGGCGACGTAGAATCCGCCGAAGGCGATGATGCGGCTCCACCAGAGTTTTCCCGGCGCGACGCCGTGTTGAGTTAACATTGCGGCGGCACCGCTGGTGTTGTCACGCCAAAACGTCGATGCGCTGAAAACTATCGCAACGAACTCGCCCGCCACGAAAAGGAGTGCGAGTTGGAAGAGCATCTCCGCGCTCAATTCGCCGTCGCGCATTTCGCCTCTGCGGATGATGTAGATTACCGCCACAGTAGCGGCAACCGCGATAACCGCCAGCACGAGCGAGACGATGCGAAAGAGCGTCCGCGATTGGCGGACGGCGTGCCAAACGAGCCACCGCATCTCACCGCGCGGCGGTGTCGCCGCGAGACGCTGTTCGTCGCGCGGTGTGAGATTTTTCGCCGTTATTGACGAGACTGTAACACGGCTCGACGTAACGAGCCAGCGTCGCGCATTCCACACGGCGATCATGAACACAACGCCCGCCACCGCCAAACGCGGCAACGCCGCATTGGCGTAGGCATCGAGCATCGGAGAATTACCGTTAGGGGTCATTATCATCACCACGAAAAAAGCAACGCTCCCCGCAACCAACCCCGACATCAAGAGCGAATGCACTTGACTCTTTGATCGCACCGAAAAGAAAAGTCCCCACGCCATCGCCTCAAAGATGGCGACACCGAACACGCCGACGATTTGCTCGGACGATGTGTCGCCGCCTGTTCCAAGTATCCAGAGAGATGATATTACCGTAAGAACAACGCCAACGGCGAGCGTACTCCCGACGAGCCACGTCAACTTCGCGGCGAGAAGGAGACGGCTTGAGATCGGCAGTCGTCGCAGAAAGTCGGCGGTGCCTTCTTCGAGTTCGCGTGAGAAGAGCGTCGCGCTTGCTCCCCACGCATAACTTATGGTGATCCAAAAGACTGACATCATCCAAGGCAGCCCCGCCGTCGGTCTTCGATCAATCACGGCAATCGCAAACGCGAGAAACTGCAAAAACAGCGTCACCGCGACAATCGCGACCGCGAGCGAAATCTGCTGCCGAAACTCTTTCCAGATGAGTGTGAGAAAACTTTGCATTGGTGTGGGCCTTTCTTGAAAACATTGGTTGCGGTTTGGGGTTCCATAGGACGTATAGGTCCTATATGACCTATACGTCCTATGGAACACATTTGCCACTCGCTTACGCTTCGCGCTCTGATGATTCGGGCACTCGCTTACGCTTCGCGCTCTGGTGATTCGGGCACTCGCTTACGCTTCGCGTTCTGATTATCTCATCACCGCCACGAAAATTTCTTCGAGCGATGGCGTGCGAATATCGAATCGGGTGATGTTTGGATTTGTTGAAAGTGCGTTGTGCGCGTCTTGCGCGAGGTGGCGTCCGACAATCGAAACTTCGCGCGACGATTGTCGCTGCGAATAGATCGTTTGCAGCGGAATGTTTAGCACAAAGTCGCCGTTTGGAGTGCGCGGTGCGTCGTCGGTGAACGTGATTGTGATTGCGTGTGTTGTTTCTTTGAGAACTTCAACCGACTCAACAAGCACGAGCCGACTCTGTTTCAAAAACGCAACGTGATCGGCGACGCGTTCGACTTCCGCAATTTGGTGACTCGAAAGGAAAACGCTCTTTCCCGACGCGGCGCGTTCGACCATTCCTTCCAAAAACGTGCGACGAACGAGCGGGTCGAGTCCCGAAGTTGGCTCGTCGAGGATGAGCAGTTCGGGGTTGTGTGCGAGTGCGAGGGCGAGCGAAACTTTCGCACGCATCCCTTTCGAGAGTGTTTTTATCACCGCACCGAGCGGGACTTCGTAATCCGCGATCTGTTTGCAATACGCCGCCCAAAAATTGCGGTCGTGAAACGCGGCGGCGAACTTGCCGATCTCCGAAACCGTCATCCAATCGTAGAGCACCGGCTGTTCGGGGACGTACCCGACGCGGCGACGAACTTCGAGGTCGTCGCGTTTCGGATCGAGTCCGAGCACGGTTGCGCGACCGGCATCGGGGTCGGTGAGTCCGAGCAAGATTTTGATCGTCGTCGTCTTCCCCGCACCGTTCTCGCCGAGGAGCGCGAAGACCGTTCCGGTCGGGACACTGTACGAAACACCGTCAAGCGCGACGTTGCGCCCGAACTGCTTCGTCAAGTCGTGGACTTCAAGTGCTGTGGACATTTTTTTCTCCTGATTGTGGTTGTGTGAGGTTGGTGGATGTCGTGGACAGTGTGGACGCAGTGGACGGAATGGACATTGTTATTGCGTCCACCGTGTCCACTGTGTCCACCAGTCCGGTCACTCGCTTACGCTTCGTGCTCTGATTATCTCGCGGATTTCTTTCAGCGGCAGGTGGCTTGCAACGGCGTCGCGGACGAGTTGTGCGAAGCGGCGTTCGAAGATGGCGCGACGTTCTTCGCGGCAACGTTCGGGGGCGTCGGCGGCGACGGCGAGTCCCATTCCGCGACGCGCGACGACGATGTTTTCGTCTTGGAGCGTGCGGTACGCGCGGGCGACGGTGTTGGGGTTAATTGCAAGCTCCTTCGCAAGCTCGCGCACCGACGGCACCATCTCATCTGGTAGCACCGCACCCGCCGCAATGCCGAACTTCACCTGCTCGACAACTTGGTCGTAAATCGCTTGCGCCGAATTCAAATCGAGTGAAAGAATCATTTTGAAATCTCCTGCGTCCGTCTCACTGTCCTGTCGAAATACTGCACTATTGACGCAGTACAGTGTAACACAAAAACAACCGGCTGTCAAGGCCGGTTATTTTTTCGGTAAGCGTTCACGGGGTTTGCGTTTACTCGCAATTCTTTGTTTCGCACAAAGACGCAAAGAGCACAAAGTACACGAAGAGGATTGAAGTTGAAAACGTCCTCTGTGTTCTTCGTGTACTTCGTGCCTTTGTGCGCAAAAAAGAACTGCCAACAATGCGTAAAATTGGCGACAATCTGCGGCATCAGCGGATTCATCTCCTCTCCGTGCCTCTGTGCCTCCGTGTGAAACTCCTCAAAAATCCGTGAACGGTTACAAATTTTTCTTGTTCGTTGGAATCCCACATTCACCGAGCGGCGTTTCCAGACGCGGTGGCGATCTGCGTTGCCCACGCTTCGATGACGTAGGCGGGGGTTGCCATTCGGTCGATCTGTTCAATCGCTTCGAGAGTTTTGTCGAGGCGGGCGATGCGTTGCGGTACGGTGTCGCCGCCGCGACGGATTTCGTTTCGCTCGTTTTCGCAAACCTCTTCAAAAAAATAACGGAGCCGCGCACGCCGCAACACCGCTTCTTTTCCAGCACGTTCGACGCACGCCAACAAACGTGTTGCGACCGTTACCGGCGCAAGCGGCGGCTGCATAAGAGAGAGGATTTCGCGTCGTTCGGTTTCGAGTTCGGCATCGTTGATCGACGCAGCACGGGCGATAGAGCCGCCGCTCCGCGACGCGAGTCGCTCGGCATCATCCCGCGTTGCAACAAAACGATGCGAGAGCAGAAGCGTCGCCAATTCGGGGAGCGGGATCGGTGAAAACCGGATGATTCGGCAACGGCTGCGGATCGTCGGGAGCTGCTTCGCCGGCGACGTACCGATGAGAATGAGAACGGTTTCGTCGGGCGGTTCTTCGAGAGTTTTGAGGAGCGAGTTGGCCGCCTCTTCTTGGAGCGTGTCGGCGTCGTCGATGATGGCGACTTTTTTGCCGCCGAGCGCAGACGTGTGAGAAATATCGTAGATAAGCCCGCTGCGACCGCGTTTGTCTTTTTCGCCGACGAGAAGTTCCAGCGGCATCGCCGACTTGTCGGGCGGCTTGGAGACGAGATGAAAGTCGGGATGATTGATCGTCTCGCCAAACAGTTTACACGAACGACACTCGCCGCACGCTTCAAACGCGGTGTGCGTACCACGTTCGCGCTGGCACAAAACTGTCTTGGCCAGTGCGATGGCGAACGTCCGTTTTCCGATTCCAGCGGGGCCGACGAAGAGAAACGAACCGTTGATCCGCTGTTGTTCAGCGGCACGTGCGAACCGTTCGGCGATGGCGTCGTGTCCTTGGATTCCCTGCCACATCGTTGACGTACCTCGCGGCTTGCGTTTCAATTTTGTGGAATCGACTTCATCTATCGGGGCGACAGGATTCGAACCTGCGACTTCCTGCTCCCAAAGCAGGCGCGCTAGCCAGGCTGCGCCACGCCCCGTAAAAGAATGCGGTAGTATATCGTCATTGAAACGATTTGCAAGTCCTGTCGCTCCAGAGCGGCGTTTCGCTTCGGAGTGGGAAGCCGAGACGTTTCCCTTCCGGCGACAACAAATTGATCAGCGGCTCGCCCGATTTGTACAGGCGAACATTCTCGCAAAACAGATCAACAACACCATCGAAACGACGGTAAGACTGTCCGCCAACATGCGGCGTGATGATGACGTTCGGAAAATCCCAGAGACGATGCGTTGGCGGTAGCGGTTCGGGATTTGTCACATCAACGACCGCGCCAGCAATCGATCCGCTCTCCAACGCAGCGACTAACGCATCAGTCTCAACAATCGCACCACGCGCGACGTTCACCAGCAGCGACGACGACTTCATCGTTCGTAGCGCATCTGCACCGATGAGCGAACGAGTCGAAGAGTTCAGCGGCAAACACAACACGACAACATCCGACTGCGATAGCACTGTACGGTACTCGTCCGCCGAATAAATCTGCTCAACATAACTCGGCGCGTCTTGCGGAAAGAGATCGCACGCCAAAATCCGGCAATGAAACGCCGACAAAACTTCGGCGAGTCGTCGCCCAACTCCGCCGAAACCGAGAATGCCGACCGTTGAGTCGGTCAGGTCGCGCGTCGGGCGACGGATGAACTTGCGAAATCCGTCTGCGGACGGATTGCACTGTTCGTGAAAAAATGTCGGCAGGTTCCGCATCCACGACAAGACGAGTGCCAAAGTGTGCTCGGCAACTTGGTCGGCCAAAACGCCAGAAGCGGTGGTGATCGTCATCGGCGACGCAATGACCGACGGCACCAAACACCAATCCATCCCCGCCGCCGACGACTGAATCCACTGCAACCGTCCGCGCGAAACAATCGCGTCCCAATCGACCGGAACCTTCGCGTGACCGCAAAAGAAGTCGGTCTCAAGGAGCGCGTCTGGCAGTTCACGCTGGCCGACGTTGACAATCTCAACGTCGGGCCACGCTTCCGCCATCCGACCGACAAGACCAGCGTCTATCGGCGATTCCTTGAAACAAACAACGAGACGTTGTGGGGACATTTGGACTTGGACGGAAACATTGATTTGTGACGATTTGGTTGTTCTTGTTCGGCATAGCCGAACGCTCCAGTCTGGAGGGTTCGGCTATGCCGAACCGAATACACGCCTACTTCGTCTTCACATCAAAACAATAGACCGTCGTGTCGTGGCGTAGGAACAGTTTGCCGTTGGAAATTACGGGGTGTGCCCAAGTGTTGCCGCGTCCGCCTTCGGGGATTTGGAACCGCGCAAGTTCTTCAAACTTCTCCGGCGTCGCCTTCACTAGCGCGACGTGACCTTCGTTTTCGGAGTAGGTGTAGAGCATGCCGTCAGCAAACGTGATCGAACCTTTCTTCACGTCGGATGCGTTCCAAGCCTCTTCGCCGTCGGCGACTTTCAAGCAGACCAGTGCGCCACCCTTGTATTTGTCTGCCGAACCGTAGACGTAGCCGTCAAGGAAAACGAGGCCGCCGTGGGCGTTGTCGAGTTTCTTCGTCACCCACGCCTGCTCGAACGTCATTACGTCGCCGTTGAGAGTGAGTTTGATCTTCTCAATCCCTGTCGTTCCGTAACCAGACGAGACGATGACCGCACCATCTTCGTAGTGCGGCGGCGTCGCGTTGACATCATACGCCGTTTCGTGACGGTAGTGTCCCAACAGTTTGCCGTCCGTCGGATCGACAAAGATGACGCCCTTCTGGTTCATGTTAACATAGACGCGACGACCGTTCATCGTGAAAATCATTCCGGTTGCGTAGGCACCGCGTTCGGCATCGTCGCCATCGCCGATGACCGGCGGTGCGACCCAAACGTCTTTCCCCGTCGCCTTGTCGAGCGCGACGACCGACGCCTTCTTTCCGCCCGGACAAACAATCACTTTGTCGCCGTCGATCTTCACCGATTCAGCATACGCCCAACCGGGGAGCGCGGCGTCGAAGTCGGTCGTCAGCGAACGCTTCCAAACCAGCTTTCCTGTCGCCGCTTCAAAGCACGCAAGTTCACCGCGAGCCGCAAATGCGTAGACAAACTTCCCATCGACCGTCGGCGTTGAACGGTCGCCTTCAAAGTGTCCCATCCAGCCGTCGCCGATTTCGGCTTGCCAAATTTCTTTGCCAGTTTTTTCGTCGAGACAGTATATCGTAGCGGTCGCTTCCTTCTCGGCACGATCGACGTTCCCCGTCACAAAGACGCGACCATCTACAACCGTGACGCCACCGTAACCAGTCGGCTTCGACGATTTGCCGATCCCTTCACCTTTCCAAAGCAACTTCGGTCCGCCTTCGGGCCAAGTCTTGAGCAGTCCGGTTTCGGTCGAACGGTTGTCGCCGTTTACGCCGTTAAACATCGGCCAGTCACCACGAACAAACGGCGACACAACAAACAACGTCGCAACGAGCGACGACACAACTAGTGAACGAAACATTTTGGATTCTCCTTTGGTGGTGGTGAACGTTTAATAACAGACGGAAAGGAGGCGTACTCGCCGTATTGACGGAGAACAAGTGTAAGCCACAATTCCGTTTCCGTATTGACATCGATTGGCGTGTTGACGTTGCTTCCTTCGTTTCCGTCAGTACGCTTCGCTCCCTTCCGGCTGTTGTTGTATTAGACCTGTTCGGAAACTTGCACCCGCACAGCGGTTCGGCATAGCCGAACCCTCCACGCCTGCGGCGTATGACAACTGGAGGGTTCGGCTATGCCGAACCGCGAACTACCAAATCGCCCCAATTCCATGTTTCCGAAAAAGTCTCCTACAACAAACTCTCCAGCAGCAGCCGCATTTTGCGCATTTCGCTGATGGGGTCGAGGTCGGGTAGGACTGCCAGATCGACGCAGAGCGCACGCTGGTAGTTGTATTTTTTGAGCTGAATCATCAGCTTGCTGTACTCAAGTTTTCCCTGACCGACTTGTGCTTGAAACAACTTCGGCGTTGTGTCACGCAGCCGCAGATGCGTGACGTACTGGATGATCGAATCGTAGTCTCTCGGTTTTGGAAAGTTGTAGATGTAGTGACTCGGATCGAGCGAGACGCTGAGTCCGGGAACCGCCTTGCACAGACTCCCAACGGCGTCGGGCGTGCCGGTGATTCGGTCGTGCTCGGTCGTGAGCGCGACGACAACGCCTTGCTTCTTGCCGATCTCGACAAGTTCGCGGAGACGGTCTACTTCGTCGTTGAACGGAATCCCCGCGAACGACGGGCGAATGACGACGATGACTACTTGCGTTTGTCGTGCGAGCAGACAGGTTTGAACGAACACGTCCCGATAGTCGGGGACAGTCGGTTCAATCGCAAGATAGTATGACGACACCATCACGCGGCGCGATGTCCGCAGTGTTTTCGTCACGAGGTCTCGCTGCGACGCCACGGTTGCTGGCTCGATCAGCCTTCCAGCACCGATGACAAGCTCCATCGAAGTGAAACCAATATCGGTCACTTTGTCGAGCAGCTCATCGAGCGATACGGAGAGATGTGCGAAACAGTCGGTCGATGCAGAAACGAACACAGTACACTCCTTTGAATAGAACGCCAACAATCAGCGGACATTTTAGCGGGCTAAACGATATTGGCAAGGGCCACGCGAAGGAGGGTGGTGGTGTAATGTTTGTTTGTGGTTGTGAATTACGCATTTGCCCCAACGGGGCGCAAGAGTTGTGCCATCCCTAACGATTCTTACGCCCCGTTGGGGCTACGGATTTTGTTGGGGATGCCTACCGTGGGTTCGTGGAGTAACGCTCACCCACGGCTAAGTTCTGTCGCCCCGTTGGGGCGAAAACTCGGCGAACCAATGTTCGCGTCATCGTCGGCACACTCTTCGTCGGCATACACCTCCGCATCTTCGTCGGCGTCGTCGTAGATTTCTTCTTCGTCGTCTTCGGACGGTTCGTCAACGCTGTCGTCTTCTTCGTCGTCTTCGTCGGCGGTCTCGGAATCTTCGGTGGGCTGGAAATCAATCGCTTCGTCGGTCTGGTCGTCGTCGATTGGTTGCTCGTCGATTGGTTCGTCGTCGGTCTGGTCGTCGTCGGTAAACGCTTCGGGTTCTGGCTCGACAAACTCTGGCTCCGGTTCTGGTGGCAACGTAACTTCCGGTGCAGCGTGCCCCGTTGTTTGGTAACGCCACTGCGAGAGTGTCATCAAGACTTCACGCGGCTGCGCACCCTGCGACGGGCCGACGATGCCGTCGGTCTCCATCGCGTCGATGATTCGCGCGGCGCGACCGTAACCGATCTCAAGTTTGCGTTGCAAGAGCGAGACGCTCCCTTTCCCCTCATTGATGATGCACTCTACCGCTTGCTCGTAGATCGCGTCGCGCGTCTCCTTCGGCGGCGGCACGGCGGCCTCCTGCGCATCGACTTCGAGCGCGACAAGTTCCGCCGCAAACTCCTGCGGCACCAGCGACACCAGCTCAATCACTCGCTCAATGTCTTCGTCGCTGACGTAAGTTCCTTGGCCGCGTTCAACGAGACTCGTCCCCGGTTGCAAAAACAACATGTCGCCGTTGCCGAGAAGTTTTTCCGCACCGTTGCGATCAAGAACAACTTGGCTGTCGGTGCGGCTCGCAACTTGAAACGCAATTCTCGCTGGCAAGTTTGACTTTATGAGTCCGGTGATGATGTCAACGGTCGGTTTCTGCGTCGCCAAAACAAGGTGAATACCGACCGCGCGGCTCTTCTGCGCAAGACGGATGATGTGTGACTCGACCTCTTTTCCTGCCGTCATCATCAAGTCGGCAAGCTCGTCGGCGACGATCACGACATACGGCATCGACTTCGGAATGTTGTTCCACTCGGTATCGGATTCGGGTTTCGTGCGTTTGTAAAGTTGCTGCTCGGTGAGTCGGTTATACTCCGAAAGTTGCCGCACCCCCGCGCGGGCCAGCAGCCGGTAACGGTCTTCCATCTTCTCGACCGCCCAGCCGAGAATCGCCTCCGCCTTTCGCATGTCGGTGACGACTGGGTGCATCAAATGCGGAATCGTTTTGTACGGCGAAAGCTCTACCATTTTCGGATCGATCATCAGCATCCGTACTTCTTCGCTGCGGCGAGTCATCAAGATCGAAACGATGATTGAGTTCAAGCAAACGCTCTTTCCGGTCCCAGTTCGTCCGGCGATTAGGAGGTGCGGAAGTTTCGCCAAGTCAGCCACGAGCGGTTGTCCGGTGGCGTCTTGACCGAGGAAAACGGGGATCGCCATCTTCGCCGTGGCCGCTGCCGATTGCTCCATCACGTCGCGGAGCCGCACGACACGACGGTGAGCATTCGGAATCTCAACACCGACCGTATTCCGCCCCGGAATCGGCGCAACAATTCGTACCGTCTGAACTTTGAGTGCGATGGCGAGGTCGTCGGTGAGGCTCGTAATTTTGCTGAGCCGCAACCCTTTTTCGAGCTGAATCTCAAACTGCCCAATGACCGGCCCCGTCTGTATATTCGTGACATCAATCTTGAAACCGAAGTCGGCGAACGCTTGTTGCAACTTGTCGGCCTGTTCGAGTACCGCCGACTCGTACTCGTCAACATTGAACGGTTCACTCGCGGTGAGCGAGTCGAGCGGCGGGAGTTTTTCTGACGCGACGACTTCTTCTTCCGGCGGAGCTTCTTCTTGTGTGGACGGAGTGGACGTGGTGGACTCGATTGACACCTGCGGTTCTTCGGCGACGCAAACTTCTTCGGTGACGCACACATCTTCAGTGGCGCACACTTCTTCAGCGATGGACACTTCTTCCGCATCAACATCGTCCCCCCCGCGTAATCGGCGGGGGCCTAGAGCTAACGCTTCGTCTACAATGTCCACGGTGTCCACTTCGTCCACATCTTCTTCGACGCGAACTTCTTCTTCGCCCGTCGCTTCGCTGTTCGCTTGCGCGAACGACGCTACCGCGTCTGCTTGGGCCGTGTCCTCTAGGCCCCCGCCGAGTACGCGGGGGGGACGAGATAAGGTGTACACATCGTTCACGTTGTCCACGGTGTCCACTTCGTCCACAACGTCCACTGCGCGGCGAGTGCGAAGTTTTTCGATGTGTGTACGGAGCGCATCAAATCGCGCAAAACTCCAATCTTTGGCGGTGCGGAATCGCGCTGGCACGTCAATACGTTTTGCGATTCGCAGTGCGATACGCTGCGCAATATCAACAAATTTTGGTGCGTGTTCGCGGGCGTGGCGTGTGAAAACTTGTCCGCCGCGAAAACACGCGATGGCGATGGTTGCAACGATGTCGTCGGCAGCGAGAACGATCCCCGCGACGGCACAGCAGAGAAAGAACCACGTCGCACCATTCGGCGAAATCGACGCCGCCCCGTACCACATCATCGCGCCGAGCCAGCCGCCCGCGCCGAGTTCGGTTTTGCTCTCCGGCGGTGCAAACGTCGTCGCGAGTCCAGAAACGGCAACAGTTATCAGCAGCGTCCCGATGAGTCGCAAGAGCGGCTGGTCAATGTTACGGTCGCGCATCAGCGTCACCGCAACGCCCACAAGCGCGACCACGACGACGAACATCGAAACGCCCAGCAGACTCCACAGTTGTCCCGCGAGAAAGACAACGCACGCGGCCACCACCGCAAGCAAAATGTATCCGCCGACTCGGCGGCGTGGCGTCAGGTTCATTTTGATGGCGTGTTCGTAGTACAAAGTTATCGAAACAGCGTTCATTTTGAATCCGCAGATTTCGCAGATTGTCGCAGATTTTTTGCGTCTGCCAGCAGTTCTTTTTTGTTCACACAAAGGCACGAAGATAAGAGGCGAGAACACGGAACACGCGGAAAAACGGAAGACACGGAATTCTGAACTTCCGCGTCTTTCCGTCCTTCCGCGATTTCCGCGTTAAAATTCTTCTTTGTGCCTTCGTGCCTTTGTGTGAGAAAAAAGAACTGCTTGTAAACGATGCAACAACAAAACAATCTGCGTGAATCTGTGAAATCTGCGGATACGAAGATCAATTGGGCAACTTTGTACCAGTTGGCGGCACGGGTTCAGTCGTTCGCGGCGGTACTGGATTCGCTGCCGATTGCGGTGCCTGCTGAATTCGCTGAACGAGAACGTAGTTTCCGCCGCGATACTCCGTAAACGTCCCGTCGATCCACCAGTACATTTGCGTCGTGTGGTCTTGAATCGCTTGCAAGACCCGTTCAAGCTGGAGGTTTTCGAGACAGAGATACTGCTCGGAGTCGGCAGGATTCCCCTTCCCCACAAAGCGAACAGCAACACGCGACCCGACAACCTGAAACGTACAGAGCTGCCGCGTTATCGGTTTACCTTCGCGGATGCGCTGTTTCTTCAGGTCTTTGTCGAACGAGTCACGCGAACTCGTCGGCACTGGCGGAGCTTCACGCTGCGCGATGACAGATGTTGCCGTTGCCAGAAGTACGCTGGCAATCACCAAGCTGATTAGAATTCGTTGAGTCATTGGAACGGCTTTAAGTTTTTCGTAGGGCCAGCCTATAGGACATATAGGCCCTATGTGTCCTATAGGGCCTATAGCTGCTCGCCGCCTAATTCACGCCGCTCGGCGTGATGGTGCGGGTGAACGTGTTTGCCGGAACGCTTCGAGCGAAAATATTTGCGGATCGTCGGCGGTGCCGTTTGCAACTTCGTCAGCAGTTTGCGATTGCGCGAGGGTCGGTGCGCGGAACTGCGTGAGGGCAACGTGTAAACGTCCCAAGACCGATTCCCACGACTCTTTGTGTTGTTGACGGAAGAGCGTCATCGAACGGTGCCACACCGAACGCCCTTCGCCGATTCCGCGTGCAACGTCCCAACGCCAGTCGCTCTGTTCGGGGACGACGAGCCACGTCTCCGCACCGACCGCGCCCGCAAGGTGTGCAACGTACCCCGGCGGCGTTATCACCAAATCAAGCGACGCAAGAAGCGCAGCGAGAACGTCGAGATCGTTCGGGAATGTGTCGGCGTAAGTTTTCAGTTCGACTCCCGCAAGACGCGAACGTCCCGCCAACTTCGCCGCCGAGCCGCCTTGCAAACTGATCCAGCGAACGTCTTGATGACGTTGCAGCAAACTACAAACTCCTTCAAACGGAATCGAACGCTGCTGCTCCGTTTCGGGCGTCCACGCACCTTGCCACAAAATACCGACCTTCAGCGACGATCCCAAAAGCGCGAGTCGCTCACGCCACACGCCGAGCCAGTCGGGACTCGGAGTAAGATAAGACCGCTTGATCGGGAAGTCGGTCACACGTTTGCGACTGAATCGTGGAGTCGAACCGAGACTTATTTGTGCGTCAACGATGCGGCCCGTTTTCGGGTCGGCAAGTTGCGTCTCTTCTGAAATTGTTTCGCCGGAGATCGGAATGAAGCTCACGTCGGGGAACGAACGAGCCAGCAAATTGTGGAGCGAAGAGTCGCACTCAACGACGCAGCTCCCAACCTTCGGCGTGATCGACGAAAGACACGACGCAAACATAATGTCGCTGCCGATGCTGTCTTCGGAGTGGACGAGGAGCGTTGTTGACTGGTCTGGTTTTCCGTCCCACTGCTGGAGCGTTCGCGTTTCCCACGGGCCGAGTTGACTGACGCGGCGAAACTCGAAGGCGTCCCAACCTTCGTCGAGTCGTCCGAGTGCGACGAGTGATTTGGCGAGTCCGACGATTCCGTGCGGATATTCAAACGCGACGGGTAGAAGGTGTTGATACGCGGTGACTGCTTCATCGTGTTTTTGACGGCGACGGAGTGCTTCGCCTCGCAGGTAGTGGACTTCCGGCGACTGCGAATCGAGTAACACGGCACGGTCGAGTGAGAATATCGCTTCGTCGAGTGTTGCGTGGTCGAGTTGCAAGAAACCGAGTGTGAGCCACGCTGATGCGTCGTTCGGGAGCAGTTCGGTGAGTTTTTTGAACTCAATGATTGCGTGGGCGGGACGTTCGAGCAAGTGATAGACTTGACCGAGTGCTAGGTGTGCATCGCTTAAGTTTGGAGCGAGTTCGGCGGCGATGACGAGTGCTTCGAGAGCGTTTTCGATGTCGCCAGCGGCGCGGCTTGCCATCCCGAGGCACAGGTTGAGTCGTCCGAGTGCGTCGAGGTGTTCGGCGGGCGTACCTTCGCGGCGGTTGCGAAACGTTTCAATCGCCGCCTCGAAAAACAGCACCGCTTTGTCGAACTCCTGTTCTTGGAAACAGAGCGTCCCCAATCCGATGAGCGTCTCGACCGATTCGGGGTCATCACCGAAATTCACACGGGGATTGTTTTCAAGCGTCGTGACCATACCATTCTCCTGCTTCTTTTGAGTTCAACAAAGCGAGTGTGAGTTCCTCCAGCCGGATTGGAGGGGAACCGTGACGTGAATATCGGCGGCACAACTCGCAAAATTGATACTTTCCGCAAAGTTGTTACATGTTAACAACTATTGCAGGTTAACGACCGTCTAAAAGGCAAACGGCGGAAGAAAAAGAGACTGGGCAAGAGAGGGGATCCCAGCGCAAACGAGAAAGTCGTACCAGACATAAAGAAAGCTAGCACAAATTGGGCGCACATGGACTCGAAGCCCCCCATTATTCTTCGGGAAACTCGGCATTTTCTACTTCACGCGCTGGCGTCTGCGCTGGTGCGGTTGTCGGAAGTGAAAATATCGCGCCCGAACTCTACGAAGTGATCACCGCTTGGGATTCTCTACCCGATGCGATAAAAACTACCGTCTTCTTGTTGGTACGCAGTGCGTCCCAGTCTACACGAGTCACCGACGCCGACTCACCCACAACACTGGGCAGCCCCACAAGCACCACTCCAACGCGGCGAAAACGAAAACTCGAATGCGTTACCCCTTAACATTCATCGTACACTCGGCAAACACCGGCGACATAATGCAAACACCCGCGATAGATAGCTACGGCACGCAAAACAATGCACTCGCCAAGTTAGGACAACTCCGCCAAGTAGCGTTTGTCGCAAATACCGTGAAACGTCGCACATCGCCAACTTCGCCAAGTAAGCCACGTTTAAGGGTAACTTGGCGAACTACTTGGCGAAGTGCTAATTTGCACCCACTACCGGCGACTTATTGTAACCACTTCACGCAAAGACTCACTCTCACAAAAACAACGCACCACGTTCACTCCTAACGCACGTTTGAGGGGTGACTTGACAAAACATGCCAACGCGCTAAACTCCGCTTCAGACGAAGCGACAAACGCCAAGAACTTGACACAAGGAAACATGACATGAAGGTTACACTCAAAAAACAATCAAAGATCGCCGCACGACGCGCCGAAGCGACGAAGCTCTACTTCGGTGGCGACCCGCTCCGAACTATCGCGGAAAAACTGGGCGTCTCTCACGAAACGATCCGCAGCGACGTTCTCGCTGACATACGAAGCTGCGACGAGAGTCGGGCAATGATGGTGCAGCAGAAGCGTGAACAATACGCACAACTGTTACGCGCACACTGGGACGCCGCAACGAGCGGCGGCGACATCCGCGCCGCAACGATAGTCTTGAAGATTTTAGAAGCCGAACGTAAACTGTTCGGACTCGACGAACCAGCACGACAGCAGATCGAAGTTGCCGCTCCGACCGAGACGCTTGCGCAGACCATAACCGACATGATCGCCTCGGTAGAAATGACGCAAAAAAACGCGGCTACGAACGCCGCGTAAACGAACGCTGGAAGGCGACGCGGTGCACACGCGGCGTCAAGTGATCGAGTGTGTGTGATTGCCGACAAAGGTTTTCCTCGGCGACTGCCACTCGACGACCAGCGTACATTCTCCAAAAAGGAAAACCACAATGAATTGCAAGACGCAAACGAACTCCTCCGCCGCCACGACGACGGCCAACGGCAACGAACGCGAGGAGTATTTTCTTTCCGAGCGAGACTTGTATCTTGCCGCAATCGACGAAAAGTTTGTCCCTGAACCGATCCCCGAAGACCCGCGTGAGTGGCGGTTGTTTTTGTCCGTTCCCCTCGGCGAACTTACCCACGTTGACGCCGAGTATATCCGCAAACGCGCCGAGAAGTGGAACAGCCGTTTAATTGTCCACACCGCCGCCGAAGTCGATAGATACCAACTCTGCGAAGCGTTACAACGATTCGACCGCAAGCAAAACGAAACAAACATAATCGACGTGGTGACGGTGCGCTTTATGAAAGAACTCGTCGCGGAAGCTGCGACGTTGCGAAGTCTGTACCCACCACAAGCCGCATCAACGCCGGTCAACGCGAACGAAAGCAAAACAAAACGCAAAACAAAGGGCAAGACGGCGTGGTGTGTAGCGCAGTGGCAATCCGCCTACAGCGATTCAAAAACACCGTGGGTAAACATTCTCGACGACTGGAATAAATTGCCTGAAGAACAACGCAAGGCAATCGACCCGAGAGATTATCACACATTCCCCACTGGCGAAAGTGGCCGCGGTCAAGTTAGCAAACGATGCAAGCGAAATAGTTAGCGACAGGGTGGACGTGAGAAAACGTCCACCCTCTTTTTTTTCAATTCCCCACAAGTGGCGTGACGCCACAATTCTAGGCGTGGGACGTGCCTACCGACTCTTTCGGTAGGGTGGACATGGTGGACATTCTGCGCGTCCACCGCGACAAACCATCTTCTGCTCGGTATCTTCACGCCCGCACGTCGCAAGCAACGGCGACTGTTACGGCGTAGCAGC
>JBOFSQ010000015.1:0-70399 GCA_051651625.1 Thermoguttaceae bacterium | reverse complement strand
GAACCGTCACCCACAACTGCAATCCTCAAAAAAAAGAATGACAAGGCACTAGATTCCCGCCGAGTACGCGGGAATGACGAAACAAGGCGTGAACGGTTACCGGGTTTGAGAAGTACGAAGCGAAAAAGATGTCGGAGTTTGGACGGATTTTGAAGTCCTTTAGCAGATGCTCGTGGTCTTCGGGCGTCAACTCGATGTTCTTTTTGGACTTCTTGGGTGGCATTGTTGCGGACGCGGTTGGTTTTGAATTTTGGGACTGCCAAACGACAGTGCGCATCTTAACAAAGTTCAAACCGCGTGCGAAGGGGGAGTGGGAGTTTTCACGCTGGGCACGTTGAAAGACGAGTTCTGCGTCCAATGGCGATTCGGGCACTCGCTTACGCTTCGTGTTCTTATTCGGAGACACCGATTCTGGTCACTCGCTTACGCTTCCCGCTCCGATTCTGGTTTCGCTCGATTCCCGCGTTCGCGCCGAATGACGAAACACGGGGTGAACGGTTACGAAAAATTGTCTTGTCATCTACCGCGTTTTCGGCAATCGCGCGAGTTCACGAACGAGTCGTGCTGCGGTGTCGGTTGCCGCGTGAAACGTTGCCAGCGAAAACTTTTCGTTCGGAGAATGAATCGCGTCGTCGTCGCTGCCCCAGCCGATAAGGAGCGTCTCGGCACCGAGTGCGTTCGCCATCTCGGCGACTATCGGAATCGAACCACCCTCGCGGATGTAAACCGGCGGGCGCCCCCAAATCGCCTCCAACGCACGCGACGCCGGTTCGACAAAACGACTCCGCGCCAAGTCTACAACCATTCCTTCCGCACCGTGTGCGTAGAGAAGTTCAAACGTCACACCAGCCGGCACAATCGACTCAAGATAAGTTTGCAGCGACGCACGAATCGCAAGCGGTTTTTGGTTCGGGACAAGACGAAACGAAAACTTCGCCGACGCCTTCGACGGAATAATCGTCTTCGATCCTTCGCCTTGATAACCGCTCGTGATGCCGTTGATGTCGAGTGTTGGTCGCGCCCAGCGGCGTTCGTTGGTCGTGAATCCAGATTCGCCGACAGCGACGGTTCCGATCCGCTCGAAGTATTCATCTTCATCGAACGGCAACATCTCAAACTGGTTCCGTTCGACCGAAGAAATCGGGACGACATCTTTGTAGAAGTCGGGAACTTTTATTTTTCCTTTGTCGTCGATAAGTTGTGAAAGCATCCGCGACAGAGCGATAGCAGGATTGGCGACGCTACCGCCGAAAATGCCGCTGTGAAGGTCGCGGTTCGGGCCGGTGACAACCAGTTCAAACGCGGCGATTCCGCGAAGACCATAAGTTATCGTCGGCATTCCGGGAGCAAACATCCCCGTATCACTGACCAGAATACAATCGCACGCGAGACGTTTTTTGTTCTCTTTGATAAACGTACTCAATCCGCTTCCGCCGCATTCTTCTTCGCCTTCGATGATGAACTTCCACTGAATCGGCAGCGGCGTTTTTGTCTCGACGAACGCTTTGAGTGCGAGAAGGTACGGTAGGAATTGTCCTTTGTCGTCGGCGGCACCGCGGGCGTAGACGTTGCCATCGCGGACAGTCGGTTCAAACGGTGGCGTCTTCCAGAGTTCCAGCGGATCGGGCGGCTGAACGTCGTAGTGACCGTAGACGAGAACGACAGGCGCATCGGTGATGGCTGGTGTCTCGGCGTAGACGAGTGGGTGTCCAGCCGTTGGAATCGTTTGCGATTCCAGACCAAGACTTTTGAAAAACTGTTCGAGTCGCGCGGCGGCATCGCGGACATCGCCTTGATGGGCGGGGTCGGCACTAACGCTCGGAATGCGAAGAAGCTCGAAGAGAAACTGTTCGGCGTCGTTGCGATGCGATTCAAGATACTGTTCGGGTGCAATGCTGGTCGTGGTCGTCGAGGTCATCAAAAAAACTCCAAGGGTGATCGGTTTGTCTCCGCGCGTTGTTTCCACACACAGCACGGCGGACGTGCGGAGGGTCGCCCAGTCTACCCGATTTTTCCACGACTTCTAGCCCTCCGCACACGGTTTGTGACTTCTCCATCGTCTCACCTCGCGCGGCAGGGACTTGGCGACAATCACAAACGCTGTATCATGGCCCGCGAACTAGCGACGTGGTTTTGTCAATGCACGACGTCAACACGCATGCTTCTGGATGGATTCCCGCTTTCGCGGGAATGGCGGAATAGAGCGTGAACCGTTATACTACATCACGTCACAAAGTTGACGTTCGGAATTTTACCACGGAGACACAGAGGGCACGGAGAGCATTTGTCTTCTCTGTGCTCTCCGTGTCTCCGTGGTGCAACAAAAAGAAGTAGAGCGAATCGAAAATATCAGGCCAATGGCGGTGCACAGTATACAACGTTCAGAGAAATGACATCCCCAATGGAATCGCTCAAGATCGTTTTCTTTTGTGTTGCGGCGGCGTGTGTTTACGGATGGTCACACGATTTGGTGACGGCGCATATCTGCCGCGAGTATTTCTTGCCGCCAGCGCACCCCGTTATCATTCAGACTGATTCGCCGCTGGTGTTGGCTCTCGTTTGGGGTTTTGTTGCGACGTGGTGGTTCGGTTTGCTCTTGGGCGTACCGCTTGCGATAGCGTGTCGATTCGGACGCAAACAACCGCTCACACTGGCACACGTTGTCCGTCCAGTTGTGTGCCTGCTCGTGGTGGTTTACATTGCGGCGATGTTGCTTGGATGTGTCGGTTATGTGAGTGGACGGCTTGGCTGGGTGTGGCTCTTACCACCTCTCGCAGACGCGGTCGCGCCGGAGCGTCACGCCGCGTTTCTCTTCGACATGTGGGCACACGAATCCGCCTATATTCTCGGTGGAATCGGCGGCCTGATTCTGGTCGCCCGCTGCTGGTGTGCGCGAGGCCGGTGTAACATTCCCACTGCGTAGAGCGTCTTGCGGCGTGTCGTTTCGGTTTCACGGCCCCTAAAATCACGAGGTTTTGTATGACAAAGTTTCGCAGTGTGTCGGTTGGTCTGCTTCTTGTCGCGGTCTTCTTTGGCTGCGATCTGTTCTGTGGCAACGCGGTAGCGCAGAACCCCGATTCACCGCCGCGGAACACGCGTCGTCCGCCCGATCCGTTTGGCGGAAAGATGCCGCCAGCGGGAACGGTGAGCATCATCGGTCGCAGTGTGATTAAATCGGCGGCGACGGGGGGCAGCAACAACATCCCGCTTATGGCCGCAGTCAACGATGAACGTGTTCGCAAAGACCTCGGCTTGTCCGACGAGCAGGTCGGACAGCTTAAAACGATCCGCGACGAAATCAATGCACAAGTTCTTCTCAAGGGGAGCCAGTATGTATTGCGGTTTCAGAAGATGACTCCCGAAGACGCCGCCAAGATCGAGCAAGACCTTTCCGGTGAAATCAAAAGTTTCACCAACCGCATTCAGTCTGTTGCGACACCGGAACAGCTTCAAAAGTCGCGGACGCTGGTTTTCCAAAGTATCGGTGGACTCGATTCACCAATCGCCAACCCCGACACCCTCGAAGCACTCAACCTCACCGACGACCAGCGTAAAAAAATCACCGCAACGATGGACTCGCTCGAAAAGGAGCGGATCGAACTGATGGAAGAAGGGCTGCGACTTGCGGAAAAGGCGGTTTCTTTGGGCGGGCCGAATATGTCGCAGGAAGACCGCGACAAATTGCGTCTTGAGGCGCAGGCACTTGAGGCGAAGGTGTTTGCGTCGGGGGTGAAAGTTGGCGATGCGATTCGCCCGTTCTTGACCGAGGAACAGAAGACGCTTGCTGTTCGGCTAATGGCGAACCGTCCGTCGTACTTGCCGCCGCTTCCGCGACAACTTCGTGGGCGTGTCAATGTCGATGAAGAGTACCGCCCCGGCCCCGACTCGTGGCAACCCGGGCAGGGTACACCCGAAGACGCCAAACCACGCCGCGGATTCCCACGCGCAAACGCAAAGAACGTGGAGTCCGAATCTTCACCCAAAGAGTAGCGAACCGATTCTGACCATTGTGCTTCCTTCGGCGATTGCGATTTCAAAGTCGTCGCTCATCCCCATTGAGAGTGTGGTGAGTGGCGTAGTTGCGGAGCGGAGGCGGTCACGGAGTTCGCGCGTTTCCGAAAACTGCCACCGTATTTCTGCCGGCGTCGCATCTAGTCCCGACATACTCATCATTCCGTCGATTCGCAAACGGGGCAGGGCGATCAGCGATTCCCATTGCTTCTCCAAATCGGTTAACGCAAATCCGCCTTTGGTGGCGTCACCTGAAACGTTCACTTCAAGCAAAACCGCGACGGTATCAAGACATTCTTCGGAAGCGATTCGATTAATCGCTTCGGCCAGTGCGAGTGAATCAACGGAGTGAATGAGCGATGCGTGCGGGAGCAGTTTGCGAACTTTGTTCTTTTGAAGCGACCCGATCTGGTGCCATCGCGCGTCTGCGAACGTGACGCGACTCGCCTTCTCGACAAGCTGTTGCGGACGACTCTCACCAAAGTCGCGGCAACCGACGTCGTAAAGTTGACGCAGCGTTTCGTCGTTCACCTGCGCATACTTCGTGACGGCAACGAGCGTGACCTCATCACCACTTCGCCCCGAACGCGATAGCGCATCGGCAATGCGTTCGCGCACAACGTTGACGCGGTTGGCGATGGTTTGGTGATTGAGAAACGTGAACGGTTCTGGAGAGTTCATCTACGTTGTTGGGGGGGATTTCGCGTTCACCAGCCGCGTTGCGGCCAGAAACTCTTTTGGCGTTTGCCCAGTGACTTTTTTGAAGACGGTGGCGAAGTATTGACTGGTTGTAAATCCACATTCCATTGCCACGGTGGTGATGGTTTTGCTCGGCGATTCGTTCATCAACCGCATCGCTTCTTTCACGCGACATTGATTCAGAAATCCCACTGGCGAGAGATTTGTCAGTTGCCGACAGCACAACGTAAACCGCGACGTACTCATGTGGCACCGCCGCGCCATTTTTTCGATAGACCACGGATACTCAAGCAGAGTCGGGGTCTTTTGTAGTTCGTCGAGAAAGAGTCGCACTGCGCGCTGAGCTGGTGGAAGTTGCGGTACGTCTTGCGGTTTGGCTTCGGCTGAGTGTGTGCGAAAGTGCTGGAGTAGTGCGAGCAGAAGTTCGTTGATGACGATGGCGATTGTTGAGACGTGACTGGTTTGCTGGTTGTCGCGGACTGCCCGATAGAGCTGTTCCCAACACTGCGTCATTTTTGCGGTGGCGGGATAAACTGGAGTTGGGTTGTAGAGGAGAGCGTTTGTGAGTTCGTCGCGGTCGTCTTTGGTGAGCAAAATCCAGTTGGGATAAGACCACTGCTGCGATGCGTTTCGGATGCGCTGATCGAGAATGATCCATTGCAGCGTCCCGACACCGATGTTGGGGTCTCCAAGCCGATGCCGCTGCCACGGACCGCAGATCGCAAAATCATTCGGACGCAAGACGTGCGAACCGCTAACGGTGTGAAAAGTTTCGCTTCCGTTTTTGAGGTACGTTAACTCTAGTCCTTCGTTGCGATGCCAATCGAGTCCCCAGTCTTGCGGTTTCTCGGCACTCCAGTAACCGACAGAAAGAAGTCCGGGTAACGTATTGCGTGGGAGAATGTCGCCCGGATAGTGATCGTGAACGAGATTATGCAATGTTATTGCACCTCGCTGTGCAGCATCTCGTAGTGGAACACAGCTATCGGCAGTGTACGCCTCAGTTTCGGAACGATATTGCGGTGTGTGCTGTCGCATCGCTATTCCCTCTGTTACGTCTCACAACATTTGCGGTTGCGGATTGCGTCCATCAGTTCGGAAGTGTAACCGCATTGCACGATTTGGGAAGTGGCAAGAAGGGGGATTGCCCGCCGATTTTCTTTTGTTCAAAATCCGCTTGTCGGTGAAAAGTGAAAGACTCGCTTGGCTCAATCGGTTATACTGCCCCCAGTCGCTCGTTCGTGATTTCGGACGACGTTTTGTTTCAGGGCTTCATTTTCACAGAGGAGACAGGCAATGGACAATGTTTTGACGAAGCTGGTTTGTGGTTTGGAATTTGTGTTCGGAGCAATGTACGGCGTGCTGTACGCTTTCTGCGACGCGATGTGCGTTAAGATGGGGGGGGGGGGGGGACTTTGCCGCCTTGGGCGTGGCAGCGTTTTTCGAAATCGCCTCCGCGGTTTCACGCTCGTTGAACTGCTGGTGGTGATTGCGATCATCGGTGTCTTGGTCGCGCTACTTCTCCCCGCAGTCCAAGCGGCGCGCGAAGCGGCAAGAAGGATGCAGTGTACGAACAATCTCAAGCAGATAGCCTTGAGTGTGCATAATTATCACGATGTCCTCGGCGGGCTTCCGCCAGCGGGCATTGTTGCGCCGAATAAATGGTGGAATTGGTTCTCACCTTCTTGGGAAATGCGGATTCTTCCCTACTGTGAAACGACCTCTCTCTATGAAGGAATTGCTGCTGGTTCATACAAAGATGATGCGTCGATTTCTCCTTGGGCTTGTAATGCGTGTGATGTCAAAATTGATGGTACAACGGTCTATCCATGTAGGGACTACATGCGATCCAAAATCTCTTATCTTGTTTGCCCGAGTTCAGGGCAGCCTTCACTAGAACCAGCAGTCGCAACGCAGCCAGAATGGTCGCGCTATCGCCACAACTATGCGGCTAACTTCGGACCGAACGACTACAATTTCTCGTTGGCGGCTTATGCACCTTGGCCATATCAAGATTTGGCGTGGCCTCCCGCTACCACACCACCAACATTTACTTATGCTGTGCGTGGCGCACCGTTTGGGCTGGACACATTCACATCGTTTAGTACAATCCGTGACGGGTTGAGTAACACCATCTTTTTTGCTGAAATAACGCCTTCAGTGAACAATCCAAATGGAACTCGTTATGGTGACACAATGCTCTCGATTGGAGCTGGTTTTACGGGATACTATACTCCAAATTCATTGGGACCCGACATCAATGAAACGTGTTGGAATGCCGGTGATGTGGGACGTGGTGGCAAGGCAACATGTACCAGCATGCTGGCAGGGAATCAGTTGAGCCAGCGAGTCACGGCACGCAGTTTTCACTCTGGTGGCGTCAATGCCGCGATTGGAGACGGTGGAGTGAGATTTATAAGCGATACAGTTAACCTCCACACATGGCGATGCGTAACAACAGGCACCGGTGGGGAAAGTGTTTCGCTTCCGTGATCATATCCAATGTGGATGTGTTGAACCTTTACAACCTTCGAGGAGAATTTTGATGCAACGGTGGATATTGGCGGTCATGGTGTCGGTGTTTGTTGTGATTGGATATACTGGCTGCTCAAACGATGGTCTTGTGGCGGTGTCAGGCGAGATCACTCTCGATGGTACACCGTTGAAGTCGGGTGTCATCTCATTCATGCCGGTTGGCAATGCAGGCGTGTCTGCAAGTGGTCTCATTCAGGATGGCAAGTACCAGTTGCGTATTTCGCCAGTTCCAATGATGGTCAGTATCACGGCTGAACGACTGCCAACTGACGAAGAGATTACGAAGCGAAAATCGAACCCCATGCTGGTAAACTCCATGACTCCAGTGGAGACGATGACTGTACAATACATCCCAAAAGAGTACAATGAGTCGTCGAAATTACGGATCGATGCCAAGACTTCGCTTCGTGATTTGGACTTTGCCTTGAAGAGTACGCCATAAATTGGGGGTAAACCGTTCACGGTTAATCGCACAAACTTCACTCGTGTAATCCACGATTCCGTCACCCCCGCGTACTCGGCGGGGGCCTAGAGAAAACGCTTTGTGGTTCGCTTGCGCGAATGTCGCTATCGTATTTGCTTTAGCCGTGTTCTCTAGGTTCCCGCCGAGTACGCGGGAATGACGAAATTAACTGTGAACGCACACTTTTGGCTCGTGCGCCAGTATGATTATCGCACCACCCACTATCAGAGGAGTCACAGATGACCACACCGAACAGACGACAATTTCTTCACACAACTGCGGCGATAGCTGCAACGGCTGTGGCGTCACCGTATGTTATAGCTCAAACCGCGAAGGGAGCCAATGACCGTATCGGCGTTGGGTTCATCGGGACTGGCGGGCGGAGCGGTGCGCACGTTGGGATTGTCAACAGTTTCAAAGAAGCGGGCGTCGCACAGCCTGTCGCTTTTCAAGACGTGTATCGTCCGCGACTGGTTGCGGCGTCGCAGGCGACGGGCGGCGCAAAGATGTACGACACGCACGAAGAACTTCTTGCTGATCCAAACGTCGATGTCGTTTGCATCGCCTCACCCGACCGGCACCACGCTCCGCAGACTATCGACGCGATCAACGCAGGCAAAGATGTCTATTGTGAAAAGCCACTCACTCATTGGAGCCAGTTTGACCTAGCGAAAAAGATCGAGCAAATGGCCACAGAAAAAGGGCGGCTCGTCCAAGTCGGTACGCAACACATGGCCGATGATAACTATCCAAAAATCATCGAACTGATTCGAGATGGCATAATCGGTAAGCCGGTTCACGTTCAGTGCAGCTTCTTTCGTCGTGGCGACTGGGGCGAACGAATGCCGATCCCCGATGCCAACGCAAAACCCGGTCCCCATCTCAACTGGGAACGTTTTCTCGGCGACGCACCGAAGGCAGATTTTTCGGTCTCACGATTCTTTCAGTGGCGACTCTTCTGGGACTACGCTGGCGGCCCCGCAACCGATTTGCTCGTCCACACCTTCACGCCGATCTTCTGCGTTCTGGAGCTTGACTTCCCCGAACGTGTCTTCGGTGGCGGTGGCAATTTTCAGTACAACCGCGAAGTACCCGACCAGTGCAACGTCATCGCCGACTACGCCGACGGCCCAACAGTCGTGATGACAAACTCGCTCTCCAATCACGTCCCGCTCGACACACAAATTCGCGGCACCGACGGCGTAATCTCGTGGGCGATGCTGCAAGGCGGCACCGACAAAGAATACGGCGTGCGAATCGTGCCGTTCGCCAAAGGGAAAAAGGAAATCGTGATTCCGTGGGCGGGGCAGGGCGACACGTCAAAGCTCTGGCGAAACCTGCTGGAGTGCGTCAAGACACGGCAAAAACCGATGTGCCCAATCGACATGGCCGTCCGCGTTCAAGCACCGCTCTCGATGGCAATTATGTCGCACATGCAAAACAAAGTCGCAATGTTCGACTTTGAAAAGCAAGCGATTGTGATGAACTGATCTCGTAATCGTTCACGGGCTTTGGCAGCGTTGCTGTTGGTGTCTTTGCCCCGACGGGGCAGCAATTTCAATAACCGTATGCAAGCGGTACTCCGCGCAGCTTACGGTAGCGACAACCTAAAAATCGTGCGTCTGTAGGACGCTACCGACAGCACGATTGACTCAAACATTTTGGTAGCGTCCTACAGACGCACCTGATTTTCATTCGCGTCACCGGCGGTTGCGCTTGCCGCTATCGCGGCTGCACTTACCGCCGGTTATTGAGATGGCTGCCCCGTCGGGGCAAATATGCCAATACGGTCAATTTCGTGAACTGTTACCTGATCACCAAACTCCAGCAAAGGTACACCAATGAACCGCATCATTTTCGTGACGACGTTTCTTCTCTCTGTCACAACACTGTTTGCCGCCGAGAACACCACGCGCAACATGGCGTCTGGTTCGTTCGGCGTCGCTTGGATTGATGACACGCAAACAGTGCGAGTATTCGACGGCGCGACGGTGAGTGAAGTCGCGTCCGGTACAAAAGTCGGGCAACTCGTCGCCGCCGACCTTCTCGAAACCGGCGACGACCAACTTGCGTTTCTCGACACATCCGTCAAGGGACTTCATCTCTACGACTTCAAAGAGAAGAAGCATCTCGGTCCGTTTGGGAACAACGTTTGCACAGTCACAACAGGCTACTGCACGTCCGATGAGAAGTATCCATCGGTTGTCGCCAGTACGTTTTCGGGGGCGTCGTTCCGCTGGACGCGCGACGTTATGGAGAAGGGTTGGATTCCGATAGCGGGGCAGTTTTCTGCGGTAGCCGCTGGTCGGTTCAGACGGAACAGCACGACTGACGACTTCGCCGTCATCGACGCTGGGAACGTCTACATCTACTCGCCGAAGTGGGACACCTATTCGAAAGTCGCCGAAGGAAAAGAAGCCGTTGCGATCATCGCTGGCGACGTAACGCCGTCTGCGGGCGACGAGATTGTGCTGATCGACAAGACCGGAAATCTTTGGATCGTGCAAAACAAGACCGTAGAGAACATGCAGCAGAAGGCGGTATGTCTCACGCTTGGTGCGAACGGCGAACAAAATCCGGCAACGCTCTACGCTGTCAACGCTGAAGGTCACATCGTTCGTTATGTGTACGACAAGAAGACTTGGCAAAATGTTAACGCAGAGCGAACGTGGAACGGCGTCGTCACACGAACAAACCCCGATGGCAAAGGGCATACACTCTACGCCGTTAGCGGCGGCGTGCTGTTCCGTATCGTTGACGGCGGCGCGAAGTCGGAGCAGCTTTTTGTGCCGACACCGGTTCGCGCACCGCTGCAAGGTAAAAACGGCAAAATACTCGCAACGTATCGCTTCGAGTCGGTTCCGAAGAAGCCGTATGTCGAAGAACTGCGAACGCCGTCGGGCAAAAACATTCTCCGCGACTCGCCAGCCGATCACGTTCATCACCACGCACTAATGTTCGCAATCTTTGCGGATGGGTGCGACTTCTGGATCGAGACGACTCCCGATTGCGGTCAGCAAGTCACACGAAAACTCGACGCAGACGCATCGAAAGTCGTCTCGCAAATCGACTGGTGTTTGGCAGACTCGAAACCCGTTTTGCACGAAACGCGAACGGTACACGTCACCGACGGCGACGGCGTAACGATTCTCGATTGGGAGACGACACTCACACCGGTTGCCGACACAATCACACTCGGCGGCGGTGGTGGTCACTATTTCGGACTCGGCATGCGATTTGTCGAGTCGATGGATCGCGACGGACGATTTTTTCACGACGGCGAGAAACCGAAGAGCGAAGTTGTTCGCGGCGATGAACAGTTAACGCCGTGTTCGTGGATGGCGTACACCGCGAAGTGCGACGGCGAACCGGTGACGGTGGCGGTTTTCGATAGCGCGAAAAATCTGCGTCCGATGTTGGCGTTCACGATGGGGCAGGACGGGAAATCGTTCGCATACATCTCAGCGACTCTCGACTTGCACCGCGAACCGCTCGTGATCAAAAAGTCAAAACCGCTCACACTGCGTTACCGCGTCGCCGTTTGGGACGGTGAAGTTTCGCCAGAAACGGTTGCGAAAGTCGCGCCGTGAAATACCACGTTTCAACCAGAGGAGTTTCAACATGTCAGATCAAAAAATTTCGCGCCGCACAGTTCTCAAAGTGGCGGCTGGTGCTGTTGCAGCACCACTAATTGTTCCGTCGTCGGTTTTCGGCGACGATGCGAAGCCCGCGCCGAGTGAGCGTGTCACGCTCGCGCACATCGGAATCGGAGGGCAGGGGACAGGCTTGTTCCAACAGTTTCAGCACGTCAGCGATGCGCAAAGTGTTGCGGTCGTCGATTGCTTTCAGAGCCGCCGCGAACGACTCGCAAGTCTCTGCGGCGGGCGCGGTTATCTTGACTTCCGCGAAATGCTCGACAAAGAAGACGTTGACGCCATCGTCATCGCCACGCCCGACCACTGGCACATCACATCGGGCATAGTCGCCGCACGCAAAAAGAAACATCTCTACATCGAAAAACCACTCGGACTTTCTATCGAGCAAAATCTCGTCTTTGAAAAAGTCGCGGCGGAAAACAAAATCCGTTTTCAGTACGGCACGCAGCAGCGAAGTCAAAACAATTGCTGGCTCGGTTGTGAACTCGTTCGTCGCGGCGCGATTGGAAAGATTCACACCATCGAAGTCGATGCACCCGACGGACACGGCGGCGGTGTACGAACTCCCGCACCGATTCCCGCCGATCTCGGCGACGCCGGATTTGAAATGTGGACCGGTCCCGCACCGCAGCGTGAGTACGCCGCCGAACGGTGCCGCCCAGATGGCACATACATGATCTACGACTACTCAATCGGCTACCTCGGTGGTTGGGGGGCACACCCACTCGACATTATGGTCTGGGGAAGCGACGCCGATCTCTCCGGCCCGATTGAAATTCAAGGAACAGGAAAAATCGACAACGACGCACTCCTCGATGCCGTTTTCGGCTGGGATGTCAAAGGCAAACTTGGTGATGTCAATTTCATTTTCAAACCGGGCAGCGACCGCACACGCTTCATCGGCGACGGCGGCGCGTGGATCGAAGTACGTCGCGGCGGAACATCGGCGAGTGACCCAAAACTCCTAGAAACGCCGCTTCCGCGTGAAAGTGCGAAACTCCAAGTGAGTTGGGATCGCAACCACTACGCCGACTTCATTCGCGGCATCAAAGAAGGGTACGCGCCAGTCTCGACACTCCGCGACGCCGTTCGCAGCGACAACATCAGCCACCTCTGCAACATCGCCATTCGCACGCAATCTCGCGTCGTTTGGGATCCGAAGAAGCGAGCATTCATCGAGGCGAGCGACGACGCCAAAGCAATGACACGCCGCGCAATGCGCGCTCCGTGGACGCTGGAAGGGTGACGCCATGCGCACACCCTCCACAACATTCGCGATCTGTTTGTGTGTCGGCATGCTTGTTCACGTCGGCTGCGAACCGTCGCAGCGTACATTGACACAACATACAGCAGAACCGCGAGAAGCTGTTGACGCGGTGTCCGAAAATGTCACTGCCGTCGCCGCGATTGAACGCGCTGGCGGCAAGGTGATGCGTTCGCCGAAGAGCGGACGCATTGTTGGTGTTGACCTTGCGCAAGGTCGAACATCGGTCGAAGACGCAACTCTCACCGCCGCACTTTCGCTACCGAATCTCACGACGCTGCGCGTCGTTGGCGGAAGTCTCTCGCGCGAAGTGCTTGCCAACATCGCGTCGCAAAACTCGCTCGAAGAACTGCTTCTCACCGCAACGCCCACAACCGATTCCGACGTTGCAGAACTTCTTGCACGTCTTCCACGTTTGCAGCGGATAACGCTACGTCGTCTCACACAGGTAACAGATGCGAGTGCTGTTGCGATTGCAAATCATGGTTCGCTTCGCAACGTCGCACTGCTCGAACTTCCGATCACACGAGCGTCGCTCGAAACGCTGGCGAAAAGTGAATCGATCACCGCGCTCGACCTTCGCGGCTGTCCGCAACTCACAAGCGACGACTACACTGCGGTCGGTGCAATGACACGGCTAACGCAACTCAAAATCGGCAGTCCACTCGTGGACGACACGGTGCTGGAACGTCTCTCGTCGCTTCCACATTTGACTGGTCTTGCAATCGAAGACGCCTCCATCACCGCTGATGGTCTTGCGCGGCTGCTAAACGATGAGTCGTTCGCGTCGCGTCTCACGTCGCTGGGACTTGCGAGAATGTGGGCGATTGACGACGCCACACTCACCAATCTGCGAAGCGCGAAAAACCTCCGCACGCTCAACCTCCGCGACATTGCGGTGACGGGTGCGTTCTTGGAATCGCTCTCGCATGAAAAACTCGAAACGCTGTTTCTCGACAAAGCGTTTCTCCGCCGCGAAGTGTTTACAACGCTTGCAAAGTTTTCGTCGCTCAAGCGGCTCAGTCTGATGCGAGCACATGTTACGCGCGACGACGTTGCACTTCTCGCAACGTTACCGCAACTCGAATCGCTCGCGCTTGCCGAGTGCCAACTCACAGACGATACTCTCGTACCGCTTGTCGATTTTCCAAAACTCACGACAATAGACGTGAGTGCAAATCCGTCGCTTACGCCCGCTGCGGTGAAAGCGTTTCCAACTTCTCTTAACGAAAGGTAAATAGCAATGGGAAAGATTTTTTTGGGTGTGAATATGGAGTACGTCCGTCACGAAGACAAAAACTTCGAGTGGGGCGTGGCGAAGGCGGCGGAACTCGGTTACGCTTATGTTGAGCCGATGGTTCACTGGGGGCGTGAACTCCTGAGCGAGGCAGGGTACTTCCACAGCGTTTCGATGCTCGACGACCCGCTGCGGATTCGCCGCGGATGTGAGAAGCATGGCGTGAAGTGTTCGGCGTTGTCGTCGCACTCACCGCTGATGAAGCCGGAGATCGCGACGGAGTATCTCAAGCAGGCGGTACGTTTTGCGGCGGAGTGCGGCGCACCCGGCGTGACGACCGACGAAGGCCCGAAACCGGCGTGGTCGAGCGAAGAAGAGGACTTCGCGTTTATGAAGTACACGCTAACCGAAGTTGCTGCCGTCGCGGCACCGCGCAACATCTGGATCGGTCTGGAGCAACATCAAATCTATTCGGTCGTACCAGAAAAGTTTGACCGGATGTATCACCTCGTAAAGTCGCCTGCGATTGGCGTTAACTTCGACACGGGGAACAGTTATCTCGGCGGACAAGACCCGCTTCCGTGGTTAGAGAAGATCAAAGACCGCGTCGTTCACATTCACGCGAAGGACATTTCGGTTCAACAATCGGACGCCGAACGCGGGCAAGTGACGGGTACGCCGGTCGGGTGTGCGTGTGGCGATGGCGTGATTGATTGGGCTGGTGTTGTCGCAATCGTCAAGAAGATGCCGCGTGATATTGTTTTGAGTGTCGAGTGCGGCACGGTCGAACAAGCCGTGCGAAGCATCGACCACTTGCGAAAAGTGATCGGCAAATAGACCCCATAACAGGTCCATCATCCGTAACCTATTTCGCGGAGTTCGTCTTCGTCGAAACCGTGGTAGTGACCGAGTTCGTGGAGGATGGTGATCTTGATTTGTCGCCGCAGCGATGCGGCGTTGACGCATCCATTTTCGTCGGCGGCGACAGCAAATATGCCGCAGCGGTAGAGCATCACAGTTGGCGGCTGCGGCTGATCCACCGCACGATTCTCAACCGCACCGACGAAGAGACCGCAAAGTTCGTCAGGGGAACGCAACTTCATTTCGCGCCGTACCGTCCGAGACGGCGCGTCTTCTACGCAAACCGGTACTTCGCGCAGCAATTTTTTGACCGCGTTTGGAAGACGCGCGACGACGCGATCAACTTGGCGGTCGAAGTATGCACGTTTTTTGGGGCCTATCATTTCGGGGTTATGTCTCTTTGAGTCGCTGGATTAGTCGTGTTCGGCTGATACCGAGTGTTCGCGCGGCTTGTGTCTTGTTACCGTGTGCGTCTTCGACGGCGCGCGTGATTGTTTCGAGTTCAATCTTGTGGAGGTACGCATCGAGCGTGAGGCCATCCGGCCACGCGATTTGTGTTTGGTTTGACGTTGTTGTCGCCGCAGATGTCGCTACACCTTCAAGACGTAGATATTCTGGAAGGTCGGCGACAGCGATGAGTGTTGACGTTGCACGTTGACACGCTTCTTCGATTGCTCGTGCGAGTTCGGCGTCGTTGCCATTCCACGTTGCGGCGACAAGAATGTCGAGCGCGTCTGATGCGACGCCTGCGATTTGGTGTTCGTGCGTTGAGGCGTTCCACTCTTCGATTGTGTTTTGTGCGAGGAGCGAAATGTCGTCGCGGCGTTCTTTGAGTGGGGGAATTGCAAGCAGCATTGTCGCCACGCCGAGTCCCCACGGGTCGGGCCACGCTGATGGCGGTTGCTTTGATGTAACGATGAGACGCAAGTGCGGCGGGAAGTGGGCAATGTGTTCAAGCAGTGTGGTCGCCGCACTGGACGAGATCGCGTCACCATCACGAAGAACGAGTGTGTGAATGCGTGCCGAGTTTGGTGTGTAACGTCGGCGAAAAGTCTCGACCATTTCGATCAAGTATTCGCCTTCTATGACAGCGGCATCGAGCGTGAGAAGCATTCCGATTTCACTCTCTTGTCGCCCCCAGTGAATCGACTCTGCCAAACGCAGAAACGGAGTTCCGTGTTCACCAACGATGACGACAGGAACCGTTGCCCGCGCCGCAAGTTGCTGTTGTCGTCGCAACGCTTCAAGAGCGGGTGACATTCCGAGAATCGTGAACGTTGTCGCCTCGCGCTGCTGAACGGAACGTACTTCGGCAAGTATCTCGCGCAGTTCGCTGGTCTCTTCACGTTCATACGAGAACAGTGTAACTGGTAGCGAACCGTCTTCAACAATCACGAGAACAGCGTTCCCTTCGTCGCTACGCGACTTGCGGCGCGAATGGAGCGGAATGAACGTGACCGTGCAAACATCGTCGGTGTTTGTTGGTGTCGCGCGGTGACAACGTATCCATTCACCGCGCAACGCTTCCGGCGGCGGTTCCAGTGCGGCCAGTACCGGCGTGTCGTCTGCGGATGGGGCTGCATTCGCCGTCGCTGGCGCGAGTCGTCGCCCGACAATCTGCTGCGACGTTACACCACACCACGTCAACATCGCATCGTTCGCATAGACAATCTCTCGCGCACGGCTGACAAACGCAACCGGCGTAGCGAGCGACTTCAAGAACGAGAAGAGCGATGTCTTCATTTGGGGTTAACCGTTCGTGGTTTAGTTCGTCATTCCCGCGACGGAAGCGGGAATCTACAGCCCTTCGCTCAACAAATTGTTACTTCTTTCACGAATCGCCGCTTTGCTGGCAATGATGTCCTTTACTTCTTTGGTTATCTTCAAAACAACATCTTTGTCGGAATGGAACGGCAAACTCAACTCCATTATCCTGTTTCCAAGCGTCGAAAGCGTCGCCTGTACGAAAGTTTTCATCTCCACCTGCTGCTGAACAAATCGCGTGTTAAGCAAATAGAAAAAGTAAAACGGATTTATCTCACAGTTGTCAACAACTCTGATCTTTCGCAGATGACTCTGAATGATACTCTTGGTGTCGTTCTTCGTAACCATACTGCATTTGCCGATCAAAAAAGTCCCGTCGTTCACAAACAAAATATCATTCTCACGAATGTCTTGCGACTTTTTATATTGCGTATAAATCTCCTCCGCAACCGACTTCACCGTGTCCATCTTAATTTCCCAGTTGACAATGTCCGTTGTGCGAATGAACGGAACGTCACCCGTCCCGTAATACTGCGAGCCAATCTCGTTGCCACGCCGAATCTGTACAAAACCACGCTCAACCAAATCGGAAATCGTAACCAATTTGTAATCCTTCGAGTTTCTAACTCGCCGAATGTTTTCCTTCACTTCTGGTTTGTACGTCTCTGGAATGTAGATGTTTTCTTGAATCTCTTCTGTCGGGACAACGAACCCCAAACAACTTTCACTCTCCAACTTTGCGTCGCTAAAAGCGACAAAGTTTTTGGCGATCTCTGGAGTGTCGTCGTCAATTATTTTGTCACCGTGCTTGTCCAAAATAAACGAACCATCGGCGTTTATCTTGTAAACCTCTTTTCCGTTTTTGTTGTGACCAATCGCTTTGGCGATACCGAAAAATACGTTCTTGCGGCTCTGAAACTTCTTCTCCAAAAACACGACCGATGTTTTGGTATGAGTGCTCGGCTGAAACGTTTCTTGCGACAAACCCACAACAGAAATGATCGACGCATATTTTCGTACATACTCCCAAACGTACCGATCTGACGGATTGCCAAAAACCCCTTCCGGCAAAACAATTCCCGCCCTGCCACCTTCTTTGAGCAACTGTATAACTCGCTCCACAAACAAAATTTGCGGCGGCTGTTTTTCACGCAAATCTTTTGTAAGCGTCCACGCCCCGTCATTGTTGTGCCAGAAGTGTGCAAGCTCGTACTGCTTGAGCAAGTCGCGTCCAACAACAGGAATCTTCGCTCCGAAAGGTGGATTGGTCAATATCAAATCAAAACTGCCAAGCTGAATTTGTTCGTTGGTTTCGGTTGACCAATTTTTCGGACTCTCCAAACTGTTTTCGCAAAAAATGTGGTACTCGTTTTCACCAAGAAGCGAAAGATAAATCTTCGCCAGTTTTGACAAGAACAAGTCTTTGTCGAGTCCAGCGATGTATTGGTGTTTGCCTTCTTTGATTAGGTACTGCAAGATGTGCGCTAAAAAACCGCCGCTACCGCAGGCTGGATCGATTATCCGTTCGCCCGACTGCGGTTGCATCATATCGATCATCATCTGAACGATATTTCTTGGCGTGAAAAACTGACCTTCTCCGCCACGAAACGCTGTTCCGATCAACTCTTCAAAAGCATCCGCGATGATGTCTCGATTGGCGTCGATTAAATAAAACGTCTCCATCTTTCGCACGATGAAAGACAAGTCACTCGGCAGGATTTCTATCTCCTCTTCAACGTCAAAAATGTCCGCATACGCTGTCTTCACGTTTGCGAACAAACTGTGAATACGTTTTGCAAACACATCGAGTTCTTCGTTAGGACGAGTGGCAAAATCAACTAACGCATCACCTGTTTTTGTTTTCTCATCGAATATCTTGCAAAAGAGGAGCCGCATTATGTTCTGGGCGATTTTTTCGTCGCGTGTAATGCCTGTGACGTTACCCGCAAAATAATCGCGCACTTCTCTGAAAACAACCTTCAAGTTGTCGATAGGCAGCAAATCTTTTTTATAGATCAACTTTTTCGGTTGTGCTAAATCGGTTGCCGTGAATATGTCCATTTCTAAACTCTCTTGTGGGCTTTCACGATGTATTCCATGAAATCAACGGTTTCATCAACCGAGTGATCGGTCATTGCAACATTGCACCAGCGATGGCCAAACCGCACATTTTTCGCGTTGTGTTTCATTTCGCTTTCAACCAGCGGTTCGACGTGCATGATCTGCATGCTGCTGTCGTCGCCTTCGTTTCGCTTGTTTCCACCGAACGCAAACTTGTATCGGTCTTCACGATCTCGGTCGGGCAAATTAGCCGGATTCTTCGACTTCGCAACCTTGCAAAGCGGGCAAGAAACGATGTCGTCTTTGTCGGTTGGGAATTTGTTTGACGGAAATTTCACCGATGGACCAATAGTTTGGTTCTTCAAGATGTTGATGGCTTTGCTGTAAATCGCGTCGAAGTTTACACCAAAATTGTCAACGGCAATGGAAATCCCTAAAATCGCATACGCTTCAACGGCATCTTGCCAATCGCAGCACTCAAAAGCCGTGATGACGCACGAGTTTTGCGTCCATTGCGTATCGTTCCAAAAACGCAAGACTTCGAAATGTTCTTGCCAGTGTTCGGGAAGCGTCACATATCGTTCTGGCAACTCGTGAACGCGAGCAGAAGGATACTTCTTGAGTTTTCCATTTTCTTTCACGACGAAAACCAGTGTCTGCGATTCGTCTTCTCCTTCGATTTCGATACGTTCGATGCTTTTCGCATACGCAATCGGATTGAACGCGATAACGAGCGGGTGCCATCGCAAGTTTCGATTTGAGTAAGGAGCTTTGCCTTGCACGCCGCGTGTACACAGGGCGTCGCGTTGCAATTTTCCGCCGCCTCGACCGGCACCAGCGTCGCGGGTTTTGCTGATTTTTCCGAACTCGTCTTTGAAGTTTTTCTTGTTGGTGTCGTCCGAAATTTCGTCCAGAATTGCAGCCGATATTTCGCCGCAAAGCGAAATGACTTGATCGTCTTTTGGGGTCAGAAAACTTGCGCTAACAGTTCTACCGGTTGCCATAAAGTTGTCCTCTATTATGTCTGCAATGTTCTCTCCGGATTCCCACCTTCGCGGGAATGGCGATACATGGCGCACACGACTACAAATCGTCAATTGTCACGGAACTTCTTTGTGTTTCACTTTATCCCAGTAGGTGTCGAAATTAAACGCTGGGCTGTTTTCGTGGTCGTGACATTGTGTGCAGTGGTGGCGTGCGCCTTCGAGAGTAAGACGCACATCGAGTCGCGCCGTATTTTTCGCCGCCGCCGAACCGTTCGTCTCAGCCGCAACGTGGACTTCACCCGGACCGTGACAACTCTCGCAACCAACGTCTGCCAAGAGCGGCGTCTTCTGCTGCGAAACGAACCCGCTGGTATACGGCGTCGCATCCGATGGATTCCATCCAACAACGTGACAAGCGATACACTCTGGATCGTATTGCCGCGCAGGTTTTGACACGTCAACGAGTGCGCGAAGCGCGCTGGCGTGCGACGACGTTTTCCAAACATCAAACGACTTTTCGTGGCAATTACGACACGATGCCGAGCCGACAAACTTTCCGTTCTTGTCGGCCTGCGGCGACGGCGTTGGACGCAAACCGAGTCCTTCCCAGCCAACATCTTTGAGATAGTCTTGATAACTCTGCATCGCAGCGAGAACGCCGGGCGACATCGTAAATCTCCCGTCGAGCGCGACGCGGTGAAACTTAATCGCCGACAACGATTTGTCGCTCCCAATTTCGGCGACAACGACGTAACTCCCTTTGAGGCCGACTTCGATGAGCCACGCCCCGCATGGCAGTTTTTGCGGTTCGAGCGGCGGTTCGGCGGGCGTCTCCGACGGAATCACAAAACTGAATGTGTTGTTTGGAAACTCCGCGAGAAGTGCGTCACGTTCGGAAGTCGAACCGTGAAAAATGAGTGCAATGAAATCGCACGGAACTTTTTTGAGCTGCGCGACAGCGTTGCGAACTGGTACAAGAGGATCGACAAACACAACTTCATCCGCGGCGGTGATGTTTTGTTGTAGCGACTTTCCGAGAGCACTCACGACACCAACACGGACACCACCGCTCGTCGCAATGCGATATGGTGCGAGGATTGTTGGATCAAAATCGAAAAGGGCAACGTTGGCCGACGTGTACCGCTTCGGATTCCCGACCGTGTCGGCAGTGTAGAGCAGCAGCGTTGTTGGCGGGAAGAGAAGTTCGCGGTCACCCATTCCGACGGCTTGATACTGCATCAGTCGCATCGCCTCTTCGATGACGAACTGAAACTTCTGCTCTTCGAGCGGACTCGCACCTTTGTTGAGATTCCCCGCATCTATCGGAATGAGATTCCATCCGCGCTCGCGTAGCTGCTCGAAAAACGTGTGGCGTCGTCCGAGTCCGCCTTTCATTCGGTCAAGACCCGCGCAGCCACACGGTTCGACGTACCCGTTCAAAAAACCAGAAAAGACAATCGCTGCCGCTGGCGGCGGCGTGTCGAGCCAAAATTTTTCAACATCATCGGCACGCGTGAATGTCATACCGACAATGAACACCACGACGAAAAAGATTCGTCGCAAGAGAAGAGTGAATCGTGACATCGGAGCCTCATTCTTCCATAGCGGCACTGACCGCGTCGGAAAATGCGTAATTGGATGAGACGGTTTGAATGTCGTCGTGGTCGTCGAGCATTTCCATTAGCTTCGTCACTTTTTGCGCCGTGGCGAGGTCGTCGATCAGTGCGGAGTCGTTGGCAACGAGCGCAAGCTGCGACGATTCAACAGCAATCATCGCTTTCTCGAGCGCACTGGCAACACTTGCATAAGAATCGGGGCTGCACGTTACTTCAAATGCGTCGCCCTGCGCAACAACATCATCGGCACCAGCATCAAGAACGCACTCTAGCAGCTTCTCTTCGGTCGTCGCGTTTTGATCAACGACGAAGATTCCTTTGCGCTGAAAGTTCCAAGCGACGCACCCAGAAGTCCCAAACTTTCCGCCCGACACTTCAAAGATTTTGCGAATCTCTGGCGCAGTGCGGTTACGGTTGTCGGTGACGCCTTCCGCAATAATCGCGACGCCGCCGGGGCCGTACCCTTCGTAGACGACTTCGATCAGTTCATCGGCGTCGCTCGCACCCGTTCCACGTTTGATCGCACGCAGGATGTTGTCTTTCGGGAGACTTACCGCCTTCGCTTCGTCAATCGCCGCGCGGAGACGAATGTTCGCGTCGGGGTCGCCGCCGCCGAGCTTCGCAGCGATAATGATCGCCTTGGCGAGCTTGCTCCACAACTTACCACGCTTCGCATCAACGAGCGCCTTTTTGTGCTTTATACCAGCCCAGTGAGAATGTCCTGCCATAAGATATTTCGGTCTAAAATCGGTTTGAATTTTTTTGGGGAAGGAGGTGAAGATACGAAACACCACCCTGAACGCAACTCAGCGACAGTAACGGCTGATAATTCTACCGCCCTTTTGTGTGTTGGCAATGATGGCTTCGCGATGGCGACAATTTGTCTGTCGGTGTCGCAATGGCAGGCGGAATGAAGCGTACTCGCGCAATGACGCAGAACGACCAATCGACGCCGAACAGCGTCATTGCGGCGGGAATACCGCCTTCATTCCGCCTGCCATTCAAACCAGCATTTTCACCCCGTTTTGAGTATAGCGTCGTCTCGCTTTCTCATTCCTGCTTCAGAGGACGTGGCATGCGTGCGCCAAAGCGGACGAGTTCGGCATCCATCTTTTGCTCTAGTGCAGTGACGGTATCACGCGACGCGGCGGCTATGTTCTTTGTCTCTGCCGGATCGGCTTCAAGATCGTAGAGTTCGTAGCGATTCGGGTACTTCTCGTTCGTCGCGTAAAAACGGATCAACTTCTGCGACCCGTCGCGGAGAATCGTGTACGGCGGGAGATCGTTCGCCTGTTCAAAGCGGTAGTGCGGATAGTGCCACACCAAGAGACGTGGCGGCATCGGAACATCCCCGCGCAGAAGCGGCGCGAAACTAACTCCGTCAAACGCAACGTTATGCTTTACGTCCGCCAGTTCCAAAAGCGTCGGTGCAAGATCGTGCGTGACAATCGGCACGTCGCGCGTCGTGCCGCGTTCGGACGCAGGAATCGCGGCACCCGCGATGATCCACGGGACGCGAATCCCTCCCTCATACGGAAACCCCTTGCCGCTCCGCAGCGGGGCGTTGCTCGTGCTCCCCAGCAGTCCGCCGTTGTCCGACGTGAAAACAATCACCGTGCGGTCGAGGAGATTTTCATCGCGCAGCGCGGCGACCAGTTTTCCGAGTGAGTCGTCCACGCTCCGAATCATCGCGGCATAAACGGCATTTTTCTGTGGCGACGTGTTCTGCTTGTTTTTGTCGCGGAACTCCGCAATGTCCGCCTCTTTGGCTTGGAGTGGTGTGTGAACGGCGTAGTGCGCCAAGTGCAAGAAAAACGGTGCGTTGCGGTTTCGTTTCACAAACGCTACAGCCTCGTCACCTTCGCGGTCGGTCAAGTATTCACCCTTCACTCGCCGCGAGAGCACCGCCGCCGGAATGACATAATCGGTGCGAGCGGGATCGGATTCATACGGGTCAAAATAACTCGGCGGCTGACCGAGGTCACACCCCGCAACGTTCGTGTCGTACCCGAAGTGCTGCGGCGTTTGCTCCTCTTGACCGAGATGCCACTTGCCGATGTGACCTGTCACATAACCGGCCTCGTGAAAGAGCGACGCCAGCGACCGCTGCGCGTTAGGATCGAGAAAGAGCGGATTGGGCGGACACGCAATCGTCGCGTTTGGCGTGACAACATATTCGGTTGGATTTCGTCCATCGCGGATGATGCCGCCTTGAAAACGTCCGCGAATCCAGTCGGTTAGTCCGAGTCGCGCCGGATTGAGGCCTGTTTGCAGAGCGGCGCGTGTCGGCGAACAGACGGCACACGCCGCATAACCGCTCGTGAAACGCAGACCGCTTGCTGCGAGTGCATCGATGTGTGGCGTTTCAAAAAACGTGCTACCGCAACATCCAAGATCGGCGTGCCCAAGGTCATCAACCAAGACAACGACAACATTAAGCCGCTCTGCCGCCTGAAGGACTGACGTTCCGTGCAGACCAACGAAACAGAATCCAACCAAAACGAACGCCGCACACCCAACACACCACCGTGCCAAATACGAGACAATCATCGAAACCTCCAGTACCGTTGCACGAACGCCGCTATCGCGTTTGCTTGTGCCATTTTGCGAGAATTGTACGGCGAAAATAGAAACGTGCCAGAGGGGACGCATACGCGATGCGAGTAGAAAAACCGTAACCGTTCACGATTTGTGTGGCATCGTTAAGGTAGATACGGGATTTACACATCCCGCACACGCGACGTATGTCGCGCACGAACTACGATTGTAACGGTTCACGGTTTGGTTTGCTGTTTGTTGTGAACGCGGCGTGTTTTTGCCCCCACGGGGCAGTATCTCAATAACCGGCGGTAAGTGCAGCCGCGACAGCGGCAAACGCAACCGCCGGTGGCGCGAACGAAAATTCTGTGCGTCTGTAGGACGCTACCAAACGTTTGAGTCAACCGTGCTGTCAGTGGCGTCCTACAGACGCTCGATTTTTGTGGTGTCGCCACCGTAAGCTGCGCGGAGTACCGCTTGCATACGGTTATTGAAATTGCTGCCCCGTCGGGGCAAATGCGGCAACGCCAGCATGGCAAAGTCCGTGAACGCTTACCTACGATTTAATACGACACGACTTCGTTTTTGACCGCAACTCCCGCATCCAAAATCGTCGCAAACTTCGACTTGGGCATATCGATCTCCAAGGGAGTAGTAGCGATATTGTCGTATTTTTTCTCGACATAAGACCACGTCTTGCCCGGTGTTGATTTTTCGGGCGTCGTCGCCGTTTCCTCACTGATAACAACACCACCTTCGGAAATGATCTTGGTGACAGTAATCTTGTACTTACCCGGTACGACGCCACGATACCGCCCCTGCGTGGACGGTGTTACACTCCCGCTGGCATCGGTCGTTCCACCTGCTGTCCACTTTTGCAAGGCGGCATCTTGGTTGTAGAGAGCAACAAGTGCTCCCTCAAGCGGTTTACCGTCCTGCGTGATCGTTAGCGTACACGGAAAAACCGGTGGCATATCTTTGGGGCGTTCTTCACCACCGCAACCACATAACACTACAAAACAAATCGCAACCGTAAATCCGGCAATACCATATTTCATAACTCGCTCCTTTTACACGTTTCGTTAGACTCGTTACTATATCGACTTCGCTTCACCACCATTTGGCGAACCGAGCGCGCCCCAAACTCCTTGAAGTGACGCCCCCGACACCGGATTTGGCTCAGGTTGCGTGGCACCATTGTAATCAACCGTATCCGATATAAACCGAATACTACCATCAAAGAATCCGACGTTAACACCACCAGAGTGAGAACTTGTTGCGGGATACAGTCCCCATCGCATTTGTGGCAAGTCCGCTTTTGGGGTGTACACTCCGCGACTATAGCACGATGGCGCGTTGGGAGGCGTCGCGGCATGAAATCCTGTGTGCAACGCGGAACCATCGTGAATCCGTCCACCGCGACGATTACCGTTGGCAAGGTTGTACTGAGTCAGCGAGGTGTCCATGAAATTGTAGGGATTACTCAACGTTTTGCCATCAGTGGTGACTTGTGCTGGCATGCATTTTGTGCCCGCAGAATCGTTGGCACTGGCTATATTCATCTGAATACCACCGCGTACTCTACTCATTGTGCCACCACTTCCCATCACCGCTTCGCCTAATGCAAGCGTGTTGCTTGTGCCGTCGGTGATAGCAGCCATACTCTTCCACTGACTATTTGGAAACATAGACCGTACATTAGATCGGTTGGCTTGGTCTATACTCTCACAATCGTGAATGATGTCGGAGAGACAGAGCACATAGTTGGTCGCCATATATTGAACACCACCACCGTCCGAAGGACAGCGAAAACCAGCAATCGTTGTCCCAAAAATCGCGTCGCTATTCCGCTCGCGCGGATACGATGGACCGCTGCTGTTGATCTGGTCGTACTTCGCCGTCTGTTCAACGAATGGTAGAAGGTGAAACAACGCGCTCCAGTCACCATCTTCACCTCCTGTTGCCTTGTTGTTGTTTCCACCGATTTTGGCTGATGTTTTTGCTGGAAACGCCCCATAAGTGTCGTGATAATTGTGCAGAGCCAGTCCCAACTGTTTGAGATTGTTGGTACACTGCATCCTTCTTGCCGCTTCGCGCGCAGCTTGCACGGCGGGAAGTAAGAGTGCGACCAGAACGCCAATGATGGCGATCACCACCAGAAGTTCAACGAGCGTGAAACCGCGAGAGCGATTTCGAGTAGCAGAGGTGGAGCAATCGGCGTCAGAGAAGACGCCAAAGACATCGCAGAGTTTACCAACTCTGCCCCCCCCCCCCCATCTTAACATTTGGCGTGCCACAAGCGGCGCACGCAGCGTCGAGAATTGTTTCCAAACCACAAACCAAAATCATCAGCATCTTGTCCATTGTCTGTCTCCTTTCAAAAGAGAAACTAAAGGGAACCGAGAAACCACCGAACAACTGGCAACCAGCATACCGCGCGAGTTACCATCGTCAATGAGGGGGAATCGACATGTCCATCGAAAACGAGTTTGCAATTTCGCGCGAAACGGGAAACCTTCACTAGCTTCACCGTTTTGCGGCGTCGCCGAGTTGCATTAGACCTGTTCGGAAACTTGCACTCGTACATCGGTTCGGCATAGCCGAACCCTCCAAACGCCTGCGGCGTATGATAACTGGAGGGTTCGGCATGCCGAACCAGAACTACTCAATCGCCCCAACTTCATGTTTCCGAAAAAGTCTATTAGAGTTCGCGTGGATGATTGAGTAGACTCGATCAGGTCTCAAGTCACACTTGAAAAACTCATCTACTCCCCAACCTCTTGCAAAATCGTTACCGGCCCGATCAAGCCAGACTCGATTTGTCCGCGGTAACGAGTCGGGATCGTGATGTAGTGGTTGCCAAGTGTGTTGTAAACGTGTACATCAATCGTATTGTCGCCGGGTTTGATGAGGTCGGTTATGTCGAACTTCCAAGGCGACGCAACACGAATGCCAGCAGGTTTTCCGTTGACGAAAACCTCCGCCGATGAGACAACTCGTCCCAAATCCAAGATGGTACGCTTGCCAGCGACAAACTGACTTGGGTCGAGCGAAACGGTCTTGCCGTACACGATTCCGCCGCTGTAAGTCTCAAGCGATGGCATTTGTGACCAGTCTCCAAGCGGCATTTCACCTTCACCACAATCGAACGTCATCGGCACGGCAAACACTCCGCCACCATACTCGCCGCCCGATAGTTCCATCTTCACAAATACAGATTGCTCTTGCTTTGACGCTTGCGGAAGTTGGACGGATGTTGTCAATCCACTCGTCGTGATGGGGAGCGGTTGCGGCGATGCGTTGCCAGATTGTAGCGTCGCCGAAACAACCTTTGCGGAACTGCTTCGCGGCATGTGAATATGTAGCGTCTTCGCGCCGGGTGGGCACGCGACTTGGTAAATCCCCGCGACAGTCTCACCTGCATAGATGTCGTAAGGCAAGACGCCGCGCTTGAGCGATTCGCCGTTCGCATCGTACCAGCGCATCGCCAGCGGCCCCGTCGTTTCGTGTGAGATAGTAGCGGCTTGCGACACTGTACTAATGGCGTCGTCTAGTTTTGGCGGCCCCATCGTTGAATGCGTCTCCCACAAACTGCTGGCAAACCCCGACAACTCTGTCGCCCGCTTCCAAGACTTAACCTTTGCGCCACCGAGTTGCCAATCGGTAATCGGTTGCGAAGAAACATTCCAACTACTGTCACTTGGAATCACTTGAATCTGTCCGTCGTGAAACTGAATCGTCAGTTCCGCAATCAGTCCGCGCGGGCCGGCAGCGTTGTGGCCGTGAATGGCGATTACGTTTGTACCTTGCTTCACCAAACCCGTCACGTCAAACTGCTGAATGCGATTCCAGCTATTGTTTGAACCGAGCGACTTCCCCGCAAAATACGCAGTGTATTCGTCATCTGCGGTCACACGAAGTACCGCACTTTTGACCGATACAGAATCAACTTCAAACGACTTGACCGCGTAAACATCGCCCGCGCCTTCGCCGGGGGCGTCCCAAATCCAAAACGCCGCTTGGCTCCAAGAAGCTGCGGATGACGACGCTATTTTTTTCGCCTCCGTCGCAAACTCCGAATCGGGCGTGACAACCGTGAAGTAACCGATCCCCGGCGAATCGTATCGCAACAATAACGAGTTCGCACCCTTCACCAGCGGCACCGTTGTTGTTTTCGATAGATCAACTTTTTGATTGCGAATCCAAACAGCACTCGGCTGCATCGCGTGAGTCAACAAAACTCCATCGGTGTCGCGCGGTGCCAAAATAGTCGTCCAAAGATAATAACGTGTGCCGCCGTCTTCTGGTTGACGAACGGTCTCAAGATGACCAGACGTGGCGTACTTTCCGAGTCGGATGAAGGTGTCGTACATGTTTTCCTTCAAACCGTGGTACCCCTGATGGCCGGCATCGCCCTCAACTCCGTATCGCCAAGAGAAATTGTAATCGTGCCAAGGCTGCTGTTTTCCAGCAACCGTCGCCGGACTTTCGGTTTGCGAAAACTTCTCAAGAGAAACGAGTTGTGATTCTAGCGCATCCAGTTCGCTTGTTGACATGTTTCCGGGGAGCGGGCCTAACTGGCGAAACTTCGGGCCGAAAGCGTAAGTTTGCCAGCGCATCTCCGCATCAGCGTTCTGAACAGGTGTAGTGGCATAACGAAAACGTCGCGCCTCGGGACCGATCATCTCTCCCTTGACGGCGGGGATTCGGAAATCGCCAAATGAGTTGTCGAGTGTCGGGACGATTTGTGTTTGCCAAAGTCCGTCTACGGGTGTAGTGCGAAACTGTTTCGGCTCCGGTCGCGCTGGCGAAACTTCCGCTTTGCCGGCAGCGAAAACAACGATTACCAAGTCGGCGGGGTCGTTCTCAAGCGCGATGCGCGTTCCGACAGAATCGCTTTGCTCAAGAACCGTGACCGATTTCTTTTCGCCCGTCCAAACGTCCCAAAGTTCCGGTTTGCCCGTCGCCACGCGCATTGTCACTTCGGCGTTCGCGGGGAGCTGATAAAATGCGTACACATCTTGGTCAGCGATTTTGCGGTGTGTGTAAGGTACAACTGAATTCGCGGTTGCAACCGTCACGTCTTTCTGAAGAAGCGAGTTCATTCCTTTCACCGCTTCGTCAGCGTTTGCATAGTGCGTTTGCTGCGGAAGTTTCTCTGCAAGTTTTTTCACTTCGGGGTCGTTTGCGCCCAAGCGATCAGAAAACTCCGGCAACGCTCCGATACTCACGACGATTCCACCTGCTTCAGCGAACGCCACGACTTTTTCGAGCGTACCGTGCCGCAACACTTTTGAGTGCGGCAAAACCAAAACGCGGTACGATTCGCCAGCAACTTCGAGCCGTCCGTCCGCGATGGTGGCGCGCTCTATCGACTCAAAGTCGATAAAATCAAGATCGATACCGCTCCGATAGATTTTGTTGCAGACATCAAAAGCAGTTTGGATAGAAACGTTCGCGTCAATCCCCGCTTCTGCTGCGACGACTGGATAGAGCACAGCGACATCGCAAACGTGGTTTCCTTGGGTGAAGAGATAACTGAGACGCTCCGACGCGGTGAGGAACTCTTTGAAGTGGTTCCAGTACGGCATTCGGAAGTGGTTGCACGGCGGTGCCCATTCCCACCATCCGCCGTGTGTTGAGTAGTAGAGTCCGTGGAGTGTCAGCAGATTGTATCCGTTCAAAAAGTTGACCCAAGTTGCATCAACGACTTGTTCGCTTGACGTTCCCCAACCACTGCCGTAGTAACCTTCAAGCCAAACGCGCGGGCGTTCGTAAAGATGTGCGATAGATGCAGCGACTTTTGTTTTTACGATGTCGCGTCCCAACCCCGGTTGGTCGCTCCCCGGACCTTGATTCCATCGCTGGGTTCGGAAATAATCTCCGAACTCCATCACGTCACGACCGCGTCCGCCGTGGTCGCAGCCATACGTCATGCCGCGCTGTTGATGCCAATCGAACACTGGCTTGAAGTAGTTTTCCTCTTGTAACGCAACCATCACGTCGTTGTAATCGAGTCGGATTTTGACGGTACGCGGCCCAACGTCGTCGAACAGCGCGGCGAGTTCGGGACGCACGTCGTAACCTTTGCGCTTTTGAAACTCTTCTGCGAAATACGAGTTCCAGAGTCGTCCATTGACGCGGAAGTCTAGCTCGTCGGAGAAGAAAAAGTTCACACCTTTTCCGGGTTGATTTGGGTTTTTGTCTTCAAAAGGTTGGAAGAATTTTTCGACCACCGCCTTTCCCGATTTCGGGTGCATCGGATCGATTGAGGGGTTCACTCGCACTGCGCGAATCAGATAAAGTTTTGCGCCAAAGTTTGCGGGAGCAGTCCAGCGGAGTTCGGTGCGAGGCTCAAACGGGAGCGACTTAAGAACGCCATCAACAAAGACCGACACCGAAACGGTATCATCTGGGATGCTACGCGAGAAACTCTCACCTGCTTTGACGGCGATAGATTCGCATCGCAGCGAAGCACCGATGATTTCGGGGTACGCGGCAATCGCTTCGTCCCACTTCCACCCTTGACTGATACCGAGCGTGTAGTCGCTCAAGCTGACGCCAATGCCGTTTTTGTCGGACTCGGCGACGTACCATTTAACAAGTTCCCACCACGCATCGGAAAAGAGCGGTGGGTCGCTTTCGTATGTGAGTCCCCAAAGCTGTCCACCTTTGTCGCTGTGGGCGTAATTGATTTGCAGCCCAGACGTTTTCGAGTTTGCGAGCCGTTCAAGTTGCCACGCGAGTCGCTCTTTTGTGAGAGGGTCGCCGAGCCACCAGTAGAACGCAACATTCCCAAATCCACCCGGAGGCGTGCGAAACTCGTTCCAAAAAGAGTCTCGATTGAGACTAGGATTTTTCCAGCCGCGCGGAACGTTGCTGTTCGTTGACGAGTCTTGCGCCAATGCACTCCCGCCGCCAGCCAAGACAAGCAAGAATAGACAACCGATGACGAAGTGAAAATGCTTTGAAGTTAATTGCATGGGATGGTGTGCCTTTTTTTGATTGCTACTACAGACGTAACCGTTCACGAACGTTGACGTTTTCGCATACAATAGAAGCCGGAAACCGTTCACGGAAAGTTTGCGATTTCATTTCCTAGCCGCGTAGCGGCGACCTTATTGTAGCCGAGGGTGTAGCGAAGCGAAACCCTCGGTTAAAGACTACAGCGCACGCTGGTTTGTGGATTGGTTTGTCGCTCGATCACCGGCGAGCGGTGGCTGTAAAGCCACCGGTAGAACTGCCGGTTGACACCGCCGCGCGTAGGGAACGGATTTATCCGTTCCACGAATGCCGTTAGGCATTCCATTATGGTAGTAAACACTCCGTAGGAGCTGAATTATGGTAGGTAGGTAGTAGTAGTAGTAGCCACAAGCGTTATGGTCATCAAACGTTTTCCACCATAATTGAACCCCTAACGGGGTTCAGATTGCGTTGTCGCATGGTTTCTACCATAATGGAATCCCTACGGGATTGGGGAAAACAAAAAACGACGTCAACTCGCAGTTCCACCGGTGGGTTTACACCAACCGCTCGCCATAATAAGGCAGCTTGCGCTGTAGTACCTAGGAAACGCCGTCCCAAATTGTCCGTGAACGGTTACTTATAAACTACTCGAACCAAGCTTTATTTTGACCGGTGCTCCGACATCAAACTTGACAGCATTTTGCGTTTTCGTTTTCGTGACTTCCATCTCAAGCGTTGACGTCGCCTCATCCGCATAAAGCAAATCGACAAAAGAATACATCACCGCACCGACGGTCATCGTACCGCCAGCGGTGTCAGTAATTTGCCTCCCTCCCGACTCCTCCTTTTTGGAGACGATAACCTTGTATTTGCCGACGGGTGTACCTTCGTACCCATACGTTCTCATCGTCGCTTTGCCTGCATCGTCGGTTGTCCCAGAAGATGTGTAGTTGACTGTCCCATCTACAGAAATTAGCATGACAGTCGCATTGGACAGCGGTTGCCCCTCTTGAAGGATCGTGATCTCGGTTGGATATATCTTCGGAAAGTCAGCGGGAAGGTTCGATGTCGAACACCCCACGCCCATTACCCCAAACACGCCCACACATAACCAGAACACAAGAAACAATCTTTTTCGCATGACGTAAATACCTTTCATTGAAAATACTGACGTGTGAACGGTGGGCTTATGCCCACCGCAGTCAATCGACCGAGAAAACATTGACACTGACAGGAGAGAAACTAAAACGATGCAGATTCTCCGCCATTGATTGATCCCATTGCGCCCCAAACGCCACACGGACTCGCCCCTGTCTTATTATTGTGCTGCACCTGTGCGGGTGGCCCATTACAACTGATCGTCTCAGAGATAAACCGCACACTTCCATCGAGGATGCCAACATTAACTCCTCCGCTATGGAAACTCTGAGCGTTGAAGAATCCCCAGTTTCCGTCACCAGCATCTCTTGAACAATTTGGAGCATTCGGAGGCAATATGGTACTGAACCCATTGTATCCGGGAAGGGCATGAAAATGGCGTCCCCCGCGCCAATGTCCCGTGGCTGGTGTTTTCAATCTGCCTGTCGCTGTATCAACAGCATTGTTCATACAGATCGCTGGGAGTGAATTATCCCAAGCCCCGCTTTCTATCGAGGCACCAAGATCGGAAATACCACCCTTACGTCTGCCGTCCGACACGTTGTCACCAGTCACAAGTTCGCTAAAGCCGACGGTGTTGCTCAAGCCATCAACGATCCCTGCGAAGCTACGCCATGTTTGCACACGAAACGGGCCGCGACTTGTCGCTTCATTTTGATTAACACCATCTCCAAGAGAAACGGCAATGCTTGTCTTCGATGTTGAACGTCCCAACTGGCTGGCCCCCGCATCCGATGGGCAGAGAATGCCAGAAACTCGCGCCGTCATCGTCGCATTGTTCGTCCCGGGCGATATTGCTCCTGCCACGATGGGGTCATAGAGAGCACTCATTTCAAAGAATGGAAGCAACACAAGGTTCACAGAGTAAGAGTCCTGCCACTGTTGTGGAGTTGTGTTCGGCACGGGGAACTTAGTCCGAAACGTTGGCAACGAATTGTGTGTGTCATGGTAATTGTGCAGTGCAAGGCCGTATTGCTTGAAGTTGTTCGAGCAGGACATCCGTCTTGCCGCTTCGCGCGCAGCTTGCACGGCGGGAAGTAAGAGTGCGACCAGAACGCCAATGATGGCGATCACCACCAGCAGCTCAACGAGCGTAAAAGCTCGGCGGCAGCTTCGAGCAAAAGCGGAGCGAGCGACACCACAGAAGGCGTCGCCAAAGAGGCGAAAAAGTTTATCTGCCCCCCCCCCCCCGCCTATTTTAACATTTGGCGTGCCACAAGCGGCGCACGCTGCGTCGAGAATTGCTTCCAAACCAGAAACCACAATCATCAGCATCTTGTCCATTGTCTGTCTCCTTTCAAAAGAGAAACTAAAGGGAACCGAGAAACCACCGAACGACTGGCAACCAGCATACCGCGCGAGTTGCCAGCGTCAATGAGGGGGAATCGACATTCTGATCGTGAGTGCGCTTGCAATTTTGTGTGAAGCGGGAAACCTTCGCTGGCTTCGCCATTCGCTGGTGACGTGATTCACGAACCGCCCCTACGAATTGGCCGCGTTGCGGGTACAATGCTGCGCTACGAGCAGTGAGAAATTGCAAACGCCGCCCGTGGTGACACACGATACGTTTTTCGGTGAGATGTTCCGACGCGAACGCTGCGCGGGCGCATTTCTCAAAGCGATACTCCCGCCGCAACATGCCAATCACTCGCCGAGTTTGAAGAGTCGCTGAAATAACTCGATAACACATATAGCGTTTAGACAAACACCGTGAACTTGCCCGTCTCACAACACGCGAAGGAGCGCGCTTGCCAACGTTATGGGGTAGTCTTTTCGCAGCGGCAGTGGCTTGCGTTCACGAAGGCACTTCGCAATTCGCGTTTGACGGTTCGTCTGCGCGACAATCGCTGGGCATGTTATTTTGAGCGTTGTTGGTATCTCGTCGTGCGCACCGACGATGGCGTCTTGCTGACGTTTCTCCCACGCGAAGACGCAACCGACGACGACAAAGCAATCTTGCAACACGCCGAAAACTACTGTCGTATCAACGTCGATGCGTTCAAGGTTGGACTGACGGGATCGACAACGGCATCGTGTTCAGCCGCCGCAACGCATGCGCACCGAAAGAAGGTGCCACTGCCACCGAAGCAACTCGCCGACTCCGACAACACCAACGTAATGCAAGACTTCGACCAACACCTCAAAAACCTCTGCACACAACCAATGAAGACGTGGTAGCGTACCCGTCACCGTTTTGCGGCGTCGCCGAATTGTGTGAGAACCATCACGTCCTCTGGTGCAATCGCAACAGAAATTGTTTGGTTATTCACGGGCAAAAGTTTTTGGTGAACAGCGTCGAACAAGTTTTTGATCTCTTTCGGCAGTCCAGCGTCGTCGCCAAAAGTGATCGTCACGGACTTGGTCTCGTTCAGAGACGAGTTGAAGACCGTCCAATACACTGCGTCACCTTCGCCGAATCGTTCCACAAAAACTTCGGGGCAGTCGGAAGTGGCATTTGTGATTGGTTGCCATCCCGCCTCGCCAACCATCTTGCAAAGCGGGACGTACTTCTTGAACAAATCGCGGTCGCGGTTGTACAGTCCCGGTCTCGAAAAATAGTGTCCCGACGATGCGTCTTCACTGAAGAAACCCGGATACATTCCGTAAGCGAGCGAACGTCGCATGTATCGTTCGGTCATGTCTTTTGTGAAGTCGTCAAAGCGCGTATTCATAATGTAGCAGTACGGTTTCTGCGCACAGAGACTGCGAGTAAAGAGCATCGCTTCATCAGAAAGTGGCCGCCACTCGTTTCCCCAAAACCAGTTCGTCTCGGTGCCGGCGACATCCAAAAGCGGCAAGAACCAGCAGATCGCGTGTGGTGTCGCGTTGGCCATCATGTATTTTCCGGCACCGTGAATGTCGGCGGCCATCGTTTCGATGTATTCACGACCAATCAACCCGCGAAACACGCCCGGCTTCATCGTAGAAACAGAATAGATGAGCGGATAACGGCACCCCGAAAAATGATCGCGGCAGTAATCAATCTCCGCCGTGAGATAACCCTCAGAGGAATCGACGTACTCGCCAGCGAGTTCGACCTTTCGATTCGGACCATACGCATTTTCAAACGCCTCTTTGTTCCACTTGACTGCGAAGCCGTTCGGATTTTCTTGAGTCGATGGGATTCCCGGCGTATCGTTCATGCTCCAAACGGCTCCATTTGTCCACGGCGTATTTTGGAATACGCAAACGAACTCTCCTTTTTCGTCTCGAAAACCCGCATTGAATACGGCAAGAACTTGTCGATTCCCTTCGTCCGCGAGTTTGCGGGCGACGGCAAGTGCATCGGTCATCGTTCGCGGCGTGTCTAGCGGCATCGACATCCAACAAGTCATCGGTTCGGCGATGTACCGAAACGTCATTATGCCATTTGCGTGATCCCATTCGGGTTCGTTGTCGCCTTCTTTGAACATGAAACCGAAGTCTTCCCACTTTTCAACTTGGCTGATCTTCTCGAACGCCATCCAGATTCCCTGCTTCTTGATTCGACACTCGAACGCTTCAGGAAACAACTTGTAGTAGGCTGCTAACGCTCCGCGAAAATCGTGTCGTGCGTCGAAATCGAAACGGCAAAAACGGAGCGTTGCAGTTCTGTTTTCGGGAACGAGTGCAATATCGCCGGTGATGAAAAGTTCTTTGAGTGGGGCGTTGTAACCGGTGCGGAAGTAGAAAGGACGGTTGATGTCAATACCGACCGCTTTTCCCCGTGTCCCAGAAGCGACGGCAGCAAACGGGTACTTTGAAAGTCGTCCAGCAGCACCAACAATGCTTGGCGTTGTCAAAGTGTATTCTTTGTTCGCCTCGATTGGAACAGTGATTCGCGGGTCTTTGCAATACCGAATGTTCGGTGCGAAAGTTGTGACCGCGTAAGTGACCGTCAGAAGGTGATCGACGTTGTCGGTGCTGGTGAGAACGTACTCAATGACGTTTGGGTTGATCTCTTTCTTCTCGACTTTGATTCCAGCGATGGTGTTTTCCGCGTCGAGAAAGTCGCTGTTCTGGCCGACTTCACGAATCCACAAGGTTGCTTTTCCGTTGACTTTCGTTTGCTCGCTTTTTGAGTCTGGGAGCACGACTGGTACACCGTCGAAAATCGTGGTGTTCTGTTCCAGCTTTTGTGTTTTGACTTTCAAGTCTTTGAAGAACGCTTTGCCGGTGTGGTTGCCGCGAAAGAGTGCGTAAAAGCTGACCGACTTGATTGGCTTGTCGGGAAGCAATGAGAGTTCTTTGTAAATCCAGTCGGTCGTGCCGACGGGAAAAGTGATATTGCGTCCCCACTCGTAGGAGTCGTCGTTGTAGGCGATGTCGCAATAGAGGGCGTAGTCGGTGTCGGGCGCGCCGCCAACATTTTCGGCACGACTCCATCCAGAAACGATGACGGGGAACGCCTCTTTTTGGTTCAACGTATAAACCTGCCGAACACCGCGAGTGGCGGCGGTACTTCCGTTGTCACAAACGTAAACAGTGACACCGCCATCATCGACAGCGGCAAAACCTTCACCGTATTGATGCGTTCCGTCGGGCGTTAGCACGCTCTCCGTTTCAGGCGTCAACTTGAAAACATGACGAACAGGCTGCTCCGCTCCGAGAAGAACGGTGACACTGCAAACGACACAGAACAGAAGTGGAAGAACGAGTGTGAGACGCATTGGGGTATTCTCCTGACAGCGTGGATTCAACGTGACGGCGGACGAGTCTTATCGAGGATTTCTACCGACGGGCCAACTTTTAGCACCAAGTTGTTACGCCCCGGCTTCACTTCGATTTGCTTCAGCGGTGTCGTGCCTGGCGACGAGTAGACTAACTCGACGACCGAGTATCTGTCACCTTGCTTCGCATTTCGTTTTAATTGGCTCCATGCATCCGCCTCTTCACGAGTCGGATTTTTCTTGAGTTCCGGCACCACGTCGGCCCCTTTTGTGATGTACTTTTGCACGGTAACATCAAAGTGCCCAGCTGGGAGTCCGTGATACTTTGCTTGAGTCAACATGGGAGCAACACCGGCATCGTCGGTTCCTGCCGAGCAAAGCCAGTCACCTACGCTACTCCCCTTTACTGGATAGAACACAACCATCGCTCCGCCGACTGGTGTGCCATTATCATAAGTCACAGTAACGGTGACAGGATACAGCTTCGGCAGGTCGGGTGGAAGTTTTTCGCCACACCCAATCACGACGACGAGAAGCGTGGAGAACGCAAAACCAGACAGCAGTTGGGGAAGAAGTCGCATGGTGTAATGAGTGATGTTGAGTGAAAAGGATCGTACCGAAAGCGAAGGACAAAGTTGTTTAGAGCGAGACCGATTCGCCCCCCGATGGTGTTGCCATCGCACCCCAAACTCCATAAGGACTCGGCCCGGTCTTCACCTGTCCCGCCGTTTGTGGAGACGCATTGACCGTATCCGGCACAAAGACAACGCTACCATCGGTACGGAGAACATTTACACCACCCGGATGGAAGCTACTCGCCGAAATAAAAATTGTCCCCCAGCCATCGTAACAAGAAGGTGAATTGGGGGGGATATTGGCTCCGAACCCCGTGCTTATTGCATTTCCAATGGCCCAAGCGACGCCGAGCATGTTGGTGTTTTCTGCATTGGAAAAAGTCCCTTTATTCGCTGGTTTGATCGCTTCATTTAGACAGTTACTAGGGGCAAAAGTTGGCGTTTGCAGATAACCAGACGCTCCGTTCAGTAAGCCACGGCGGGCATTTGAATTGTCGTATGCCCAATCTCCATTCATACCAGATGTCAGGCGTTCACTAGCAGCGATTGTATTGCTGGAACCATCTGAACAATTGGCGAACGTCTTCCACTTTTCGATGGCAAAGAGGCCGCGTGAAGAGACGAATGTGTCGGGATTGCCACTGTAGTAACCTTCAGGAACTTGTGGCGTAAACGACGCATCACCATAACAATAACGAATATTGATACGAGCACATTTGCCATGCCCCGGAGCTCTTGCGTCGCCATCGGAGGGGCAGAGAATTGTACTAATCGGGGCGGTCCACGCCGTGCCAAATGGTCCTTCGATTGGCCACCAGCGGACATAATCAGTCGCTAGAATTTTGGCGCGTGGGTGGCCAAGCATCGTTTCGTACCGGCTTCCTTCTTCCATGAATGGAAGCATTGCGAACGTTGGACCAGTTGGGTAGGAGTCCTCATAGGCATCCCAAGTCATTCCCCAGTTCTGCGGGGTAGGGTTCGCAATTCTGTTGCGTTTTGTCGCCGCCGCTGGAAACGCATTGTTCGTATCGTGGTAATTGTGCAGGGCAACCCCCCATTGCTTAAAGTTATTCGTACATGTCATCCGCCTCGCCGCTTCGCGCGCAGCCTGCACGGCGGGGAGCAAGAGCGCAACCAGAACGCCGATGATGGCGATCACTACCAGCAATTCAACGAGCGTAAAACCACGACGGCGGTTTCGAGAATAAGTGGAGCAATCGGCATCAGAGAAGACGCCAAAGACATCACAGAGTTTGCCAACTCTGCCCCCCCCCCCCCATCTTAACATTGTAATTAACGCTGTGCGTGCCGCTGAAAGCACACGCTACGTCGAGCATTGTTTCCAAACCACAAACCAAAACCATCGTTACCTTGTTCATTGCTCGTCTCCTTTTTCAAAAAGAAATACTCGAATCACAACCGAACACAAAACAACCACTGGGGGAATCGTACCAAACTGAACTCACACTGTCAACATGGCGTTGGAAAGTTTTCGTTGGTGGCACTTGAGAATGAATAGGCGCGATGGACATGCGATAAACTTCTGTCTGTGGTGCCGCGCACAAACGGTTCTGTACAATTATGGAACAACTTCAATGCTGCCGAGGACATTGATGCCGTAGCTGTCACGCGACGTTGCGTTTTGTTGCGTCCACCACATTGAATTGCGATTGGCGACGCGGATAGCAAATCGTGAGTCCGCCCCAATCTTTTCATACGGGTCGGGCATGTAAAGTCCCACTTTGTAATGTCCGGGTTTGATCTCTTCCGGCAATCTCCATTCCCCTTCGATGCGGTGGACGAGCGGCGTGTGATTGGCGTCATTCGGTTGATATGGTTGCCACGTTCGCGGATTGGCAGTGGTTTTCAGCGGTGTCACATTGCCGTCTGCGTCAATCAGCGTAATGAAGATAGGACGCGGATTGATAGGTGCCGAAAATCCGCGATTGATCAAATTGATCGCAATGTCAAAAGTCTCGTCTGACTTCACCTTGTCCGAAAAAGTCGCGCCTTGCAATTCGAGCCTGTAGCCAAGATGGTCGGTGATGTACTCAAATTGAGATCGCACAACAGGATTGCCGAAAGCGTCACAAAACCAACCGTCTGAAATCGGCATTTTCTCGTTGCGCAACTGTTCCTCGGTGATTGGCGTCGATTGCCAGTAGTCGATGGAAAGATTGTTTCCTTCACGCAACGAATGACTGTGAGCGATGCTGAATGTCGTGTAGTGATGTAACCTGAACCGGACCGCTGCCAAGAGACCATCGCCCCCTGCGCCGCGCGGGCCGATACCGTCATAGCACATGTCCGACCAGAAAAGTTCTCCATCGACCGCCAAAAACGGCGACTCGTCGGTTATGTAGTCAAAGTCGGGGTTGCCGCGAACGCCAAACGGTTCGACAGGCCAAGTTCCACCATCGGTGTTCGTTGCTAAAAAGCCGTCGTTGTTAAATCCAATCCGCGTTGCGGGCTTCAGTGAGAATGCGTTTTCCGCGTCTACGAGGAAGAAGTCATCAAAGATGGGCGACTTGAGAATGGTACTTTTGTAAAGTGGAACGCGAAGTTGCGTCATGCGATCTTCGGGAAGCATTTGGAGTATCCGCTTGAGAATCATCGCCCTGCTTTCGATGTCTTCCATTGTGATGAACTCTGCACTGTGCCATTCACCCCACGCACCGATAAAACCGGCTTGTAAAACGTAAATAACATCAGCGTATTCTCGGACGATTGGCTCTAATTGGTCGATGTGGTGCAGAATCTGTTCTCTCGTCGCTCCAGCACGCGCGGGGTCGCTCATGTCTGTTTCGTATGCAAAACGCAAGAGTGCTTTGAACCCTCGGTCTCTCATGTGTTGCAGGCTATTGCGAAGCGACTGAAGTTTGTCTTCTGGAATTAACCGGTCACGATATTTCGTCAGGTAGCAATAGGACTGAACGATTGTTAAACCGAACGACTCGTATTTTTCCGCGTCGGCGATCCAGAAATCCTCTTCGTAAACCGGCGGCAACAGTCGCTTGACGTGTTGGGCGGGACCGTAGAAAACCCCATCTGTTTTGGCTGCTATGATGCTCTCCGTCCGCCAACCACGTTCGGGATTTCTCAACCCCGAACGCCCACCCGGATCGGTCGCACGAATACCGTGATACGTCATCACCTTGGGCTCTTTCCCCAGTGAAAAAGACGAAATGCCAATGACCACCGCAACCAAAACTAGAAAACAGCGAGCGAGCAAAGTCATTGTCACCTCATCGACGGAAAAATAAAGACCCGTTTCCGACAACCATATCCCCGCTCGTGCGGAGAGGTTGGCCATGCCAAACAAATCCGAACGACACTAATCCTTCAAGTCGATGACGAAGTGATTCTTTCCTTTGACAACCGATTGAAGAATTGGACTTTTTCCTTCACTGCCATCATACTTCTTTGGTAGCATCGACTTCACAATCGGTTGTTTTTCGGGTGGGGCATCCGGTCGGTATGGTTTCGGCTCTGCCGGCGGCAATGGTTTGCCGCTCGCATCGACCGCAATCAATTTTGAAACACGCACCTCGTATTCGCCCAACATCGCCCCGTTTTGCGTCGCTCCTTGGGTGAGTAACACAAAAGACCCGTCGGCAACAGTCATGCCCGATGCACCACGCCCTTCTTGTGTCGGCACAAAAGAAACCAACGCATCCGCTACAGGTTGACCGTTATAAGTCACCACGCCGGTTACATTTGCAACAGAAACACCATCAGCACCGCACCCTGCAATAGCAACAAAGACTGAACACAAGACCACGCAAAAAAAACGCATTGACGTTTTCATAACAGAAGAGTTCCTTTCCAAAATTAGTTCAGTGATTTCGATTCGCCCGACGCGAGCGTTCCCATAGCTCCCCAAACTCCGAATGGACTTTGTCCACTTGCTGTCCTTGGCGCGTTTGGGAATGCTGTCGTAGATGTTGTACCAACATCAACCGTGTTACTAACAAAACGACCTGAAGCATCGGCTAGAGCTATATTGACACCTCCGGGGTGCCCGCTTGAAGCTGTCATTATGGTCGCATTGGTTGTGCCACTTCCCCAAAGTATACACGAGACCGTGTTGGGAGCCATCACCGCATGAAACACAGTGTAACAAAATTCACGTCCATCTGCCCACCGCCGACCACTGTATTCAAATCCCCCCCAACCATTGGTATTGCGAATAAGTTTTCGATCTGCTGGGTCTAATGCGCTGATACACCAATCTGGTGTCCCACCACCGGGGCTTCCACCGTAAGCAAGACCATAACGAGAGTTGCGACCATCGCCAGTTTTAGCTATCAATGCCTCGCTCAAAAGCATGGTCTGGCTCGTACCGTCAGTAAACGCAGAAAAGTTTCTCCCTGCATGTGGTTGAAACGCCCCTCGATTCCATGCCCCAAGATCACTTGAAATGAGACGATCATAGTCAACACCAGTATCGCCAATGCATGCACGGTAAGAGCTGACACCGGGCCACCATTGCCCAGGAGGATCACCGGCATCACGATTACCATCGGAAGGACAAGTTCGCACCGAAAAACGCGAGCGCCACGGGCGGTAGTTGGAATCCCAAGGGTCAGTCGGTCCTGCGGCGTAGGCTGTTGTACCGTCCATACTGGCTGCGGTACCACCACCTTGGATCATGTCCGTTATGCTTTGTTGCTCCACAAATGGTAGAAGCAATACCATCCAGCTTATGAGACGGTTTCCACCACCACACCAAGGCAATGCCTGATGCGTATCGTGATAATTGTGGCTTGCAATGGCCCATTGTCTTATTTGGTTCGTACACGTCATCCGTCTCGCCGCTTCGCGCGCAGCTTGCACGGCGGGAAGCAAGAGTGCAACGAGAACTCCGATGATGGCGATCACTACCAACAGTTCGACGAGAGTGAAGCCGCGAGAGCGGCGTCGAGAAGAGGTGGGAATAGCGGCGTCAGAGAAGACGCCAAAGACATTGCAGAGTTTACCAACTCTGCCCCCCCCCCCCATCTTAACATTTGGCGTGCCACAAGCGGCGCACGCTGCGTCGAGAATTGTTTCCAAACCAGAAACCAAAATCATCAGCATCTTGTCCATTGTCCGTCTCCTTTCAAAAGAGAAACTAAAGGGAACCGAGAAACCACCGAACGACTGGCAACCAGCATACCGCGCGGGTTGCCAGCGTCAATGAGGGGGAATCGACATTTTGTTTGTGAACAAGTTTGCAATTTCGCGTGAAGCGGGAAACCTTCGCTGGCTTCACCGTTTTGCGGTGTCGCCGAGTTGTAACTGTTTTTGAACTGCGGCGACAGGTCTTGAAAACGCCTTGATTTCCACTAGAATTGCGCGATGAGTTCACCACAATCGCCAACTTCGCTTTGGAATCGCGGGTTCGTTGCGCTCCTTCTGACGCAATTCTCCGTCGCGTTTAACGACAACCTGTTTCGCTGGCTCATCATCCCTATCGGGAAGTGCAGTGCTGGATGGGAGGACAAAAGCGATCTGATTCTCTCGCTCGGTGCAGCAACATTTCTGCTACCGTTTCTCGTACTTGCGTCAACCGCCGGATTCTGTACCGACCGGTTCGCGCGACGTGACGTAATGATCGGTTGCAAAATCGCCGAAGTCATACTGATTATACTCGGTGTTGCCGCTGTCCTCGCACAGTCAGTGCCAGCGATGCTCACGGTTTTGTGTTTGCTCGGTGCGCAGAGTGCGTTCTTTAGTCCGTCGAAATACGGGATTCTGCCAGACATTGTACCACACGAACAACTCACAAACGCCAACGGTATCATCGCAATGACAACGATGATCGCCGTCATCGGCGGACAAATGCTCGGCGGATTCCTCTTTGAACTTACAACGCCATTCACCGGTAACCACATCGCCGTCGCAGGGCAGGGCGGAATGGGCGGCGCAGTCGGCTCGTGGATTTGGATCGTTGCAATCGTCGGAATCGCATTCGGTGGAATGGTGACGAGTTTCTTCGTCACATATTTTCCGGCTGTCGATCCAGCAGCCAAACTCCACGAACCGATCACGCAAACATATCGTGAAATGGCGGCACTCGCCAAACATCCAGCACTCTTCATTTTGGCACTCGGTTCGGCGTTTTTCTGGGGACTCGGCGCGTTCGCGCAGCTCAATATCGACAAGTTCGGTGAATCGATCCTCCACATCGCACAAGACAAAGCGATGATCCTGATGGGACTCCTCTCACTCGGTATTGCCATCGGTTCCGTGTTAGCGGGCCTCCTCTCGCGGCGACGACTCGAACTCGGAATCGTGCCATGCGGGGCGTTCGGAATTGCAATCTGCGGACTCGCACTTGGTATAACCCCCGATGTCGCCGCCATCGGGCGCGACGCATCGTTCTGGACCTATAGCACTCTCTACGCCGCCGTATTTTTGTTTCTCCTCGGTATCTTCGCCGGAATCTACGATATACCGATGGTAACGTTTATCCAGCAAAACAGCCCCGTTGTGTCGCGCGGACGAATTCTTGCTTCGGTAAACTTTCTGTCGTTTACCGCGATGTTTCTATCGACGCCAATCTTTTGGGGACTGACAAGTATAGGACTTTCGGCCAGCCACTGCTTCTTTGTCGTCGGCGTGGTTGTGCTCGTTCTATTTGGATTGCTCACATATTATTTTCTCGTTCCGTTTGTCGCGTTTGTTGCGCGTACCGTTCTCGCCCGTGTGTATCACCGCACGATTCACGGACTCGAAAACATTCCGTCAGAAGGGCCAGCCATTTTCGTTGGGAATCACGTCAGCTTTCTCGACGGATTTGTAGTCTACACTTCGCTTCCGACTGCGGTGCGTTTCGTCGCGCACGCCGACTTCATTCCGCGCGGATTTTGGAGCTACTTCGGCACGCGACTTCGCACGCTCCGCATCCGCCCCGGCAAAGAAGTTGTACACGTCATCCGCGAGGCACGAGACGCTCTCAAAAACGGGGAACGACTCGTCATCTTCGCCGAAGGCGGTATCACTCGTGTCGATCAGATCAAAGGGTTTGAACGCGGCTTCTTGTCGTTCCTCAAGAATGGAAACGAAGACGTTCCAATCGTTCCGTTTTATATCGGCGGACTTTTCGGAAGTATGTTCAGTTACGCAAACGGCGGAAAGATGTCGTGGATTCCACGGCGTTTGCGCGACAGCGTGATGATCGCATTTGGGAAACCGATTGTGCGTCCGCAGGCGGCGCAGCAAGTTCAGCAGGCGGTTGAAGAACTCGCGGTCGATGCGCGGACGGCGTACAATCGCAAACCTCCACTCGTCCCGTCGCGGCTGGCGATGCGACGTTGCAAAGAAGTCGGACGCCGACTCTTCTTCGCCGACTCAACCGGTCTCGAACTCTCCGGCTACAAGATGTTAACCGCGATCCTGATCGCACGTCACCTTCTCAAGAAGCGTGTACTTTCCGCAGACGAGCAAAACGTCGGTACGCTGTTGCCGATGTCGGTTGGCGGTTGCGTTACGAACGCCGCGATTACGTTTTCGCAGCGAACCGCCGTCAATCTCAACTACACTTTCGGCAGCGACATTCTCAACCGGTGTATTGAGAAGGTTGGGATTCAGCACATTCTCACGACGCGCAAGTTGTTGCAGCGTTTCCCAAATCTCCAGCTCGATGCAGAACTGATTTGTATGGAAGACCTGTTGCCGCAAGCGACGACACTGCTAAAACTGGTGACTCTATTGCAAGTGATGCTGATCCCGTCGTGGCTCCACGAACGGATGCTCGGTATCCACCGCACAAAACAAGACGACAACATCGCCATACTTTTCACGTCTGGATCGACTGGCGAACCGAAAGGCGTACAGCTCACGCACAACAACATCGCCGAAGAGGCGTACAGTTTCATCGTCGCGCAACACATTGACAAGAGCGACACACTTCTCGGAATCTTGCCGATATTCCACGCCTTCGGATATGCGGGGAACTTTTGGCTCACGATTCTTTCGGGGTGTCGCGGCGTGTTTCACTACAATCCGCTAGAGCCGAAGATGGTTGGCGAGATGGCCCGCAAATATCAGTGTACGTTTATGCCGTCTACGCCGACGTTCTTGCGAAATTATTTGCGACGCTGCCCGAAAGAAGATTTTCAGAACCTTGAAGGCGTGATGACTGGAGCGGAGAAGTTGCCGGTAGACTTGATGGATGCGTGGGAGGAGAAGTTCGGCAATCGTCCCGGCGAAGGGTTTGGCGCGACAGAACTTTCGCCGTGCGCGACAACGAACATCCCGCCGTCGCGGCAAGTTGGTACGTTCCACACCTATCTCAAAGACCGCTCCATCGGAACCGCCATCGCTCACGTTGCGGCGAAGATTGTTGATCCCGAAACTGGTGAAGACCTGCCGCCAAACACCGACGGAATGTTTGTCGTCAAAGGGCCAATCGTGATGAAAGGGTACTACGGCGAACCCGAACGCACAGCGGCGGTTATCAAGAACGGCTGGTACTGGACTGGCGACATCGCCCGCCGCGACGAAGACGGATTCTTCTTCATCACTGGTCGTCAAACGCGAATGTCGAAGATTGGCGGCGAGATGGTGCCGCACATTCTCGTCGAAGAGACGTTGCTTGAAATTGTTGCAGCGGCGCAGCGAAATGTGAGCGATAGTGCAACCGACGACGCCGACGGCGTCGCTCTTGCCGTGGCGAGCGTCCCAGACGTTCAAAAGGGTGAACAGCTCGTAGTTCTTCACAGACCGCTGCCAGTTGGTCTCACTGTCGAGGCGATTCGCAGTCAGATGCGCGACCGCAATCTCCCCAACATCTGGATTCCATCGGCAACGGCGTTCTACGAAGTGTCATCAATCCCGATATTGGGCACCGGCAAACTCGACCTCGCCGCCGTCAAAAAACTCGCGTTGCAAATCACTGGAAACGAAAAACCGGTTTGAGTTTTCCGTGCCAAAACGATAGCGGCCCAGCAGTCCGGCATAGCCGAACTCTCCAAACGCCTGCGGCGCATGACAACTGGAGGGTTCGGCTATGCCGAACCTGAACTTCTCACATCACGCCGTACCATCGCCGCACGATCCATTCAGTCGCCACGAGTAAGACGAAGAGAATCAGAACGGGGAACGTGTCGTAGAGTGACCATTTTTGTTGGCGGAGTTCGACGTAGGCATCGGCCTCTTGCTCCAAACGGTGGAGCAGGGCGGGAAGCTCTTCTGGCAGCACACTTTGGCCGCCCGTTTCCGTGGCGATCCGTTCAAGCAGTTTCGGATTGGCAACAGGATATTCAAGCTCTGTATTTTGCGCGACAACAAGAAATCGCCCCGTCGCTTTTTTGATCGTTGCGTCGGGGAGCGTAACATCTGCTTCGATAACGTAGTCGCCAGCAGCATGCATACCGCGAACGGTGCCGCAAACTTCGTCGCCAACTGGAGACGTTTCGAGCGACGTTGTTGTTCCGTCTGGATGACGACATGCGACAGTCACTTTCGGTGCAACAACCGTCGCACCAAAACCATCCTTTGCGACGATGCGAAACGGCAACTCTTCGTCGGGGGCGATACGCAGCGAATCTGTCAAAATGCGGCACTCGCCAGCGGCGATGTCGTCCATGTGTGCGAGCCAAAGAATCATTTGCCGCCAAAATCGTTTTTGTAAGTCGGCGTGACCACCCATCGCCCACCGCCACGTCGAGTCGCCGCCGAATGCAACGACTCGTCCATCACCAAAGAGTTGTGAAACGAGAATCGGTTGGCCATTTCCGTCCGCAAGCGTGAGTGCCCCCATCTTGACGCTCCCAAGTTTGTTCGCACCATCAAGCGGCGGGAGCGACTTCCAAAGTGCGACGTTTTCGTCACGCAATCCCGACAGCCGCATCACCGGATGCGTAAGTCCGATGTCGGTCGGCTCAACAGAAATGTCGCCTTGCCAGTGAACGTCGGCACGGAACTTCGCGTCGTCTTGTTGTCGGTCGAGTCCGTTGAGAACAACCGGCATCACTTCTGCCAGCGGAGTTTCGGCGTAACCACCAGCACCAAACGCATGCACTCCGCCAAGCATGAGAAGCCCCGCGCCACCACGAACCGCCTCCGCAAGTGCTTCCAACTCTTCAGGATGAAATGCCGCAGCATCAACGTTGTCGAGAATGTACACCGAAAACTTCTTCGGTGTGAAGTACGCCGCTTCCGAACTTCGCGCCGAAGTCGCCGACGCCAAACGATCCAAAGGACGACGCTGTTCGCTCGACGCAAACGCCTCATCGACCGGCAGATACCACGTCTCAACGCGAATGTCAGCCGACGCATCGAGGGCCTGACGAATCCACTTCTGCTCGAAGCGTCGGCGTCCCTGAATCGCCAGCACCGTAAGTCCACCTTCAACAACGCGAACAAAACCGGCCTGCGTGTTGTTGGTGAGAATCAGTTCCTTCGGCTGTTCAGCGGCGGTGACGACATACTTCCAAACACCAACTTCTTTGGGGATCGTTGATAACTTGAACGGAAGCATCTGTCCTTCGCCGTGCGACTCGACCGTCGTCGTATCGACCGTTTGCAATTTTCCGTCTGGCGATTCGAGTGACAGCGTAATCTCAATCGGTTTGCCGACAAAACCTGACAAACGTACCGAACCGGTCACAACCATTTCGTTTGTGAGGAAGACTGTTTCGTTCGTGCGTACATCTTCGAGTGCAACGTCTTGAGTGGACGTGCTCCCTGTTGGTTGACCGAAGCAGATTGTGTAGATCGGCGTTTCGTCGGCGCGATAACGGCTCGCCGCTACAGACGGTAGCAAGTCGTGCGGTGGCCGAGATTTTTGGTTGCCATCGGTGAGAAGAAGCGTACCTAGTAACCGTTTTCCTGATGAAGTGTGACGTAGTTCATCGAGCACGGGACCGATAGCGGTTGCAGTTCCTTTCGGTACAACGGGGAGCGCGAGTTGGCCATCTTGAACGGGGCAGGGGAGGGGAGTCGCGTCGAAAGTGAATGCGATTAGTTCGGTTTTGCTCGCGAGATTTGCGACTGCTGACGCGGCGTCTGCCAGTGTTTTTGTGGCGAGTGCGAATCGCGTTGTGCCAGCGATTTCGTCTCCGATGGTCATGCTCTCGGACGTATCGACCAAGATGTGAACAGTCGAAGCGAGTCGCTCTCGCTGCGTCGAAACGAGCGTCGGACGAACGAGACAAAATGCCAACACGAGAAGCGTGAGACCGCGCAGCAGAGCGAGATTTCTCGCGGCGGCAGGAGTGAGACGCCCACCACGCGGCGGACGCGCCACGATGAGCACCGTCATCGCCGCGACAATTAAGAAGACAAGAAGCGGACTACCGCCAATCGGATAGAACGTTAGTGACACAGCAGCCGAATCTTGTATAATCGACCCGTCAGTTTTGGTTTCAAACCAGAGAGGGTCTAGTGCGCTGGCTTGCAATTTTTTTCGTCAGAGTGTATCAGTGGTGCATCAGTCCGTTCTTGCCGAACGTCTGCAAGTACGAACCGACGTGTAGCCACTACACGATTGAAGCGATTGAGAAGTACGGAGTTGTTCGCGGCGTTTTGAAAGGCGTTTGGCGGATTCTGCGTTGCAACCCGTGGAGCCGCGGCGGATACGATCCGCCGTGATGTGTCTACGCTGCCGCGTTGACTGCATCTGTGATGGCGCGAATGACGGTGGCCTTCGTTTCTTCAAGCGACATAGTGATCGTCGCGCCTGCTGCGCTGCGGTGTCCGCCGCCGCCGAACTGTTTCGCCAAGACACTGCAATCGACGCCGCAGCGGCTGCGAAAACTTACTTTGTGTTTTCCGTCTGCAAGTTCAGAAATCATGATGGCCAAATTGCTGCCGCGAATTTGAAGCGTCATGTTTACAATGTCTTCGGTATCTGATGCGAGCGCGCCGGCGGCGGCGATGTCGTCGCGCGTTACACAGACGACCATGAGGCGTCCGTCTAAATGTGACTCGATCTTTGAGAGCGTCCGGCCAATGAGACGCATTCGCCCAATCGACTCTTGCTCGTTGAGAATCCGGTAGAGGTGGTCAACGCGGGCACCAGCGGCGACGAGTGCGGCGGCGGTTGTAAACGTTCCAGCGTTCACGGACGAGAAACGAAACCAGCCGGTGTCGGTCGTTAGCGCGGCCATAATCGCTTCGGCCATTGGACGTGTCAGCGTGACGCCGAGTGCCTGCGACGCCTCAAAGACGATTCGTCCAGTCGCCTCCGCCGACGTATCAATGAATTCCGCATCGGCTATCGCGTCGCCAAACTCGTGATGGTCGATAACGACTTTCGTCGCCTTCACTCGTTCGATGACAGGCCGCATCGCATCGAGCTGTTGCCAAGAACGAGTGTCGAGAACGATAAGCAAGTCGGCTGCATCGAGCCAAGTATTCTCATCGTTGGTCAGATCGCCGACGGCTCGGATGCGACCAGTCTCATCGAGCGGTGCAAGTGTGGGCGGTGTTCGCTGCGGATTGACGATGCGAACCTCTTTGCCAAGCGACTCAAGAATGAGTGCCATTGCGATTTCGCTGCCGATGCAATCACCGTCGGGGCGGACGTGCGCGGTGAGAACAACACGGCGGGCCGTGCGAACAATTTCTACAAAACGTGACCAGTCAGTGACCATAATATGTTCAAGCCTGTGTTGAGGTTTCTTCAAACGAAAATTGATGCCGCAATTAGACCGCAATTCGGCGATGCGTCAAGGCGTTGTGCCGCGGCAGCCAGAATCAGAGCGAGAAGCGTCCGAATAAGAACACGAAGCGTAAGCGAGTGCCACAGAATCTGGAGTCGGTTGCGGAAAATCCTTTGCTCTTAATTTTGACCTACACTGTTTTCAGCTCACATAAGACAAGACGATAGTGGACACAACCAGTACGGCAATAATTGTGTATGCTGTAGGTGTGCAGTATAAGTGCTATGTTGCGAATCCCACTGAAATACAGAGAGTTATTGTCAACCAGCAACAAAGGTTATCAATGTAGCGCGTCTGCTCAAAGCGTGTTCTTTAGATTCCCGCTTCCGTCGCGGGAATGACGAAACTCTGCGCCGAATGGTGGTTCATCACTCGCTTACGCTTCCCGCTCTGATTCTGGATTCGGGCACTCGCTTACGCTTCGTGTTCTGATTGCGTTGCAAACGTCGGATTGGACGTTCCCTACACGGTCTCTCAAAACACGTCTTGGCAGACGGCGTGTAGCGGCTATAATCCGCGACCATGAGTGGTGTTATCGAAAGAATTGGTGGTTATCGGCTTCTAAACTCCGTGAGTGTCGGGCAGTACAGCCGCTTTTGGGAAGCGGTTGACGACACGACGCGCGTACACTATGGCGTTAAGGTGTTGCTCCCGCAGTTCGAAAAAGATAGCAACCAAATCGGTGCTCTTCGCTGGGAATACAACACCGCGCACAGTTTCAATCATCCAAACGTCATAAAGATTTTGCAATTCGAGCGGGACCGTAGCGGTTTACATTATCTCGTGATGGAGTGGTTTGCCGCGCCTAACCTCAAAATCTTGCTCAATCGCGGCTACACGACGTATGCTGAACGTCTCTCAACGCTCATGCAAGATATGGCGATGTCGCTCGATTATCTCCACTCGCGCGGTTGGGTTCACCGCGATGTAAAGCCAGACAACTTTCTTTTCGACGACGCATCGACCCTCAAACTGATCGACTTCGGGATGTCTCGAAAGACTAAGTCTGGCATTGCGAAAATGTTTCACGTCAGAACGAAGCCGCAAGGGACGGCGAGTTATCTCGCTCCCGAACAGATACGCGGCGAGGCTCCATCGCCAAGCGTTGACATCTACAGCTTAGGCTGTACGTTTTTTGAACTTGCAACGGGTCGTCCGCCGTTTGCGGCCAATTCGATGACGGAGCTACTTCAAAAACACATAAGCGCGCCGCCACCGCCAGCCTTGCTTCGCAATCGTAACTTGACTCCAGAATTCAGTCGTCTCATTCAGGGGCTTATGGCCAAACGTCGTGACGAACGTCCATCGTCCGCACGCGACGTGGCGGCGGCACTGAAGACGACTCCCATCTTTCGTAAACAACCGACTGCTGAAGATATTGTATGAGTTCATTTACACAGCTTGCTTTTGAGTCACCCATCTTCGAACTTGAGTCGCGTATTGAAACGCTTCGACACGGTGCATCGACGCCCGAAAATCGGGATGAGATTCGGCTACTCCGTAAAGCTCTTCTTGATTTGCAACGACAGATTTACTCGTCGCTCAGTCCGTGGGAGACTGTCGAGGTGGCACGTCACCCCGAACGTCCGCAGACAGTTGACTACATCGATCTGATTTTCGACGAGTTCGTCGAGCTTCACGGTGACAAGTTCTTCGGAGACGACCCAGCCATTCGGACTGGCTGGGCGAAGTTCGACGAGTCGAAGGTGATGGTTGTCGGTCACCAGAAGGGACGCAACATTAAGGAGCGGCAGGCGTGTCACTTTGGTTGTGCGCATCCTGAAGGTTATCGCAAGGCGATAGCGAAGATGAAACTTGCGGCGAAGTTTTCGTTGCCGATAGTCTGCTTCATCGACACACCGGGGGCGTTTCCCGGTGTTGAAGCTGAGGAGAGGGGTCAGGCGCAGGTGATTGCCGAGGCGATGTTTGAGATGTCGATCTTGCCGACGCCGATTGTTTGTGTTGTGATTGGCGAAGGTGGGAGTGGCGGCGCGCTTGGTATCGGAGTCGGTGACAGTGTTGCGATGCTTGAACACTCATATTATTCTGTGATTAGTCCAGAGGGTTGCGCCGGCATTCTTTGGAAGGGACACGAACACAAAGACAAAGCCGCCGCTGCACTCAAGATGCGTGCGCGTGACTTGCTCCAGCTTGGTGTTATTGAAACAGTTATCGAGGAACCGCTTGGTGGTGCCCACCGCGATCCACATCTTATGGCCTCACGTCTGAAGACGTATCTCCGAGGCGAAGTACAGCGGCTCAGCAAAATCTCCGCAGGCGAGCTGACCGAAAACCGTTACAAGCGTTTCCGTGCGCTGGGCGTATTTGTAGAAGAATGATGAAGCAACGCCAACCCGCCAAATGCTTGTTCATGGACGAAACCCAGGCCACCGCTCTCATTGACAAGGTTCCGGAGTGCTCAACGCCTAACGGCATCGGAGAAGAAGGCACCCTACGCCGCTGGAAAAAGCACGCTGGGGACTCGACGAGTGCTCAACGCCTAACGGCATCAGAGAAGAAGGCACTCGTGACCGTTGCGGGTATTCTTTTTACCGCTGAAAAAGTGCTCAACGCCTAACGGCATCAGAGAAGAAGGCACATCACGACGCCGTTGCGAAGGTACTTTTTGTCGGTGTGCTCAACGCCTAACGGCATCAGAGAAGAAGGCACCCTAATTAAATCAACACTGTCTCTGTTTGCAAATCGAGATGTGCTCAACGCCTAACGGCATCAGAGAAGAAGGCACTATACGCCGTTGGCGATTCCGCCCGGTCGATCCACGTGCTCAACGCCTAACGGCATCAGAGAAGAAGGCACACGTTCCCCGACGCCGATCACGGCGCGTGGTGCAAAGTGCTCAACGCCTAACGGCATCAGAGAAGAAGGCACACCGTAGACGACTTCGCGCCTCCAATCAACGCAGAGTGCTCAACGCCTAACGGCATCAGAGAAGAAGGCACGGCGACGCCCACCGCGCGGTTCTGCGCGAGTACGAACGGTGCTCAACGCCTAACGGCATCAGAGAAGAAGGCACACCTACAGGAGATTTGACCATGACAACTCGCAAAACAATCGAGTGCTCAACGCCTAACGGCATCAGAGAAGAAGGCACGTGTGCTTGCTGATTGTGGTGTGCAGATTCTCGAGTGCTCAACGCCTAACGGCATCAGAGAAGAAGGCACATCGCTCCCGCCATAGGAATTCCCGTGCAAAGCCTGTGCTCAACGCCTAACGGCATCAGAGAAGAAGGCACACTATTTGGATGGAAGATACGGTGGAATTCCGTGGTGCTCAACGCCTAACGGCATCAGAGAAGAAGGCACTTGTTGGCAAACATCACCAACAACGTGCGTATTATACGTGCTCAACGCCTAACGGCATCAGAGAAGAAGGCACCACATTAAATCCCAGCCGTGTTTGAACGGTACTTTGTGCTCAACGCCTAACGGCATCAGAGAAGAAGGCACGCGTAAAACACATCGTAGCGTTTGAGAAAGTTCAGGTGCTCAACGCCTAACGGCATCAGAGAAGAAGGCACACTCCCACCGTGAACACACAACGCTTGCCGTCCTTGAGTGCTCAACGCCTAACGGCATCAGAGAAGAAGGCACCGCAGTTTTGCGTTTGTGTGGAGTTATCGACTGGCGTGCTCAACGCCTAACGGCATCAGAGAAGAAGGCACTGTGTTTCGCGGAGAATTTGGTCACGGCGGATTCTTAGTGCTCAACGCCTAACGGCATCAGAGAAGAAGGCACCAATCCGCCGTACCAGTATACCGAGAATGGGTCGAGTGCTCAACGCCTAACGGCATCAGAGAAGAAGGCACCGCCAAGTAGACGTTCTCCCGCACGAGTTGATCGTGGAGTGCTCAACGCCTAACGGCATCAGAGAAGAAGGCACGGCGGTATCGACACACGACGCTTCGCCTACCGCACACGGTGCTCAACGCCTAACGGCATCAGAGAAGAAGGCACAGTAAACCTCAAGGCAACCAACCTGCTCACCGGTTGTGCTCAACGCCTAACGGCATCAGAGAAGAAGGCACTGTTTTTACGATACCACCATAAACTTCTTTGCAATAATGTGCTCAACGCCTAACGGCATCAGAGAAGAAGGCACACCGCCACGACACTACTCGAAACGAGGCACCACGGGTGCTCAACGCCTAACGGCATCAGAGAAGAAGGCACTCCCAACCGACAAGGCGGTGTTTTTCCCCGACGGGTGCTCAACGCCTAACGGCATCAGAGAAGAAGGCACGGTCAAGACGACGGCAACGGTGTGGCGACTGTACAGTGCTCAACGCCTAACGGCATCAGAGAAGAAGGCACGCGGGACACTGGCTAACAACGGCCTCGTGAGAAGCCGGTGCTCAACGCCTAACGGCATCAGAGAAGAAGGCACCTTTGGCGTCGTGTCGATGGTGACAAAGATTCGCGTGAGTGCTCAACGCCTAACGGCATCAGAGAAGAAGGCACACAGCGTACAACGCTGTCGGGTTACTCGCTAACGAGTGCTCAACGCCTAACGGCATCAGAGAAGAAGGCACATCCAGCGACGCCGACACCGACCGATGCGTTTTTGTGTGCTCAACGCCTAACGGCATCAGAGAAGAAGGCACCTACCGGCAAAGTCGTCGGCATTGCTACGTCCGGGTGCTCAACGCCTAACGGCATCAGAGAAGAAGGCACGTCGGTGTCGATTTACGGTTACGAAGCGGCACGATGTGCTCAACGCCTAACGGCATCAGAGAAGAAGGCACCGCTCCCCTCTCAAACCCCGCAAAAAGCGGCGTTTGCGAGAAACGGATTCAAGGTACTCAACTCCTAACGTTATCAAGGTCAGTGGTTTCTTGGGTTAGATAGCAAACTTCTTTTGTCAAACAAAACGATTTGACGCAGAAAACTACAGAACAAAACGATACGACTTCAAAAAAACAAGTATCTATGGCAATCTCAATACAGCGATTATCCCTGCAAATCACGGACACAATTCGTCTCGTGGCGAACAATAGCTGCGAAAAACGTTGCTGCTTGAAAAATAACGCAAAACCAACGAACCATTCCGCGAAACACAATCACAGAATCTCAAACGTTTTTACCTCTTCAGTCCAGTCCCTTTTGCCAGAACTATCACGAATGCGAGTCGCACAACGGTCGCATATTTCCACGATCAAAAGATCGTCTTCCTCGTCTAAAATTTTCGACAGCTCCCAGTTTAGACGTTCAAGGTCTTGTTTGGTAAGGCGACATCGAAACAGACTCAACTGCACACGAGTTCCAAAACCGAGTAGTTTTTTCGCTGTTTTGTGAAGCCGCTTTGGGTCACGAACATCGTAAGCAACAAGATACCATTTTTTCGACATTTTGTCTACCCCAATTAGTTCTGCTGCTTTTATCGAATCCGAAACTTTGCAAACAGTCCTTCATCGCCAGTCCATTCCTTCTCCAGCAGACGTACCTCCAGTTCAATCATACGAGCATACGATAGAGAATACCCGATGACAGGATGTTTCCAAGTGTCTTGTAGCCGCCGTTGATAAAGTTCAATCGCTTTACGTTTTCCTTCGCGTGAAAGCCAAACCTTTTCACCGACAATCTCAAAATCGGTGTGAATGTCCCACTGCTTCCTGTTCACAGACCCAATTAGCGGTATATCTGCCAGTATGAGGCGAAAAAGTTCCATCAAGTCGAGTACCAACGGCGGAGCAGAACTACGCGGCGTGTGAAAGAAACCGAATGCCGGCTCTAAACCAACAGACATAATAGACTGCAAAACATTGGTGTACAGAAGCGAATAAAGATAACTCAAGACCGCGTTGAAACGGTCTTTTGGAGGCCGGCGTGATCTTCCTCTCGGGATCATTTCGGGTGGTACTTCGTCCCTCAAAAGTTTAGGTAGCAGTTTGAAATACTCCTTTGCGGTCGCGCCTTCAAGCCCACGGAGCGACTCGATGTTGTCGACGCGGGCAGTTGCTTTCAAATACGAACGAATTTGTGTGACCGCCCGACGAACGGTCTTGTCATTACGCAAACCTTCTGAATCCGACTCACTACGAACACACCGCAACACATAACGCAACGTTTGTTCGATCTTTGCGTGAACGAGTCTGCGAGTCAATCGCAAACGTAGAGCATCATCACCGAGTGCATTGTATTGTCGAATGCGTCGCTGTACGGGTCCCGTGCCAGCACTGAAGCTGCCCATATACGATCCGGAAGAGTTAAGCCAGTGAACAGCAATGTCATTGACCGCACAAAGTTGCAACGCTTGAGTTGTTATTTGCGAAAATCCGTCAATAACAAAACCATCAACATTGGCTACAGGAATGCTGCGAGTCGGTAGGTCTGTTGACGTAAGAACGAACGTTTCACCAGACTTTCCGATCTGCGTTCCCGCAGTGAGTACATGAACCATTGACCGTTCACGCTGCTCTGGAAATAGCCGAAGCGTTTTGTGTCCTGGATCACGCGCAAGCCGTTCTTCCTCCGGTAAACATACCGGTGCGAGCGAACACTTGATGCACCGTTTCTCGTGCGTCGTGACATCCGGTCGCTCCGTGGAACTTCGCAAACGGCGTCCTTCCGCGATGAGATCAAGAACCGTTTGACGCAATGTTTCGTCGATCTGCACAGTTACTGTTACGTTTTCTGCGTGGTAACGAATACGTCCCTCGGTGACGGCGATTCCACGATCTTCTTCGATCAGCATTCCATAAGCAGCGACCTGAACAGCGTCGCCGAGCCAAGCGGTTGACTTGCCATCAAGTCGCTGTGATCGCCCGCGTTTGTGTTCATACGGAATCAGCGATCCATTCCGGCGACAAATACAGTCGATCTTACCGACCAGCCCAAGCTGTTCAGCGGTCATCTCAACTTCCGTCATCAGCTTACCGTCGGCTAGAGTTTCGTGCAGCGTTCTGCCTGCGTAAACGCGGGCATCCGCCACGCGAATCTCCTCAACTTCCTCCAAATAGAACAACCGCCGACAATATGCCAAGGCGTGAAGCGACATTATGCGCAGCGGCTCTTCTGGTACAGACGGCGTTGTGCTTTGTTCTGTTTGCGTCATTGAGCACCTTCTTTCGCTACCCGATTTTCAAAGAACGGCAACCATCACACGCCGCTAACAATCTGCGGCATTCGTTCGCATGACGGAGCTTCGCACGTTGCCCAATCCAACAAGTCGCCCGTCGCGTACCGCGTTTTGTCGCTCCCGACGTGGTCTACCCAAACCGGTAATGTCATCAGTCCATCTTCCGCAAGCAAGAAAATTTTCTGCCGCAGAGCAGGGCAGGGCACTACCGAAAAAATCGACACGTCATTAACCAAATGTACACTTTCGCCAAGTGATAACCCACCAAAACGCTCCACCGCGCCGCGCGTCTTGGGATCAAGCGCGCGGTTAACGCGAACCTCTAACGTGTCACGACCATCCGTCGGCGTTTCGTCAGAGCTGTCGAGCCAGATCAAGAGTTCGGTGTTCGTCAAAAGTTGCTGATAGTCAGGAGTTTTGTTGTTACCACAACCGGGGTGATTGCTCGCGGTTTTGATTCGCCACATCGTCCGCAGCACGACACCAACTTCTCCCGCGTGCAACACCGCTGGAGCAACCCGCGCACCGCAGTGCGATTCACGTTTGGTCTCTCCAACCAACGAGAGGAGAAAACCGTAGCACGTTGAAGGCGGCGGCAGTTCATACGTTTCAAGATATTGCCGCGCCATCCCCTTGCGGAATGACGCTATCGGTACAGAGACCTTGATTCCAAGCATATTGCAGTTCTCCTCGCATCAAGATTTTGTGCCAGCGATTTTCTTGCTGGCGTCGTCAATCGCCTTGCGCACACCAGTCACCGCAACGTTACGCTTCGTCAACTCGGCGACAATAGGAGCGTTCATATCGGAGACACCAACAAATAATTCGTTCGGCACGATGTCGCCCGTTTCAATGCGCGACAAGAGCGCGTCCGCCGAAACAGTTTTGCCGCCATCTGGAGTGTCGAAGCAGTAGAGAATCCGCGGCGCGGGATCGTCGGTAATACGAATCACGATCACTTCCGGCGAGAAGTCATACAAAAACCGTCCGTGATTCCCCGCAACACAACGAAGCGCACCTATCGCTTGAAGTGCCTTTTGCGCACGTTCCGTAACCGCAAGCCGATTCGGTGTCATCGCCAATCCAAACTGGTAACGAGTCGCGTGCAACTCGGCACCGTAAGGAACTGGATTTTGTTTGCTCGATCCCGCATCCTTTTTGTTTTTGGCTGCCGACGGCGTAGCACCCGGCGACGCCGCATTAAACGAAACGTCTCCGTGCCAAGGAGTGAGTGAAACCGCTCTTGTGATTTCAAGCACCGCGCGGCGAATGGTTGCTGTTCCAGCTTTCGCCTCGTCTTTCGCGGCGTCGGCACGCATGTAGCCAAGCAAATCGTCGTCTATGAAAGTGGACACTAGCGATCCTTCGCTCCAGCTTTTGAACTCCGGATCGTTCCAAGCGTTGGCTTGCTGCGACTCGTCCCAATAACGGTTTGTCTCGTCGCCACCTTCGCGGAAGAGACGCCGCAACGCAAAGCGAATCGCCTCCGCACTGACGGTCGTGTGAACACTCGACTTCCAAACCAGTTTTTGGAGCGTGGTGGTGTTGCCATCGGTTTCACCACGGTTGTTTGATGCTGTCCCATACGGTGTGACAGCGTTTGCGAAAACGTGAAGCGTCATCGGTCAATCTCCTTTGTGAAGTTCGTGAAAATGGATGGTTGGCGTCAAAAGCGGCAACTCATTTTGTGGTCGCTTCTTCTTCGTTGTTGGTGGGAGCGTCTTTCTCTTTGCCTTGATAACTGGCAAGCCCAATCAGTGCCAGATCGCGAGCCGCTTCCCAATCTGTGAGGAGCAACTTTGTGACCGATTCCCAGTCACCTTGCAGCGACGGAACAGATTTTGCGCGGCTGAACATATCGCTCAAAGCGTAGCGAAATTGTTCAGCAGTCTTCGCGCCCGAAAAGGCGAGTCGCCATTTATCGTACTCGCCTTCAAGTCGGTTTGATATTCCGCCTTTCGACACTCCATTCGCTGAAGCCACCTTGCCATAAAGGCGACGGAGCGATTCTTGAACGGCGAGAACAAGCGGCTTGGCACCGTCCAATTTCCAGTTTAGTTTTTCGTCGTGAATCATCTGATAAAACCCTTTCCTTTCAAAGTTAATTTTCTCGTGAAACGGTTTGTTTGTCGCCGGATCAACGGCGTTCACCCAACGCGCAAAACCGGTAAACCAGTGCTTCCCCTGCGCCACATTGTCGGCAATGAATGGTCGCACTACGGAGTCTGTCCAAAAACGTTTGACAACTTCCGACGTGACCGCATTTTTGCCGCGTCCCTCTTTGACGCTCTCTTTTTTTTCGGCGACACGCGACGGCAAATACCCCAGCACGCGGTCGTAAAATGTGAGTGTGTCATCGTCGATACCCTTCACCGAAAACACTTCAGCACGCGACTTTTGCTGCGTTGACCACGGCATTGGTCGAAACCGAATGGCGTCGCAACCTGCAAGGTCGAGATATTGCTGAATCTTTTCGCCTCGCCGACGGATTTCAAACTGCAACGCTGCATCGCCGAGACTGGCGACGCGCATCTCTTTCGATGAGTACGGCGTCACACGCCAGCGATCTTTGGCGAACGTGGTTAAGTCGTCGATATAGGGAACGAGGAGCACGCCCACGCCGCGATTGATCGGTAGCGACAACGTACCCACCAACGCAAACTGAAGCGGCAAGGCCAACGCGATTGGTTGCGCGATTTGCGTTTGCTTTTCATACTTCCAATGTCGCACAACGGCACCGGGGTAGGACTGCCCTTTTAATGCATGGGCGTTCGACTTTAGCCCGTTTTCGTCCGTCCACTTTTCATCCTTCCAAGCTGTTTGATGCGGATAATCAAGGCACTCCTTGATCGTGAATACTACTTCTTTACCGTCAACATCGTAGCGAACTTCCTTTGTGCTACCGAGAGTCCGGCTTGGTCCGTACTGCAAAAACGTGAGCGTGATCCCGTCTTGCAATCGCGCCCGTACTTCTACTGGTGGCGGCGAGTTCCCGACTTTGTATTGTCCGGGGAGAAAGATGAGTCCGTCTTTCAGACCAAACGCAAACTGGAAGAGCCATTCGAGGAACGGTGCAGCGTTTTGCGGTTCGCCGAAGTGGAGCGTGACTTCTGTTTTGCCGACTTCCCAGCGAAAATCTTCTCGCCACAGCGGCGCAGTGAACGGGTATTCGTCGTGATTTTCTTTCTTCATAGTGTCGAGGACTCGCAGCGTTGCCGCGAGTCCGCCGAGTCCCGCACGGTGCAGCGGTGACATTCCCGGCGCACCGAGTCGCATCGTTAACGAAGTTGGTGGCGGCGGTAGTTTCGTCGTTGTTTTTTTAGCCATCACTCTTCTCCTTTCTCGTCGTCGTTGGCGTTGGTGTCGTCATTGTCCACGGCAGAAAGAGACCGCATCCCATTTTGCGTCTTCCGCCGATGCCGACTTCTTGTAAACGCAGCGACTCCGTATCAGACAGTCCGTCAACGAAAACTTCATAGCCGACGACTTCGCGGTCGCGTATCCGCAACGTGCGACGTTTTCTGATATGCACCGTTACCTCTTGAGAAATTTCAAGAATATCGAGTTGCCGCCGCACCGCTTCGCTGAATTGTTCTGCTTCCATAAAACCTTTGATAGTGACGAGGCGACTGCGCAAAGTTGAAGCATAGATCAAGGCGTGAACCGATGGCACACCGATTTGCAGCGTTGTCTTTCCGATGCCGAGCGTCTTTCCCGCGAGCGGCAAGACGGTACTGATTTGGCCGGCGTCAATGCGGATGACCAACCGGCTTTCGGGCGTCAAGAAGAGACCGCGATCACCTGTTTGCGTACCGTTGATGGGGAGAATCCCGATCTCCGAAGTTTGGTGAATCTGTGCGAGAACGCGACTCACCGCCGAATAGAGCGGATAACCGTGATCCGCCGGAATATGACCGCCGCGTGCAAGAATGAGAAACTTGACATCAACAATCATGGCTGTGCTCGCTAGTAAATTTCTGCTGGCTTGATCGTGTGCACACCATCTTGCGTGGACGGAGAAACATCTGCGAAATCTCCCCAACGCCCACCAAGATATTGATCGTATTGTATACCACGCCCGTTTGTGAGCAAGTAGCAGCCGTATATCGGGTGTTTGTGTTTGCGAAGGTGTTCTTCTAACCCGCGTGGCGGATTGGACATCGGAATCACTAGCCGAATGTACTCTGCGCGTCCGCCGTGTTTGACCGCAGCAATGTCTTCATCCAACAGCACGGAACATCCCGTAGAAATATCTCGCAGGGGTCCGTGTGTCATCCACGGTCCCGCATCGAGCCATTGTGCATTTGCTTTCGATTTGAGCTTTGGCGTTTCACTGGCGATCTGTTCCCACTGCGTGGTCAGGTCGGCTTGGGAGATTGATTCGCTTCCGAGTCGCGCGAGCCAATCGTTAGTTTGGGCGAACCACTCGCCCCAATCTTTCAACGAATATGGCAGTCGCTCTCCGCGAGAGTTTGGCGGCGGCTCCAGTACCACAAACGGTTTGGGATTGTCGCAGACTGCGCGGCGGTTGAGTCGTCCGAGTCGTTGAATCATTGCGGGGATCGGCGCGGCTTCGGTGACGAGAAAATCGGCGTCGATGTCGAGACTCATTTCCGCAACTTGTGTTGTAACGCAGATCGCGCCACCCGTTCGCCGAAACGCCGCGACGCATTTTTGGTGTCGTTTGCTTCGGTCAACATATTTGAAGTGCGAGTGGTAGACGATTGGACGAGTACCGTCATTCATCTGTTCGGTAATTTTGTCAGCCGTTTGAATTGCGCGATCTACGGTGTTGCAAATCCACAACACTTTTTCGTCAGCGCGATACCGCGACATCGCCTCGTCAAACGAGTCTGAATACTGCAAAACTCGATAACGCCGCACTTCTTCCCAGTGTGCGGGACCGGTCACGACGTTGAGCGTGTTTTGCTGCTTGCGCAACACTCGCTTGATTTCTTCGAGCCGTGCTTTTGGAAGACTCGCTGTCATCAGCAGAATTTTCGCCCCGCGTGCAATCTCCAAAAACTTGATCAGATAACCGAAGAGCGTTTCGTCGTAGGAATGAATTTCATCGAAGACAAAAATCCCTTGCGTGAATGCGGGAAACGACAAGTGCCCAGAATAGTCGCTCACCAAAAACCGCAACACCGTATCGACCGTACAGCAGACGATTCCTGTACGCCAAAGATCGAGTGACCGAATCACTTCGTTTGCGTCGTTCGTATCGTCGGGAGGCAAACGTCGCAGGCGTTCGTGCAGAAGAAAATCGACGTTTGCGCGCGAGTGACGCAGATCGCCGAGTTTGTTGTCGTCATCGATCAAGTAGTCGAGAAAACCTTCGGTGGCGGTTCCGGTTGTTGGGTAGCAGAAGAAGAGTCGGTTGCCATCGGGACGGCAGTTGTTTTCCGCCCACTGCCACGCGGCGAGTGTTTTTCCGCTACCGCATCCTGCCGTCACGAGCGTGACGCGACTCTCCGACGTTGCAACTTTGTGCTGGAACGCGCTGCGTTGCTGTGCGATGTTGTCACTGCTAGAATCGTTTGAAGTTGTTGTCGCAATCTTTTGTTGTTGCAGCGAGACGATTTGCTGATACTGTTCTCGCATCGGCAATGTGCCGAGTGTTTCATCGACCCATTTGCGAACCGCTGTTTCCGTGGTTTCGTCGTCCGTGATCAAAAAATCTCGCTCTGCGAGTGCCGAGGCGACGACATCTGCCGCCATCACAGTACTGCGGACGGCAGCCATGAGTTTCATGTCGCTGTCGCTGAATTCGTTGTCTGGTTCGACTTTGCTGGCGTAAAGTCCAATCTCGACAGAACGTCCCGGCTTTGCGAGTACGTCAGAAAGATTGATCGACTTTTTCCGTGAGACGCAGATAGAACCGTCAACCAACGACGCGATTTCGTCGGGACGTGGTGGCAATGCAAGTTCTTCGAGACTGGCGAGCCAATCCAGACACGCGGCAAAGTCGGGGTGGTTGCTGAGAAGTCGCAAGTCTCCCGGATGTTCGTTTGTCTCTTCTCCTTCTTCTTTGCGGTGATGTCCCGTGACGGCCCAAACGACGAATGTGAAGTCGTTCTCACGAGTCTCAACTGACAATGCGTCGGCGAACCATTTTCCAAGCGGCGAGAACCGAAGCAGCAGATACAGTACCCACTCGTGTCGTATTGACTGGCTGTCTTGTTTGCCGCACACTAACGCTTGAAAGTGGTTGTTTGCTTTTCCGAGGTCATGGATTGCTGCCGCAAGAAGAACGATGCGTCGAAACCGTAAACGGTACTCTTCGGGTACAACAAGACCGAGAAACGCCATTTGCGATTCAGCGGTCTTATCGAGCAACACCTTCGCCGCCGCATAGGTCAGCTTGAGGTGCGAAAGCAGGCAAGCGTTGTCGCTGCGTGTGGATGTTTCGTGTTCCGGTTTTTTTGCCCATAATTGATTTGTCATAACCACCTCGTCTTGCATATAGATTCACCAACAGCGCGGCAGATTCTACCCGACACCGATAGAACGTCCAGCGGCAAAAAAGCACGGCGACAACTATAACGCACACAAACACCACCCCGCAACGCAGGTATGACCAACGTCCGATAATGTTTATTATGTTAGGCTAGGGTAGCAAAACATAAGGCGGTGTAGGGGGCAAGCAGAGGTTAGAAGTCCTATAATCGGTCTAAAACGTAAAAACTTGAGAAGAATCTTTCAAAAATTTGAAAGTTTCCCTCAAGTCACCTTATTTTCGCCAGTCGCCTCGGTAGAATGGGAAGGGGCAGGGGGGGAAAGCATCCCGTCACGCTGAAGACACTCAAAAAGCAATTGACGAACATACGCCGCCAACGCAAGGCCGCGCAACTTCGCCGCCGCCGTTAGACGCTCTATCATGTCATCGTCGAGAGAAAACGCGACTTGCCGCTTTGTGGCCATGGCATCCTCCTAATGCAAACAGAATCCGTGTAAAGTTAGAACGGCGTAGAGTATACAGACCGAGCATAGAATTGTCAAGAGGGAATCAATGGAAAATTTTGACGCAGGAATTGACGGAATCCTTACCACAATCGGAATCGTGGTAGGCGTAGGAATGGCACTCAGTCTACTCGTAGACATAGCAGTACGAAAGCTACGCGAAAAACGACTGCAGCGAGTAATCACGCGAAGCATACAATCAACACAACCCCCAGCCGACGAACCACCAATCAACGCCGCCTACAAACGCGCGACGTTCTTTCACAAAGCCGAAGAAGTCTTCTACAATCGACTGAGAGAACGACTCCCACCAAACATCATAATCTTTTCAAAAGTACGCATGATCGACGTGATAGAGCCGGTCGAAAAAGAAAACCAACGCGCACGAAACCAAATCATGCAAAAGCATCTTGACTTCATACTTGTCAACGCGAAAACCGGCACCGTAATCGCAGCCATAGAACTTGACGGCTACTCGCACCAACACGCCGCGCAGCAGCAACGAGACGCCGTCAAAGATAGGTCACTCGAAAGCGCAGGAGTACCACTGGTGAGAGTAGACCAAAACAACTACACCATAGAAAATGTAGCGAAAGAAATCAACGATAGACACCGAAGCATTGTCCAACCCACAAAATAAAAAGACGCTTGAATCGTGGGGGCATAAAACCCCCACGATTCAAATCACATGTGTACGCAACACAAACACTCTCTGAAAAACGAATCATACGAAATCCATTGTGTGAGGAATACAAACACTCATGAAAATCACCCCGCCTGTTATCGCTACGCGGCTACTCGTAAAATGTTCAACTCACCACCAGACACGCTTGCACACGCGAGGAACAAGTTCAACACGTCAACTACGCATAAGACGAATCCCATGCTGAGAAAGTAGGTGCACTCCGCAGGTTGAATTCGCCACCCGCGAGATACGCTCAACACTGGTCAAGAATCCTTTTAAGGGGGGAGTATGTAACGAGAAAAAACAGAGCATGCGAGAAGTGGAAAACCGACATCACCAACCACCGAACTAATACAATCCGCGAAAGGTAAAATGCGAAGGCCAGCATACTCACCAGTCCTGCGACAGGCCAACAAACACAAGCCGCAGTCACCGTGAAGTTAACACCGAACACGCACAAAATCACTCATGGCGGCAAAAAGAACTATGACGATGATGAAGAGCCTCATGATGCGGCATAGAAAACGGTATGTCAGGCGCATTCTTGCGGCCTGAAGACGGGACAGGTATTGTTGGTATTGTTGGCGACAATGCCAACAACAACGCACCACAAACCGTTAGCACAATGAAACCACAAGCCAAAATGCGAAACAGCATGATCAAACTCCTTTGAGAAAAGAAAGGCCGTGACGAATGCCACGGCCCGGAAATCACAAACTACGCCGCACTCGCAGACTTCTTTGGAGCAGACGACGGGGCAGGGGACGACATGAGCGACTGAAACTCGAATGGCTCCAGCTTGTAGCGAAACTCCCGACCACCACCGAACGCTTGCACCGAATCGACAACCGCATTACAAAGAACGCGATAGCGTTCCCCCTTCTTGAGAGTCGAATACTGCTGCTGCGTAACGTCAAATTGCAACTGGCCACCGAAAAATTGAACGGTGACTTGAGACACAACTTGACCTTTGCGCGAACCCTGCCGAGACGTGTACTGATTGAGGTCAACTGCTTGCCCCTCAACAAGCACTTGCAAACCACTCTCAAGCTCTTCTGCGGTCGGTGTAGCAAACTCCCACTCAACCGGCTTGAAAGAAACCGCACCGGTATTAAGAGAAGCCGCCACCGAACCAGTCACACGCGCATGCGACGGAGTGTCGGATGCGATGCGCTTCTTGACTTCCTCAAGACGATCCGGAGGAACGTCGCATCGGAACGACCCGCCATTGAACGCAACCGACACCTTCGACACACCATCTTCACCAGTGGTCATGTCAACGATCTCACCAAACGTAACAAACTTCGCACACTTACTGGAACTCATACCCATACATCACCAATCCTTTCAACGTTAAACCCGGACTTCACGAACCCGCAACCAAATCGTAAGAACATCCGACGACCGGCGAGCGTCGATTCCGAGAAATTTCCACTGCTTTGAATCCTGTTTTTGACGCAACATCCCGCCAAACACAACCAAACCATCACTACACAACAACCCCGGTGAATTCAACGACGACTGGTCTCGCGGCGGAACTTGCGTAGCCGACTTGCCATCGAATGTCGAAATCACCAAATCAAAAGCTACCGAGTACTTGCCATCACTTACTCGGTTAAGAGTGAGCGACATTTCCAAACCATCACTGAAACGATCATAGTCCGAAACTTCGGTTGCCCCATTTTCTAAAGTACGTCGCCTCTCTCGCACGATCTCCGATCCGACAGACATTTTCGACAGCCTACCTTCGGACAAATAAACCACCGGCCGCGACTCTATCGCCGAAGAAGTAATCGCACCATCACCGCGCGTAACCGCCTTGAAAAGCTGCTCAACCTTCACGCTTGAAGCAAAGAGATCAACTGCGTTGACTTGCAAATCAACCGACGCCTCAAGAAAGTCTTTTTCCGAAATCCGAACAAAGAACACTTCCGCGACATAGGCGCGAGTAAGACTTTGACGAAGCAACTCAACGTCCGATGAGATGCGCCGAATCGTCCGATAATCGCCACAACACCAGAGCACCGACCCGACAACCGAACTGCGAATTGACGGGTACTGCTTCGCTAAACTCAACTCAAAAGCAATGACATCGGCCGGCGGAAGTGAAACCACCAACGACGCTGAATCGCCATCGGCAAGAGTGCCAATAATCCACACACCATCCGAATACGAATGCTGGAGACCCAACTTCCCAGCCAACACCATGATCACCTTGTCGAGAGGATCATCGAGAAAAACACCAGTAACCGGCTTGTCGTCAAATTCCGCTGGCGTTACAATCAACGCCTTCGTATGCTCTGAAATCTGCGCGACTACTTGACGGAGCGGTACTCCGTCCAATCTTAACGAAACCATCGGCGAAGCACTCTCAACTTTGCCGACCGCCTCCGCAGACCGGCCAAACTCGACCGAATCAAGAGACGTGTGGTCGGAAGCCGTCGCCCGGACAAACGGCTTGACGTGAGAACAGCCCGCGCCGATCACAGAGGCCACCAAGATCAAAAAAGTGTGAAACTGTATCATGATTGGCTCTCCTTGGGCGTGATCGGCGCGGGAACTTTGGGACGAGATGGAGCGACCGGCGGCGTGATCGGCGCAGCGACCGGCGGGCGAGAAGATGAAACCGGCGGCACGATCGGCGCAGCAACCGGTGGGGCAGGGGACACCGGCCCCACGTTTGAACTCCCCGGAAGACGAACCGTAATCGCCTTCGCCAACTTCACGTCAACTCGGATCAATCGCCGCGGCTCTCCGTCAACAATGAGCGTGTCGCCAATTCGGACAACACGACCCGTAGACGTAATCACCGAAAGCGGAAAATAACCCGTGACAACTTCCGAACCAACCGGCGGCGTGACCGGCGCAGCCGAACGGATCGGCGCAGCGGTCGGAGACGTGACAGGAAGCGCAGCCGGCGACGGGGTAGGGGAAGGCAGCGAAGAATCGGACGATACAGACGCCTCGGTTACAGAAACAGGCGCAAAGAACAACGAATCCTTGCCGCAAATTGCCTCGTACACAATGTAACACGCCAAATACGCAACCGTCCCTTTGATGATGAGATGAAAAATGTGTTTGCGTAGAAACCAAATGATTGAACCGATCCGGCCTAACTTCAAATCGGGTCGGTCATTGGATTGACTGGTCATCGTGTGCGACGTGTAAACTGCGTACACGTCCGAAAGCTGGACGTGTCGCGTCGTCGTGCCAGTCCAGCGAACAGAACGACCACGGTAAGTCCCGACGTTCACTTGGTAGAACTGCGTCGAAAGACCCCAAGCACCACGCACAACATCAAGATCAGCAATCGGTATCGAAAGAGGGAAGGGGAGTGACTTATTCTTAATGTTCACGACTTCCCAGAGCGTGTCCGCGATCGTAAGTATCGCACGCTCGAAATTGTCGGTGTGCTGCGTAATGAGCGTTATGTCCTGCCGCTGGTGGCGATGCGTCGAAAGCCAGTCAACCAAGTCCACAACCGAAAATCCACGAACTCCCTCAACATACGTCGCCGCCGTCAAATACTTGTGGACTTCGTCAACAACAACATGGCTACCTTCGGGGAATGTCTTCCACCAGTCGGGAGTAACAAAGAACGCCGGATCGAGAAACCGGTAGTAGTGAGAAACATCCGCATCACGAATCCCCGTGCGACGAACAACCAGATCGTTAAGAGCGTCAACGTCAAGATGCAAGTTCGAAAAAACAACGCGCTCAAATTCCTTGCCAGCGTTCGCTTTCTCATAACGCGCACAGTCGCAAAAGAAGTCCACAAGACCCGCGACAACATGGTACGATTTACCAGTACCCGGCTTCCCCACAACAATCGTTAACATACTCTTTCCCCCGAAATAACAACCGCACATTCCGCTAGTTGCAAAACGCGAACAATGCCACACTGGTACGGACTAGCGGGTCAACTACACTAGCTAACAGCCCACAATTCCAAACACTTAATACCCTCTTTGTCAAATAGCTTAATCACCTCGTCTGACCTCCAGCAATGCGAACAAAGCCAAACTTGCAGCAGCTTCGAAAAACGCAACTTATGACGGCAAGCCACAGCCCCACACCGTGCACACACCTCGCCATCAAAAAAGTTTGAAGCGAGAAGCCAATCCGAAGAACAAGACTTACGACACCTTTTTTTTGACATGACAAACCCCCAACAATTCTATTGTTAACCGACAAACGGAGCAACTCTAATCACAAATCGGATGTACAGATACAAAACAAATACTGCCAGCCAAACAGCGAAAATCCCAAGTGCCTCAACAATCGGGACAAACTCATTCATTTTCCCCATGTAATCGAAAGCAGCTTTAGCGTGCGGATAATACGGGCCCAACACATCATTAAGCGATGGCAACTGATTTACAGTCCACTCCATCACGTCCATCACGCAACCTTCACACCACCAGAAGAATTCCCAAAACCACTTGTAGAGAGTCTCGGCAATGTACGAATACCAATCAACGATCCATTGCAGAACCTTAATGACCGTGTCCCACAAGAACTTAAACAAGTCCGCGAAAAACTTCGTAACAGCGTTCCACATGTTAACGATGGTCTCTTTGATAGCAGAAAACATGTTGACCTCAAAAGTATGAGAAGATTTTAATCGAAACCAAGACCAGCGTAATCACAAACGATCCCAGAAGTATTGAGCGAAGAATAGGTAAGAATGTCTTATACTCCGCCGCAGCAGAAAACGGATCGACAAGCATGTCAAATGTCGCATTACCAATCGACTGCTGAATCCTAATCGTGTCAGGAGTGCCAGCCTTCACACCCTTGAAAAGTGCCACAACGTCATCACCACCAAACTTATTCTTAACCGAAGCTACAAAATCTTGACGCCGTTTCGTGACTTCCTTCGGTGTATCGAAAGTCCAATCGTGTTTAGGCTTTGCAACTCCGATGTCCTGCGACTCGTAAGGCGTGTAGAAAAAGTCAGCAGGTGTGTATTCTTCTTCTTCACCACCACCGCCCGTGCCACCGCCACCACCAGTTCCGCCGCCACCGGTTCCACCTCCACCAGTTCCGCCCGTGCCACCAGTTCCGCCCGTGCCACCAGTTCCGCCCGTGCCACCAGTTCCGCCCTTCGGACACTTCGCGCAACCATCACCCGTACAGCCAGCAACACAACCCGCCTTGCCGCACTCGTCCGGAGTCTTGCCACAACACTTGCACTTTTCCTCGTCCTTCGGACAACACACATCACCCTCACACTTCTTGTCACCACCGGGATGACATCCATTTTCTTTGCAAGAAGAACGGGGACGACCACAACACTTGCAGTCCGGCTGCGACGGGCAACTATGACACAAGCCTTGACAACCAGCTACACAGTTTGATTTTCCGCACTCTACAGGCGTCTTGCCACAACCCGGACAACCACACTTCTGATCGCCACCGCCACCGCCTTCTTCGCCGCCACCTTCTTCGCCGCCACCACCGCCCGTGCCTCCAGTACCGCCCGTGCCTCCGGTACCACCAGTGCCTCCGGTGCCGCCAGTGCCTCCGGTACCGCCCGTGCCTCCGGTACCACCAGTGCCTCCGGTACCACCAGTGCCTCCGGTGCCGCCCGTGCCTCCGGTGCCGCCAGTGCCTCCGGTGCCGCCACCAGTCTCAGTCTCTGTAAAATTCCAAGTGCCGGTATACTCGCCGTTCTCCGAACCACCGTCAGGCGTAAAACCCCAAATTCCCGGCCCCATACCGGGCGGAGAACCAACCGGCGGTTTGCCAGACGTGCCAGACATTGATGAGCCTGTAGGTACTGGGCCACCACCGCCGCCACCCGTGCCACCGCCGCCTTCGCCCGTGCCACCGCCGCCTTCGCCCGTGCCACCGCCGCCTTCGCCCGTGCCACCGCCGCCTTCGCCCGTGCCACCGCCACCTTCGCCCGTACCACCACCACCTTCGCCCGTACCACCGCCGCCTTCGCCCGTGCCACCGCCG
>JBOFSQ010000014.1:0-71351 GCA_051651625.1 Thermoguttaceae bacterium | reverse complement strand
TCTGTGTTGCGTAGTGAGCAGATTCGTGAAGTTTCCAAACTGCAGGAATTTCTACAAACCTCGCCACAGCTATTCACGCCAACCGAATGCAAGAACTACTTCCGACACGATGGGTATGCGAAAACGTAAAATGCTCTAGCGGGAAAACATAATCGTCGCCTCCTTCTTGGGTAGCGTCCCACACTTCTTCTAAATACGGACGCAACTCGGCAAAAATCGGAATCGTGCGAAACGCCTTGCCCGCTAAATGCTCCGTTTTGGGACTGTAAATCGTCATGCCACTCCACTTAAGCGAAAATGGCTCTGATACCATTCGCAATCCACCAAACCGTGCCAATGCAATGAGCAGTCGCCAGTTAGCATTCGGGGCATGTGCGACAACGCACGAATAAAACTACAATCTATCTATCCCATGTTTTCACAACGGCAAGGCAATAGACCAGTTCGGAAACGTCAATTTATGCTGTTCGGTAAAAGATGCAAAACCAACTGGCAAGTTTCCGAACAAGTCTAATGAACTTTACTACACCCCGTTACGGGTACTACACCCACCTCCGCCATTGAAGGCGAGTCGAAATGCGGTAGAATACTCCAACTATGTCAAAACCAACTCCACTTAATTCTTGGCACCTCACGCAAAAGGGGCGGATGGCTCCGTTTGCGGGATGGTCGATGCCGATTCAGTACACAAGTATCGTCGAGGAGCACCTCGCGGTTCGCCGCGGCGTCGGCGTGACGGATGTCTCACACATGGGACGCTTCGTCTTTCGCGGCTCCGGTGCGGGCGAGTTTCTCGGTAGCGTCGTCACGCGACGAATCGCCGACATGAAGTTCGGACTCGTCCGCTACTCGCTCCTCACAAACCAGCGAGGCGGAATCATCGACGACCTCGTCGTCGGTCACTTTAACGACACGCACGGCGAAGAGTTGTTCTATGTTGTCGTCAACGCCTCGAACAGTGCGCGCGACGCCGAAATCTTTTCCGCCGCGCTCCCGCCGCACATTTCGATGACCGACGTAACAGACCAAACGGCGATGCTCGCCGTGCAAGGGCCGGAGAGTCCGCGTCTTGTTGCGGAAGTTGTCGATCCGTCTGCGGCGGAGTTCCGTTATTATCACGGCGGGTTCTTCAGCGACGTTGCGGGCGTACACGGCGAAATGCTCGTCAAGCGAACCGGCTACACCGGCAGCGACGGGTTTGAGATCGTCTTACCAGCAGCCGACGCGGTTGCATTTGTTGAACGTCTGTTTGCGACTGGTCACAAACTTGGGATCGAGCCGCTGCTTCCGGTCGGTCTTGCGGCACGCGACTCGCTGCGAATTGAGGCCGCGATGCCGCTCTACGGACACGAAATCACCGAGGAGATAAATCCGTTTGAAGCCGGACTCGAAAAAGCTGTCTTCCTGACGGGCCTAGATTTTCCCGGGCGCGACGCACTCGTTAAACTTTCTGCGGAACCGTTGAGTCGCGTTCGCGTTGGGATCGTTCTTGACGCACAGCGTCCGGCGCGTCACGAGTGCAAAATTGTTGCCGGTGGAAACGAAATCGGCGTCGTCACCAGCGGGACGTTTTCACCAATCTTGCAGCGACCGATTGCGATGGGTTACGTCCCGCCGTCACTTGCCGCTGTTGGTACGCGAATCGAAATCGACATCCGTGGCCAACTCGCGACCGCAACCGTTGCGGCTACGCCGTTTTTGGGAAAGTGATTTGTGATGTGTCCGTTCACGGCTGATCAGATTCGGGCACTCGCTCACGCTTTGTTTTCTTATTAACGTAACGCATTAATTCGGGCACTCGCTCACGCTTTGTTTTCTTATTAACGTAACGCATTAATTCGGGCACTCGCTTACGCTTCGTGTTCTTATTAACGTAACGCATTAAGAACACGAAGCGTAAGCGAGTGCCATGAATCATAACACGCCAACGACAGCACGACCAAATACCGTGAACGCATACCAAACTTCACAATCGTCTATGGACCATTTCTATCTTGCATCTCTTCCTGAAGCGGCGCGGCAGCGTGCGATGCAGCTCTTGCAGACACACGATTTGCTCACCGACGACGACCACACCAAGGGGCGTGCGGTGGAGCAGTTCGCCGCGCGGCCCGGTGGCGGCTGGAGTCTGCCGCTCCTCCACGTTTTGGCGTACTCTCCGCTGGTGGTATGGCGCGATGCAGGGCTGATTCCGTGGGAGTCGCTCGGCGAATTGATCCTGCGTGAACAGTCACACAGCGACGCCGCCGTCTGCCGCGCGTATGCCAAACTTGCGTCGAGCGTACCACTCACGGCGGAGACCGCAACGATGTTGTCGGAGATGCTGTTCGTCGTGCCAGACGACGTTGCGGTCGAGATACGCCGCGCACTGTTATCGGCGGCGACGGACTACGCACAGCTCGTACAAAAACTCCCCAGTAGTAGCGTCGTCCGCAGCACCCCTGAAACTGGCGATGCGTACACTTATTCCGAACACACAAATACATTCGTTGTCGGCGGCACCACGCTCCAAGACAAGGCGACGGTTTCACTAGCACTCCAGCGCGGCGTCGAACTCTACGCGACGCACCACAACACCGCACCACTCGAAGCAGCACTCATCGTCTCGCCGCAAAACGCGACGATGGTCGAACACATCTTCAGCGTCGTTTGGTCTCACCGACAAGACCCGCCCATCGCCGCACTGTTCACCGAAGGCGGACACGACGCCTGTTTTTATCTGCTACTGCTTGCAACGTTTGTCGCCCCATCGCACACACCGACTTCGCCGCACATCGCCGCCATTGACGACGAGATTCGCCACATCGACAACCCCGACTTTGCCCAGCGATTTCTCGACGTCATCACCGCGATACCCGACGCCACAATGCGGCGTCACCTTGAAGAGTTCCAGTCGCTGCCGTGGCTCACTCCCGACAATCCACACCTCCCCGATATTGTCGATTCGCGCGAACTGCCGTTCTTACAAATCGTCTTTTGCATGACGCTCTCGGTCTCTGGTCGCCAAGAGCTGCTTCGATGGGGACTCACTCGCTTCTCAAGTGAAGGGCGTATCAGTATCCTCAAGCGACTCTCATCGCTACCAGAACTGTCGGCGTTTTCGCTGCTGCTCGATCTTGTCTCCGATGCTGACCCGAGTGTCTGCGCGCAGGCGTTGAGACAAATCTACGCACTCAAAGGCGCAGAAGTTGACTACGTTTTTCTGCGACATTTGCGAACGCACTCTACTGAAATCCGCGAAGCGATTTACGATTTGAAGCCAGAGTTTCGTGTTCGTTCGCTCTTACAACAAGCACTTAACGACCCGAAGTTTAACGACCCGCAGCTCGCACACATTGTTGCCAACATAGATCACGAGACACCATCGGTACTTGAGTCGGCGTTACGCCAGCCGCAGGCGGTGTATCGTGTGGCTGCACTCCGCACAGCGGCGATGGCGGGACTCCTCCAAAGTTTGGAACCAGCTATCACGCCGCTTGCCACCGACAGCAGTTTCGACGTTCGCGCAACACTTGCCATGATATTACAGCGACAGAGACCGACCGATTCGGTGATCGCCGTCCTCCAACAACTCGCCCACGACGGCGACCGCCGCGTCTCAAGCATCGCCATCGACGCACTCGCCACAGTGCGGAAAGGGTGAGCACTCGCACTGCGGTTCGGCTCCAACCGCGGTTACCCTCGCTGCGGTTCGGCATAGCCGAACCCTCCAAACGCCGTGCGGTGTATGGCTGGCGGGTTCGGCTATGCCGAACCCGAACTACCACATCGCCCCAAATTGGTGTTTCCGAACAGTTCTAATGCCATCATTCACGTCTTCGTTACGCAAACTTCACGTCGCTCTCTTTCTGCAACTGGCCGACGACGTGTTTTGGAATGCGGCACTCGATGGTGACTTCTTCATCGGTGTACTGCTTTGAGAAAATTTCGCCTTCTTTGGCGATGAGGGCGACGACACGTCCGTTTGATACAGGAAGTCGCAGCGTGAGTGACGCAAAGTCGCTGCTGAGTGCGTCGCTGACGGCGACGGTGAAACGATCTAGTCCGTCGCCGGTCTTCGCGCTGATCGTTACGGCGGTCGGATATTTTTCCGTTAGAACAGCGAGCGTGTCTTGCGAGGCAGCATCACATTTATTGAGAACAAGAAGCGTTTCTTTTTCACGAATTCCGATCTCTTCAAGCACGGTGTACGCCGCCGCGATCTGCTGCGCCGCGACGGGACTAGAGGCGTCGGCGATGTGCAAAAGTAGATCGGCCTGCGTTGCTTCTTCGAGCGTCGCGCGAAAACTTGCGACGAGATGGTGCGGCAAATCGCGGATGAAACCAACGGTGTCCGAAAGCAACACCGGCCCCCAACCCGGAAGGTGCCAGCGTCGCGTGCGGGTGTCGAGCGTGGCGAAGAGTAAGTCCTTCGCAAACTCGGTGGCACCGGTTAGCACGTTTAGAAGCGTACTCTTCCCCGCGTTCGTGTAGCCGACGAGCGAGACTGTCCGCGACTGTTTTCTTGCAGAAACTTCTCGCTGTTTGCGACGATGAATCACGTCGAGTTCGTCTTTGAGGTCGTTGATTCGTTTTTGCGCGAGGCGGCGATCTACTTCGAGCTGTTTTTCGCCGGGGCCACGCAAACCAACGCCGCCGACGCCTTGACGTTCGAGGTGCGACCACATCTGTTTTAGTCGTGGCATTGCGTATTCGAGCTGCGCGAGTTCGACGGCGAGTCGTGCCTCGGCGGTTTGCGCGCGGTGTGCGAAGATGTCGAGAATCAGTTCGGTACGGTCAATGACTTTGACTTTCAGTTCTTGTTCGAGGTTACGAGTTTGTGCGGGGCCGAGGTCGTTGTCGAAGACGACGAGATCGGCGTCGCGTGCGGCGAGGAGTTCTTTGAGTTCGATCAGTTTCCCTGAACCGATGTATGTTTTCGCTTCGGGTCGGTCGCGCCGCTGAATCATTTCGCCCACGACTTGCACCGACGCCGCCTCGGCGAGGTCGGCGAGTTCGGTGAGTGGTTCGGCGTCGTTCCCTTCGCCGTACAGATAAACGCCAACGAGAATCGCCGACTCGCGTCCCACACTCGTGGTACGAGTGTGACGGTCGGTGTGTGTAGAGGGATCAAGCATGATAAAATCAGAGCACGAAGCGTAAGCGAGTGACAAGAAAAAAATCAGAACACGAAGCGTAAGCGAGTGCCCCGAATCAGAGCACGAAACGTAAGCGAGTGTCACCCCAGAGCGGCTTCCAACTCTGCCAGCGACTTGCACGTCGCCGCAGTGACGGCCCAAGAATCGAGTGCTGTCGGGTCGGTCATTGAGCGAATCGTGTTCTCCAGTTTGCGTGGCACCCTCTTGAACCTCGCGCGAATCACCGCCAGCAAAATATCGATCTTGCCGCGAGCTTGTCCGCGTGCTTCTCCGCGAGCTTCGCCGCGAGCTTCGCCAATGGCTTTACCGCGAGCTTCTCCAATGGCTTGACCGCGCGCGACGCCGCGTAATTCGGCTTCTTCAAACACTGTGAGCATCATTTTTTTGTCTCCTTTGTCAATCACTTTTTTGACTGCGGTATTGATTTGTTCTACTTCCAACTTCCGTCCGTGTGCCGCACAAACCTTCGCCACAAACGGACAGGCGTCCCGAAACCACTGTATTTGCTCTTCAACTGTCTTGAACTCTCGAATCGGAAGAAGTGCCTCAATGAACTCGTCTTCCAGACCTTCGGTCATCTTCTTGAGCAGACCGACGACGAGGCGCAATTCTGGTTTGCCAATGAGCTTGTTAAAATCCAACGCTGGCAAATCAACCACTTCGTACACAACTTCCGGCACCGTGCCTATACTCTCGCCGTTTGCGTCCTTCGGGAGCAGGTCGGCCATTTTCGGATACGGTTTGCGATGTGGCTTTTTCCCGGTACGCAGCACAATGAAGTACGGTGCCGAGAGCGGTTGCTTTGCCTTCGACTCGGCCTCCCAAATCGCGCTGATATATTTGAGCAACTTTTGCGGAATCTTACGGAGCGATCCGGTTTGATGTTCGAACAGAATCACCGCCAGCAGCGACCCGTTTCCGTGCTTGAGCCGACACCGAAACACCAAATCGACAATCCGCTCGGCTCCCTCTTTCCCGAAGAGATTGGTGGGTGCGGGAGTGATGGCCGTCAGGTCGATCTGCGCAACGAACTTCGGGCAGGCGTAGTTTTTGAGGAAGTCTGCAAAGAGGACAACGCGGGCGAACATATTCCGCGCGAAGGCGTCGAAGATGTTCCCCTGCTTGGCGGAGTCTCGACGGACTGACTCCGTCGTCCTATCCGATAGAGTGGTTTGTTCACACGGTTTTCGTCTCACTGACATGGCAACGATTGTACCCGAAATCAAAACAGTGGGAAGTAGGCAGAAATTCAGAGCACGAAACACAGGGGATAGCAAAAGTTTTGGATGCACTCACCGCATCAAATCCGCAACGGCCAAAGGCCCGTTCTATCCCATCCGAAACAGGGTCGCTTACGCTTCGTGTTCTTATTGCCACCGTTTCGATGCGGTCTCGCAGTCGGGCGTTATCACGAGTGCGGCGCACGCTGGGCGCGTTTCGATCAGCGCAAGTCCACGCGAACTGCCGAGAACACTCACCGCCGAAGCAAGTGCGTCCGCTTCCATCGCCGTCGGTGCAGAAACGAGAACTACCGGCGACTCGACAAGACCGTAACCCGTCACCGGATCGACGATGTGTGAATAACGAATACCGCCAATCTCAACGAAACGTTCCGTGTCGCCAGACGTTGCAATGGCAACGTTTTTCACGCAAACAATACGATGCGGTTTTTCGTCGGGCCCGAACGGCGGCAGTCCGAGTCGCCAACCTTGTTCGCCGGTCGGTGCGTCTCCGACACGCACGTCGCCGCCAGCATCGACGAGAACCGAACGAAAACCGCGCGCAACAAGTCGTTCAAACGCAAGGTCGATTGCGTAACCTTTTGCGATAGCACCGAGGTCGAACCGCACGCCGTCACGCGACCAGCGAACGCGACGTTTGTCGGTATCGAGTTCCCATAAGTCGTTGCCAACACAAAGTTTGGCCTTGTCGAGCTGTTCGCACGTTGGCAGAACGCCTTCACGCCGCGCACGTCGCCACAACTTAACCAGCGGTGCAACCGTAATATCAAACGCACCGCCAGAAGCAGCAGCGTATTCTTTCGACGCGATCAAGACCGCTGCGAGCGGTTCGCTTACTTCGTGCCAAACTCCACACTCGCTCCGCACCAGCCGCGAAATCTCGCTCTCGGTATCGTAGTCGCTCATCGTCGCGTTGACATCGGCGAACGCCGCGAGCGCGTATTCGGCAGCACTGCGAACTTCGTCTTCGCGGCCCGTACATTCGCACGTCGCAATGGTGACGCGAATCGGTACGCCCATCTCGAACGCATCGAACGTGCAAAACGTCGCGGCGCGAAGTTGCGCCGCGAACAGCAACACAAATATGCAGAGAGTTTTGTAACTGTTCACGCTTTATCCCGTCATTCCTGCGTAGGCAGGAATCCAAAGCAAAGATGCTATCGAAGCGTTTGCACTCGTTCGCATCGAATCCAAAGCCCCATAGGGGCGACAAGAACTTAGCCGTGGGTGAGCGGTATTCCGCGAACCCACGGTACGCGGCCACAACAAAATCCGTAGCCCCAACGGGGCGTAAGAATTGATGCGGAGATTCTTGCGCCCCGTTGGGGCTTTCTGGATTTTGGGGCTCCCTACCGTGGGTTCGCTTCGCTCACCCACGGCTAAGCTCTTGCTGCCCCGTTGGGGCAACGCTATCGCGTCTGCTTGGGCCGTGTTCTTTGGATTCCTGCCTACGCAGGAATGACGATGCCCCCATTCGTCACGCCGTTTGTGTTGGTGCCTCGGCATGCGGGGCCTCTTCGTCAAAGCGGTGACGGATGACTTGAAACTCGTGCTCCACTGCAAGGAATGCGTCAACGACATCGCTGTCGAAGTGTGTCCCGCGTTCTTCAAGGAGAATCTTCTTGGCGACCTCGTGCGACATCGCAGGTTTGTAGACTCGTTTTGAAGTGAGGGCGTCGTAAACGTCGGCGAGAGCGACGATCCGTGCGCTCATCGGGATCGCGTCGCCTTCCTGTGCTTGCGGATACCCTTTTCCGTCGATTCGTTCGTGGTGGCCGAGTGCGATGTCGCGGGCCATCACGAGGAACGAAATTCCCGGAAACTTTTTTAGAGTGTCGTCGAGTGTGTCGGCGGCGATTGTCGTGTGCTTCTTCATAATCTCAAACTCGTAAGGCTCAAGGCGGCCCGGTTTGAGTAGAATCGCGTCGGGGATGCCGACCTTTCCGATGTCGTGGAGTGGACTCGTTTGAAAAATCAGACGGATGTATTCGGCGTCGATGATCCCTTGATATTTCGGCGTCGTGGCGAGCTGCTGGGCAAGGACGCGGCAGAAGTGTTGTACCCGTTCGAGGTGGGCACCGGTGTCGTTGTCGCGCGATTCCGCAAGACGTGCCATTGCGAAGATCGCAACGTCGCGTGTCTCCATCGCCAGCACTCGTTCGCCGGACCGCATCCGCGCCAAAACCTCGGCGGGGCTGTAAGGTTTCGTCATAAAGTCGTCGGCACCGGCAGACAACCCTTGAATTACTTCTTCCGCCGAACCGTGCGACGTGAGAAGCACAAAATAGACGTAACCTTCCGCCGTCTCCCGAATCGCGCGGCAAAGTTCGATACCGTTCATCACCGGCATTTCCCAGTCGGAAATCACCATCCGGCAACCCGGATTCGCCTTCAAAACATCCAAGGCTTGCTTGCCGTCACCGGCCATCAAAACTGTGTGACCAGCCTCAACAAGTAACCCGTTGAGAGCGAGCAAAATCAGTTTGTTGTCGTCTACTATTAATACTTGCACTGGGGGACCTTTTGGCTGAAAGGTTTAATTAACGGTTTATGAAACTTTGACGCTGTTGTAGTACAAATCATCGGGACAAATATCTTGTCCGTGTAGCCACTCGATACTAATTCCCGCTGGTTTTACCGTCTGAAACAACGATTTATTTCGCAACTCCGCAAACGGTTTTGAATCCAAATACGGATTCATGTCAAACATACGTTGTTCTTGATTGTCAAACGTAACAAGCAAGTGATAATTTTCTTGCACGGTTACGGCTATCGCTGTTGGACGTAACATGGGAGTCACCGTAAACCTTCGATTTCCGCACACAGATTGTTTCGTCGTGTTACATTCCTAGTGCCGCTAGGCACGTTCTTATTGTAGCCGAGGGCAAGACGTACTCGTCGCAGCCCTCGGTTTGTGGCCCCAAATGGAGTGAAGTCCCGTAGGGACGACCTTATTCCGAATCAACACACGATAACGCCTTCGATACGTTCAAATAAGGCCGCTCCTACGGAGCTACGAATTCTGCGGTGGTCGCCAACCCAAGGCTGCGGCGAATACGCCTTGCCTTGGGCTACAATAAGGTCGCCGCTACGCGGCTAGGAAATGTAATCGCAAACTTTTCATGAACGGTTACCGAAAGTGCTCGATGAGTATCGTGTTCTTATTCGCTCGCTTACGCTTCCCATTCTGATTCGGGGCGTTCTGGTTCGTGTCATTCTGATTCGCGTTCGCATCCCAAAAACACGGCGTCAATTATAGACACTTTTCACAGTGGGCAAAGGGTCAGAGGCGAAAATGAAATGTTTCTTGGAACCAGCGCAAAAGTCGGCGTGCGAGTGTCTGCGGTGCGACGGAGATTTTTGCGAGTCCGGTCATTCCGGGTGAAAGCGCGGTGTCGCATTCGGCGTTGCCGTCTGATAGCGGCATTTCAACGCGAAACGCCGCTCCCTGCGGACGCTCCATCCCTTCCGGTGTCGGTACCGTCGGGACATCGCCGCCGCCGCGAGTCGAAAGCTGAATCGGAACCGTGTCGGTCTGACGCTTTTCGATCTGACGAATCGTAACGTTGTGTCGCGTTTGCGGAACAGCGTCAAACCACGCGCAGGCGTTCTGACCAGATCGCAAAAAATCGATCTGCGACTGATCAACAACGGCGACGACGGCGAGTTTTTCCGGATCGCCAACAGAACAAAACAACGTCCCCGGATCGAGCATCGCGCCGCGATTTTCGGCAACGAGTGGCGAACCGCTCCACGACGGCAAGATGTCGTCGTCGGTCTCGCGCGCCGCACGCGACGGCGGCGAAACGATAACGCCGTCACACGGCGCACGAAGCGTCAACGCCTCGTAGACCTGCCGCTTCTCACGATACAAAACCTCCGTCGCCGCAAGCGACTCACGCAGCACGCCAATCTGCGACGCCGTTTCAGGACGTTCGAGCGAGAGACGTTCCAAGTTTTCGAGCTGCTGTCGGTACTCGCCTGCGCGACCGAGAAGTTCACACAACTCCATTTCAAGCGTGAGATTTTCGAGTTCGCCTAAAACTGTTCCTTGCGTCACCGAAGTACCGACGCGAATCGGAACGTCAACGAGTCTACCGCCGCCAGCGACTTGCGGTACGAAGAGCATCCGCGACGCAGTGCTATCGAGTTCAATCACTGCCGGAACGACAACCGAATACGGCAACGGTACGCAACATACAGCAGCCGCAACGAGCGTCAAAGCCGCGACCGAAATCCAAAAGTTTCTGCGTTTCACTTGATACGTTCTCCCCGGAACCCAAAAAAACTTCACCAGTTGCACCAGCGGCATTATCACGAGACTCACAAGCGAAAACACCGCAATCGTCTGCCCGATTATTTGCAGCCCCCACGGTTTGAAAACGTGATACAGAAAAAACAAAATCGACGCCGTTACGAGCCAACGATAACAAAACGCCGCAACTGCGTAGAGTGCGAACAGCGTTTGATTACGTTCCGGCAGAAACGGATCGTCGGGCGGTTTGATTCCGAGGAAGAGGTGGCCGCACGTTCGCGTCAAAATCTTCTGTGCTTTTTGTCGCAGGTTTGGTATTTCGAGCCAGTCGGCGGCGATGTAGTAACCGTCGTAGCGGAGAAGCGGATTGATGTTGAAAACGACGGTGCTGACCGAACAGACAAACATCACGTTGAGACAAAGATAATGCAGCATCCCCGGCGCAGAGAACCACCAAACGAACGTACAAATCGCCGCCAAAACGCACTCAACCCACACGCCCGCCGCCGCGATAGCGATGCGGTGCCACTTGTTTGGGAGCATCCACGAATCGGATGCGTCAACATATAAACAAGGCGTGAGGACGAGAAACATCACACCCATTTGGTGACACTCGCCGCCGAAGTATTTCACGGTGAGGCCGTGTCCGAACTCGTGCAAAATCTTTGTAAGTCCGAGCACAACGCTCATCAAGAATATGTTACGAACGCTGAAGAACTGCTTGAACTCTGGCAGCTTCGATTGAAACGTCTCGAACTCGACGATGACGAGCGTCGCCGCAGCGAGACACAGTAACACTGCCGCAATCTGCGCGACGGGACTAAAGCACCATCGTACCCACGGCAACAGTTGCGTGAGGATCGCATCGGGGTCGAAACCTTTGAGGCGAACGGCGAGTATATTTGTCCACCACTGATATGTTGCGGCGCGGTCGCGTTTGACGCGGCGTGAGAGGAGTTCGTCGCCTTGTCCGGCGAGCGACGAGATAACGAGTCCGCTTTGGTGAAGCTGCGTCAAAAACGTTTGAATCGTAGCAAGCCCGATTTTCTGCGGCGGAAAACGCGACTCGAACTCGGCCTTGATTTGGTCGAGACTTCGCGTGCCGTCGAGCATTTTGAGGAGTGCGTATTCTTCTTCGTGAAACCGAAAGTAACGCATCCCGATAGGGTCTTTGACGACCCAGTAGAGCCGTCCGAGATACCGCGACGCAACCGCCTCAAGGTCTGGCCGCACCTTGATCGGCAACTCCCGCGCCGTACTCGAAACCAGAGAATCTTGAAGTGTGGCCATGAAACTGTCCGCCGCAGCGCACCTGAATAGGTCGCAATAGGTTTTAATAGGTTTTAATAGCCCGCAATAGAAAACGCGGAAATTCTAGCGTTTTAGCGTTTTCAGGTTTTAATTGGATTACGTTTTTGCTGTTTTGACAAACCAGCGCGCGGCCCGTGTGCGACCTCGCGGTTCGATTGCCCCTTCGTTACGGAGTTCCCGAAGGAGACATTGTATCTGCGAAGTGCTCCGCCCCGGCAACACGTCGGCCAGTTCTAAAAGCGGGCAACCGCTCGGCTCGTTCTCGCGGATGTGTTTGAGTAGAAGGGCTTTTTGCTCGGTGCGGTCTAACCCTTTTTTCCGCGTATACGTTCCTTTCTTGCCGACAATCTCATAGAACTTTCGTCCGAGGATAAGTTTTCCGCGTCCGGCGTTTTCTATCACGCCCAAGTCGAGTAGTTGCGGAAGTCGCCCTTTCAGCGATGCTGAAACCGGTTTTTCTTGCCTGACCGCATTCAACACGAGAAAGTCCTCGGTACTGAAATGCTCCCACTGTTCACGCCCGATCTTTTGCATCATGACCAAAAACATCGGGTCTTGGATGACGCCATCGAGAGTCAAGACGACACGGTCTTTATCCGTCCCGCTAAAATCAGGAAGTGGTTTCGCCTGCTTGATACACGCCTCATACATCAGGTTCATTCCCTGACCAGACCGCTCAACAAGTCCGCACTTTGAAAAGATGTCAGCCAAACGTCGATTGCGTGGCGACTGGCGATTCAAGATATTTTCGAGAGTGACATCCGGCGGAAAACCGCCGGGGCTTTCGATCACCAGTTTTCTAGGGTACTGCCGGACGAAAATACTCCCCGCATACTGATAATGCCGGTGACTGATCGCGTTGAGCAGCCCCTCACGAATGCTTCGTTCTTCAAATGTTGGAACGTCGTCAATGAAAAATCCGTGCTGGAAGTGTTGGATGTCGTTGCGACGGTTGACCAGTTCCCACAGCGCATCGTGGAACGAAAAGAAACCTCGCCTAAACTCTTCGCGGTGCTGCGCAGGCCCCGATACTTCAGAAGAGCGATATTCAAAAATCACTTCGCACTGCCCAAGAAGTCGCCCTAATGCTTCGTGCGTTCCAAAGAGGATCAACGCCGAATAGGTAATTCCATCGCGAGTAACAGCCTCACAATCTTCGAGAAGCTGTCTTTGTGAAAGCGTTTGAAGCCCACTGTTTCTCGACTTATTAATCCAACGCTGCCTGAAGTCTTCAATCGCATTATCGTCGAGATCACGCCACTCGGCTTGTTGGCAAACGTCGGCGGAAAAATCGTGTCCGGCCTCTGCGAAGATGGTGCGTAGCTCCGACTCATTCATCGAAACGAGTGAGTCGCCGCGACGCGCCCAGTACCTCCCTTGAAATTGAAGGGGAACGCTGATCGGCCTCGACGGAATCTCGAAGACCAAAACGCGCTTTTCTTCGTCGTGAAAAACTTGAAAACCGATGCGGAGACAGAATCGCTCGGCGAGACTCGACTGGGTTCGTTCGGGCTGTTCAAAGGCGTTAGTACCGACAATGCGGCGTGGGCGTTTATCAGTGATACCAAAAACGATACGCCCACCACCACAATTTGCGAGCGCACAGACATACCTGCACAACACGTCAAATTCAAATCCGCTTTTCGCTTCCTTGAATTCAAGGTCTTCCCCTTCATTCGCCTCTAGCAATGACTTCAATTCAGGGTTCATGCAACGGTTGTCCTCGTCTTATTCGACGTCCCGAATAATTTCGCTCTCTCCGTCAGCAATGTCTGCCGCTGCCACCGGTCCGACTGCGGCGTCTTCTTTCGGGAGACGTTTTATGTCGGTGATCGCGTCGTTGTCGTCGAGTTTCATGATCCGCACGCCTTGCGTGTTGCGACCGAGTACGCTCACGTCGCTCGCCGCAATACGCTGGATTTTCCCAGACGTTGTCATTATCATCAGCTCGTCTTCGTCGCCAATGCGAACAACACCGACAACCGCACCGTTTCGTGCCGTCGCCTTGATGTCACGCAAACCCTTACCGCCGCGACGCTGCGTTCGGTACGAACGAGAACTGTTAACGTCGTCGGTATCGTCTGCGGTTTCGGCGACAACTTCTTGCGACATTTCGTCCGGTGCGTCACTGCCGCCAGAATCGCCCTCGGCGATCTCGGCCTGTTCGGCTTCCGGCTCCGCGTTCGGGCCGAACGGCGTTCGTTTACCGTAACCGTTTTCGCAAACCGTGAGCAGCGTTTCGTTCGGTTCGGCAATCACCATCCCGACGACACAATCACCTTTCCCAATCGAAATACCTTTGACGCCCGCCGTGTTGCGTCCCATCGCACGCACATCGGTTTGACGGAATCGAATCGCCATCCCCTTCGCCGTCGAGAGAACAAGTTCGTCGCCGGGGCCGCAAACCGCAACGTCAATTAACTCGTCGCCTTCGCGGAGTTTGATTGCGATCAGTCCGCCCTTGAGCGGACGACTGTACGCCGACAGCGCAGTCTTTTTGACGAGTCCCTTTTTCGTTGCGAAAACGAGAAAGTGCCCGGGCGTGTCGAAGTTGCGAATCGCGCGGCAATCGGCGATCTTTTCGCCTTCGTCGAGATTGAGAAGATTAACAATCGCACGCCCCTTCGCGTCGCGTGCGAGTTGCGGCAGGTTGTAAACTTTGTGCCAATACACTTTCCCCTTGTTCGTGAAGAACAAAAGATAATCGTGCGTGCTGGCGATGAAGAGGTGTTGAATCGGGTCTTCGTCGTCGGTCTTCGCTCCCTTGACGCCCTTCCCGCCGCGACGCTGCGCACGATACTCCGTCACCGGTGTCCGCTTGATGTAACCAGCCGTGCTGATCGAAACCGACATCGTTTCTTCCGTGATCAAATCTTCGATGTCGATGTCGGTCACTTCTTCGCTGGAGATTTCGGTACGACGTTTGTCGCCGAACTTCTTTTTGATGTCGAGCAGGTCTTGACGGATGATCGCCTGAATGTTCGCCTCGTCCGACAAGATGCGGATGTACTCCGCGATTTCGTTTAGAAGTTCGCGGTATTCGTTACCGAGTTTTTCTTGCTCAAGGTTAACAAGGTGGCCGAGCGTCATACGCAAAATCGCGTCGGCTTGAACGGGCGTTAACCGGTAATTTTCGCTGGTTCCGCGTTCGCTTTGGAAGACCGAGAAACCGTCGTCGCCGAGTGCGCGGTGTATCATCGCCGCCGGACAATCAATCGTCACGAGTCGATCTTTCGCCTCGACCTGCGTCTTCGACGTGCGAATGACGCGGATGACTTCGTCGATGTTGGCGTGCGCGATGATGAGGCCTTCGACGGTGTGTTTGCGTTTCCGCGCCTTCGCCAAAAGAAACTGCGTGCGGCGACGAATCACAACCGAACGATGCCGAATGAACTCGACCAGTATTTCCTTGAACGACAATACACGCGGCTTCCCATCGACCAGCGCGAGCAAGTTAATCGAAAACGACGATTGCAGCGGCGTAAACTGATAGAGTTGATTGAGAACGACATCGGCGTCGGCGTCGCGTTTGATGTCGAGGATTAATCGCACCGGTTCGCTCAAGTCGGACTCGTTGCGGATGTTTGCGATCCCCGGAATTTTTCCAGAAGTCACCATGTCCGCAATTTTTTCTTCGATGTCGTCACGCGATTTTTGGAACGGAATTTCCGAGACGATGATGCGTGACTTTTTCCCGTCGCGTTCGATTCGCGTTCGCGCACGCACGACGATGTTGCTGCGGCCCGTCAAGTATCCGCGACGAATTCCGCTGTGTCCGCAGATGATTCCGCCGGTCGGGAAGTCGGGGCCGGGGCAGTAGCTAAAGAGTTCCATCGGCGAGATGGCAGGGTTGTCGAGCACGGCGATTGTCGCGTCGCAGACTTCGCCGACGTTGTGCGGCGGAATACTCGTCGCCATACCGACGGCGATACCGACAGCACCGTTTGTCAAGATGTTTGGAAACTTCGCTGGCAAGACGGAAGGTTCGCTGCGAACGTCGTCGTAAGTTGGGACGTAATCGACGGTATCGAGGTTGAGGTCTTCGAGCATCGCTGCGGCGACGCTCGACATTCGCGCCTCGGTGTATCGCATCGCCGCTGGCGGGAGTCCGGCGATGGAGCCGAAGTTCCCTTGCTTATCGACGAGCGTGTACCGCATGTTCCAGTCTTGCGCCATTCGCACGAGAGTTGGGTAGACGACACCTTCACCGTGCGGGTGGTAGTTACCGCTTGTGTCGCCGGAGATTTTGGCGCACTTGACGCGCTTTGCACCCGGCGTGAGGTCGAGGTCGTTCATCGCAACGAGAATGCGTCGCTGCGACGGTTTGAGTCCGTCGCGCACATCTGGCAGCGCACGCGAAACGATGACACTCATTGCGTAGGTGAGATAACTCCCTTTCATCTCGTCTTCGATGGAGAGCGGCGTAATGCGCGTCCCCAACTCTGCGGGAGCTGGTATGTCGGGAATCGGCGTATCGTTTGGGGTGTTACTGCCGGTGGGGAACTGTTCGTCTGTAGACACGAGAAACCTCGTTTGGGTTGGCCTGACAAGTGATTGCGTTTTCTGCGAAAGAATCCGCAGAAAAGCAGGCTGGCCATTCTACCCCAACGCGCCCTGTTTTCAAGGCGGGTCGCGGTGACGTGCATCTGGTTCGGCGAGGAATGGTCGCAGAATGGCAAGGCGTTTCGGGCCGACTCCGCGCACGCGAAGTAAGTCGTCGATGGACGTGAACGGGCCGTGCGTTTCGCGGTCGGCGACGATTGACTTGCTCAACATTTTGCCGAGTCCGGGGAGGGTGTCAAACTCGGTCCACGGAGCGGCGTTGATGTCGAGTTGCCACGCCGCAACCGTTTCATGCTGCGACGAAGCAGCGTAATCAACCAGCGGCGAAGTCTGCGCCGTCCACCACCACGTCACCGCAGCGAACGCAAAACACCACCAAACAAAGAGTCCAAACTGAACTCGTCCCGATGACAATTCCATCGCGGCATTTTCCCAAAAATCGTCGGCAACGCAAGTCGGTGCCCATGCGTTGGAGGGAATAGACCTGTTCAGAAACTTGCACCCGCACAGCGGTTCGGCATAGCCGAACCCTCCAAACGCCTGCGGCGTGCGACAACTGGAGGGTTCGGCTATGCCGAACCTTCCAAACGCCTGCGGCGTGTGACAACTGGAGGGTTCGGCTATGCCGAACCTGAACTACGCACACATCATCCTGCCATCTCTTCGCACAAGGCGAGAAAGCTGTCGTAGCGGCGGAGGTCGATGTCGCCGTCGGCGACGGCGTCTTTGACGGCGCAGTCGTCTTCGTGTGTGTGCGTACAATTCGGGTAGTGGCAGAGCGGCTCGTAACAACGGATGTCGCGGAAGAGTCCCGGAATCTCCTGCGCGATGATGTCCCAAAGTGCGAACTGACGCACTCCCGGCGTATCGACAACGTAGCCACCAAACGAGAGCGGAATAAGTTCGGCGGTCGTCGTCGTGTGCTTCCCTTTACTGGCGCGAGTCATTCCGCCGGTTCGCAGTGAGAGCGAAGGCTCTATCGCGTTCAGAAGCGACGACTTGCCAACGCCACTCTGTCCAGCCACCACGTTTTCGCGGCCCGCGAGAACTTCTCGAAGCTCGTCGATCCCTTGGCCGCTCACCGCGCTTGCGAGAATCACGCGATAACCAAGCTGCGCCCACACGCCAACGCACGCCACAATCTCCGTTGGGGCAACGATATCAATTTTGTTGATGCAAATGATCGGCGTGATCGACGCCTGCTCAATAGTTACGAGAAGTCGGTCAACGAAGTTCGGCTTGAAGAGCGGTTCGGCAGCACTGGCAACAATGACAACTTGATCGACGTTGGCGACGATGACGTGTTTGCGTCCGCGACTCGTCCGCGAGAGAATCCCAGTTCGCGGCTCGATCCGTTCGATGACGCCTTCAGCCCCGTAACGGGGCGTTTGATCGGCTTCGCCCCCCGTAGTACCGCGGCCTCGATGGGCCGCTACCGTTTTCTCAACAGCTTTGCATATCGTTCGAATGGCAACACGATCACCAGCGACGACGACGTGACGCTGATCCGTTGCCATTGTCCGCAGCAGTCGCCGTGTTGTGCATTCCCAAACGGCACCGTCGTCAGTCACGACGCGGCTCTTGAGTCCTTGTACGCAGACGACGCGGCCTGCGGTGAGGGTCTCGCGCGAACACGGTGAGAGTGTGTCGTTGTCGTCGTCGCCGACTTCGGTGATGATTGTTCGCCGCCTAACCAGTTCACCGCGACCGCTTATGCGTTCGGTTGCGACGTGTGAGTCGTCGTGTGTGTCGTCTTCTTGGTTAAAGTCGCGCGTGAGATTATTCTTCCGCGTCCGCTGAACGCGATTCTTCCGAAAATCTACACGCACCTTGCGAACACGTTTTTTCACGGTGAAACCTTCGTTGGCGGCAGTTTTGTCAGCCTATCAAAATCGCTCTCAAACAGTCTGTCTTGAACGATGCGATATTTCTCAAACTCGCATTCTGCGTGAGTTTTGGCAATTTCTGCGGATATTTTCCCTGCATTTTGTAACAATTCGTGACCGTCAGCTTGTAAAATGCGGTCAAGGTGTGTAGCCCAATCTTGCATAGTCATTGGAATACGCCGCTTTGCACGATTTTCGGCAAGGTCAAGATATGCCGACACAATATGCTCAAGCGATGACAACTCGTCGTCGGTCAAGTAGTTTTTCGCTATGACGACATCATACTTTTGGATTTTGCCATCGGGCGCGTCCTCCCACGACGTTAAGCCCATAGACTCCGCTTCAGCGTCGGCGCGATGGTAGATCACCTCGGCGGCGGTGTTACCGTGGACGGCAAAGTGCATTTTATTCTGTACCTTGGCGAAAAACTCGCGGGTCGTCTTGGCGGTTCGGTCATAGTCGAGCGAGGTTGCGTATATGTCGGTTATCTTTTGATAAAACCGCCGCTCGGACAAGCGAATTTCGCGTATCTTTTGCAGTTGTTTGTCAAAGTATTCCTGCGTGAGCAGCGAACCGCCGTTTTTCAGCCGCTGCTCGTCCATCACCCAACCTTGAATCGTGTAGTCCTTGGCGATTTTGTTCACCCACTTGCGAAATTGCACGGCGCGAGCGGAGTTGACCTTAAAGCCAACCGCGATAATCATTTGTAGGTTGTAGTGCAAAACCTCGCGCGACACGTCACGATTGCCCTCGGTTTGAACTACTCGGAATTTCCGAGTGGTTGCCTCAAGCTGCAATTCACTGTCGGCAAACACTTTTTTGATGTGTTCATTTACGGTGTGCGATTCAACATCATACAGCGTTGCCAGCATCTTTTGCGTGAGCCAGATATTTTCGTCCTCATACCGCATCTCGACACTCTTGGGGTCATCGCCCGTTGCCGCGACAAACGTCAAATACTCCGCCGCCGATGAACGAATTGTGGGAGTATTGAGAGTGGAGAGTTGAGAATGGAGTTTTGACTTCTTACTCATCGTTGCCCCCGTTTTCATAGAGGGGAATGTTAAATGTAGGGTAGCCGTTCACGGATTTTGCGTTTGCGAGTAGTTCTTTTTTTCTCACACGAAGACGCGAAGAAGAATTTTAACGCGGAAATCGCGGAAGGACGGAAAGACACAGAAGTTCAGATTTCCGCGTCTTGCGTTTTTTCGCGTGTTCCGCGTTCTCGCCTCCGCAACAAAAACTCACGGGACGATTTTGGGACGTTCGCTACCGCCGATGCGTTCGGTGTAGTTTTTGAACCGTTCACGAATTGCGGCGGGGGGGGCGACGCGCGGGGAGAGCGACTCGGTCGTGCGCTCGTTCACGCCATCTTGCGCACCACGAGTTCGTTGTCCCGTACTGCGAATCCCGACACTTCGCAGCCACTCGGTATAGTCACGCTGTTTGGTGGCGTCGGTTGCGGCGGCGGTTTGGGCCTTCTTCCAGTTCGCAACAAATCGTTCCAAATCGTCACGCGACCAGCCGAGCGACTCAAGAAGTTTTTTGTCCGGCTCCTTCTTTGAAAGTTGCTCTTCGAGATATTCGAGGACGAGATTTGTCGTCTGGCGAGTGTGCTCAATGTTGGCATCGTCGGCGTTGTCGGGCGACGAATCTTCGCCCGCACCGCCATCGCCACTCCGTCCGCCGCCACTCTTCGACTCGCCTTTGTCGGACGCTTTCCCTTCGCCACGTCCCGAACCGCCGCCTTCGCTAGAATCACTCGGTTGACCTTCGCCTTGCTGTTGACCTTGACCTTGTTGCTGACCTTCGCCTTGTTGCTGACCTTCGCCTTGCTGTTGACCTTCGCCCTGCTGTTGACCTTGACCTTGTTGCTGACCTTCGCCTTGCTGTTGACCTTGACCTTGCTGTTGACCTTCGCCTTGTTGTTGACCTTGACCTTGTTGTTGACCTTCGCCCTGCTGTTGACCTTGACCCTGCTGTTGACCTTCGCCCTGCTGTTGACCTTGACCTTGTTGCTGACCTTCGCCCTGCTGTTGACCTTGACCTTGCTGCTGACCTTCGCTTTGCGAAGAATCGTCGCTGCGTTTCGGCGGATTTTCGCCTTGCGATTTGCCTTGGTTGTCGCGTGATTTTGAGTTCGGGTCGAGGTCGTCGCGGCGTTGGGTTTCGTCGGGTTTACGGTCGCCTTGCGGCTCACGCTTCATGTGTTCGCGTATCTTCTCGATGGCGTCGCCGGGCTGCGTTTCGGGATCGATTCGTTCGGGTTTGTTCTGCGACGAACTCTTGTTTGCGTCCGAACCGTTCTCCGCACTGGACGACTTTCCATCACCGTTTTCGTTTTGCGCACCGGACGACTTGCCATCACCGTTCTCGTTCTCCGCACCAGACGACTTGCCATCGCCGTTCTCGTTCTCCGCACCGGACGACTTGCCATCGCCGTTCTCGTTCTCCGCACCAGACGACTTTTCATCGCCGTTCTCGTTCTGCGCACCGGACGACTTGCCATCGTTGTTCTCGTTCTGCGCACCGGACGATTTTCCATCGCCGTTTTCGTTCTCCGCACCGGACGATTTTTCGCCATCGCCGTTCTCGTTCTCCGCACCGGACGATTTTTCGCCGCCGCTGTTCTCGTTCTGCGCAGAATTCTTGTTCGGGTCGGAACCGTTCTCCGCGCTGGATGATTCGCCATCGCCATTCTCGTTCGACGACTTGTTATCGTTCGCATCCGAACCGCCCGAACCGTCGTCAGATTGTTGTGGCGGAGTTGGTGGAGTTTGGGGCGGAGTTGGCTGCGGCGGCTGCTGTTGCGGCTCCGGTGCGACGACTCGCATTTGCAGTTTTTCGCTCGTCGCGGTGTTTGGGTCGGGGAGTTTGGTGTCGGCGGCGGTGCAGGTGAGCGTGTAGACCTCGCCTTCGCGCATCCCAAGTTTGCGAGGCGCGATCTTCGCCGCAAGTTTCTGTTCGCCGGAGTATTGCGTCGGCCCTTCGCTCGGTGTACCTTCGAGAAGTTGCATCGGTTCAATGGCCGGACGCTGCGCGTCGTCTTGCTTTCGCTCGAAGACAACACGCACACTGCGGAGCGCAAAATCGGGGTCGCGTGCGGTCACGGCGAGTTCGAGCGTTCCGTCTATCGGAACTTGCAACTCGTCTTCAGCAGGCGGCTCGCTCCACGCAACAACCGGCGGCTCGTCACGAACGACCTTGAGCAAATATTGACTGATACGCGGCGGCAAACTTTTGTTCCCATCGGTATCGACAGCGTGGAGCGTGTAAACGTAGTCGCCCACTTCCGAAAGCCCCCAACTTTTTGACGCACTCCGCAGATTGTCGGGACTAACGTCGAGCCGTTTGTTGTGGATGCCATCAACGTACCGCTGACCGGGGACCCAGTACGCCGCACCGAGCGGAACGTTTGCAGTCGCCTCAAGTCGCAAATCTGTACCGACAACAGCTTCAGCGTTTCCCGTCCCTTCAATTACAACTGGTTCCTTCCCCGTGTAACGCGGCGGCGTGAGACGCAGCGATGCAACGTCGATTGAAACGCCCTCGCGGACATCAAGGCGAAACTCGGAACTCCGGCTGTCACCACAGACAAACCAGTAACGAAGACTCGATTCGAGGCCCGCACCGTTCGGCGGAAACCGACACTCAAAACGATTCGCCGCCGCGTCGCTCTTGCTCATCCGAACGCGAGCATCGACGAAGCGTCCGTCGTCGGTCGTGAATGCGACTTCTACCGGAATGTCTGCTGGCGGCGTGCGCGAAGTTGTCACTTCAATGTTGACGTGTTCGCCTTGAAAACGAGTCTCGTTTCCGGCGGGTTTTGCGTCACGAAAATATAGTCGCTGCGCGGGCAAGACATCGGCAAACGGCAACAGAAAACGCCGCACCCCCGGTAGCGGACTCTTCGGCGAGACCATCGCATAAATCGTCAGAATAAGAAACAAACCGACTAACACCGCGACCCAGCGATGATAAACTTGTACCGCGCGACGTGGCCGCGCAACGTGAATCGTCGCCGCCGCGTTCCGTCCCAACTCGCTCCAGACGCGACTCGCAACGGGGTCGCTCCGAAGACGTGCATTCTGCGAACGTTCAACGCCAAGAAGAAACCAATTCAAAATCGCATTCTTGAGTGACGGCTGCTCTTGCTCAATGACCGTGGCAGCGTAGGCCGGACGAATCGCCCAAATTGATCGCGGCAAAATCACGAGCAAAACATAGAGGAGTGTTAACACGAGCTGCACCGCAAAGATGAGCAACCTTGCCCCAACGGTAAACCCATCGCTGAAGACCCAACTGTCGCAGACGACAAAGACCAGCATCGCCGCGACCCAAAGTGCCGCAAGAACGAGATAAGCAACAACGAGATCGAGTTTCCGCAACGCCGTCTGCATCAGCGTTATCCGCTGCTGTAACGGGTGGTCGGAAGGGATCGCCGCGACTGATGGTTGATCGTTGTTGGTCATGTCGCATGATTCGGTTAGAAGATGGTGCGTGCGTGAGGCGAAGCGGTTTTCGTTCGCGCGCAAAAAAAGGGTGCCTTCGGATCGACGCGTATCACCGAAGGCACCCACTGGTCTATCAGACAACGAGAGTCGTTGTCAAAGAAGCACTGCTAAAAACAACAATCGAGAAAACCGCAAAACGGCTTCGTCGGTCATTGCTAGTTGCTGCAAGCCTCGCTACCGCAACAAGGGGTAGCACCCTTCTTGCAAGCCTTCTTGGTGCCCTTCTTCTTAGCGACTTTCTTGGTGCTCTTCTTCGCGACCTTTTTGGCAGCCTTCTTGACGGTCGTCTTAGCGACCTTCTTCTTGGCGACCTTTTTCTTCGCGACCTTCTTGACGGCCTTCTTCGCGGCCTTCTTGACACCCTTCTTCGCTACCTTTTTTGCCATAGAACCAATCTCCTCATAAGATGGAGGTTACGGAATGATCAGATAGGTGTTTTTTCAAATCACAACCTCTAACCACTCCAGTGTTGGGGATGCGCTCCCACCATGGGACGCAATTCCTTTCCCCAATATCAGCATCGACACTACATCCATCTTTTTTACCGAGGAGAGAACTGTCGTCACGACAGGTCTCAAAACTTCACGTTCAAAAGATGATCCGATACAGCATCGGTCATGCTCAAACAAAAAACTTTTCTCCTTCAAAATCGTTCAGCGAGACCACACACAAAAAATTATTTCGCAGTCGTCTCACATCACTGGCGCGGATTGTACACGAAACTTTATCATCAATCAAGAGCGCGCAAAAACTTTTTTGATTTTTTTTCCCGCGATCAAACTTGACCAAGTATCGCGTCACCATTCACGATTGATTCGCGCGTCCGTCATTCCCGCGCAAGCGGGACGCTATTTGTGTAAGCTATGCGTACTCTCACGCAGCACTCGCTTACGCTTCCCGCTCTGATTCACTGTCACAACGTCAACAGCATCCATCACTTCAACTCACATTGAAGTTTGTGCGTCCCCGAACCGATCTCGCGTGTCGTGCCGTCTGGAAGTGTAACTGTTGCAGTCGTCCCCGCTGGCAGTGTGACGTTCCAAACGAACGACTTTCCGTGACGCTCCCAACGACTCTTAATCTCACCGCGAACAGAGTCATACGTCGCATCGACCATCGTCAGATCGCCAACAACGTGCGGCACCATAATCAGATGCTCAAACCCCGGACGCGACGGATCAGCCTTGATCCCAGCCAGATATTCGTAGAACCAAATCGTCAAGTCACCGACGAGCATAACGTGGTTGCCGCTGTTCATCGCCGGATCGGCGGTGTTACCGTTCCACAGTTCCCAAATCGTCGTCGCGCCGTTCTCAATCATGTATCCCCAACTCGGATAACTCGTGTTGGTCGCAAACGTGTACGACAAATCTGCGCGACCGTTGTCACTCAAAACGCGATTGAGCCACTGTCCGCCGATGAGGCCCGTACCGATGTGGCGGTCGGTCACATTGTCGATGTTGTTAACGAGCGTTGCGAACACTTTTTCACGCGACTCTTCCGGCACAATCCCGAAGTAGAGCGGAAGCACGCACGACGTTTGCGTTCCGTTGTCGTACTTTCCGGCGGCGGCATCGAGAAACTTTTCGTTGAACGCCTTTCGCATTTCCGTTGCCTTCGCAGTGAACTCGGCGGCTTCAGAATCTTTCTTCAGCATCCGCGCATAACTCGCCAAGAGATCGAGATTGTGAATGTAGTATGCTGTCGCCAAAATCGCCTTCGATGTCTGCCGCGCGGGGTCTTGAGAGTGAATCAAGTCGGCACGCTCCGGCGGGACACACCAGTCGCCGTAGTTGTCTTTTTCGATGATCCCATCTTTGACGAACTGGCCGAGGTGATCGATGAGCCAGCGTTTCATCCCTTCGTAGTGGCGTTCTATCGGACGAGTGTCGCCGTACATTACATAGAGCGATTCGGGGATGATCGTGAACGCACTCGGCCACGTCACATTCGAGCCGTAGAGTGGCCAGAAGTTTGGCGACACGTCGGAGAGGTTGCCGTTTTCTTGCTGGGCGTCTTCGATGTCGATTAGCCACTTAGAGTAGAGCGCGGCGTTGTCGAACATAAACATCTCGCCCTTCGACTCTGCGGCACGATCCCCCTGCCAACCTTGACGCTCGTCGCGCTGCGGGCAGTCGGTCGGGATACTCAAGTAGTTTCCTTGCGTCCCGCGCGAGATGTTTTTCACGATGGCGTTGATCGTTTTGTTACTCGTTGTGAACGTCCCGACCTTTGCCATGTCAGTATTAATTGCACGCGCGGTGAGCGTTTGCGAATTCGGTTCGACTCCGGCGGGAAGTCCCGTCAGCTCGGCGTAACGAAAACCGTGGTAGGTGAAAGTCGGTGCGTAAACTTGGTTCGGTTTACCGTTCGTAATATAAATGTCACGACACTTCGCACCGCGGAGGTTCGCAACGTAGAGCATCCCCGCGTCGTCGCCTTCGTGCTGAAGCGTTTCAGAGTGACGGAGCGTTAACTTCGTCCCAGCGGGTAAACCGTTCGGCACATGCAAAGTGCAGTTGCCAACAAGATTGACACCAAAATCAAACACCCAAACGCCCGGCTTGACCTGTTTGACAAACAGCGGCGAGAATGTTTCGACCGCACGCATCGGCGGCATCATTTGCGCGACGAGTTTCCCCTTCGGCGCATCGACCTTCTTCGCCGTCCCTTTGAACGTGGTCACGTCTTTGCGGGCGTCGTAGATTTCGCCGTCGTAGTCGTTGTTGTCGCGGATCGGGCCATCGGTTGAAAGTTCCCACGTCTCGTCGCTGACAATCGTTTCTTTGGTGCCATCGGCGTTTGCAATCTCCATTTGGAACAGCATCTTCGGGAAACCAAACGTCCGCGTCGTCGTCGGCTCAGTGATGCGCGGCGCGTGATAACGACCGTTGCCGAGAACGACGCGCAATATGTTGTCGCCTTGCTTCACATCAACGTCGTAGGTCACATACGGAACCCGTTTGTCGTAGTCGGTGAGAACTGGATCGAGAAGGTGATCGCCAACCTTTTTACCATTTAGAAAAACTTCGTAGTAACCGAGTCCGGCGATGTAGATTGTGGCGTGTCCTGCTTTTTTGGCGGTAAACGTTTTTTGGAGGTAGCGTGCGGGCGGACTCGGATAAGTCGTTCCGACTTGGATGTTCCCCCACGGACCGTGACCGAGGTCGGCGAGTTTCGCGGCGTCTTTCCAACCTTTGTCGTCAAAGTTTGGTGCGAGCCACGCGGCGTCGGTGCCGTCGTTGCACTTCCACGTCGAATCGGTTTTGGTGGCGAGCACGTCGCCGTTTGCAAGTTCGATGCGAACGACTCCGAGCAGCCCCGCCGGATTCGGTTTGTCACCTTCGTTGGCGACCTCGATGACGATTGTGTTCTTGCCGTCAACGATTTCTGGAGTAACGTCGATGATTTGTGCAGACTTGAAGTTGGTGCCGCTGCCGACGTTTTTGCCGTTGAGTGTTGCGGTGAAACCGTTGTCGGCGGCGAATGCGATTTCGGCTTTGACAACTTTTCCGCTACTTGCGAACGACTTGCGGAAAGTCGCTTTGCCGATTGGTGCATTGTTTGCGGCGTCTGCGGAAGTCCAAATCCATTCTGCGCCGTCGAGCGAGAGTGTTGGCGAAGTTGCGCCGTTTGAATTGTGTTCAAACTCATCGAGTCCGATCCAGACACCTTTCCACGGGTTAGCATCTTTTGGCGTGGCGAAGAGTCCGGTTGTGAACTCACTTTTTTCGGTGACGTACTGTTTTCCGTCGCGGTTCCACACAGTTACTTTCCACTCGTAGCGACTCTGCGGCTGGAGCGGCGTACCTTCGTAGGGGACGAGCACAACGTTCCCTTCGCGTTTGCCGGAGTCCCACATCGGCTGATTTGCTGGCGCGACTTGCTGCACGACGATTCGGTACGCCGACTGCGTTTCGTCGTTCACGCCGGAACGGAGCTTCCACGAAAATCGCGGCTGCGTTTCGTCGATTCCGCGTGGACTTGCGAGAAACTCGACCCACAAGTCATACGGCGTACACGTCGCCTCCGCGAACTTCGCGCCCGCGACGATGACCGCAAGTGCAAACAACGTTGTGATCCAAGATTTGCTGACTGACATTGTGATGAGCCTTTCTGTTGAGGTGGAACTGGGGGGATTCTATTGGCGTCATTCCGCTACCAGTGCAAGGCGCGGCTGTTTCGTTTGGGTTCGTGTTACGAGTGCGTCAAACCTGCTCTTGTCTTTTCGCAAACAGGCCGCGACGCCAACATCAATTCTGTTTAGGACGCTGGCAGTAATCGGACGTTTGTCGTCTTTGAATACTATCGACTCCAAAAACTCAGCGACCGGTTCGGACGAGAGAATGTCGCAAACAAACGTCGCCTCTTCTTCGGTATCGAACCCCAAAAAATAGCAGGTGTCGTCGAACACGACTGGTTTACTGTCTTGCGGCGGTATCACGCAAAAGCGAAAGTCTTTGTACAATCCCGAAATGGAAACCTTCCACGGTTTGAAGGTGTAGTCGCCCACGCCAAAGACCGCAAACGGTGGCGCGTTACAATAAATGCGACTCTTCCGCTGCCGAAACAGCGTCGCGTGAAGATTCAAGTATGACCACGTTGTCGGCGAAAGTAACTCGATTGGCGAAGTCGGTTCGCCAACACGACGCTGCGGAACAATCAACCAACGCTCTGAAGTCGTTCGCCCGTTAGCGATGTCTGAACTCTTGAGGAGCGGGTAGACATACTCTTCCGAAATCGGGACACGTTCACCAAAACCGTTCCAGAAACCACTACGCAGACGCTTCAATTCCATCACTTTGGCGCAGTCGTGCTTGATGCCGCTTCGCCACACAAATTGCGACTTCGCATCGAGCGTTTGCCACTTGTGATACCTTCTGACATTTGAGACCAAACGCCCGTTTGCAAGACCGATATGGTGCGTCGGACTCTCGCTCGTGAGCGAGTCGTAGACCGGACACTCCGCCTCTCGTTTGACTTCCGCAATTCCTTCCGCGTAGACGAGACAGGCATCGGCACTGACACCAAAGTGCGTTGCCGCGTCGATGCGACGAATTTGGAGAGAGACCGAAAGCCGTTTCTGCTGCGCGTACTCAAACAGTTTGCGGGCCACAGACGTTTTAACCAAAAACGCCAAGACCGAATCTGTCGCCGATATTTCGTTCACAAGTTGCGCGAGCATCGACTCGGAGATGTCGAAGTTCCCCTTTCCTGTCATTGCGTCGAGGCCGGAGTGCTGTTTGAAGTTTTTCTTTCGCGGTAAGTTTTCGCCCGTGATTTGCCCAAGTTGTGAGTTCGTTACCCACGGCGGATTGCCAATGAAGAGAATCGGCTGCGGCAACGCTTCAATCACGCTTTGCCAATCCTCTTGGAAAAAATCACGCACCTGAACGTCGATACGCAAATTTCTCGACTGGTACGGTGACAGATGATCGCGGGCGGTGCGAACGTGGTCGGAGTTGATGTCGCGTCCGACGACACACTCGATTGAATTTGCCACAGCGTTTTCGAGAACGGCACGCAAGAAGTTTCCAACACCGCACGTCGGCTCAATCACCGTCCTGAATGGACGCCTGTTCACCGATAGTGTCGCAACAAAATCGCACACCTCCGCCGCAAGTGGGAGCGGTGTTTGGAAGTCACCGTACTCGATGATGTGGCTGTGTTTTGTGTTCACGTTTACTGTACTCGTTGGATTCCTTGCACTTGTCCCGCTTGCTCAATGACGCGGCTGTACTGGAGTCGCCATTGCAAGGCATTTGAAATTGTCAGATAACCGATGCACGGCGGGCGACGCATCACCTCGTCGGCGAGTGTCGCTGCTTCGACTCCATCAAGTGGCAGCATTCGTTCTTCAAAAAATGCCAAGATGTCGTCTTTGTTGGCGTTGTTTTCCAAGATTTTGACCAGCCCAGAAGTCGTCTGAAAGTCGCTCGTCCGCGATGCTTCAACAAATATCGTGTGCAAAATGTTTAGGCGACAATGCTGCGAACCGGCGTTGTCTGTCTTTTCGTACACGAAGACAAGGAGCGAGTAACCGAGTCCGTAGATTTTCTGCCTTGCCGAACGAAACGGACAAGACGATTGTGGCTGCCGGATACTCGTAACTTTCATATCGACGTTCAGTTCTGGGAAGTCGATCCCCTTTGCCGACGAGCCACGAGTGTAGGTGTACTTTTCTTGCAACGCCTCTTGAAACTTGTGTTCCAAATATGTACCGACCGCCTTGCCATCGGTGACACCGAACAGCGACTTGTTTTTGAACGCCGACTCTCGTTTTGCAAAACTATTCGCTTCGCGCAAGAGTGTTTCGATGTTGAGTTGCATTGGAACGGTTGCCATCGATTTGCTGGTACACGGCGTTGATTAAGTTTTCGATCAGCGTGCGCTGATAATGTTCGGTGGCATCGACAACGGGAGTTTGACGCAGGCCATCGTGTAGTGTGTTTGAATTGCGGGGGAAGTTTTGTCTTTTGGCATCAAACCGGTTTTGCGTATTCGGTGTACGGGCCGAGCGACTTTGTGGTCTCGACAATTTCGGCGATGTACTTTTGGAACTTCGCGCCTTCGGCGGCGGAAATCCATGCGAAGTGGATGCGGCCTGTGTCGATGCCGAGAGTTTCGAGTAGCGAGCGGAAGAGAATCCAGCGGCGGCGGGCGTGATAGTTTCCGGCGTTGTAGTGACAGTCGCCGGGGTGACAACCGCTGATGAGAACGGCGTCCGCGCCGACTTCAAACGCCTTCACGATCAGATTGAAATCGATTCGCCCCGTGCAAGGGAGACGAATGATTCGGACGTTCGGCGGATACTCAAGCCGACTCGTCCCTGCGAGATCGGCCCCCAGATAAGTACACCAGTTGCAGACGTAAGCAACGATCTTTGGTTCAAAGTTTGTCGCGGTGACAGAAGTTGGCGTCATAGAATTCAGAGCGGAAAGCGTAAACGAGTGAATAAGAACACGAAGCGTAAGCGAGTGCCCAATGAGCGTGGGCGAGGGACATGTGAACGTCCCCAACACGGCGGGCAGTATACCGCGCAGCGATGCGGTGACAAGAGAGAGGCACGGTGGAAATGTTTTGGCCAACACGCTTCGCGTTCTGATTCAGGCACTCGCTTACGCTTCGCGTTCTGATTCGTGGCACTCGCTTACGCTTCGCGTTCTGATTCGTGGCACTCGCTTACGCTTCGTGTTCTGATTCGGGCACTCGCTTACGCTTCGCGTTCTGATTCGTGGCACTCGCTTACGCTTCGTGTTCTGATTCGGGCACTCGCTTACGCTTCGTGTTCTGATTCGGGCACTCGCTTACGCTTCGCGTTCTGATTCGGGCACTCGCTTACGCTTCGCGTTCTGATTCGGGCACTCGCTTACGCTTCGCGTTCTGATTCGTGGCACTCGCTTACGCTTCGCGTTCTGATTCGTGGCACTCGCTTACGCTTCGCGTTCTGATTCGGGCACTCGCTTACGCTTCGCGTTCTGATTCGGGCACTCGCTTACGCTTCGTGTTCTGATTCGGACACTCGCTTACGCTTCGTGTTCTGATTCGTGTCACTCGCTTACGCTTCGTGTTCTGACTGTGACTGTTCGGAGAGTTTGCGGAAGACGTGGTGCGAGGCGGCGAGGTCTTCGACGTGGCCACCGAAAAATTGCCAGACGCGAACGTACAACAAATAAAGCGTCGGCACGAAGACAAGTACCAAAACCGTCGATGCAAGAAGCCCAAAACAGAGACTCACCGCCATCGGAACCAGAAACTGCGCCTGAAACGAACGCTCTAACAAAAGCGGCATCAGTCCGCCAATCGTCGTCGTTGACGTGAGCAGAATCGGACGCAAACGCCGACGCCCCGCCTCAACAAGCGCACGCACCACCGGTTGACCGTCGGCGATGAGACGGTTGATCGTGTCGATGAGTACAATCGAGTCGTTAATCACAACGCCAATGAGCGCGACAAGACCAAACATACTCATCATCGTTACCGGAATGCCGCGAAAAAAGTGTCCCCAAACCGCACCGACAAGACTGAACGGAATAATGAGCAAAATAATCAGCGGTTGCACGACCGACTTAAACTCAAACGTAAGCAGCAAGAATATCGCCAAAAGCGCAACACCACCAGCGACGAGAAGGGCTGTCATCGTCTCGCCCGTCGATTCGTGTTGCCCTTCCCACTTCACGTCAACGGCGCGATACTTCGGGTCGGTCAGCAACTTCGTTCGCATCTCGCGCTGAAGCTCCGCGATGATGTTGGCCGCGTTCGCGGTGTGTTCATCGACATCCGCCGAGATCGTCACTGAACGTTTGCGGTCGTAACGATTGATCACCGAATAACCGCGCGCCGTCTCGATGTTCGCAAGTTCCGAGACCGGAATCTCCAGCCCGCCCGCGCGAAACTTCATGTCTTCAAAACTCCCCATACTGTTACGTTCTTCAGGCGGATTGCGAACCATCAGCTTGACTTCGTGACGGTCGATTTGAAGCCGCATAACTTCCGCTCCGTAGAACGACGCACGCAACTGGTTCGTCAGCGCGGCGTTCGTTATGCCGAGTGCTTTGGCGCGTTCCTTGATCGACGTGCGAAACTCCTGCTTCCCCGGAACGGCGTCGGACACGATGTCTTTGACGCCTTCAAACTGGCTGAGTCGCTTCATCACTATCGCCACCGCCGATTCGAGAACCGCAAGGTCTTTGCCGTCGGCCAGCATCTTGAACTCGATCATCTTCCCGCCCGGTCCGCCGCCCATCCCTTCAAACGTGAGACTCTGAACGCCAATTATCTTCCCAACTTCCGACCGCCACCGCGCAAGAATCTGCGTGCTCGGAATGTCACGCTCGGCTGAATCGACAAGCTCCACCGTCACCTGTCCTTGGTTGGAACTGCTGCCGCCACTGCCGCCCATCGGCGAGATACTCGCCAAAACTCCGACCTGACGACCAACCGTTCGCACCACACTTTTTCCGGTCTCGGCGACGTATTCGGCATCGAGTTTTTTGATCGCGTTTTCAAGGTGAATCGTCGCCGCGTCGGTGATGTGTGCGGGCGTTCCGTCGGGGTACTTCACTTTCGCTTGCAATACGAGACCGTCCATCTTCGGCGACTCGACAAACTGAATCACGCCGCCCATCATCGCGCCGATTGTTATCAGAATCGAACAACTGAAGATGGCAAGCGTCGTCACAGGATTGCGTAACGTGAACGCCGTCGCCGGACCATAAACTTTTTGCACGAAGAGACTGAGCAGGTGATCAACGACGCGATTGACATACCGCGTTCCGGCATAAAAACGCTGGAACGGATACGCGAAAAAGGCCGCGATGGCGAGGAGTCCGCGTGCGGCGGGACGAAGTGGCGGCGCGAGCGACTCAACTTTGTCGCGCCACGAAACTTTGTCACGGAGCGAGTGTCCCGCGAGGTGAACCGGCAGAATGAAAAACGCCTCAAAGAGCGAAAACGCTAGCAGCGAAATTACCGTTATCGGGACGATTTCAAAAAACCGCCCCATCACTCCGGGGACGAAAAACATCGGCATAAACGCGATGATCGTCGTCAGCACCGCCGACGCCACCGACGGCATAACTTCGCACGCACCGTCAATCGCGGCTTGCGTAAAATCTTTTCCAAGTTGCCGGTGATGGTAAATGTTTTCGCCGACGACTATCGCATCGTCCACCAAAATACCGAGCACCATAATGAACGCGAAGAGCGACAGCATGTTGATCGTCTGGTCCATTCCGTAGAGCAGCATCCCGCCGCCGAGAAACGAGATCGGAATACCGAGCATCACCCAAAACGCGAGCCGCAGTTCGAGAAAGAGTGCGAGGAGTACGACGACGATCACCATCCCTTGCGCACCGTTGCGAAGGAGGAGTTGGATTCGGTCGTTGACGTGCGTTGACATATCGGCGACGGTGACGATGCTGTAACCGTCGGGCAACATTTTCGGTGCTTCGTCGCGGAGAAACTTCTTAACGTCGTCGGTTATTTTGATTAGGTCTTCGGCGTTGGTTTTGTTGACGGTTAATGTAAGCCCCGGTTTGCCGTTAATTAAACTGATTGCGGTTGAGTCTTCAAAGTCGTCGCGGACGGTTCCGAGGTCGCCGACAGTTAAGACGACGCCATCGAGCGACGTGATAACCGGAATCTTTTCGATAGCGGTGCCGGTTGTTCGTTTGTCGAATCCGCGAATCATGACTTCAGCGGACTCGGTTCGCATCAGTCCGCCGGGGATTTCGATGTTCTGTTCGCGCACGATCCGCGCGACATCGAGGAGCGTCATCCCGTATTTTCGGAGCGTCATTTCGGGGATTTCGATGTCGATCTGATAGTTTCGCGCGCCGGTTATGTCAACGGTTTTGATGCGCGGATAACGCAAAAGACGTTTGCGAACCTCTTCGGCGACGTACCGCAGATTCCGGTCGTGGAGCGGTTCGTCGGTGTTTCCTGCGCTTACGACGGCGAGTTGGATTGCCTGACTTCGCAGCGTGATGAGGCTGATAGTTTTGTTCTCGGCCAGTTGCGGCAGACTCGGAATTCGGTCAACGGCGTTGCGGACTTCGTTGAGAATTTTCTGCTGGTCTTTGACGTATGAGTGCAGCGTGAGACTCACCGTGCCGACGCCTTCGCTCGCGGTCGCGTTGACTTTTTTGATGCCGTCGATGTCGGCGACGGCTTCTTCGATCTTTTGGCAGATTCCGTTTTCGACCTCTTCGGGAACCGCGCCCGGGTACGGGACGGAGATAACGATCACGTCGAGATCGAACTGCGGAAACAGTTCGCGTCGCATGTTTGCGAAGCTGAAAATCCCCGCGACGATGACGGAGAACATCAGCGTATTCATCGCAGCAGAATTCGAGACAACCCAGCGGACAAAGTTTTTCATGGCGAGAAATTAATCAGGCAACGTGACGTTGCATCCGGTAGCCTCCCGGCAACTTCGTTGCGGTCGGCAAGAAATAAGAACGCGAAGCGTAAGCGAGTGTCCGAACAAGTACCCGGCGCAGTAATTTGTGCGACGCTCTACACAATCTCTCCAACGACGCGTGGCGATTCTCCGCACTGATGCAGATGTTCGACAATCGCATCCGCGCTATCGGCATCGACGACGAAGACGAGTCCCAAACCGCAGTTGAAGACGCGGGCCATTTCGGCGTCGGCGATGTCGCCGAGTTTTTGCAGCCAGTCGAAAACAAACGGACGGTTTTTACGAAGTGCGGCATCGTCGATGTTGAGTGAAAAACCTTCGGGGACAATCCGCGACAGGTTTTCGTGCAGTCCGCCGCCGGTGATGTGAGCGATTCCGCGAACGCCAACATTCGCCTTAAACTTTTCAAGAACGTCTAACACAATGCGAACGTAAATCCGTGTCGGTTCGAGAAGTAAGTCGGCGACAGTCTGTTTCGTCTCGGCAACAACGTCATCGAGTTTGAGTTGCGCCGCCTCGAAGACGACTTTTCTCGCCAGCGAATAACCGTTCGAGTGGAGACCGCTCGACGGAAGCGCGATGAGTTTGTTGCCGCGCTGGATCGACTTTCCGTCGATTACGTCGTCGCGTTCGACGACGCCGACGCAGAAACCTGCGAGGTCGTAGTCGCCGATGTGATAGAGGTCGGGCATGATTGCGGTCTCGCCGCCGAGGAGTGCGCAACCGCTCTGCTGGCAACCATCGACGATCCCGCCGACGATCATCTCAAGCAGATCGGGGTCGTCTTTCGCCATCGCAACGTAATCGAGAAAGAACAGCGGCGTCGCTCCGCAGCAGATTGCGTCGTTGACGCTCATCGCCACCAGATCTATTCCGATGGTACTATTCCGTCCCGCCGCGACGGCGATTTTTAACTTCGTGCCGACGCCGTCGGTACAGCTTACGAGAACGGGGTCGCGGTATGTGCCGAGCCGGAAAAGCCCGGCAAATCCGCCGTCGAGACGCAACACGCGGTCGTTAAACGTCTTCGCCGCCAGTCGCGGCAACCGCGACATCGACTCCGCATAGACATCAAGATCAACCCCCGCAGATTTGTATGTGAGTGACATTTTGATTGTTTTCGTAAGGTGTTTGGTGTTTTTTTGATTCGATCACTACAATTTCACAAGTGCTGAAGTCCGGCAATCCAGTTGACCCAGTGGGCAACAGTTGATGCGCGACGACGTACCGTATCGCTTGAGGACGGCAAGCCTGTTTCCTGCGAAATCAGTTGTGCCAACTGCTCGTAAGGCGGAAGAATGCCTTTGGATATCAAAGCGATAAAAGCGTCGCGAAAGACTGGTCTCGCCAAAATTTTCTCGGCAACAGCAACCAAACGCAGTTTGGTCGGGAGCGAGAAAACACGACGCCCTTCGACAGTCAAAGAGAAAACAGCGTTGTGTTTTTGAATCAAGCCGAGAAACCGTCCCGCGTTGGCATAATAGTCGGCCTGACGCGGCGCGAACTGATACAAACTCGCAACAGCTTCTTTCGACAAATCATTGGCGACGAGTGATTCACACAGATTGAGAACACGCGAAATGTCATCGGCTTGCGGGAACGGAACTGAAGTTTTTTCTGGCGCAACCTGCTGGGCATACTGGAACAGATCGTCAAGCGAGATCGCCGTTACGTCGTCCGCTGCACCCAGCGAGTAACGTCGCGTTTTTATCAGCTTCAGTGAGTTGTAGTTGAGCAGATTGTCGAAACGATATTCGTAAAAGCGAAAGGTGTTGTCAACGCACACCAAGAAAACGGGGCGTACTGTTTTCTTGTACAGCGTTGACAAACGTCGATACGGAAAGTAAAGCTGCCGAATGATGAAGTCGGTGACGGGGCGATTTTTCACTTCGATAACAGCAAGGCTTTCACACCCTTCGTATCCGCCATCAATTTCCAGTTGAGCGTTGTCCACTTTAAGATTGTGATCACACCGCTCGCCATGCGTGTTACAATGTATCGTGAACGAAATTTGCGAGGAATTCATTCGCCCGCTCATAACAGGAAACAGTTTCTCTTCGCCTAGAAAATCTGACAACATCCCTGATGCGTAAGCGAGATTGAGCGAGATCGCCTCGCTGCGCGGTTCACCATTCGCAACGACATTCTCAAGAAATGATGGCAACGGGCATATCGTGACATTCGTGTCATTTTGAGACGTAAGCGTGTGATACGCCTCAAACGGCGCGATGCAGTACTCCCGACGCGACAGCGGCAAAATGGCGAGTCCGTTGTCTTGGAAAATCGTGGGAAGGTCTGCCAACTGATCGAACTTGGTCATCAGGCGTGGTTCACGCAACTGCTTGATTCGCTCCGCAGTGACACGAACACTGCCATCATTACGGATGCGAGCCAGAAGTTGGTCTTCCGCAAACAATGTTTCCCATTTTGCATCATACTTTCGCATTAGTAGTTCCTCACCAAAACTTCATCGATGTCGCCACGTTTTTCAGCAACAGAGTTTATAAACCGCTTTGCTGGTACCACGTCAATCTTGTAGCTCGCATAGAGAGTTTTGATAAAATCAGTCGCCGAATTCGACAGCAAAAACTTGACTCCTCTTTTGTCCAACGCATCACAAGCTTGCTTGAGTCTACTCTGCGCATCTTGATCAAATCCGCCTTTGTCGTATCCGGTAAAACTTGCCGTGTGTGAGACAGGATCGTAAGGCGGGTCGAGGTAAACAAAGTCGTGTTGCGTTGCGTCGCTGAGCACTTCTTCATAATCAGCGTGACGGAATGTGATATTATTTGAGCTAACGTAGTTATGCACCGCCCGCAATACCGCCTCATCTACAATGTTGGGGTTTTTGTATCTCCCAAACGGACTGTTAAACTCTCCAGCACCATTCACGCGAAAAAGCCCGTTGTAACACGTCTTGTTGAGGAAGACCAGTCTCGCAGCTTTTTGCACCGGTGTGAGTTGGCCGTATCGCTTCTTATCGCGGTCTAACTGGCGGATCTCGTAATAGTGGGCTTCGTCGTTTTTGTGCTTACGAAGTTCGGTGATCAGACCATCCACATTGGTTTGAATCATCTGATACAGGTTGATGAGTTCGCCGTTGATGTCGCTCACCACGGCGTGTTTCGGCTGCCGATGAAAGAGCACCGCACCGCCGCCACAAAAAGGCTCGTAGTAGGTTGTGTAAGAACTACACGGCGGCAGACGCTGTTCAATTTCGGCAATCAGTTGCCGCTTTCCACCGACCCACTTAACCACTGGGGCAACCAAATTGTTTTTTCGTGTAGGCATATCCGCATCCCTCCGATGTTTCTACCTGTTGCCGCTCACGCCGTCTCTAGCAAAAATGCCTCAACGTCGTTGGCGGTGATGACGCCGTAGTTTACCGCTCCGAGCCAGCCCGACATGATTATCCCAACACTGCCGCTGTGGAACAGGCCCGCGACTTTTTGGTGCAGCGAACGACTCACCGCGAGGCCTTCGTACTTCGTTCCAAAACTCGCGCCGCCCAAGTGAGACGTGTAACGCTCAAACGTCAGCGGCGTCGCCGCTTCGGTATACGCGATCCGCTCGCGGACGTTCGGGACGTAACGATCAAGGTGCGTAAGCGTCTCGTCAATGAGTGCGGACTTGCTCTTCGCGTAGTCGCTCGGCGAGAGCGACGCCCAGTCGCTATAGTTGGCGTTCGTGCTGGCGACGATGTAGTGGCGATCAGATTGATCAGCAACGTCGGGCCGCGTCGTCGGATAATAAAACGAGTAAGTGCGACTCGTAATCTGACGACTCAACAAAAGTTCCGTGCGAAACGCCGGTGCAGTCGAAGTGAACAGCAAATCGCCGCAAACATTGTGATCAATCGTCTCGCCACGTTTGAGCGCGATGTAAACTTGCGCACTCGAATTGTTGAGCCGAACCGCCTCCGTCGCATCGACAAACGATGAATCCGCAAACGCCTCGCGCCCGACGAGATTCAAAATCGTCGCCTTCAAGTTTGCGTTTGAAAGAACGACACGCGAACGAATCGTTTCGCTGCCTGCGACTACGCCAACAACGCGACCGTTCTCGACGACAATCTTCTCCGCCGGTGTGTTCAGCCGAATCGTTACGCCGTTTTCGAGCAGCGTTTTCCGCATCAAACGAACGAAAAGATCGGTGCCGCCGCGAAACGTGAATACGCCCTGCGACATAAAGTTTGAGAAGACAATCCCGTAAGTGAGCGCGGGGTCTTCGAGCGTTGAACCGTTCGCATAAGTAATCGGCTCCATCAAAAGCCGCACAACGTCATCGCGTCCGGGGAAGAACTCGTCGAAGAGTTGCTGCGTCGTTAACTGCTGCGCGTCGTAGTGCGTCATCGACCGCGCTTTGTCGAAGAACGCTGTCACACGTTCCGGCGCAATGCCGAATTTCTCGATGAGAAGTCGTGTGAAGTCGTCGCGGGTGAATGTCGTCGAGAGCGAGAATTGCGGATTGTCGAACCGAATACTCGGAAGCTGCACGATCCGTTCGGCGATCTCTTTGCTCCAGTAGCGGCGACAACTCTTGACCATCCCGACCGGAAAACCGTGGAGCGAAATGTCGAAGATGTGACCGCCGCGACGGTGAAACGTCGTCGCAAGCCCGCCGAGCTTGTAGTGCTGTTCGAGCAAGAGAACTTTGTGCCCCGATTTGCCGAGAATATTCGCCGCCGTCATCCCAGCAAGACCGGAACCGATTACAATGATGTCGTACATGATGTGGTTAGTGGTGTCTTGTTGCTCCTATAGGACGTATAGGTCCTATAGGACTTATATGTCCTATGGAGACGAGAATGGTGTCGCCTCATTCACTCCACAACGCCGATATTCCGCATCCACGTTTCGCAGAGTTTCGACCATTCGCCGGAACCGGCGATGTCGCGTCCGAGTCCGATTCCGTGGCGGCCAACGCGGAAGATGTGCATCTCCGCTGGAACTTTGTGTTTGCGAAGTGCCATGTAAAATAGGACTCCGTTTTCGGGCGGGACGGCGGTGTCTTCGTCGGTGAAGAAGATGAACGTCGGCGGTGTCGCATCGGTGACGCGAAGTTCGTTGCTGTACTCTTCGACCAGCGCGGCGTCTTTTTCATTTTCTTTGCCGAGAAGATTCTGCCGCGAACCACGATGAGTGTATTCGTCGCCGAACGTAATCACCGGATAACACAGCACCGCAAAGTCGGGGCGACAACTCACGCGGTCGATTGGGTCGGCGGCATCTGGTTTACCGAGATCGAAATGTGTCGCTGCGGTTGACGCGAGGTGCCCGCCAGCGGAGAAGCCGAGAACGCCAATCTTCGACGGATCGATTTTGTATTCCGCTGCCGACGCGCGGACGAGCCGAATCGCCCGCTGCACGTCTTCACGCGGCACCGGATGACCGTAACCTTTTCCGCGATGACGATAGTCGAGCACGAACGCCGCGACGCCAAACGAGTTTAGCCACTCGGCGATCTGTTTGCCTTCGTGGTCCATCGCCAGTCCGCCGTAACCGCCGCCCGGACAGACGACAACTGCCGCCTTCGTTTGCGGCTCGGTCGGGAGCCAAACCGTGACTTTCGGAATGTCTTTCGCCTCGGTACCGAGTGCGTGCGGAACGTCTTTCGTCCAGAGCGGACGATCTTCCGCGCTTTGCGCACTACAAATCCCGACAACGCAAAATGCAAGCACAGTCAAAAAAATTCGTTTCATCTTTGTTCTCCGAAAAAGTGGTGTGGACTTGTGACTGGTTCAAAGGTTGCCGTTTACGCAAATGCGTGGGCATGGCTTGCGTATTCTTTGTACGGAATAATTTCCGCTAGTTCTTCGCGGTTGTTTTGGCGAATGACAGACAGGTCGTATTCCGCTTGCAGGTTGGTCCAAAAACGCTCGCTCGTACCAAAATAGCGTGCCAATCGTGCGGCAATGTCGGCGTCAACGTCGCCGCGTTTTTGGACAATATCCAAAACGCGAGCCACCGGAATATGAGTTGCCGCCGCCAAAGCGTTTGCCGAAAGATTCAATGGGAGCATGAACTCCTCGTGAAGCATTTCGCCGGGATGAGTAAAGATTCTTTCGATGTTCGCTGTCATTCCATTCTCCATTCGAGTCAATGGTAATCAACTATTTCGACCGCTTCCGCGTTCCCATTCTTCCAAACAAAACATACTCGCCACTTGTCGTTAACGCGAATGCTGTGTTGACCTTGTCGATTGCCGCCAATGCTTCTAAACGGTTTCCGGGTGGTACCGACAAATCGGAAAGTTCGTCTGCCACTTGAAGTTGATCAAGTTTACGCAATGCGACTTTGGCAACAGCGTGAAAAGCAACGCTTTTCCCCGTTTCAAATAAATCTGCCGTTTTGGAACACTTAAACGACATTATCATTGTGTTGCCGCCTCACCGGTTATGCGTGAACGGGGTTGTCAAAAATTCAGTGTCCGCAGTAGTCGATGGCGGCGGCGATTTCGCTTTTGAGGTCGGGGCGGCGGACGATCCGGTCGATGAAACCGTGTTCGAGTAGAAACTCGCTCGTCTGGAAACCTTTCGGCAGTTCGATGCGGAGTGTTGCCTTGATCGTTCGCGGTCCGGCGAAACCGATAAGTGCGCGAGGTTCGGCGAACACGAGGTCGCCGAGCGACGCGAAACTCGCCGCGACGCCGCCCATCGTCGGATTCGTCAAGACGGAGATGAAGAGTCCGCCCGCTTTGTGGAATCGCGCGAGTGCCGCCGAGACTTTCGCCATCTGCATCAGCGACAAGATTCCTTCGTGCATTCTCGCCCCGCCGCCGCTCCCCGACACAATAATCAGCGGCAACTTCATCTCTTGCGAACGCTCAATCGCACGGGTCAACTTCTCGCCGACGACCGACCCCATACTCCCCATAATAAACTGCGAGTCGGTGACGGCAACGGCGACGCGGCGTGCGCGGATGTGTCCCATCCCGACAAGAGCCGCCTCGCGCAGACCGGTACGTTTTTGGTCTTCGGCGACGCGCTCTGGATACGAACGACGGTCGTTAAACTTGAGCGGGTCGCCGGGGACGAGATTGGCGTCCCACTCTTCAAACGTCCCGTCGTCAACGATTTGTGAAATCCGTTCTTGTGCGGGGACGTACCAGTGGTAATCGCACTCTGGGCAGAGATTGAGTCGCCGTTCGGCTTCGCGGCGAAATATCGTCGCTTGGCAGCCGGGGCAACGCACCCACAAACCTTGCGGCACACCTTTCTTGCGGCGGGCAGTCGTCTCGTCGGACGTTGTTTCGTTGTCGATGGTTGTAGACATACGGTCTCACGCTTTGTCTGATGTTGGCTTCGTGCTCTTCTTCTCGGATGGTGTGGCTGGCGTTGTCGCGGCCGGTGCTGGTGCAGACGATTCGCCAGACGTACTCGATGTACTTGGCGTTGACGCACCGGACTTGTCCGCGCTGGCCGCTTTTTTGTACGCCTCGCTGCGGTAGTCGGTCTGGTAGAACCCGCTCCCTTTGAAGACGATGGCCGCGCCGCCGCTGATTAGGCGTCGCAGTTTTTTCTTCTTGCACGCGGGACACTTTTCGAGCGGCGGGTCGCTGATGTACTGAAACTCTTCGAGATTGTGTCCGCAACTGGAACACTGGTATTCGTAGGTGGGCATATTTGTTGGCTTTCTTGGCGGGAATCGCCGACACGGACAAACACGGGCGGTCACGGACGAACACATCCCAGCGTTTCAAAAAACTAACCGCGACATTTTAGACAAAAAACGGCGGATGTCCACCGCTGGCAAAAATCTCCACTTCTCCGCGCCTTACTTGTCCGCAGTACCGTTTCGGCTAGAATACGCCGGAACGGCGACATGTCACATCATCTCTCAAACCCATCTGGTTAACAAATGATGCTCCTCGATGGCAAAAAAATAGCAGACGCAATTCTCGATGAAGTAAGGTGCGACTTGGCGGAGTTCGTCGAGACGGGGTGGCGACGCCCGTGTTTGGCGGCGATTCTGGCCGGTGACGACGCCGCAAGTGCCGTATACGTCGGTCGCAAAGAAGCGGCTTGCGAACGGGTCGGGATCGAGAGTCGCATCATACGTCTCCCCGAAACGTCAACCGAAGAACTCCTCGCACTCATCGCAACGCTCAACGCCGACACGTCCGTCAGCGGAATCTTGGTACAACTCCCGCTCCCACGCGGTTGCAACACGAAACAGATTCTCGACGCCATCGATCCTGCCAAAGATGTCGATGCGTTTCACCCAATCAATATGGGGCTTTTGGCGCAGGGGCGTCCGCGATACTTGCCGTGTACGCCCGCCGGCATCCGCGAACTTCTCGACCGCTACAACATCGAGACCGCTGGAAAACACGTCGTCATCGTCGGTCGCAGCGACATCGTTGGAAAACCGATGTCGATGTTGCTGCTCGACAAGTCGCCGCAAGGGAACGCAACGGTGACGACCGTTCACAGTCACACCAAAGACATCGCCGCGCTTACTCGTCTGGCAGACATTCTCATCGTTGCGATGGGGAGACCGCGTTTCGTAACTGGCGACATGGTTCGTGACGGTGCGGTCGTGATCGATGTCGGTATTAACCGTCTCGCCGACGGCAAGTTGTGTGGCGATGTCGATTTCGATTCGGTCGCGCCGAAGGCGTCGGCGATTACGCCGGTGCCGGGCGGAGTCGGTCCGCTGACGATTGCGATGCTACTCCAAAACACGTTCAAGGCGGCGATGGCGTGGTCAACGCAGCCAAAACGCCCACGACGCCGCGCCACCGACTTTGTGGACGTGACCGAGTGAAGAGTTTTAACGCAGGACCCGTTCACGGTTGATTCGCATGTCCGTCATTTTGGCACTCGCTTACGCTTCGTGTTCCGATTGGGCACTCGCTTACGCTTCGTGTTCCGATTGGGCACTCGCTTACGCTTCGTGTTCTTATTACGTTACGCCAATAAGAACACGAAGCGTAAGCGAGTGCCCCGAAACACGCCAACATCAACGTTCCCGAACAAGTCTAGTGAACGAATGACCAAACCCAATCGCAACTTTCTAGGCTGGCACGCGCCGCTCTTGCATTTGGCGGCGGATTATCTTGTTGCGCATCACACCGACGATACGGGGCGGCTCGATCTGCGGAACGTCACGCTGATACTTCCGGGGGCGCGGGCGACGCATCGTCTCGAAGAAATCCTCGCCGAGTCCGCCGCAAAACTCCCAAACCCCGCGTGGTATCCGCCGGAGTTTCAAACTCCACACGCACTCCCCGAACGATTCTACGAAACAAAGAAACCGGTCGCAAGCGAAGTGTTCCAGTGGTGTGCGTGGATCGATGCAATCCGCAGACTACAGCGAGAAGACCACACAATGTTTCGCCGTCTATTGCCGAAAACGCCAGAACGATTTGAGGCTCTACTCACACTCGGTCGCCTCTTCGCACGACTCCACTACGACCTCGCCGCCGAAGGAATCGACTTCAAAAAAGTCGCCGAGATGTGTCGTGAAATCGGAATCGAAAGCGAAATCCCACGCTGGAACGCACTGGCCAAACTGCAAACGTTCTACGCCAGCGACAACGCTGACCCAAGCAAACGCGGCTTCCTCGACCAGTACGGACTCTGGGACCGACAAAGCGCACGCCTCTTCGCAATTCGTGAACAGTCAAACGAAGAACGCCAGCGCATCGAAAAGCAACTCGCTGGACAAAAGTTCTACCTGATCGGCCTCGTCGATATGAACAGGCTGCAAAAAGAAATCTTGCGAAAGTTTGCCGCGCACATCGAACTGCTCGTCTTCGCGCCGAAAGATTTTGAACACGACGACACAGTGTTCCACGAAGACAAAAGGTTCGACGAGTTCGGTTGTCTCCGCCCTGAAGGTTGGGTCGATGCGCCGATTGAGATCGACAGCGAACAAATAACGTTCACTGGCGAGCCGTCCGATCAGGCCGACACCGTGCTTCGCAAAATTTCTGCACTGAAGCGACCACACGCACGCGGCGAAATTGTCGTCTGCGTACCGAGCAAAGAAGTCGTCCCGTTTTTACAGCACCGTCTCGACCGAACGCTCCTCGTCGTCGGGACACCGATTCAGCACTCCGGCGCGTTTCGTTTGCTCAAGGCGTGGCAGCAGTTTTTGAAGTCGCGGAGTTTCGCCGACTTCGCAACTTGGCTCCGCCACCCCGACATCGAAAGTTTTGTAAGACGCAAATCCGACGAACTCAAAGCAACCGACATTCTCACTCTGCTCGATAACTACCACAACAAACATTTCCCCGTAAGCGTTGACGGCTCGTTCGATGACGACGACAACAACAACGCCGCTGCGCCGCTCCGCGAAGTGTGGAAGATTCTCGCCGCGACGTTCTCACTCGACGACGTTTCCACGCGGTCGCCGCAAGAATGTTGTCGCGTTATCGAATCGGCTCTCGAAGTTTGTTACGATAGCAACAACGACGACAACCAAACCGAAGCGGCGTTGTCACAAATCCGCAGCGCGATTGCGGAGTTGTCGCAGCTTCCGCCGACGTTTGAGTTTACGCTTATCGAATCGCTCGAATTACTTGCGGCACAGCTTGAGTCGGTGAATGTACCATCGCGTTCCGGCGGTGACGGTTCGGTTGATGACGCGATTGATCTGGTCGGCTGGCTCGACCTTGCGATGGACGACGCACCCGCCGTCATCGTCACCAGTTTTCAAGACGGTATCGTTCCTTCGTTTCAGAATCACGACCTCTTTTTGCCCGACAAGTTGCGGCATCGACTCGGCGTCAACGACAATCGCAGGCGGTGTACACGCGACGCCTACGCACTCACAGTTTTGCTGGAGTCTCGAAAGCGTGACGGCGAAGTTCATCTCATCGCCGGACGCCACAGTGCAAGTGGCGACTTGCAGCTTCCGAGCCGTTTTCTATTCGCAACGAGCGACACAAAACTTGTCGCCGAGCGAGTCAAGCAGTTCACGGGCGACCCAGAAGTTCTGCCGCAGATGTTGTTCAAGAATGCGGTGAGTGCGGGGCAACGCGACAAGCATGCGTTTGCAATTCCGTCGCTTCCGCTGCCGCCGACAAATCCGATTCAGGCGATCAGCGTTACCGAGTTTAAGACGTACCTTGAGTGTCCATACCGATATTTTTTGTCGCGGCAGTTGAGGCTTGTGGAGTTAGACGACGCGGCACTTGAGATGCCAGCAAACAGTTTTGGTTCGATGGTTCACAAAGTTTTGAGACAGTTCGGGAAGAGCGATTTGCGTGACTCGTCGTCGGCCAGAGATATACGCGAGTTTCTTGAAACGTGTTTGGAACGCGACGCGAAAAAACTTTTCGGCGCGTCGCCGCGTGCGACGGTTGCGGTTCAGATTGAGCGAGCGAGGGCGCGGCTGGCGAGTTTTGCGACATGGCAAGTTGAGTGGCGGAGTCGCGGCTGGCGAATTGCGGATGTCGAATATCCTGCTCCCGATGTTGAACTCGCTGGCCTCACGCTTCACGGACAGATCGACCGGATCGACCGCAACGACGCGACGAACGAGATTATTGTTTGGGACTATAAAACTGGGAAAGACGGGGCCGATCCGAAGTCGGCGTATTCGGAGCGTGCGGGCGAGTGGAGCGATTTTCAGTTACCGCTCTATCGTTACATTTTGCGGCAGTCGCGTTACGTCGCACCGAACGTTGCGATTCGTCTCGGTTACATCAACATCGCACGGGCGGGAACCGCAGAAAAAATCGCCGACTGGAGCGACGACGTAATCGCTGCCGCTATCGACCGCGCATCGGAGATCGCGAGTGAAATCGTGTCGTGCGACTGGCGCAGCGTCGAACCCGTTGGCCCGCCACCGAAGTACGACAATTACGCCGTGAGTTGCCAAACAAAGACGACGTGAAATTGTGACGACCGTTCACATTTTGTAACCGTTCACGGCATGGCGTCTGCAAGTGAATTTCTACTACATCCGTTTGGCCACCTACGTCGCATTCGGATTTTGTCCGAGTGCGAGGACAATCGCATCGACTTGGTTGCGGAGGGCGGTGTCGTGGGTGAGACGTTCTTGCGTCGCGTCTTCGAGATGCGCGACAGTAGAGTGATCACGCTTACCGAAGAACGCACCGATTTCTTGGAGCGTCTTTGTCGTGAGTTGCCGTGAAAGATAGACGGCGACGCCGCGAGCGGTTGCAATTTGTCGTCGCCGCGACGAGCCTTTGAGGTCACGCTGCGTCACTCGAAACGACCGCGCAACACGTCTCGCAATCACTCCAAGCGACGGACACGTCCCACCATACTCTTCGCGGACAATCTGCCGCAACGATTCCGGCGTCTTAACTTTTGAAGCGCGAAATCGTTCACCGATTCGCATCGCTGCACCGCGCAGTTGTGGGAACGTCAGCGGAAGTTCTTCGGCGAGTACCGCGAGCAACGCTGCGTCAAAGTCGCCGCGAATCGCAGGTGCGATTGCGTGCAAGTAACGGAGCCGCGTTTCGTGCGACGGCGGCGCAAGGGCGACCACAAGTCCTTCTGAAAGCCGCGCCGCCAGACGCGACTCGATCAGCGGCGAAGCGACACTGCGAAACTGTTTGAGCGTGACAACAACACGATGACCACGCCGCGCCGCTTCGTCAATGAGTGGCACCAACTCGTTCGTCGCGTGCGGACGCGACAACACTTCTTCCAAACCGTCAATCACAACCAACGCCGCCGACCGAAGCCGCTGCCGCCATTCGTCGTCGTGACGTGCCGTCACGGCGGCGTTGAGTTCGCGGACGAAGTCGCTCCCCGTGAGATACACGCCGCGAAGCTGCGGATGCGCCTCGCTCCACAAACTCCAAAGCCCCGTTGCAAGATGCGTCTTACCGAGTCCGCTCGCACCAACAATAACAAGCGGCGACACCGACGACGACGTAAACGATTCGATCACCGCAGCGACAACCGCATTCTCGTCGCCGACAAAGAATTGACGCGACACTGAATCGTCCGCAAACGATGGCAACAGATTCAACGGGAAGACGCGAACATTCGGAGAAGTCATTGACGCAACCTCGTCACCATTCACGGTTAATTCATCCTCATCCTCCATAGGACGTATAGGTCCTATAGGACTCATAGGTCTTATTGGTGAAGATTCCACCGGTGGCTTTACAGCCACAGCTCGCCATTGGGCACTCGCTTACGCTTCCCGCTCCGATTGTTCGGTCATTGCACGCAATTCGTGTGTTGTCTTCATTGCGCAAAACTTTGGGCCGCACATTGTACAGAAGTTTTCGTCGCAGCTACTCGCGCCGCCACGAGACTCTTCGTAGTATTCGCGTGCGCGGGCGGGATCAAGTGAGAGCGCGAACTGCTGCTCCCAATCGAACGCATATCGCGCCCGCGCCATCGCGTCGTCGCGGTCGCGTGCGCCGATTCGATGACGCGCAATGTCCGCAGCGTGCGCCGCGATCTTGTAGGCAATCACACCTTGACGCACGTCTTCACGGTTCGGAAGTCCGAGGTGTTCCTTCGGCGTAACATAACACAGCATCGCCGCGCCGTGATACGCCGCCATCGTCGCACCGATAGCACTGGTGATGTGATCGTAACCCGGTGCAATGTCGCACACGACGGGGCCAAGAACATAAAACGGCGCACCAAAACACTCTTCTCGCTGACGACGCATGTTCATCTCGATCTGATCGAACGGGACGTGCCCCGGCCCCTCAATCATCACTTGACAACCGAGTTTCCAGCCACGCTGCGTCAGTTCGCCCATTACGGAGAGTTCGCCAAACTGCGCCGCGTCGCTCGCGTCGTGAAGACACCCCGGACGCAAACCGTCGCCGAGACTCCACGTTACGTCGTGCTGTCGCATTATTTCGCAAAGTTTGTCGAAGTGAGTGTAGAACGGATTTTCTTCGCCACGCACCACCATCCACTTCGCAACGAGCGCACCGCCGCGACTCACAATCCCCGCAAGTCTCGACGAGACGAGCGGCAAGTGTCGCCGCAAAAGTGCGCAGTGAATCGTCATATAGTCAACGCCCTGACGCGACTGCTGCTCTACGACATCGAGAAATTGTTGCGGCGTGAGGTCGGCGATGTCGTCGATCTCGGCGCACGCCTGATAGAGCGGCACCGTTCCGAGTGGAACTTTCACTTCATGGAGAATCCGCTCACGAGTCGCGTTTATGTCGTTACCTGTCGAGAGGTCCATCACGGTGTCAGCACCGTAACCGATGGCGTCGTGGACTTTCGCCACTTCACCGTCAACACAACCGGCAAGCGACGAGTTGCCGAGATTGGCATTGATCTTCGTTGTCGCCGCGACGCCGATCCCGATAGGACGCAGGCCGAGCGCGAGGTGCGACTTGTTTGCCGGAATTACCATCCGCCCAGCCGCCACTTCGCACCGCACTGTTTCCGCATCGAGCCGTTCCGTCGCCGCAACAAACTCCATTTCGGGAGTAATGACTCCCGCACACGCTTCAAGGTATTGTGTCATGCTATTGTGTTATGATTTCGGTAGTGGGTACCGTGGGTTCCCGGAATACCGATCACCCACGGCTAAGTTCTGTCGCCCCAACGGGACAAAAACTCGGACAACCAATGTCCTCGTGCAAGCATATTTTACTACACCTTCGATTTCGCGGCGCAGTAGCCCCGTAACGGGTCGAACTTCACTCCAGCGAATTAAACACAAACCCCGAAATCAGTTTCGGAAAGAAGTATGTACTCTTTGCCGGCATGCGGTCGCCGAGTAAACTTAACGTCTCAATGTGTTCAACCGTCGCGGGCATAACGAGCGCGGCGACATTGTATTTTCCCGTCGCAAGTTCGCTGACAACTTCGCCGACTTGGTGAACGTAAGTCGGTTTCGTCGAGTCGTCTTTGAGGTCGTACTTTTGACCGAGTACCGTTTCGATGACGAGTCTGTGCAAGATACTTACGCCGAGTGCGCGCCATTCGGGATGGTGGTCGGATGCGAGTTTGTCCATTTCTTCTGCGCCGCGCGAGGTGAGCGTGGCGAGTGTCCACGTCTCGTCTTTTTGCGTGAAGAGACCGAGCGTCGTCTGATCGCCACTCGTTTCGATCTCGTCCCAGACTTTTTGTGCCGACGAACGACCAGTGGCAACAACTCGCGTCGTGAAAAAGTCGCCGAGTTTTGTTGCGAGTTCGGAGCTTGTCATCGGCGGAATGCCGCGAAGGAGACGGTGCGTCGGCAGCACGAGCAACCCCGGATCGTCCATCGCAATACAGAACATCAAAACGTAGTTCGCCGCGTGTTGCGGCGTGAGAAGTCCCATCTCGCGTATCTGTTTGCGGTAGTTGCACGCAGTCTCGTAACGATGATGTCCATCGGCGACGAAGATCGGTTTTGTCGCCATCGACTGAACGACGTGCGTTATCGTTTGCGGATTTGTGACGATCCACATTCGGTGAATCGTTCCGAGGTTGTCGGTTGCTTCGAGTGGCGTGAGACCTTCGTCTGCGATTTGGCGTTCGAGTCGATCTTGTATGTTGTTCTCGTCTTGTGACTGTTCGGGATAGAGACCGAAGATTTGGCTGAAGTTTGTCTTGCAGGCTGTTGTGAGCATGAGGCGGTCGAGTTTCGGCCCAGACATTGTTAGCTCGTGCGGGTAGACCATTCCTTCGCCGAACGGCACCGCTTCGCACCGCAACATAAAACCGCGCCTTGTGTGTTGGCGTCCGCCGACTTCATAGATTTGGTGATAGACGTAGATCGCTTCGTCGCCGTCGCGGACGACGACGCCGCTTTCTTTCCACTCGCGTAGCGTTTTGGCGGCGCGGGTGTAGCGGTTGTCTTCGGCGGAGTCGTTTGCGTGCATCTTGCCGAGAATTAGGCGGATGACGTTGTACGGCGACCGTGCGTAGAGTTCGTCTTGAAACGCGGCGTCGATTACGTCGTAAGGCGGCGCGACGACATCTGATAGTGAACCAACTTGAGCCAAATTATAGCGATACGCCGCCATCGGAGCGACCTGTGGCATGGAAACCTCGTTTGTGATGTATTGTTTGGAACTGCGAATAGAGGGGCGGATTATATCGAGGCGAGCGGCGGGTGTAAACCCGCCGGTGAAGAACCGGTTGACATCGCAGCAACCGAATCAGAGCGGGAAGCGTAAGCGAGTGACTGTGCAACCCCAAATCTAATAGGACGTATAGGTCATATAGGGCCTATATGTCCTATTGGACTTGGGGTTGCACCACCGGTTGCACTACCACTCGTTTCACTCTCTCACCTGCCCATCACCGTACACAACATACTTGTAGCTTGTCAGTTCGAGTACACCGCACGGGCCGCGGGCGTGGAATTTGTCGGTACTGATTCCGATTTCTGCACCGAGTCCGAATTGTCCGCCGTCGTTGAATCGCGTGCTGGCGTTGATGATGACTGCGCTGCTGTCGATGGCGGCGGCGAATCTGCGTGCGGCGGTGAGGTCTTGAGTGATGATCGCCTCGGTGTGCCCGTCGCTAAACTTGTTGATGTGCATAATCGCCTCTTCGAGCGAATCGACAACCGAAACCGACATAATCGGCCCGTGAAACTCGGTCTTGAAGTCGGCGTCGGTTGCGGCGACAATTTCACGAACCACGTCGCACGCACGCTGGTCGCCGCGCAGTTCGATTCCGCGCGAAAGAAGTGCGGCGGCGACGCGCGGAAATATCGTGTGCAAAACGTCGGCGTGAACCACGAGCGACTCCGCCGCGTTGCAGACTCCCATCCGTTGACACTTCGCGTTGACGGTGACACGCTCGGCGATGTCGGCGTCGGCGGCGCGGTCGATGTAGACGTGGCAATTTCCGGCGAAGTGTTTGATCACGGGCATCGTCGCTTCGGCGGCGACGCGATGAATCAACCCTTCACCGCCGCGCGGAATTGTCAGGTCAATGAGGTCGTTCATCTTCAAGAAATTGCCGACTGCTTCGCGGTCGGTTGTTCGCACGAGTTCGACGATTCCGCTCGGCAGCCCCGCGCACGACGCCGCTTCGATCAGAATATCTGCGAAGGCAACGTTGGAGTGAAACGCTTCTTTTCCGCCGCGCAATATAACCGCGTTGCCGCTTTTGATACAGATCGCGGCGGCGTCGGGCGTGACGTTTGGACGCGATTCGTAGATGAAGAAAACCGTGCCAAGCGGGACGCGAACTTTTTGAACTTCGAGTCCGTTCGGACGAATTGTTGACGAGATGACTTCGCCGATTGGGTCTGGGAACGCGGCGACTTCGGCCAGTGCAGTAGTTATTTCGTCGAGACGTTTTTCGTTTAGAACGAGTCTGTCGATTTCGGCTGGTTGTAGACCGAATGTTGGAGCGGCGTCGATGTCGCGTTTGTTTTCGGCGAGGATATTTTTTGTTCGCTTTCGGATGAGTTCGGCTGCGACGCGGAGCATCTCATTTTTCTGTTCGCCTGTAACGCCCGCCATCGCCCGCGCCGCCGCCCGCGCCCGCACCGCGACGCCGCGACAGTATTCTGCAAGGTTATTTTCTGATGTCATTGCAATTTTCCTTTCGCGTGGCATTTTCCCGCGATACGCGAAAATTGCAAGGTGGGGAGTCGTTCACGCGATCCATTTGCTATTGTTGAGAACACTAATACAGCTTGACAATATAAAAGCTAGATGTACAATCAACGCTATACATTTGTTGTGTGTTGACGTTAACTCCCAAAGTTCGCTTGAGGAACAGTCGCCATGATTGATCTTTCCACTTATGATCGCAGTTGTATTGGTAAGTTGTTTGATCACTCGATCTTGCCAAAGCAGACCACCGAATCGGAAATTCGCAGCGGTTGCCGTGAGGCGATACAGTATAACTGTGCCGCCTTTTATACCGCGACATCGTACTGGTCGCCAGTCGTTTGCGAAGAGCTTCAAGGGACCGACATTCTCGTCGGAACCGGAATTGACTTTCCATTTGGGGCTTCACCGTCGGTCGTCAAGGCATTTGAGGCAGAGAAGGCCGTAGAAGCAGGCTGTTCCGCACTTGATCTCGTTATTAATATTGGGGCGTTGAAAAGCGGACACGTTCAAGTCGTGCGTCAAGATTTGGCTGATTTTGTGAAAGCCGCAGGAAGCACGCTCACCAAGGTCATCATTGAAGTCTGCTTCTTGACCAATGACGAAATCGCTACAGCGTGCAAACTGATTGCTGAAAGTGGAGCGGCTTATGCGAAAACGTCGTCGGGACAGTTCGAGGGACCGTCGATGGAGCAATTTCTTGTAATGCGTGAGACGCTCAAAAATACCGACGTTAAACTCAAAGTGGCTGGTGTGAAGTTTCCGCGACCACAAAACGCTTACGCATTTCTCACCGCTGGCGCAGAACTCGTCGGAACTCGCGCTGCACCCGAAATCATCGACGCCCTCGATCAGATGCGTGCACTGGGACTCGTCCCACCATACAAAGGAAAAGGGAAAACGCGATGAAACGCGGCTCTTTGCTCGCCGTCGATGTGGGAACCACTGGTGTCAACGCGATGATTTTTGACGCCCAAGGAAATTCCCACGCCACCGCTTATCGGGAATACCGTTCCATCTTTCCAAGCGAACATCAGGTAGAGCAAGACGCCGAAGAAATACTCGCCGCAACTCTCGACACGATTGCCGAAACGATCACAAAAGGCGGAGGCAAGCCGAGCGAGATCGCCGCGATTGGTGTCACCTCTCAACGCGCAACTTTTGGACTGCTGAATCGCGACGGCGAGTTAATCAACAACCGTTTGATCGTTTGGCAAGACAACCGCGCCGCCGTCGTGATTGATGAGATGGCGTCAATGATTGACGCTGCCGCGCTCTACAAAATATCGGGAATGCCGCTTACGCCCACTTACACGCTCGAAAAACTGGTTTGGTTCAAGAAGTTTGCCCCGTCGATTTGGAGTCAGGTTCACAGGGTCGTTTTTCCCGGCGACTACATTCTCCATCGCTTGGGCGCAGAACTTCATACGGAAGTAACGTCCGCCTGCTGTTCTGGGATGATCGACATTCATCGACTCGATTGGTCGGATCAGATTTTGCAAACATTTGGACTTGATAGTTCGCTCTTTGCTCCGCTGGTAAAGCCGGGGAGCGTGGTCGGTACGATCAGTAAGTCGGCAGCGCAAGCGACGGGACTTCTCGCCGGAACACCACTTGTTTGTACAACTGGCGATCAACAGTGTGCCGCCATCGGTGCCGGAGTTATCCGTGCGGGCGACGCATCACTAACACTCGGAACAGCCGGATTGCTTGTCGTCGCCACCGATAGGATTGATCTGGAAAAAAGTCCGGGCCTGATGGTGCCATCTTCAGGAAAGATCGGTCTCTTTGAGCTTGAAGGAATTCAACTTGGAGCCGCATCGTGTTACCGCTGGGCACGCGATGTTTTGGCAGTTCCTGAAAAAATGACGTCGGCCCAAACGGGCGAAGATACTTACGCCTTGATGGAACGATTATTGGCCGACAGCGAACCGGGAGCACGAGGCGTGGCGTTCCTTCCATTTCTCAGCGGAGCCGGTTATCCACTTTGGAATCCTCACTTGCAAGGGATGTTTGCCGGACTGCGATTCTCACATTCGAGAAGCGATATGCTGCGGGCTGTGATCGAAGGAGTCACGCTCGAAAGCTATGACATGTACCGCGAAATGCAAAGAGCTGGCGTCACGATTCGTTCGCTGACAATGACTGGCGGGGCCACCGCCTCGCCGATTTGGCGTCAAACAGTGGCGAACATTTTCAACATCCCCGTTCAAACATTGGAAGTCCCCAACGCAACTCTTTTGGCCGCCGCTCTTTTTGCGGCCATCGGTGCAAAGATGATTTCCAACGTCGATCAAGGCGTGGCCCAAATGGTTCGCTTCGCCGAAAGTGTCAATCCTGTTCCCGAACAGGTGGAGATTTTTCGCAAGACGAGTGAACATTACTGCGAATTGTACACAAGCCAACTTCAGTCCACAAACCAAGAGAAAGTCGATCCAACATGCTGAACATTCTGTGGTTACCCGGGAAGTATTGTCAGGGCAAGGGAATCCTTGCGAATGCGGGCAAGTATATTGCGTCTTGCGGCAAGCGGCCTCTGTTCGTTTGGGAACAGTTCATCAAAGACAACTGGGGAGCGGCCATTTACGGCTCTGCAGCGCAAAACGGCTTGACCGCTTGCGACGCGATTTTTCAAGGCGAAACGACCAAAGTCGCCGCTCAAGCTCTGGTTGAAATAGTCCAGCGAGAAAACTGTGACGTGGTTGTCGGTTTCGGCGGTGGCAAAGCGATTGATACTGCGAAAGGTGCCGCCGCGCTCGCTGGAGTTCGATTGGTGATTGTCCCCACCGTCGCCTCGAACGACGCGCCAACGAGTGCTTGTACGGTCTGGTACAACCAAGACGGCGAGTACGAAGGTTTCGATATGTGGAACCACAATCCCGACATGATCATTGTCGATCCCGAAGTCATTGCCGCTGCTCCCGTTCGATTCTTCGTCGCGGGAATGGGCGACGCACTTGCGACGTGGCCGGAAGCGAACGCATCTTTTGGATCGCGCGCCGTCACCTGTGCTGGCGGTACGCAATCACTCACCGCGATGGTGATGGCGAAACTTTGCTACGAAACCATTTTGGAATACGGGATCGAAGCCAAAGAAGCGGTTACCCAAAAGGTGGTGACTCCCGCCGTCGAAAAGGTCATTGAAGCCAACATTCTTCTTTCGGGAGTCGGTTGGGAAAGCGGCGGTTTGGCCACCGCGCACGCGATTGCCAACTCGCTCCCGATGATTCACGAGACGCATAATTTAATGCACGGCGAAAAGGTTGCGTTTGGACTGCTAACACAACTTTGCCTCGAACAAGACTGGCGGATTGAAGACGTATACACAACCTGCGATTTTCTTGTGAAGGTTGGATTGCCCGTCACCTTTGAAGACATGAACATGCACAACGTCTCACGCGAACGCCTTCTCGCGTTTGCTGTAGCTGTTTCGGGCGAAGGTTCTTTTGTTCACAATCACTCTTTTCAAGTCACGCCGAGTGATATTGTCGATGCGATGTACGCCGCCAATTCACTCGGAAAACGCCGGAGATAACCACCGATGCCACGAACACGAATCACACCGCTAAAACGAACAACATCGAAACCGCTTTATCGCCAGCTTGATGAGATCATGCGCTCGAAGATTATTTCGGGTGAATGGCAACCTCACGACTTGATCCCGTCGGAAAACAAACTGGCCGAAGTGTACGGAATGAGTCGGATGACGGCTCGGATGGTCGTTTCTCAACTTACACAAGAAGGCTACTGCTACCGCATTCAAGGGAAAGGCACTTACGTTGCCGACCACAAGATCACGGCCCGCTCTCTCTCCCAAGTCGGTATCCGTTCGCAGATGGAGACGATGGGCTACCGAACCGCGACACGCATTTTACGAGTCCAACGAGAGGAGCCGTCCGACAAAATCATGAAGCAGCTCGGACTCGACGCCAAGAGTCGTGAATCGGTCTATGTGATTGAACGACTCCGGCTTCTTGAAGGAAAGCCGTTGAGTTTGCATCTGGCGTATATTCCAGCGTCTTTCTGTCCGGGAATCGAAAAGCACGACCTCGTTCAGCGACAGCTTTGCGATATTTTGTCGCAGGAATACCAGTTGCACCGTCACCACGTCATCGAGACACTCGAATCGGTTGCGGCTTCGCCCGAGGAATCTCAAGTGCTTGACGTGAAAGTAGGTTTTCACCTTCTCTTGCTCAAAAACTTTATCTCTACAAAAGACGGTCGCCCGTTTGAGTATTCAAAAATCCTCTTTCGTGGTGACAAAATTAAGTTGACGTTTGAATACGACGACACCAAGCAAACACAATAAATCTGGCACAGATGAAAACTCAATTCGGGACACTACTACAGGCTGCCCGCGACGGTCGATTCGCGGTTTTGGCGATCAACATTCTCAATCATCTGACCCTTTCGGCGGTGCTTGAAGCGGCGGTGCGCAAGGAGAGTCCGATCATTATCCAAACGTCGGTTGCAACGGTCAAGGCGTTGAAGCCCGCTCCGCTTGCGGCGATGGCACGCGCGATGATTGACGCCGCGCCGGTGGGTGCTGTCCTTCATCTCGATCACTGCCAGTCAATCGAAATGTGTCAGCTTTGCTGCGACCTTGGTTGGGACTCGGTCATGTTTGACAGTTCGCATCTCTCGTTTGAAAACAGTATCGAGCAGACGCGAAAAGTGCGTATCTATGCGCAAAGTCGTGCGGTTGACGTGGAAGGTGAAGTCGGCATCATCGCTGGCACCGAGGACGACATTTCGCACGATGTCGCGTCACTCGCAGGATTTGACGAGACGATTCGATTCATAAAAGAGACCGGCGTTGACGCGATTGCTCCCGCCATCGGAACGGCTCACGGCGTCTACAAAGGTGAACCCAAGATCAACTTCGATCTCGTGGAACAGCTTAACCAAGCTACGAGTTGTCCGGTCGTCATTCACGGTGGAACGGGTTTGAGCGACGCAACATTCCGAAAACTGATCGAACTGGGAGCCGCAAAAATTAACGTTTCGACCGCGATCAAGCAGGTTTACGTTGACGCGATGCGCGAGTACCTCGCCGAAAATCGTGGCACTGTTAACCCGCTAAAACTGGACGCCTTCGTCTTCGACAAAGTGGTTGCGATGACGGAATCGCTGATCGACCTTTTCGGTTCGGCGAACAAGTGGGGAGCCGGTTCCGTTTTGGAGACTGCCCGTGGATAAGCCTCGATTTGTAATCGATCTGCATACGCATTCGACTCGTTCTGACGGGAACGATTCGGTGGCGGAGCTTTTCCAAAACGCCGCCGCTCGTGGATTGGAAGTCATTGCTATTTCCGACCACGATATTTTTCCGCCCGCAGTTGTCGAGGTCGGTGACGCACGGTTGCCGCTTCGTGACTTCGCAGACTCGCTTGGCATCAAAGTCATTCCTGCTATGGAGGTTTCGTGTGATACTGATGTCGATGATGTTCACATCGTTGCGATGGGATGCGATTGGGAATCGCCGCTGCTAGAGTGGATACCAGCACTTGCACAAACGAGTAAAGTCAACGGATACAAGCAAGTTGTCGAGCGGCTGCGCAAGTCGGGGATCGACATTGTTTGGGAAGAACTCACAGGCGGCGGAACTCGCGCCGACGACGCCGTGCAAAAAAAACACATCTTTGAGTTGGTCGCGCAAAAGGGGTACGCAGCGAGTTGGCAAGCGGCGAAAATGATGATACGCGAGAACCCAAATTTCGACATCAAGCGTGAAAAGCCGTCGCCGGTCGCTACGATTAAATCGATTCACGAAGCGGGCGGAGTAGCGATCCTTGCACATCCTTATTTGATTGATGAACAAGTCCAGTGGCACGGCGAACCCGTGACGCGTGATCAATACATTCGTCTTCTCATCGAGTCTGGGCTGGACGGAATCGAGACGCACTACACCTACGACAAGACAAGTTACAAGGGGAATCAAACTCCAGCCGAAATTGCAACAGAAGTGGTTGAGCGTTACGCACATCTTGTCTCGATACTTTCCGGCGGTTCCGACTACCACGGCGACGCCAAAAAGGGAACCGCCCCCCCCCGCGAACTCGGCGACGCCGGAATCGAACGAGACTATTTTTGGGATCACCAAACGTTGTGTGCTTTGGTCAAGTAAGAGTTGACGCTTCTCCACCGCTTGTCCACTGCACCTCGCGTGGTAGAATACTTGCCATGAAAAATGCACCGCCACTGCCCCACACACCGAAAGAAACGGACGATGTTTAGCACTGAAAAACACATTGCGTTTATCAACCGCAAAGAAGAGCTTGCGTATTTGCACAATCGCGTCGGCGGCGATCCTGAACGTCTTTTGTTTGTATTCGGCCCGAAGAGCAGCGGCAAGACGACGCTACTCTACAAGTTTGCGGCGGAGTGCGTTGAAAAGAATGAATTCGACGTAAAGTATTTCAACCTGCGTGAGATTTTGATCGTTCAATATAAAGACTTCATCCAGCACTTTTTCGATCTCGTTCCCGACAAAGCGGAGTCTAAAGAAACGAAAATCGGTTTTGACTTCAAGCTATTTAGCGTCGAGCACAAGACTCTTACGGGGCTTGAAAACAACAAGATCAATCCGTTCATGATTATGAAGCGTCAGCTTCAAGAACTCAATGCGAAAGGATTGCGTCCGCTAATCATCATCGACGAATTACAAGCACTTGAAGGCATCTACATGAAGCGTCAGCGTTTGCTTTTGACGGAGGTGTTTAACTTTTTTGTGGCGATGACGAAAGAGGCGCACTTGTGTCATGTGATCGTCGCCAGCAGCGACGGACACTTCTTGCAACGCATCTACGACGACAGTAAACTCAAGAAGACGTCGGAGTTTTTTGAAGTCGAATACTTGAGTAAGGAAGACGTTTACGATTGGCTTACACACCTTGAAAAAGAGAGCGGAATCACGTCATATAAACTGTCGCCAAAACAGATCGACAAGATGTGGGATTTTTTCGGCGGCAGTTGTTGGGAGATTAGCAACGTTCTCGACTTGCTTCGTGACAACGCAAAAAACGGCAAAGCCGCCGACAGTGATTTTGATAAGTTGCTTGCAAAACAACGCGAAATGAGGCTTGAAAACTTTCAGTTTTATGTGACAAAAGAAAAGCAGGAGTCACTATTTACCGAGATGTCGGCTGTCGTCAAACAAGAGAAGCGGTTCACACTTGCGGCACTCTACCAACGTCTCAAAAGCCACTATACCCGCATCTCGCTGCGTAACGAACTCAACGAACTCGTCAGCAAAAACTTTCTTGCGTTCAATCCCGTGACGACGCGGTTTGAGTTACAAGGCCGCAGCATGGAGATCGGTTTAGAAGGTTACGCCCAACTGCTGCGGGAACGGGAATGACCAAAATCAGTGAACGGTTGCAAAAACTTTCCAAGAATCCACTTGACAATCCTTGTCTATACAGCTACAATTCCCCGCGATCTTGATGCTTTGAATTTGGTTGGTGATTGCTGTAGACGCTGCGGTGAGACGAGTGGTGAGTTTTACCCGAGCGAGTGTCTCGGGCTCATTTTCTTTCATGATCGACGATGAGGAGGTGTTCGATGACGACTGCGATGATGTTGGCTTGTGGATGTATCGTTTTGTGGTTAGCCCTCCAGCGGGCTGGCGAAACTGTTAAGCCTGTTAAGGTGGGGGGGGGGGGGGGTAAAACAGCTAGACTTTGCGGCCTCTTTGGCGTCTTCTCTGATGCCGTTCGCTCCGCTTTTTCTCGAAGCTGCCGCCGCGCTTTTACGCTCGTTGAGCTACTGGTGGTGATCGCCATCATCGGCGTTCTCGTCGCCCTTCTCTTGCCCGCCGTCCAAGCCGCGCGCGAAGCGGCAAGACGGATGGCGTGTACCAGCAACCTCAAGCAAGTAGTGCTTGCCGCGCACAACTATCACGATACGCACGGGGCTTTTCCGCGTAATGAGATTTCCTATGACGCGTCTAGTAGTTCGTGGAATAATGATGCAAACCACAAAGACAATCACGGCAGTTTCTTTGTCGGATTGCTGCCCTTCATGGAGCAGAGTGCGCTGTACTCGAATTGCGTCTTTGACGGCACAATCCCAACGCAGCACAGTCGTCTTCCCAACGGAGAATTTGTGTTCGAGCAATGGATACCGCCGTTGCTTTGTCCTACGTCGTGGCCAAAGTGGAAACCGATTCAGACGGTTGCGGATCGTACCACATTGATACCCATCGTTGAAAGTGGTGACCGGAATAACGACAGGAATCGCGGTATGAGTTCCTATTCCGGTTGCATTGGCAATGTCGGTTTTTATAACTGCAATGCAATGTTCACTCCCAGTCCGACGACGTTGCCGGGGTACTCTGCTGTCGACCACGGCGATAGCCCAAATGGGCCAAGCGTATCGGGAACAATGGCTCACTTCAACTGGGCTACAGACATCAGTGGGATTACCGACGGAACATCGAACACCATTCTCTACGGCGAAGTTTACCCGATAGACGGTGAAAACGCGCATTCGTACTGGGGCGGTTGGATGAGTGCAAATTCCTACTGGCACTCTACGGTTTGTCCCATCAACACGGGAACGCGAAAGTATGCAGGTACTTGCGGTTGTCCGGCTATAGATGGTTGGGCAGGCGGTTGGGCGTGCGATTTGGGGTACGCTTCAAAACACTCTGGTGGTGCAAATTTCGCCCTTGCCGATGGTTCGGTACGTTTCATCTCCCAAACGATCAACTATGTGACTTTCCAGTACCTCGGTGCCCGTAGAGATGGGCAACCAGTTTCCCCGTAACAGTTTCCCGTTCTTTACCCACACTTCTAAAGAAGGAGTTTCACCATGACTTACCGTAATCTGAAAGAGCGTGCGTTCACACTGGTTGAGCTTTTGGTCGTCATTGCGATCATTGGCGTTTTGGTGGCACTGCTGCTGCCCGCAGTCCAAGCGGCGCGAGAGGCTGCGCGGCGTATGCAGTGTACGAACAACTTGAAGCAACTTGCTCTCGCCGAACACAACTACCACGACAAACACCAATCGTTTTCGAGAAACGAGGTGGATGAAGCGACATTTTGGCCCGGCCAGTGGGGATGGGGCGGGCACACATCCGTGCGTGGTAGCTTCATCGTCGGCATCCTGCCATTCATTGAACAGGAAGCCCTCTACTCCGCGTGTGACACGAAAGGAAATGTCATGCTGAGTAAACTCGGCACGAACGAATACGTCTTTGAAAAGTGGATTCCAACGCTGACCTGTCCCACAAGTTCTATGGCGGGGCAGTACCTGAAAACCACGAGCGATGAGGCAACGAAAATTGGAGACACACACAACCACGCCCTAACCTCATACTCAAACTGTATCGGAAATGTCGCGTTTGACGAACCATGTCGGGTTCTCTTTGACAATAACAATCTCCCCGGCTATCAAGCAAATAGCCATGGTTCTGACCCTACATTTAAGGGACGCGCTCGTTACCAGCCCGGCATTTTTGGCCACGTTGGCTGGTCTGCGTCGATTCCTGATATTGACGACGGCACTTCAAACACGATCATGCTGGGTGAAATCTATGTGACCCCAAATTCTAATCACTACCACCCAACGGGCGGTTGGATGCACTTTAATGCCTTGTGGCATACTACGGTCTGCCCGCTGAATGCGGGGACTCGTAAATATCCCGGAAGTTGTGGATGTCCTCTTGGTGAAACAGGTGGTGGTGGTTGGGCGTGTGACCTCGGATATCAGTCGAAACATTCTGGCGGTGCGAACTTTGCCTTTGCCGACGGAACTGTTCGTTTCCTTTCCAGCACCATTGCCTACAATACCTACCAGTTTTTGGGTACACGCAACGACAAACAGTCGGTTAGCTTTTAGCATTTCCCACCAATTCCAAGGAGTCTTCAGTATGATGTCGCGAGTTTCTCTATTGTTCGGTTGTGGTCTACTGCTGGCGTGCGCTGGCGGTTGTGGCGAGCGTGGGGTGGCACTTTACGATTGTACAGGAACCGTTACACTAGACGGCAAGCCTGTCGATGGAGCGATGGTGTGTTTTGTAAACACATCGATGGCAGCACCGTCCACAGGTACAACTGATGCTGGTGGGGCGTTCACTTTTAAGTCGCCAGTTGGAGATTTTTCTGTCTCTATTGTCAAGTTAGAGGGTGGAGCGTCGAAGGAAAATCCCTACGCACCTTCGAAACACCTTCTTCCAGAGAAGTACGCCCAAGCAAAAACCTCTGGATTTCAGGCCGTCGTCGCCACCGACAAAACCAAAAACACCTACAGCTTCGACCTAAAAAAATGACAGATTGGTTGTTCCTTATCCGTGAAGTGACAGAAAAATGATGCGTAGAATAGTTTTGTCGGTGTTGGTTCTAGTTTTGTTGCAGCTTGCAAGTTTTGTGTTACCGCCACATCTTATTGCTGCCAGTGCGAGTCCGGCAGAAATGTGTGAAGCAACGACTTGGATTCGGGCCAAGATGGACGGCGTTGTCGAACGCAGTGTCCCCGCAGCGTTCATTGAAGTTGTCGCCAACAACGATCCTGTCTTTGCAAGCGCACGTCAGGGGCGACCACTCAAGATCGGGGCGAAGACGCTCGCGCACGGTCTTTATTGTCACGCAAACAGTTCGATCATTGTTCACTTACCGAGTCCGGCCAAGGAGTTCGAGGCAGTTGTCGGGATCGATTCCAACGACAACACCGCTGGTGGACGCGGCAGTGTGCGATTTTCTCTCGTCGTCGCAGGCAAAGAAATTTGGAAGTCGGCGATTCTCCGCGAAGGGATGGAGCCGATTTCTGTCCGTGAAAATCTCGCTGGTGCAACCACGTTCGAACTTCGCATCGACGACGGTGGCGACGGCATTTCACACGACCAAGCCGACTGGGGCGAAGTCCGCGTCGTGCTTGAGAATGGCCAAACGCTCGCACTTGGCGAGTTGCCTGTCGTTCACAAAAACGAACCGCAATTCTCTACCGAGCCGTTTTTCTCGTTCGATTACGGCGGCAAGTCGTCGCGCGAGTTTTTGTCGCAGTGGAAGTGTACGCGCAAGAAAGAAGTGCTTGACGCGAAACGAACATTGTACACGATAACTTACGCCGACGACGTAACTGGCTTGGAGGCAAGGATTGAAGCTGTCGCATACAGCGACTATCCGACCGTTGAGTGGACGCTTCATTTTGCGAATCGCGGTACGAACGAGACGCCGATCATCAGCAACATTCAAACGATTGACACCGAGTTTTTTCGGAGCGGTGTGAAAGAGTTTGAAATCAACTTTCATCGCGGCGACGAGTGTACCGCCGAGAGCTTCGAGCCGTTCACGGAGACACTTCGCGCATCGACACACAAACACATCGCCAACACCGGCGGTCGCCCGACACAAACGGCGTTCCCATACTTCAATCTACAGTGCGGCGACGCAGGCGGGATTATATTTGTCGTCAGTTGGGCGGGGCAGTGGAATGCTGACTTCGTCCGCGACGCCGCCAGCGGAATCACGCTTCGCGCCGGTCAAGAACAGACAAACTTCAAACTGCTTCCCGGCGAGTCGGTGCGGCAACCGATGGTCGTGCTACAGTTTTGGAACGGCAACGTTGCTCACTCGCAAAATGTCTGGCGAAGTTGGATGATTGATCACAACATTCCGCGCGACCGCGACGGTCAGCTTCCGCCACTGCCGCTCCATGTGGCGTGTAGTTCGCACTGGTTCAACGAGATGATTCTCGCCGACACCGCAAGCCAGATTCTTTTCATCGACCAATATCTGCGTCGCGGAATGAAGCTGGATTACTGGTGGATGGACGCCGGTTGGTATCCCGTCCCGCAAACGAATAACTGGCCCGAAACGGGGACGTGGGAAGTCGATGAGGCGCGGTTCCCCGGCGGGTTCGCGCCGATCTCCGATCACGCACACAAACAAGATGTTGACATCATCGTTTGGTTCGAGCCGGAACGTGTCGCGGCGGGGACATGGCTGACGACCGAGCACCCCGACTGGGTTCACGGCGGCGCGGGCGGTGGACTGCTCCACCTCGGCAAACCAGAGGTACTCGCGTGGCTCATCGATCACGTTGACAAACTTATCACCGACAACAAAATCGATCTCTATCGGCAAGACTTCAACATCGACCCGCTTTCTTACTGGCGTCAAAACGACGCACCAGACCGACAAGGTATCACCGAGATTCGTCACGTTGAAGCGTACTTCGCATACTGGGATGCACTCCGCGAACGCCATCCGGGAATGCTCATAGATTCGTGTGCCAGCGGCGGCAGACGCAACGACCTCGAAACGCTTCGCCGCGCCGTCCCGCTCTTGCGAAGCGACTACATTATGGAGCCGGTCGGTAATCAGGCTCATTCGTATGTGATGCCGATGTGGTTTCCGTTTTTTGGAACGGGTACGTCGCACACATCAACGTATGACATCCGCAGCACGCTGTGTCCGTCGTTCAATTCTTGTTGGGACGTGCGTAACGATTCGGTCGATTTCGCACGGATTGTACGCATCGTTGATGAGTGGCGTGAGTTCGGCAAGTTTTATTTTGGCGACTATTACCCGCTAACATCGTACTCGCTTGATACCGAAAAATGGATCGGCTGGCAATACCACGACGCCTCGCAAAACGCTGGATTTGTACAGGTTTTTCGCCGCGACAAAAGTCCGTTTGAGTCGGCGCGATTCCCGCTTCAGGCCGTCGATGACGACGCCGTTTACAATGTTCGCAATGTGTCTGACGACGATCACTCAATCACAATTCGTGGTAGCGAACTCAAGACGACGGGACTCCCCATCGTCATCACCGAACGCCCCGGATCGGCAGTTTATGTCTACTCCGTTGCACGTTAATAGCACATGGGTCGTAACCTCGCAGCACAGGAGTTTTTCCAATGAGAGTTCGCTTTGTGAGTTGTGTTGTCGCTGTGTTGTTCGCGGTGCAAACAGCACCAGCCGCCCCGCTTCGTTTTGAGTTTTCCGCAGCGGACGCCAATCGGCTACAGTTTGCGCCGGTGAAGGCGAAGTTTGTCAAGATGGCACTCGAAGGCGGCGGCAACGGTTCGTCTGCGATTGACGAGCTAGAAGTCTACGGTCCCGACGCCAAAGACGTAAATCTTGCCGCCGCTACGCTCGGTAGCAAGGCGTCCGCTTCTGGGTGTATCGCCGGTTATGCGGCACACCGCGTCGAACATCTCAACGACGGCGTATATGGCAACGACCGTTCTTGGGTCACACCGGAATCTGACAGCAAATCGTTCGTCTGCATTGAACTTCCAGAAATCACGCTCGTCGATACTGTCGTCTTCTCACGCGACCAACTCGGCGACTTCACCGACCGACTACCGCAAACTGTTTCGCTCGAAGTCTCCGAAGACGGTGAACAATTCCAGTCCATTGGCGATGTTACGTTTGTGCGTAAACCATCGCGGTTTGTGACGTGGGCAAAACTTGCGATTCCGCCAAACGTCCCGCCACCACCGCCAATCGCACTGTTGCCGCGTTCACAGAAGACGACAACCGTCGATCAAAAAGTTTTTGAATCCGAGTGGCGAACAACGCTCGTTGACGAAGAGTACGCTTGGCTCAAAACTTTCGGATACGCCGACATCGATCCGAGCCTCACCCACACGCCGTATCCGGCGCAGCATCACCCAGTCAAAATCCCAAACGACGAAACTACACTCGTTCACATCGCAGGCAGCCCCAAACTCGATGGCGTTCTCGACGAGCCGCTTTGGCAACGTGTCTCCGATGCGACAGTGCGCGTGGCGAGTCCGGGGACTTGGGAAGAAGGTGCAAACGTTGAGACGCACGTTCGCACGTTTCGCTCTGACGACAATCTTTATCTCGCAATCACAACCAATCGACTCCTCTCCGCACACATCGCCATCTTGCAAACCGCCGACACCAGCGGCGTCGTCGCACTCACCGATTCGGGGAAACTTGTTTGGCGACAGTACCGTGCGGGAACGAATGAAGTCGTCACCGAACAACCACTCGCCGGAACGTGCGCGAATAACGGTGCCGGTTATTGTGCAGAGTTCGCAGTACCGCTGACACTGCTCCCGTTATGTGAACGCGGCGTCACCGTCCGAGCCGGAATCGGCGGACGATACACGCCCGCAGCAGGACACGCAGTACGCTTCTATCCGTCCGACGTTGCAGTCGTCGCGCACGATGCGAAGTCGCGCGACAGCTTCGCTGTCACGTTCGTTAACCACGCGAACGCGCCACGCCGAATCATTCTCGACAACGAAACTCCAATCGATATTCCCGCAGGTGAAAACGTTAACCACCAAGTCGCCGCGACGCGCGGTGAGATCGGCCCCGAACAGACCTTGCGGTTCACCATCGCCGAACAGAATCTCTCTGGTGTGCGATACTTGTTCCAGTACGATCCCGTCGCGCGAACGCTCAATCTGTTCGAGGCGATGATCGACCGCGCCGCACGCGACGCAACAACGCCCGAAGAGAAATCGCACGCCAAGCACGGTGCCGATATGCTGGCGGCGTTGCGCGAAGAAGCTCAATCGGTTACGTCTCGTCATGCCCGCGTACTCGGCGGGCATCCAGAGAAAGCGGACCAAGCAGACGCGATAGCGTCGTTCGCGCAAGCGAACCCCACAGCGTCAGTTCTAGGCCCCCGCCGAGTACGCGGGGGTGACGGAACGGTACGCGGGGGTGACGGAATGGTACGCGGGGGTGACGGAATGGTACGCGGGGGTGACGAAGAATTGTTCTTGCGTGCGCGCCGCGCGAAACGAGAGTTCTTCTTCGCCGACACAAGTTTGCAACCGCTCGAACAGATTCTGTTCGAGAAGCGTTACCCGCTACATCCGTCGCACAACTACAGCGACTACTACGACTCAACGTGGCGCGCCGGTGGCGGAATCTACACGCTGCGTATTCCGTGCGTTGACGGCGTGCTCACGCCCGAACGCGCCGAAGTCACAGAGTTGTTTGCAACAACAGGAATGGCGCGGCATCCGGTTGCAAACTTTGATGTCAGCAAAATCTATTTCACGAACCGCGCATCGAACCCTGACTACTGGCACATCATGGAAATGAATCCCGACGGAAGTGACGTGCGTCAACTCACCGACGGCCCGTTCCAAGACTTGTGGCCGTGTCCGCTACCCGATGGTGGTTTGGCGTTCATCTCAACGCGATGCCGGCAAAAGTTTTTGTGCTGGGAACCGCAAGCGTCAGTTTTGTACAGAATGAACAAAGATGGCGGCGACATCACGCGACTGTCGTTTGCAAACCTCACCGAGTTCGCACCATCGGTCGCACGCGACGGACGAATCTTGTGGACACGAAGCGAGTATCTCGACAAAGGTGCAGACTACGGACATACGCTTTGGCAAATTCGCCCCGACGGCGTGATGCCCGAACTCACGTTTGGTAACACAATCGTCTTGCCGCAAGGGTACGCCAACGGACGCGAACTCCCCGGCACAAACGAGATTCTCGCCGTAATGATTTCACACTTCGGCGACCTCAACGGCCCCGTCGCCATTCTCGACATCGACAAAGGACGACTCAATTCGGGCGCAATCACAAGCATCACGCCCGAAGTTCCGTGGCCCGGTTACTGGGCACGCTGCGAGACGTTCCGCGAACCGTTTCCGATTACACGCGACGTTTTTCTCGTGAGTCACAGCTCGCGCGATCGTTTTGCACTGTTCGTTATCGACCGCTACGGCAACCGCGAACTTCTCTCGATAGATCCGAGTTTGAGTTCGATGTGTCCGACGCCGCTGCGTGTCACTTCGCCGCCGCTGCAACTCTCGTCGGGGATCGATTCGGAACTGGCGACGCGGCACGAAGGCGTTTTCACAGTCGAAGATGTTTATCAAGGAATCGATCATATTGTGCCGCGCGGCTCTGCGAAGTATATTCGCGTGAGCCAAGAGATGCCGCACTTTCTCGAAAAGTTTTCCGATGGGACGTACCGCGCGAGTTATCAGCCGTTTATGGAGTTTTACGCATCGCCGGTCGATCTCGTTTCGGGGCCGTATGGCTGGACTTCGTATGTTGCGAAGGGCGACCTCGGTTTGGTTGAGATCGAAAAAGACGGCTCGGTGAGTTTCGTCGCGCCGTCGGAGAAGGTGTTGTTCTTTCAGCTTCTCGACAAAGATTACAACGAGATACAACGTATGCGAAGTGTCGTACAATTACAGCCCGGCGAGAGTCGCAGTTGCATCGGTTGCCACGAAGATCGCACGATGCTTTCGACGCGACGCCAAACAATCGCCGCGCAGAAGTCGCCGAAAACTCTAACGCCGTCGCCGTGGGGGACGGGCGCGCTGGACTATCAGAAAGTTGTACAACCGGTTTGGGATCAGCACTGCGTTTCTTGTCACGACGGAAGCGACACGAAGGCGGGACGGATCGACCTCACGGGCAAACTCGATGGCGACTACATTCCGGCGTCGTTCAAGACGGTGATTCGCGGCGGATACGTTCACCATTTTAATTGGGGCTACCAAGCGGGCGTTCCGACGAAGGCTGAACCGTATTCATTCGGGACGTTTCAAACTCGCCTCTGGACAATTCTTGGCGACGAAAATCACAAACAAATTGTGCTCCCCGAAGACGCCAGCCGTGCGATCAAATGTTGGACAGATTTGTCGTGTCCACTTTGGCCCGACTACAAACAACGTCGCCTGCGCGGAGATGCGAGTGTACACGATGGCACCAGCACCGAGCCGTGATTATCAAACCGCGTCCGCGTTACCGCCCATAACTCTACACGAGCGAGAATCCGCCGGAGAGCTGGTTGTTGTTGCGATATTCGCCGGTGGCGGGGTTCAAGTTGAATCGCGGAGCGGCGGCGAGTGCGTTTCCTTGGAATGTGTCGTAGCGAATCTCTGGGCGAATCACGAGCCGCTTTGTCGGTTTCCAGTTGAGACCAAGCGAGATTTCGTACTCGTCTGCGGGGCCACCGTACCATTCGTTCGTTCGACACCACGACGCGCGGAAACCGCGGCTCCAGCGTTTTCCCATCTGAACAACGCGAGTGTAACAGAGACCGTACGCGGTACCGCCGCCACCACCAATGAAGTCGTTGTCTGAAACGTCCCACTGGAACGACTCGGTCACGTCGTCCGATTGTTGCCACACCCAGACGAGCGACTGCGACCAGTAGTTCCCAAAAGCAGCGGTGGGATTGTTGATCCGTCCATCAGAGATGTAATAGTTAAGCGACGAGCGGTCGGACAATTCGTAGCTGAACCCAGCGATGAATCCGACATCACCATAACGAAACTCGAAACCGTTGTCGTATCCATTTGTGATTCCGGCGAGTACGGAGAGGCGGTCGGTGAGGGCGTATTCTGCTTTCGCGCCGACGTGCGTCGTCGGTTCCATTCGGTAAATGAGCGAGTTGGTGTAGAAGAAGTTTTCGTTACCTAGCACCGATTCCCAACCGACTGGCGTGAAAAAGTGACCGAGTGAAACGGTGAGGTCGCGGTAACCGAGTGTGAAGTAAAGCTGGTTGATCGCGGCACCGTAGTCGCCGCAATTTAGCAGTCCATAATCGAATGTTTGTGACATGTACGACTGCAATGTCGGTGCGAAAGTTCCGTACTGAAAGTCGGTACGAAATCCCCAATCGAAACCGCGTGAGGTATCGGCTTCGCGCTCGAGTGTGAGCCAGAGTTGGGTCATTGTGAAGTCGGTTGTCTGCTGTCGCGGATAGAATACGGTGTATGGAGAACAATTACCGCCGACCATTGTGCCATTGTCGTATTGAATTTCCGCACCGTGATCGTTTCGCCAAATCCCCGCTTCGACGAAGCCACTAAACTTCCACCGCGACGGGGCGAGTGCGTTGCGTGCAAACGACAAACTCGAATCGCTGTAGCACGGATTGCACGCAACCGTCTCACACGGTTCGCACGCGGCAGGTTCACACGAGATTGGTTCGCACGGCGCACCAGCGTTCACAGACGAAACGAAGAACAACGCGGATGCTGTTGCGATCCCCAAAAGTGTAGAGTTGGTTTTCATGCAAGCGTTATCGGCAGATTATCGTGGCGCAGTCACGCTGCGACGACTGCGGCGACAGATTCCACATTGCCCGCGAAGTTTGCGTGAATTGCCTTGCTTGCACAGACCGCGTCTTTTTGCGGTTTTGCCGTCCGCTTGACAACAGGCGATTGCTGTCGATAATGGCCGCGATTTGTGGTCGGTTTCACGTTCCCTTCAACCTTGTTATCAGAAAACTTCAATGTCTCAATCTCTCGCAAACACTCGTAAACTCAAACTCGGTCTCCCAGCGGGGAGTCTTCAAGAAGCGACTTTTGAACTTTTTCGTCGCAGCGGTTTTCGCGTCTCGGTGGCGTCGCGTAGTTACGTCCCGACCATCGACGACGACGAAATCGAATGCCTTCTCATCCGCGCCCAAGAGATGGCGCGGTACGTCGCCAGCGGCGACCTCGATGCCGGACTCACCGGTCACGACTGGGTCGTCGAGACAGAATCGGATGTGTACGAAGTTGCCGAACTTTTGTTCTCGAAGGTGAGTCGTCGTCCGGTTCGTTGGGTGTTGTGTGTACCGGAAGACTCGCCGATTACCGAGCTAAAACACCTCGAAGGGAAACGAATCGCAACCGAAGGTGTCGGTTTAACGAAGCAGTTTTTGGCGCGGCACGGTGTCAATGCGGAGGTCGAGTTTAGTTGGGGGGCGACGGAAGTCAAACCGCCGAAGCTGGCCGACGCGATTGTCGAAGTGACCGAGACCGGCAGTTCAATCCGCGCAAACAAACTGCGAATCGTCGCCGAAGTTTTGCAAAGCACAACGCGGTTCATCGCCAATCACAAATCGTATGCCGATGCGTGGAAGCGTGAAAAAATCGACGACATCGTGTTGATGTTACAGGCGACGATGGCGGCGGAAGGAAAAGTCGGTCTGATGATGAACATCGAAGGAGCGCGTCTCGACGCACTTCTCACGCTCCTTCCCGCACTCAAGAGTCCGACGATTTCGTCGCTCTCCGATCCTGCTTGGAAATCGGTCTCGACGATCATCGACGAAGCGGTCGTCCGCACGCTGATTCCGAAACTCAAATCCGCAGGCGCAACCGGCATCGTCGAGTTCCCGATCTCGAAGATTATTGACTGAAGGTGAGCCAATGTTAGATAAGGCAAAGCAAATCGCGGAAGAGTTGCGAGACAAGCTCGTGGAATACGACGACTTCATTGGGCTTTATCTTTATGGCTCACAAGTCACCGAAAAAACCACTGGTGACAGCGATATTGACATTATGGCCATCTTTGAAAACAACAAAGATTTTGATAACACCATTTCTGACAAAGTGGTTGACCTGTTTATTAGACACGGTGAAGTCATTGATTTTCAGCGTTCCACGTTGAAGGACTTAAACCTCCACTGGACGTATTTTGATGAGATCAAAAAAGGACTTTACTATGCACGATAATGACATCGTGAACAATTGGTTACTCAAAAGTGACGAAGCCTTTCAAGACTGCCAGTTGAACATAGAGGCGGACGCGCTTTCGACGGCACAAAATCGGCTCTATTATTCGCTGTTTTATGCCGTCTGCGCGCTGGCTGAACAGTCGGCGTTTAGAACATCAAAGCATGGTCAGTTGATCGGTTGGTTCAACAAAGAGTTCATCAAGAGCGGTTTGGTTGATGTCGCCTTGTTCAGGACATACCAAAAGGCGTTTGAGTTCAGGCAAAAATGTGACTACACGTTTACTTTCAAACCTCAAAAAGAAAAGCTGGAAGAGAGTTTAGAGGAGGTGAGAGTATTCATTCACAAAGTGAAGGGCTTGCTCAAGTAGCCGGGGAGTTGATGGTCAACAATCGAGAACGGTCACAAAAAAATCTTTCCTACTCCCCGTTGACGCTTTGCGTTTCGTTCGTTACGATTCCACGCCGTGGTCGTTGCTCTGTTGCGGCGACTGTTTGGTTTAACGTTTCTCGGTGTCCATTTTTTTAGAAGGAGAATGTGCCATGACGAAGATTACAACGAACGAAATTGTGTGCGCAATGACGAACGAAGATTCGACTGCGGAAAACTCCGCAAATGTTAAAATGGGGGGGG
>JBOFSQ010000013.1:0-7913 GCA_051651625.1 Thermoguttaceae bacterium | reverse complement strand
TGGGAAGACGTTTCAGACGAAGAGTTGAACCCACCGCTGGTAATTAACGCTGAAATGCTAAAAGCGGAAGTACGCAACAATCTTGCCGAAATGCAGAGACTTCTTGCTTTACACAATACTGAAACGAAAACAGTATCGTCGCAAAAACAACTCAATCAAAACACCCAAAATTGCAAGCATTGGGGGGACGCACGATGGTAACAAAAACTTCCTCGCATATCGCACGCCCCTTTGTACTTGATCGCAGCCCCATTGATCAACTCATGACAAACTCACCACTCCTCCACTCACTCACGTCGCAACACGCGACACCATTTTATCTTTACGATGCAGCAACGATTCGTTCGCGGTGCGGCGAATTGGCGGCGTTCGACGTTGTGCGATACGCGCAGAAGGCGTGTTCAAACACGGCGATATTGAAGCTGCTCCGCGCCGACGGCATCGCCGTTGACGCCGTCAGTGCAAACGAAATCCGTCGCGGATTGCGGGCCGGATTCACCGCAGCAAAAGATTCATGCGGCGTTCATGGCATCGTCTACACCGCCGACATCTTCGACGCCGATGCACTCGATCTCGTTGTACGCGAACGCATTCATGTTAACTGCGGTTCGCTCGACATGATCGAGCAGTACGGACAGCGGTGCAACAGTGGCGGCGAAATAACGCTGCGGATTAATCCGGGCTTCGGTCACGGCCACTCGCGTAAGACAAACACCGGCGGCGACTCGTCGAAACATGGCATTTGGTTCACCGAGGCCGATGAGGCGAAACGACTCGCAGCGAAACACAATCTCCGTATCACCGGTCTTCACGTTCACATCGGAAGCGGTACCGATTTGGTACACCTTGCAAAAGTCTGCGACTTTATCGAACAATTCGCGCCGCCTTTCGGCGAGACACTCACGACAATCAGTGCAGGCGGCGGGCTGCCTGTTCCGTATCGCCCCGAAGACACGCGACTCGACATCACGCAGTATCACAAACTCTGGAGCGGCGTCCGCGAACGACTGTCGAAAAAGTTTGGACGCAAACTCATCTTGGAAGTTGAGCCGGGGCGTTATCTCGTTGCCGAGAGTGGAGTTTTGGTTGCAACGATTTGCGCCGTCAAGACGCAAGGCGAAAACAAGTTTTATCTCACCGACGCCGGTTTCAACGACCTCGCCCGCGCCGCGATGTACGGTGCGTATCACCCAATCTCAATTCTTCACCGCAACGAAAACGCCGCCAACAACACGTTTACCGACGTTATCGTCGGCGGGCCGCTTTGCGAATCGGGCGACATTTTCACGCAAGAAGAAGGCGGAATCGTCGTGAAACGTTCGCTGCCGCACGCCGCCGTCGGCGACTTTCTCATCATCGAAAACGCTGGTGCTTATGGTGCGGCGATGTCGTCGAACTACAATTCGCGTCCGCTGATCGCAGAGTTTCTCGTTGACGGAGATTGTGCAACAATGATCCGCCGCCGACAGACGTTCGACGATATTGTTGCGTGTGAAGTGTGAAGTGAGCGGCTGCTTGTTCTGCCAAACTCATATGCCCTATAGGACTTATACGTCCTATAGGGCATATGAGTTTGCGGGACTAATTCTATTTCACCTACCGAAACGAAACATCAACACCGGTGCCGTCTTCGTTGGGGAAGATCACTTTTCCGCGGTCAAACTCGATCCCAGTGCCGACTTTTTTCTCAACGAGAAGTTGTCCGTCGCAGTTAACCCAGTCGGCCTCTGGTGCAAGTTGCGCCGTTGCCGAACCGCCGACCGTCGATTCTACAGAATTGCCAAGCATAATTTTGAGTCCCAAACGACGTGCCTCGGCGATGATCCAACGCGCGGGAGTAAGTCCGCCGCACTTGACGAGCTTGATGTTCACGCCGTCAAAGTATTTGGCGACGAGTGCGAGGTCTTCGGGTGTCCGCCACGATTCGTCGGCGATGAGCGGGACGTTCGCTTTCTTGCGTAACTTCAGCATCCCTTCCAAATCGTTGGCGGGGAGTGGCTGCTCGATTAACTCAACGTTGAACGTCGATTCTAGCTCGCTAACGCGACGCATCGCAACGTCACGACTCCAGCCGCCGTTCACGTCAAATCGCACCGGCACCTTAATCACTTCACGATAAAAATCGAGCAGTTCCGATTCGTTTTTGCTGCCGAGTTTGAGCGTGTAACAGAGCCAGTCGGGGTATTCTTGAAACTTCTCGCGCGTTTGAATTAGCGAGTCGGTCCCGATAGTGTGCCCCGTAATCGGCACCGACGAGAGCGACGAGTTCCAAACCTGCCAGAGCGGCTGGCAGTGCATCTTCCCCCAGAGGTCACACGCGGCGATGTCCATCGCACTCTGCGCGAAACGACAGTGGCCGACAACCGGTGCAAGCGTCCGCCAAAACGCATCGGGGTCGGCGAGTGCGTAACCTTCAACAATCGGTCGCGCACGCTCAAGAATGTCGATCATCGACTCTATCGACGAACCGTAATACGGATTCTCATACGCCTCGCCGTGACCACAAAGACCGTCTTGCTCAAGCTCGACGATGATCGTGCGCACAACACTAACAGAATAACGAGAAATCGAAAAGACGTGCCGAAGCGGAAGGTCAACGCGGATTATGCGAAATTTCATGTTTGGTGATGTTGAAAGTGTAGTTGGTGAAACTATCTGTCTCGATTCGGGGCTAAAAACTGTTCTGGGGTACACACGTCAATGTGGGCGAACCGGAAATCGCGGACGTTTCGCGTGATAATCGCCATCATTCTGTTCTGCAAAGCGACAGCCACTTGGACGGCATCTTCAAAATCGGAAAGCGGCAATTCCAACGCCTGAATGACTGTTTCTCGATTGACGGCGAGAATCTCAATGCCGACACTGTTTGCCAAATTTTCGATATGAAAACGCGCCTGCTCGTTTCCGACATGCTTTTTCAAAATGTAGTATATGTCCGTGATCGTTGTGGCCGAAACGTAGCCAACACACGTCCCCGCATTGATCGCATCGAAGACGCTCCCCGCCTCCTTCCAAAACGGTTCACGATGTAGGAAGGCGTCCAAAATCACATTGGTATCGAGCAAAACGTGTCGCATTTGCTACAGATGTCGGCTAAACTTTTCTTCTCTCGCTTCTATCATCGCAGCTTCGAGTTCTTCGGTGGTTTTCCCTTCGAGCACTCCCGCCGCATGCATTAAGAAGAAGCTAATCGGACGCCTGTCGTCTTCCTTAACCGACGCACGCTCGACAACAACGCGCACCGTCTTATTCACAAACTCTGCCGCGTCGTAGCGGGAGGTTGGAAGCGTGATCGTACCGTCGGCGGCGACTGTTGTTTCAAATTGTAGTGTGGACATGGTTCTTCACTCGCTTACGCTTCGTGTTCTTATTTCTTTTGCCGACCGCAACGAAGTTGCCGGGAGGCTATCGGATGCAACGTCACGTTGCCTCGCTTACGCTTCGTGTTCTTATTTCTTTTGCCGACCGCAACGAAGTTACCGGGAGGCTATCGGATGCAACGTCACGTTGCCTCGCTTACGCTTCGTGTTCTGATTCGGGTCGGGTCACTGTTGTTTTAGGTGGCAGTGTTTGTATTTTTTGCCGCTGCCGCAGGGGCACGGGTCGTTGCGGCCAACTTTCGGATCAGTACGCCGAAACGGTTCGAGTCGCTGCGGAGCAGGGTCTTGCTGCGTTGCGGTCTTCTCGCTCGCCGATTGCTGTTCGCGGACGAGACCCGCAAATCCACTCTCCGCACTCGCGTGCGTCGCCGCACTCTCACGCCACGTCGAAGAACGCTCAACCGTCCCCTGCTCAACCGCCTCCATTCGGAAAACCAAATCGCTGACACGCTCAAAAACCGTGTTCCACATCGTCGTGAACAGCTTCATCCCCTCACGCTTGTACTCAACTTTCGGATCGACCTGCGCATAACCACGAAGCCCAACACTCGCACGAAGCTGCTCCATCACGAGGAGATGGTCTTTCCAAATCGAGTCGAGAACTTGCAAAATAAGCGACCGCTCCATATACCGCATTTCAGGGTGATACCGGTCTTCCCAAAGCGCGATGACGCGGTCTTCGAGTTCTTGCGGTTCCCAAGTCGCAACGACATCCGGCGCGAGCGACGTGTCACAGATTTTGTTAACCTCGTCACAAAGCGCAATCAGTTCGGGCTGATGCGGAGTGAGTCGCGGTCCCGACACCGTTTGCGAAACGAGATGACGCTGCGATGCGTACTTCCCCGAATATCGCATCGGCGTACGCGCGATGCTCCGCGCGGCAAACCGCGAACCCGCACCCGCACGACCACCGCCAGTCTTCATCAACAATTCAACTTCTTTGTGAAACTGATCAGGATCAAACCCCGCCGCACGCAAACACGCCACCGCAGCCGCACGCAACTCTTCACGCTGCTGCACCTGCCGCTGGTGGCCAGCGTGACACCGTTCACTCACAATCTTAACGATCCCGTCGTGCTGTTCGCCTTTGATGTCGTCGAGTGTGAGCGCGGCTCCAAACCGCGAAACCGCCCACGCAACGAGCCGTTCGCGGTCGAAACGATCACCGGTAGAATCGTGAACCGTCGCTTCACGCAGCGCAATCGAGAGCGAAAGGTCGATCTCCTTCTCCGCGTAACGTTGCCACGTCAACTTCGCTATGTATTCACGAATTTGCGGAAACTCCATCTTGCGAATCGTCTCTGGGTCGATGACGATCCCAAACTTGTTGTACGCCCACGCAACGACTGTTTTGAGATTGTAGTCTTGTTCGAGGAAGACCGCCCCCTCGCTGAGATCAACTCCGTCAATGAATTGACGAGCACGTTCGATCAGAAAAACGTCGATCTTGTCGCGTCCAACTTTTTTGAGGTCGGTGTCGGTGATACCGAGTTTCCAGCGTGACTCGGCGAAGCTGGCGAGTGCCTTCCAATTCCACTCGGTCTCGTCGTCGGTGTCGGGGAGGTTTTCGTCGATGGCATCGAGAACTTGCGTCTCGGCCAGACGGCGTGCGGTGTCGATGGCAAACTCTTCGGCTTGCGTGTACGTCATGCTGCGAAAGTCTTTCGCGTCGAGTTCACACGCCAACCGCGAACCGGCCCACGCCGCGAACGACGCTGGCCCGATGTCTTTTTGCAGAAACTCTTTGAGATGCAAGTCGATCTGCTCTTCGAGCATCTCGCCGACAAGTTCTTTCGTGTTCGCGCCTTCGAGAATTCGCTGGCGATAACCGTAGACGCTCTTGCGCTGGAAGTCCATCACCTCGTCGTATTCGAGCAGGTTTTTTCGCGCCTCGAAGTGTCGCTCTTCGACTTTGCGCTGCGCACCTTCGATTCGCCGCGTCACCATCTTGCTTTCGATGGGCGTGCCGTCTTCCATTCCGAGCATCGTCAACATTCGTTTGACCCACTCGCCAGCGAAGATGCGCATCAGGTCGTCTTCGAGCGACAAGAAAAACCGCGTCGAACCGGGGTCGCCTTGACGCGCACAGCGTCCGCGAAGCTGCAAGTCGATGCGCCGCGCTTCGTGACGTTCGGTGCCGATGATGTGAAGTCCGCCCATCGTGCGAACTTCGTCGCCTTCGGGCCGCATCTGTTCACGCTCTTCGATCTCGCGGACGATGGCGTTCCATTCTTCGCGCGGAACTTCAAGCCGCGTCGGATATTTTGCTTGGAGTTGGCCCCACGCCAACGACTCTGGATTTCCACCGAGGATAATATCGGTACCACGCCCCGCCATGTTCGTTGCGATAGTCACCGCCGATTTGCGTCCCGCCTGCGCGACGATCTCCGCTTCGCGTTTGACGTATTCAGGTTTGGCGTTGAGAAGTTGGTGTTTGATCCCTTTCTTGTCGAGCAGCGTTGACAAGAGTTCGCTCTTTTCGATGGAGACCGTACCGACCAAGATCGGACGCCCGCGACGGCTGATCCCTTTGACGACGTTCTTTTCAAACCGCTGCGGGTCGCGGACGCCTTTTGGAGTTAGCTCCAGCGACACGTCGTCTTCGCGGGTGATCGTACCGAGGACTTCGCGGTCGGGGCCGAGTTCGAGGATGTCCCACTTGTTGATCCGTTCGATCTCGTCAACGATGGCGATGTACTTTTCGCGTTCGGTCTTGTAGATTACGTCGGGATTGTTGATGCGGCGGAGCGGTTTGTTCGTCGGGATGGCGATTACGTCGAGACGATAAATCTTCCAGAACTCGCTCGCTTCGGTCATTGCGGTTCCGGTCATTCCGGCGAGTTTGTCGTAGAGTTTGAAGAAGTTTTGCAGCGTGATTGTCGCCAGAGTTTGGTTCTCTTCTTTGACCGTCACGCCTTCTTTCGCCTCGACGGCTTGGTGAAGACCGTCGCTCCACTGTCGCCCTTCCATGAGTCGTCCGGTGAACTCATCGACGATGACAATCGTGCCGTCCATGATGACGTAGTTGACATCGCGTTTGAAGAGGTGGTGTGCTTTGAGGGCGTTGTCGATGAGGTGCGGCCACTCCATATTTCCGGCGGTGTAGAAACTCTCGACGCCCGCGAGGTGTTCGGCGTGGCGAACGCCAGCGTCCGTGAGGTGTGCGGAGTGTTCCTTTTCGTTGACTTCAAAGTCTTCGTCTTTTTGGAGTTGGCGTGCGATTTGGTCGGCGACTTTGTAACGGTTAACGTCGTCGCGTGCGGCACCGGAGATGATCAGCGGCGTTCGCGCTTCGTCGATTAATATGTTGTCAACTTCGTCGATGATCGCGTAGTTGAGACGACCTTGTGCTTGCTGATAGTGTGGGTCGAATTTGTCGTCGCCTTTTGCGGCGAACTTCATGTTGTCGCGGAGATAGTCGAAACCGAACTCGTTGTTCGTCCCGTAGGTGATGTCGCACTTGTACGCCTTTTGACGTTCGTCTGGCGGCATGTTACTTTGGATCGCACCAACGGTCACACCGAGTCCCATAAAGACTGGCCCCATCCATTCCATATCGCGGCGGGCGAGGTAGTCGTTGACGGTGACGATGTGAACGCCTTTGCCGGCGATGGCGTTGAGATATGCGGGGAGCGTGGCGACGAGAGTTTTTCCTTCGCCGGTCATCATTTCGGAGATCGCGCCGCTGTGGAGCACCATTCCGCCGAGCATCTGAACGTCGTAGTGCCGCAAACCGATCTGTCGTTTTGCCGACTCACGACACGCCGCAAACGCCTCGACGAGAAGGTCGTCGAGTGTTTCGCCGTCTGCGAGACGTTTGCGAAAGATCGCTGTGACGCCGCGAAGTTCTTCGTCGGACATCTGCGCAAAGTGTGGTTCAAGCTCCGCAATCGCTGCGATCTTCGGCTGAAGACGCCGCAGGTATCGCGCGTTTGCCGACCCAAAAAGCATCGTCAGCCGCGACTCGATCCACTGCGTAATGCCATTAAATATGTCGCCGAGAATATCGAAAAAGCGTTCAAAAGACATAGTGAATTAGGGGCTAGGGACGAGAGGCGAGCGGCGGGTGTAGACCCGCCGGTAAAGTGAGGGGCGTGTGTAACCCCGCCGGTGAGGGAGGGAGAATACGCACCGTCCGTCCATTCTAACCGCCAGTCCCCCGTGCGTCAAGGACGCACGCCTTGTTGGATGCGGCTTGTTGGGAGAAACCGTTCGCGCTCCCATTGACACGCACGCAAGTTACGGTACAAGATGTCGCTGTATGTTTTCGCTTCACGTCTGGTTTGCCAAATGGTAAGCGTTCACGGATTTTACGTTTACTCGCGGTTCTTTTTTTTCACACGGAGTCACAGAGGCACGGAGGGAGTCGCATGATTGCATGCATTACGAGCGGCTCTTTGTTTCACACAAAGGCGCAAAGAGCACAAAGGTCACGAAGCGGATTGGAATTGAAAACGTCCTTTGTGTTCTTCGTGTACTTCGTGCCTTTGTGAGAGAAAAAGAAACTGCCAACAATGCGTAAAATCTGCGACA
>JBOFSQ010000012.1:0-25708 GCA_051651625.1 Thermoguttaceae bacterium | reverse complement strand
CAGGTAAGCAAGGCAATCTGTGCGGCGTCTTCTATGACGCCATTCGCTCCATTCTTTCTGAAAGCCGCCGTCGCGGTTTTACGCTCGTTGAACTACTGGTGGTGATCGCCATCATCGGTGTTCTGGTTGCGCTCTTGCTTCCCGCCGTGCAAGCTGCGCGCGAAGCGGCGAGAAGGATGCAGTGTACCAACAGCCTCAAACAGTTGGCACTTGCCTCACACAACTATCTCGACACCTACGGGGCATTCCCAGCGGGTTCGGCTGGTGGTCCTGGCCGTGGATACGACGGCTCTTATGCTACTGCCAATCTTGGCCGTCGCGATAGGGTCAGTACGTTAACCAGCTTGCTGCCCTACATGGAGCAGACAACGGTGTACGAGGAATGCTATTCGCAGGTGCCGATGCACCCGTGGCTGACGAAGGTAAATCCTGCAGCAGTTACTGGTACCACACGAACTGGCATTACGATGCCAGGTTATTGCGCAGCAGACGGAAATGTTTTGCCCGGACGCGCTTTCTATTCAAAGGTTACGGGGTTCTTTTGTGCCAGCGATCCCAATGGCTCGTCTGCGTCTGTTGGTGGTGGCGCAGTTGGCACCAGTGCGCTTGGTAAAAACAACTACGTTGCCTGCGAGGGTGACTCCATCAGCTACAACAATACCTGCGACTACCCCTATGACAACGGTTGTACAGGTACAAGTGGTAATCAGGGGAGCTATAAAATGGCGGTCAGCCGCGGTCTGTTCGTAAATCGTATGTGGAGAAGTGCTATCACTGATGGGACGAGCAACACGCTTGCGTTCTCTGAGAGAATTGTTCATGTTTCGGGTAGCAACAGGATCAATGAGGCTTTTGCGATTGATGCTACGGCTCTCAATAATTCGGGAGCTGTAGCGAGTACCGATACTTATCCAGCCAGTTCTTTTGGGGCAAATAACCCCAGTGCCTGTATGGCAACTCGCGGAACGAACAAACAGTATTTAGCAGCAGCCACGCTCTACAGTACTGCTGGCGGATGGCGCTGGGGTGATGGGGCGACTTCATTTACTCGGTTCAATACGATCCTGCCTCCGAACTCGCCAAGCTGTGGTTCGGCAAATGGTCAGGACGGAAATGTGTTTCTTGTTTCCGCATCGAGTAATCATTCAGGCGGTGCCAATGCGGCTCGTGCGGATGGTTCAGTTACGTTCATTTCTGATACCATCAATTGCAATACGGCTGGAACGACAGGACAGGCTTTTAACCCAGCCCTTGTTTCCGGCATTTCCCCCTATGGCGTTTGGGGTGCCCTTGGCTCTGTTAGTGGTGGTGAAGCGAGCGGTTTCTAATCTACACGTTCGCCGATAAACACATTGTTTCTAATGGTGGTTGTTTCTCGCTTGGGGTTGCCGGCCCCGTTGTCGTCGGTGCCCCAAGCGATGGACTTGGTCCGTTTAAGCCGTTCACCTCTTTCAAACTGGTATGACTATGAAGAAAATTTGTTGTGTTGTAGTGTTCTGTACCCTATTGAGTGCCATGCAGGGATGTGGTGAGTCTGGACCAAGAACCAAAGGAGTCGTCCCTGCAGCAGGGGTGTTGACTCTGAGTGGGAAACCCATTGAAGGGGCGACCATAACTTTTGTGCCGTCTGGCGGAGAAGGGCAGCCCGCTTCTGCGATGTCCGATTCCAGTGGCAGATTCGCCCTCGGTGCCTTGACACCCGGTGAGGGGGCACTTCCCGGCAAGTATCAGGTTGCAGTATCTAGAAAAAACGATGTGACCCCTTTGACTATTGAGGAAAGAAATAGGTTGAGTGATGCCGGTAAAGCCTATAAGGTTGTGTACGAATACATCGTTCCGCAGAAGTACGAACGGTACAATGCCTCCGGCATTGAAATCACAATCCCAACGACTGGGAATAAAGAGATCAAGCTAGAATTGAGTGAGTAGTAGTACATCGTTTCGCAAATGCGCTTCGTAACAACAGCCCGAAACGTAGCGTAGCGAAGTGAGGGAAGTGGCGGCGTTAACGTCAGTTTTGTGGACGCAGAGTCTTCACTTCCCTCACTACGCTCCGCTATTGCTACACTACGTTTCGGGCTGTTATGCGTGGCAACTGCGAACGATACTGAATGTCTATTCGGCAACATTGTAGTGGTGCGTTGCTCAAAATGAAGACGCCCAACACCGCAAGCCAACCACTTCCATTGAAAGGTCACCTGAAATGTTTTGTCTCACACGACGTTCCTGTCTTTCGGTTCTGTTTTTGAGTTTGATGGTCGGGCTTCTCGGCGCGGCAGTCGCTGTTGCGACTCCGCCGAAGAACATTATCATCGTCATCGCAGATGGATTTGGTTTCAACGCCTATCGTGCAGCGAGTTTTTATCGCAGCGGCTCATTAGGGAAGCAGGTTCTTGACTCGTTCCCAGTGCATCTGTCGACAATGACGCTGGCGCAGCGCGAGATTGGCGTGGGCGTTCCGGCCAGCGAAATCGCGTATGATGCCGACGCTTTTTGGAAGTCGGTCGCCGGGGCGAGGTCATCCTCTCCCACGACGGTCACGACCGATTCTGCTGCCGCCGCAACGGCGATGTTTAGCGGTGTCAAGACGGTCAGTAGACGCATTGGTATGGATGGTGGGCATGTGCCTAAACGGCTGCGTCTCCTATCAGAGATCGCTACTGAAAGTGGGAAGGCTGTCGGAACAGTGACGACGGTGCAAGCTTCGCACGCAACGCCTGCGGGTTTTGCGGCTCACAATGTTGATCGCGATAACTACGCCGACATCTTTACCGAAATCTATCGCAAGACGCCGCTGCGCGTCATCGCTGGTGCTGGGCACCCGCTGCTGCTGGTTGGTGAACCGGACGGGAAAGACGAATACAAATACGTCGGCTCTCCGGAAATTTGGGATGAGATTTTCGTGGCTATGTCGAAGCCACAGACGCGGAACGACCGGTATGTTAAGATTGCCCCGGCGCGTCTCTCGATTCCGCCAGTAGATGGAATGAGCGAACACGCCCCGCCGGGTGAGGAACTGCGACTCCGTGATGTCTACAAAATCCCCAACGGTGTTATGTTTCCCACACTCGCGGCATGGGCGACAGATGCCCTAGACACGCTCCAAGTGCAAGGCAAAGGCAAGGGGCTTCTGCTTATGGTTGAAGCTGGCGCAATCGACTGGGCCAATCACGACCGCCATATAGATCGATGCGTTTGGGAGTGTACGTCGATGTTCAAAGCGGTTGAGGCGATGATTGTTTGGGTTGAGAAAAACAGTTCGTGGGACGAGACGCTCCTTATCGTTACATCTGACCACGAAACTGGTCCTTTTTGGGGGCCGGGAACGTATGACGACGCCAACAACAATGGTATGTTTGACGATGGAGATGTGTTTAACCGCTTTGTTCCAATTTGCGGCGAGAAGGCGGGTTTTGTTCCTCGCGTACAGTATTGCTCGGATGGCCACACCAGTGCGTTAGTGCCGCTTTGGGCACGGGGGGCGGGGGCCGATCTCTTTTTGGAACGAGTTCGCGGACGCGACCCGCATGCTGCGGAGGTTTGGGAGTTTAGCGGCGACTTCATTGATAACACTGACATCTTCCACGTCGTCAACAGTTGCCTTGATGAGTAGTACAAAGTTACCTCCTGCTTCACGGCTGCAATGACGCCTTTCGATGATGTGTGCCGTGCGTTTCTTACTCATAGGTGCGGGATTTACATATCCCGCCCCCGCGACGCACGTCGCGTCAGAAGTGCGATTCTTTCCCAACAGGTATCTTGTTCACGGATTATTCTGTTATAGCGTGCATAGCAGCCCGAAACGTAGCGATAGCGTAGTGAGGGGGAGAGAAGGTTTCGATCTGCAAACCGACGTTATCGCTGCCACTTCCCTCACTTCGCTACGCTACGTTTCGGGCTGTTGTTGAGAAGCGGTGCGATGGGTTATAAACCCATCGCCTACCTTTGCGTCATTTCCCGCGTACTTCTTGGGAATCTATCCGGACGGCGATTCGTGGACGCTGCGTTTGCTCACGCGTGGCAACTCGCTTACGCTTCGTGTTCTTGTGGCGTGATGGCACGTTAAATCTGTTCACGAACCGCCCCTACAATTTCGCGGCATTGCGGGTAGAATCTCTGGGTGCGTTGTCTGGATTATCATGGAAAACGTACCGCAAGGACTTTGATGAAACCTCTTCGTTGGACACACCACGCACTCACCGAACTCGACCGGCGTGAAATTGCCAAAGCCGAAGCGGAAAAGGCGATAGCTGATCCGGATTTGGTTGTAGAGGGAAATCTACCTCGCCAGATTTTCATGCGGCGTTACTTCGATACCGTTTTGCAAGTGGAGATGTTGCTGCGAGTGGTGGTGGAAGAAACCGATGCCGAAGTGGTTATTGTTACACTCTACAAAACGTCGCAGTGGAAAAAATATCTGGGAGGATAACACGATGAGAATCGAATACGACAAAGAGACCGATTCACTCACGATCACGCTTCGCAGCGCGCGTATCAAAGAGAGCGACGAGGTGCGCCCCGGTGTCATCGCCGATTTCGGATACGACGGCGGCATCGTTCGTTTTGAGGTACTGGAGGCGTCACGCGTGGTCGAGCAAACACGCGAGATGCAATTCGCCATCGCATAAAACGCCAATGCAAAATTCACAAACGCTCCCAGCGGAAATGACGAAATAAAGCGTGTGAACGGATACGGTGATGGCTTGCCGAGATGGAGAGTGAAGGTACAATCGGCGAATGGTGTGCGTAGTTTGTCCGATCCGATTCTGGAATAGGGGCTTCACCGATGAAAAGTTTGCCGCGTTGTGTGTTGGTGTTGTCGTTCGTTGTGTGTGGTTTGGCGTTGTCGGCGGAGGTGCAGAACGTCGTGCCGAACGTTGCGCCCAACTTCGCCGCGCGTCTCAACGAACAACGTTTCGCGTACTTGCAAACCGAAGCCGCCGAGCGCGACGCCGAAGAGAAACGGTTCGCCGAGACGAAGATCGCGTGGGAAACGCCAGCAGCGAAAACTGGTATTCCCGAATCGTTTCGTCCGGCGGTGACGTTGCGTGTTGGTGCGAACGCGCCGCTGCCGTCGCTCACCGCCGCACGCGACGCCATCCGCAAACTCAAAAACGAAAACGGCGGAACGCTCCCAGATGGCGGTGTTGAAGTCGTCGTCGAAAACGGGACGTACTCCGCCGCTGAAACTGTTCTCGCGCTCACCGCCGAAGACAGCGGCACAGAAAAATCCCCGATAGTCTACCGCGCAGCCGAGAATGGCAAAGCGATCTGGAGCGGCGGCGCAAAACTCGCCGCGCAAAACTTCGCACCAGTCGATGATGCCGAAACGCTTGAACGTTTGCGTCCCGAAGCTCGCGGCAAAGTTGTCGTGATTGATTTGCGTCGCGCAGGAATCGACGTAGCGAAATTGCCGCCGATGGCGCAGCGCGGTTACGGTTACAGCGGCGCGGGGTCGCCGCCGTGGGTCGATCTCTATATCGATGGCAAACCCGCAACGCTCGCACGTTACCCCAACGAAGGAACAAACGCCGACAACGTTCCGCCGCCACTCCGTACTGGCGAAGTCACGCGCGGAAAAATGGACACGCCCGATGACAACGGCAAAACACCGCCAATCTTCGGTTACGACGATGACCGCATAGATAGCTGGACGCAAGCCGACGAACTCTGGCTCATGGGTTACTGGGGCCACCTCTGGGGTTGCAACACGTCGCCCGTCGAGAGCATCGACACCGCTGCGAAACGTATCACGCTCGGAAAACCGAACTCGTATGCGTGCCGCGAAAAAATGCCGTACTACGCATACAATCTGCTCGAAGAAATCGACACGCCCGGAGAATGGTTTCTGAGTCGAAAGACGGGAACGCTCTTCATCTGGCCGACCGAAGATTTTTCTGCGTCAACAACGCAAGTTGTTCTCTCAACACTCGCCGCGCCGTTCGTTAAGATGCGTGATTGTTCGTTCGTCTCGCTCGTAGGTTTGACGTTTGAAAACGGGTGCGGACTTGGCGTGAAGGTCGATGGCGGGAGCAATGTCGTTCTCGCGGGATGTACGCTGCGGCGACTTGGCGGTTGGGGCGTTGAGATGCGCGGCGATTCGCACGGCGTTTTGAGTTGCGATCTGGAAACGCTCGGCGGTGGCGGCGTCGCACTTAACAGCGGCGACTACAAAACTCTCACGCACGGAAACAGCTTCGTCGAGAACTGCCACATTGCGTCGTTCACGAGAGTCGATCGCGCGTATGCACCTGCGGTTCACCTCGACGGTTGCGGCAACCGGATCGCACACAACTTGATGCACGACTCGCCGAATCATGCAATCCGGCTCGAAGGGATGGAGCAGACGATTGAGTACAACGAGATTCACAGCGTTGTTTATGAATCGGACGACCAAGCGGGGATCGACATTTGGGGGAATCCGTTCATGCGTGGTTTCGTGATGCGTTACAATTATTTTCACCACATCGGGAGTGGTCGCAACGTCGCGGGGCAAGCGGGGATTCGGCTCGACGATATGATTTCGTCCGTGCTGATGTATGGCAACGTTTTCTTTCGCACGAGCGGCGGCGGCTTCGGCGGCATACAAATCCACGGCGGCAAAGACAACATATCCGACAACAACCTCTTCATTGATTGCAAGAGTGCGTTCAGTTATTCGCCGTGGGGCGAAAAACGTTGGCTCGAAATGTTGACAGGATATTTTGGCGCGTCGCGGCGACAAGCGGGGTTCGATCCCGATTCGCAGGCGTACCGCGAAAAGTATCCCGACCTCGCCGACCTCACGCAGAACGCTGACCGCAACTTCGCGTTTCGCAACGTCGCTATCGCGTGCGACGCATTCACACGCAACGAACACGGTCAAAACGAGTACGGCCCGAACACGTTTGTCGCGTGGAGCGATGGAATCTTCGCAGAGATTTCAGAGTCAACGTCGCCATCCGATTCGTCCCGTCGTGTACCCGAAGCGGTGACTCGTTATCGCGGGAAGTTGACGATTCCGTACGACTCTGCCGTTTGGAAAAAGTGGAACGTGCGTCCGCTGCCGTTCCCGCTGATGGGAGTTTACCGCGATACATTTCGCACGACGATTCCCGAAACGAAAGTCAACCCGCAGTATGTGGCGGAGTGAGAGGCAACGATTTGTACAGTATCATCGTCTACTGGTAGAAAAGGAGAATTGTCATGAACCGCGTCTTGCAAACTGTTATGTGCGTGTGTGTTGGTGTTGCAGCGATGATCGCACGAGCCGATTCCGCAACGATTGCCGACAATCTCGCCGCACGCGCGAAGGTGTCGGCGACGAGCGAGTTCGACGGACGTTACGTCGCCGCCGGCGCGGTCGATGGCGTCATACCGCAGCCACTTTCGCGCAACGATGAACGCCGTATCTGGTGCGTACAAGGGAACGAATCGAAAAACGCCGCCGAGTTTTGTTTCGAGTGGGACGAACCAGTCGAGGTCGGCGAAGTGATTTACTTCGGTCGCACGAGTTGGCTCATCGCCGAGTGCTTCAAAGACTACGCAGTGTATCTTGACGACAACACCGAACCAGTCGCACGCGGCACGTTTGAAGCGCGTCACGGCGGACAGCGAATCACGCTGACGCCACAGAAAGTTCGCAAACTGCGACTCAAATTTCTCTCCGCGCACGCTGGCGCACAAAACGCCGGTGCCGCAGAGATTATGGTCTTCGCAAAACCGATCAGCGAGAGCGATTTGGTCGAAGCGTTCCGCGACCCGCGCGAACGTACACCGCAATCGCAGCAACTACGCCGCGACGTTGCAAACGGCGCACTCGGTTTCGATGACGTTCTCGTCGTTCACCGTTTTCCGCAAGAACTTTCGCACGTTTACGTCTATCACGTTGAAGAGTTTCGTCGCGGTGGCGGGCTGTACGTTTTCAGCCCCGACGACTCACCAGAGGGCGGAAAACTCAAGTGCATCGTCGATTCAAAAGATGGGATGATCACCTCGGCGCAGCTCTCGTTCGATGGAATGGAAGTCGTCTTCGCGTGGAAGCGCGGTGGCGACGAACGATTCAATCCGTGGAACGTCACGTTCGATATGGACAGATCGAATCCGCTCAACAATTATCAGATTTACACAGTCAACATCGACGGCACGAACCTGCGACAACTCACAAACCTCGCGTGCAACAACCTCGATCCGGCGTGGCTCCCCGACGGCGGAATCGTCTTCATCTCCGACCGCAAACCGGCCTACGCATATTGCTGGGTAACAACGTCGCCCGTCGTCTACCGAATGGATCGCGACGGCGGAAACCAAAAACGACTCTCCGCAAATTATCTGATGGACTTCACGCCGTCGGTTTTGAACGACGGACGCATCATCTATACACGATGGGAATACGTCGATAAGCCAGCGTGCCCGATTCAAAGTTTGTGGGCGATAAACCCCGACGGCACCGGACTCGCCGGATTTTTCGGGAACCGCACAATCGCGCCGGGTACGTTTATGGACGCACAGCCGATCCCCGGATCGGGCAAAGTAATTTGCACCGCGACGAATCACAACGGGCCGTGTCGCGGCGGAATTGTTGTGATTGATCCGTCCGTGAGTCCGAACGCTGGACTCACGCCGGAGACGCAAACCGCTGTCACCAACCTCACACCCGAAGTCGATATTTTCCGGCACGAGTGGGTCTACGGCAACGGACTTGTCGGCGGTTACGAAAAACCGTTTCCGATAGACGAGAACCGTTTCATCGTCACTAAAGACGGCGACGTTCAAGTTCGCTCGTTCGACGCTAGTGCGGTCGCAACGATTTTGCAAACGCGAGACGGAATGGGATTTTATTCTGCGCAGCCGATTCGTCCGCGTGCGGTTCCGCCGGTGTTTACCGGCAGCACGATGAACCGCGAAGTCGCTCTTCCCGAAGACGGCGGCGTTAGCGGTCAGTGGGCGACGGTCTTTTTGCAAGACGTTTACAAGGGACTTGAACCGACCGTCCCGCGCGGCACGATCAAAAGGATTGCCGTCGTTCAAGAACTCGAAAAGAGCACGCACACGCCGCAGAACAACCACGACCCGGATAGCGGCGCGTGGCGCAACATTGCCGCGTTTGGATTTCAGTTTCCGCTCGTGTCGTGCGGGGCGACGTACTCGCCGAAAAAGTTGTGGGGATTTGCAGACGTAGCCGCCGACGGCTCGGCAGCGTTTCGCGTCCCGTCTGAAGTGCCGATCTATTTCATGGCACTCGACGCCGAAGGTCGCGCCGTGCAGCGGATGCGAACTTTCACGCATCTAATGCCGGGAGAGGTGCAAGGTTGCGTCGGTTGTCACGCCGACCGAAACATGGCGACACCGAATCGCCGCGAACGATTTCTCTTGAGCGATGCGAAAGTGCAAACGCTGCGAGAACCTGCGTGGGGCGTGAAAGGTTTTTCGTATCCTGAAGTCGTGCAACCGGTTTTCGACAAACATTGTATCGAGTGTCACAACGAACGCGAGCTTGCGGGCGGCGTCGATATGACGGGTGACATGACCGACTTCTTCAATGTGTCTTACGAACACATGGCAAGAAAAGGCACGCAGGGCGAACGTTTCTTTGCGTACAACGGTTCGCCGGTTGGGCGTGATGGTGATGCGGCGCGTGGTGAGAGTCCGTATACGTCGTGGATTTGGACGATCAATGGCGCGGAGTTAAACATTCTTGAAGTCGCGCCGTATCGTTGGGGGAGTCCGGCGAGTAAGTTGGCGGAGATTCTGCGTTCGTCGCATCCTGACGAACACGGTGCGCCGCGGATCGACGTTTCGCAATCCGAGCGTGAACTGGTTTACATGTGGATTGACTTGAACGTGCCGTATTATGGAACGTCGTCATCGAATCACAAGGCGCGTATGGGGAGTCGTCGGATTTATCCGGCTGCTCTCGACAGCACGCTCAAGGAGGTGGCGGCGCGTCGGTGTGTTTCGTGTCACACGGAGGAGCGTGGCGGCGTACCGCGAACGTTTTACACACGCATTCTCGCGCCGGAGAAGAACGACATTTTGCTCGCGCCGCTTGCGGAGAGTGCTGGCGGAACGCAGCGGTGCGGACGTGCGATTTTCGCAACGACAGACGATCCCGACTACCAAGCGATCTTGAAAACGTTTGACGAAAACAAACGCCTCCTAGAAACCGTCCCCCGCGCCGACATGCCAAACTTCAAACTACTCGAACAGTGTGAACCGCCGAAAGAGTAGAGCTGTTTTCATTTTCGTGTAGCACGTTTGTCGAGCATGGATTGCGTTCTTCCTTTGCCAGTAGGGCATTCACATTAACGCCGCTGGAATTATTGATGCCCTACGGGCAAATCGGATTCTATTGTGGTCGCGGTTATATTGATATGATTCCCCTAACGAGGAAAGAATTCGCGGCCCATACCAAACCAACAGGTCTGGGTACAGAGAAAAGAAAACCGCTCTCGACCGGTTCGGAAATTTGCACTCGCACAGCGGTTCGGCATAGCCGAACCCTCCAAACGCCTGCGGCGTATGACAACTCGTCGGTGTGGCTACGCCGAACCTGAACTACCAAATCGCCCACGATTTCTCTCTTGGCAAGCTGGGCGGGATTTGCTAGACTCCCGTCATGGTTTCGTCTCTGCGCACAATTCAGACGCTCATTCTCGCCGTGATTTTTGTTGCGGTTGGGTGCAAGACGCTCCCGTCGCAGCAGCAGGCTACGCAGCAGCCGAACAACCCGTTCGACTCCAGCGTCATACCGCCACCCGCGACGGGAAGTTACGCAATCAGCAACCCAAACTACTCGCCGCCGCCCGGAATGTCGGCGTTCACGCCAGTTAATACAGGAACAACAACTCCACCCACTTCGCCAGCACCAACACCAGTCGTCCCGACTGGACCAGCCGCAATTTACGGTGGTTCATACGGTTCGCTCCCACTCACCAGCGGGACAACAGCCGCAACATCACCATCGACATTACCCGCAAACGTTCTAGGACAGTCGCTCGACCAAGGTTCGCCGTTACCGATCACGTCACGCGCGGGCACCGCCGAACAAGGCGTCGCATCGCGTTTGCACGATTCGTCAAACGCAGTAAGCTCGTCAACGCAAACAACGACCGTTGGGAAGTGAACAAGAACACGAAGCGTAATCAGAACACGAAGCGTAAGCGAGTGCCAACAGGATGGATTCCCGCCTACGCGGGAATGACGAAATCTGGTTGCAACCAAGGAATCCAATTCATGAAAACTTTCACCACAGTTCTCGTCACCGCGTTTGCACTCGTTTGCACCGGCACCGCGCTTGCGCAAGGTTTCGATCCCGTCGCGGCAGCTGCGGCACCGGCTACGGTTCCGGCAGCGACGCCAGCGGTTGTTGCGTCGTCGCCAAGTCCAGTTGCGGCCCCTGCCGTGCTCACGCCCGACGAAGTTCTCGGTCAGCGAATTGCGAACGTCACACGTCGCAAGGCGATGTCAAACGAGCAAGGGCAGTTCTACCGCGAGTACGACATCACGCCGTACACGAAGAGCCGCAGTCTCGACCCGTCCACCACACCGCCGCAGCAGACGATTGTCGATTGGATTTTGCGGCAGACAACGCCAAACGTCTGGCACTCGCAAACCGAGTGCGTCCTCGCCGCGACTCCAGAAAAGCTGTACGTCTACCACCAAATCGACGTTCAAAAAGTCGTCGCCGACATCGTTGACAGATTTGTTAGCAGCACCAAAACTCAAGAGAACTACACGATGCGAGTGTTGTCGCTCGGTCGCCCCGACTGGGTGACACGCGGCCACGTCTATTTGCAACCGATTCCTATTCAAACGCCCGGCGTCCAAGGCTGGCTCATCGACAAAGTTAACGTCCCGCGATTTCTCGCCGACATCTCGCGGCGAAGCGACTACCGCGACTACACTTCCGTGCCGGTGAACGTCCCGAACGGGATGCGTTACGAATTCATGCAGTACCGCCCGCGACAGTACACACGCGACGTTCAGCCGTCGGCGCAGATGCCGGGGTATGTGAGCGATGTCGTTACGATTCAAGAAGGGTTTCGATTGCGAATCGTTCCGTTGAGTTGTCTCGATGGCGAGACCGCCGACCTCACTATCGACGGCGACTTCACACAAATCGACCGGATGAACTCAATCCCGCTCGAACTCGTCGGAGCCGACGGCTCGAAACAGCGTCACAATATCGAGTCGCCACAACTCGTGACGTTCAAATTCGACGAACAACTTCGATTCCCAAAAGGGAAAGTCCTTCTGCTCGACCTCGGCATGTGGGGCGCACTCGAAGGCGCAAACGCCAGCACCAGTACCGGCCAAATTCTCACGTCGCTAACGCGCGTCGTCGCGCCGACGACTGGACGAGTCAACTACTTGATGCTGCTTGAGTGCCAAGACCAGCGAACCGTTGCGGTGCCGACAACAATGCCAACGCCGTTGGGAGTACCAGCAACGACCGCCACCGCACCAACGCCAACGTATTGGCCACGGTGAAGGTAGGTGCGGGGTTTATACACCCCGCACACGCGACGCAAGTCGCGCACGAGTTACGGTTGATTGGCAATTCAGACGGCGATTGCGAATACGCAATCACCGTGCGATGGGTGTATAAACCCATCGCCTACCTTCAGACTTTCACTACGCTCCAAATGCGATGGCCTCTCATCACGACAATTATTCTCACTGCTTGCGTCATTTTTGGCGTGACGGGCGGGTGTGCGTCGCGGCGGTATGTGCGGCTTCGTTCGATGGAGAACAGCGACGTTGCTGTTCGGACGGCGTGGGACTTTGAATCGGTCTTGAGTACACGGAGCGTTCGGACGCTCAGGCGTTACGGTCTTGTTGAGATCGCGGAGCGACGCCCCGCTGAAGCACTCGTTGCGCTGCGGCGCGAGTGCGACCAAGAGACGACGCCCGACCTCGTATTCGCCTTCGCCGAACTTGCGTACAATGAGGCGTTGGAACTCGAACGTTCGCGTCCGCGACTCGCCGCCGAAATGTACATCGCATCGGCGCAGTACGCCTACAGTTATCTCTTCGCGCCGAAACTCGCGTCGCTCCAAAACGAGTACGATCCGTCGTTCCGCGCGGCGTGTCTGTTCTACAATCAGTCGGTCGAACGATTGCTGCGTCTCATTTCAAGCGGCGACGGAATCGATCTCCAGCCGGGGCAAGTCTACGCGATCACGCTGGAGTCGGGGACGTTTCGGATTCGGTGCGACCGCGCGTCGGGATTCTGGAACGCGGGCGATCTCGAACCGTTTCACTTGGCGTCGGACTACGCAATTTCCGGTCTTTCGCAAGAGTACCGTCAATCGGGTTTGGGCGTGCCGCTGATCGCAACGCGACGCGACAACGTTCCGCGCAACGAGCGTCCGGTTGCGGAGCGTTATTGTCCGCCGCGTTTTAACTTTGCGACTTCGGCGTTCTTGCGACTCGCGCCGACCGGCGTTGCGGAATACGACGCCGTTCTCGAACTCCACGATCCGCTCGTGAACGACGCCGTGCAAGTCGCGCAGCAGCGAGTCCCGCTTGAGACCGATTTGACAACACCGTTTGCGTATTATCTTGCGAAGAACAGCAGTTATGCGGACGTGGTTCGCGTCGCAGGATTTTTTCGTCCCGATAAAGTACAATCGCTTCTCGAACGCGCGACACGTTCACTCGCAGAAAAATCTGACAAGCCGGGCGAATCGTCGTACAAAGTTGGCGGTTTGATAATGCAGCAGCCGTATCAGCCGGACAAGATTCCGGTGGTGTTTGTTCACGGACTTGGCTCGTCGCCGCTGACGTGGGTTGAGATGGCGAGTTCGCTTCAGAGCGAGCGTGACATCCGCGACCGTTATCAGTTTTGGTTTTTCTTTTACCCGACGGGGCAACCGTTTTGGGTCTCGGCGGCGCAGCTTCGCAGCGAACTTGCGGCGGTGCGCAACACCGTTGACCCGCAGCGACAAGCGAAACCGCTCGACGAGATGGTGCTCATCGGCCACAGCATGGGCGGCCTCCTTTCGCGGATGCAAACTATCGACAGCGGCGATGCGATCTGGAAACTCGTCAGCCCGAAGCCGTTCGACGAAGTAACGGCGTCGCTTTCGCCGACGACTCGTGAGACGCTTCGGTCGTGGTTTTTCTTTGACGCGAATCGTTCGGTGCGTCGCGTTATCAGTATTGCAACGCCGTTTCACGGTTCGGACGCATCGAACAGCGCGACGCAGTGGCTCATCGGTCGGGCGATCAAACTGCCGCACGACGTTGACGCGGTTATGAAAGAGGTAGCAATAAAGTGCCCCGATTTACCGGCGGATTCGCTGTTACAGACGAAGACGAGTGTGGCGTCGCTGGCAACGTCGTCGCCGATTTTGCCGAAGATCGTAGCGATGGCGAACGAGCAGGCAGCGGCGGGGACAGACTCGATTCAGGTTGCGAGTGTTGGTCGAGTTCCGCTTTCGCCGCGAGTTGTGTACAACAACATTGTCGGCGTTGAGAAGCGTAACGTAATCACGTCGCGGATTTTTGAACCGAGCGACGGCGTTGTCCCGCTAACGAGTGCGCACCTTCCCGGCGCGGTGAGCGAAGTGAAAGTTGTCGGGGCGCACCAAACGATCCACGACGAACCGCAAACGGTGAAAGAAGTGCGCCGCGTGCTCAAGTCGGCGATGTGAAGTGGCGAGCGATTGAAGTTCATTTGGTCTATCCGCAGATTTCGCAGATTTTTGAGGAGCCTTACACAAAGTCGCAAAGAAGAGTTTTAACGCGGAAATCGCGGAAGGACGGAAATACGCGGAAGTTTTGAATTCCGCGTCCTTCCGTTTTTCCGTGTGTTCCGCGTTCTCTCCTCTTCGTGTACTTCGCGCCTTCGTGTGAGCAAAAAAGAACCGCTGGTAGCCCCGTAACGGGTCTCACATTCTCGGAATGAAACCGAGGTCGAGTGAGAGTGACCAGATCATCAGTCCGAGGATGAGGAATAGGCCGAGGTAGCTGAGTGCGACTTGAATACTTTCGTTCGGCGGTTTGCGAAAGATCGCCTCATAAGCGAGAAAGACAAGGTGGCCGCCGTCGAGAACGGGGATCGGCAGTAGATTGATCACCGCCAAGTTCGCACCAATGAGGCAGAGGAACAGAAGGAAAAGTGCTGGCCCCTCGTTTGCAACGCTGTACGCAATCCCGACAATGGCGACCGGCCCGCCCATCGCTTTGGCCGAGACGCGATTCCCCAAGTTCGCAAGGAACGTGTAGACCGAGAGCGAACTTTCCACCATCCGCCCCCAACCAAGCGAACACGCCGACAAAAATGAATCGGCCTTCATCGTAAACGTCTCGGTATTCAAGACGAGTCCGCGGTCGGCGCGGCACCAGTCTACCGCTTCGGTCACAACAAGTTCGCGCGGCACACCATCGACGATGAGGCGAATCGGTGTCTCCGGTTTGCACTCTTGCAAAATCGACAGCATCACAAACGGAATGTCAATCGCGTCGCCGAGACGGTGAATCGCAAAACCGATTCGCGGCCCGAACCAACCTTCGCTCATCCACCCCGAAAACGAAGTCTTCGCAAACGTGGCTTCATCGACGTCGCGGAAGATTATGTCGGTAACTCGTTCGCCGCCGGCCAGTCGCGGTGGAACGCTGTACGCAATCCCAAGCGGCGCAAGAGCGAGAACGTCTTTGAGCGAACGCGGTTCGGTGTACTCGCCACGCGGATTCATCGGAACGGTGACTTCGCGCCGCTCGCCGCGCGAGTTTTCAAGCGTGATGCGACACTCGGTCACACCGCCATTTGCGACACTGTTTGCACGTCGCTGAAGTTGGTACGGCAATCGCAGCGGATCGAGCGTCTCGATTCCTTCGACCGCAACGATAGTGTCGCCGACTTTGACGCCAGCAGCGGCGGCGGTTGAACCGTCTTGAATCGCCGTTATCGGCCCCATCGCAAAACGAATTTCTCCCAGCGTTTTCATCGGTACTGCGGGAAGTGTGATCGTGAGCGGCGCAGCACCGTCAGCGGCGAACGTACACTCGACCGGTTCACCGAGTTTTCCGTTGACCCCGCGTGTGAAGTCGGCGTAGCTGGTAACTTCGCTTGCATTGATCGCTGCGACGCGATACGCAGCGGCACCGAGTTGTTTGCTAACGTCGGTCGCGTAGAAACTTTCAAACGACGGCGCGATTGGCGTCTCGCGGTAAACGTCGAGTGTGCGCATCGGGAAGACGCCGATGCTCGGCAGCAAGTCGCCTTTGTTTTGTGCTTCAAACAGGTCGCGCGTGAACGTCTCTTTGTCTTTGGTTGACGGACGCGACCAAGTGAGCGAGACTGTGCCGCCGGCGTCGAGCACCATTTGTCGCAAGTCGCCGAACGACGGGATTGTGCGATTGCCGACTTTATCGAGTCTGTCGCCGACTTGCAAGTCGGCCTGCCACGCTGGCGAACCGGCGACGGTGCCGCCGACATACGGGGCGACTTGTTTGAAGCCGAGTCCGTAGGCCCCCGCCGCGCAGACGAACGCGAACAGAAAGTTCATAATCACGCCCGCCGAAATGATCGCCATCCGCTGCGGGACACTCTTGGCGAGAAAACTGTCGGGGGCGTACACCGCGCGTTCGAGTGCGGCAACGTCGCGCGGCGCGGCGTTGGGATCGTTTGTCGCGGCGGCGTCTTTTGCACGCTGGAGTTCGGCAGCGAGTTCGCCGGGGTTGTCTTCTTGTCCGAGCATCTTGACGTAACCACCGAGCGGAAAAACACCGAGTCCGTACTCCGTTTCACCCCAACGAAACTTGAAGAACTTCAGTCCCCAAAAGTCGAACCAGATGTAAAACTTTTCGCACCGCACGCCACACGCGCGGGCGACAAGAAAGTGCCCCAACTCGTGAATGATGATCAGCGCGTTAATCCCCAAAACGACAAGAACAATCGACCAAATTATTGTGAGCATAGTAAGTAGTGGTTAGTGAGCAGTAGTTAGTAGTTAATCGGAGCGGGAAGCGTAAGCGAGTGGTGAACGGTTCATTCTTCTGTCAGCAGTTTCTTGACTTCTTCCAGAAGTAGCGGCACATGTTTTGTTGCGATTACCCAGATGTCGGCGTCATTGTCAACTCTGTCGTACTCGTGCGCGACAAGATTCCGCAAATCGATGGCGCGTCGCGCGTTTGTTAACGGGAAATCCGGCTGTATGTGCAAGAGTCGCTTCGTCGCTTCTCCGATGATTTCCAATTCACGCTCGACCGCCCTTCGCGTCATCTTATTCTGCATGTAGGCAGAAAAACTGTCAATGCCGACCAAGAATTGACCAAGCTCCTCTGCACATGTGGCGATGTCCCACAAATACTTCTTGATCCGGTCAGACTGTTCATTCTGTTTGTCGCTCATAGATTGGCGTCCTTGTTCGTTGCATGACCTTGATAAAGTACGGATTCGAGAGCGATTTCTCGCTCACCATGTCAATCTTTCGCCCGAATAGTTCGCGCATCCCAAGCACGAGCGGTTCCATGTAATCGAAAAACTCTTCCGGCTGTATGTCGTCCAACTCGTAGAGCAAATCTATGTCGCTCTCGTCGTTAAATCGGTCGGTGCAGACGCTGCCGAAGACGCACAGCCGCTTCACTTTGTACTTCTCGCACAAATCGTGAATCTGCGGTAAATTGTCGGTGATGATCGGATGCATGGGGGGAGCCAGTTTGTTTGGTGTGGCTGATGATGTATCATTCTTCTGCCAGCAGTTTCTTGACTTCCGCGATAAACACTTCTGCTTCGCAGAAGTGTTTGGTCAACTGTTCTTTGGTCGGTTGGAACTCCACGCCGTAATCACTCTCACACCGGAGATCGAACGTGACTTTGTAAATTTTGCTTATTCCTTCTTCCACGATGTTCGTGTGGACGTAGTTTTTGTTGAACCATCCGAGAAGTTGACCGTGCTTTGAGGTTGCAAACTTCTCTCGGATCGAAAGGGCTTTGACAACGTAGAATATGGCGTAGTAGAGCCGATTTTGTGCGGCTTCCAGTTGCCCGTTAGCAACACAGTATTTCACGTCGCATAGCGCACGGTCACTTTTTTCGATCCAGTTCTGTATTACGGCACTTCTATCGTTGTCTTGCATAGTAGAGTCCCTTTTTCACGTTCTCGCAATACAAACGATCAAACTCAAACTGCTGCGGCGTGTAGGCACGAAAGTCAATAATCACGTCGTTCTCAATTTCCAGTCGCCACGCTGGCATTATAACGTCGTCATCATCTCGTTTGTCGTTCTCGAACAGTGCCAAGATGTCGATGTCGCTACCTGCGTGGGGCGTGCCGCAAACGTGTGAGCCGTAGAGGTACAGCCCGATGAAGTCGTCGTACGCCTTCAATTTGTCGCACAATTCTTCGGCGATCTTTTTGGCCTTGTCTGACATCGCCTCTAGCTTCTCGGCGGCGTGGACAGCTCGGAGCATCTTGTCGTATTCACGCAAGCCGAGCAAGACGATATTTTTCTCGCCACCACGATTCACGATCACCGTTTCCCGCTCGTCAGAAACCTTGTCGCAATACTCTTTGAACTTATCTTGAATTGTAGAATAGTTGACAGCAAGCATCGAAAACTCTCCATGGCATTAGGCTGCGTGTCTACAACACATTCCCGCGAATCGCTTCGCCCCAGAATCGACCGAGGATGTCCGCGCCGCGGGTGTTGGGGTGGAGGTAAAACGTCGCGCCGGACAGACTCTTTTCTGGAGCGAAGAGCGACTCGCTGTGCGTACGGAAATGGTCGAATGCGTTAAAGTCGCCGAGGAAAACCCGACCAGATGTCGCGCCGTTTGTGTAAGCCGCAACCAGTCGCCGAATCTCTTCCGCATAAGCCGCCGCGCGAAGTTGTCCTTCGAGCAAATACGTCGAACTATTCTGCGTCGTCTCGCTGTACCAGATCGGACGGTGAACGCCAACCTTTGCGTTCGGCGCGAGCGTGAGCAGTTCGTCGATGATCAATCGCAAGTTGTCGCGGTATTGCGACGGCGTTCGCGGCGCACCATTCGGGCCGGTGACAGCACTGTCGTTGGTGCCGAGCATCAGTGAAAATACGATTTCGCTCTCGCCGTGTTCGCGTTTCGCCTCGTCAATAGCACTGCGAACGCGGCCAAAAAGTCGTCCGTCTTTCGGCAGAAAGTCGGCGGTCGTCGCACCACTCACGCCGACGTTTGCGAACGTCACTTCGCCAACCCCAGCCTGCGACGCCAAATACTTCGCACACGCATCCGGCGACGGCACTTCCGACCAGTCGATCTTCGACGTGATGCTGTCGCCAATGAAAATGACGTGAAGTTTTGTGTCGCTTGCGGACGGTTCGGTGACAGTAATACTGTCGGTGACAAAACGCGGATCGTCGAAGAGACCGAGCGATTTGCGTTCGGCGAACAGTTTGCGAACGTCTCGCTGTGTCGTCTGCGCATCGGCGGCGGCGAATGCAGCGCGGAACGCATCGGTCCAGATTGCGTGACCAGCGTCGTTCAAGTGCAGACGGTCGGCGACAAACAGTTCTTCGCGGACGCGGCCCGATTCGTCGTTCATCGGCGTTATGATGTCGATGAAGTAGAGGCCAGAGGTTTTGGTTGCGAGTTCGCGGACGCGGCGGCAGAGTTCGTCTCCGTTTTCCCAAAACTTTTCGCGTGCGGGTGCGTGTGTCGTCGAGACGAAAAAGATTTCCGCAAGCGGATTTGCGACCCAGTGTCGCGCGATGTAGTAGGTGAAGTTTCGGTAGACTTCATCGACGCTCTGGCCGCGTGCAAAGTCGTTCGTACCGCAAAAGATAACGACCCGCGACGGGCGATACGGAATGTGAATCCGCTGGAGTGCGAGAATGTTGTCGGCGAAGATCGAGCCGCCGAAGCCGCGATTTACGGCGTCGCGGTCTGCAAACGCCTCTTCGAGTTTCTTCCCCCAAAGTGCGAACGACGAACTCCCGACAAACAGAGTGTTCCCCGGAACCGGCGGATCGTCGATGCTCCGCATTTCGTAGTTGCGAACCGCACGTTCAAAGTCGGGCGAGAGCGCGTCCGCTGCGAAGACGTTGTTTGCACACAGGACGTTTGCAAGCAGAGCGACGAGAAGAATCGAGAAGGTGTTTCGCATGGTGTTCGTCAACGGTGAATTGTTTTGAGATGTCTCGGAACCAGCGTTATGGTTTACGGTACTTGTTTTGCGTTGGCCTCGCTCTTTTCAGCGCAGTGGATACACATTGTCGTGTGTGGAACGGCGTGTAGGCGGGCCTTTGTGATTCGTGCTCCACAATCTTCGCAGTCGCCATAAGTTTCTTGCTGAATCCGCAGGAGGGCGTCTTCTACTTGGGCGAGTGTTTCACTCTCGTTCATCATCAGCGAGAGCGAAAACTCTTGCTCGAAGTTGTCGGTACCAACATCGGCCATGTGGATCGGCATCGACGTACCATCGACGCTCGTCTCCATCCGATTTTTTTGGAGGGCGTTTTCGGTGATCGCATCGACATCACCGCGCAGCCTCGCACGCATCTTGAGGAGAAGGTTTTTGAACGGGACAAGTTCTTCAGCAGTCAACTTTTTCAAGCGGGAACCTCATACAAGTAGAACAATTTCGCAGTCGCAAGAGAGTGTAGTAGAAGTTGGTTGCAGGCATGAATGGCGTATTTGCCCCAACGGGGCAGCAAGAACTTAGCCGTGGGTGAGCGAAGCGAACCCACGGTACAAAGCCCCAAAAACCAGACAGCCCCAACGGGGCGCAAGAATCTGGCCGCATCATTTCTTTCGCCCCGTTGGGGCTACGGATTCTGGTGTGGTCACCTACCGTGGGTTCGCGGAATACCGCTCACCCACGGCTAAGCTCTTGTCGCCCCGTTGGGGCTACGGACACGCCACCATCGCAAACCGTTAACCAATTCTTTTACTCGCAAGCAAACTTCCTTCACTACACCAACACAAGACGCGGGAGTATATCTTAATTGCCTACGATGTCAAACCGTCGCGGGGCGAATCTTGAACGTCCCCTTGAAGAGATGCGGTCTTGGGGCATAATGCGCCGCTATGTCACAGATTATTTCCCGCTCCGCTCTTTTGGCCTTGGCCGATGACCGCATCAACGCTGGTGTACTCGTCGCCGCGCCAGTTCGTTTCGGCAACAACAAAGGTGAACGCATCGACTTCGCATACGTCACATCGGGACGCGACATCGTTCTCGATTCGACGGCCATGCCGATAGGTTCGATCAAGCCGTTTTTCTTCCCGCGTTCGGAGGTGCTTTACACCTTTGAACAGCGAGGTAGCGGCGATGTCGTGCTCAATGACGCGGCGTTGCAAGCACTTCCGCAGACGCCGCCGCAACTCGTGCTCGCGGCCCGTCCGTGCGACGCTGCCGCGCTTCCGCTACTCGACCACGTCTTCGCGTGGGACTTCCAAGACGTTTTCTATCAGCGACGCCGCGAGGTCACGACCGTCGTCACTCTCGCCTGCTCCGCCGCCGACGCCGATTGCTTCTGCACGTCCGTCGGCTGTTCGCCAGAGACGACGAGCGGTGCCGACGCAGTGCTACTTCAGATCGATGACGACACGTTTGAAGTTCGTTGCAGCACCGATAAAGGGCGCGCACTGTTCGCCGGCAAAACGACCGAGTCGTCGCAAACAGGTAAGACGGCGACGCCACCGCCGGTTCGGTTTGACATCGCTGCGGTGCAGAAAAAACTGCGTGAAAACTATGACCATCCGGTCTTTGCGGGCGAGGCGACGTGGCGGTGTGTCGGCTGCGGAGCGTGTACATATCTCTGCCCGACGTGTCACTGTTTTGATATGGTCGATGAGGGGACGGCGGCGTCTGGGCGAAAGGTTCGCAACTGGGACACCTGCCAATTTTCACTCTTCACGCACCACGCCAGCGGCCACAATCCGCGGAGTTCGCACACGCTCCGCCAGCGGCAACGTATTCAACACAAGATGGTAATTTATCCCGACAAGTTCGGCGTGATCCTCTGCACCGGTTGCGGAAACTGCCGCCGCGGCTGCGCCGGAACGGTAGGCGTCTGCGCGGTGATGGAAAAGTTGAGCAGCGAAAAGTAGCGAACGGATTGATCCGTTTGCTGTAAAATGCCTACGCATCGAGGGTGTAGTAAAATTTGTTTGCAGTCGTGAATGATGTATTTGCCCCAACGGGGCAGCAAGAGCTTAGCCGTGGGTGAGCGGTATTCCGCGAACCCACGGTACGCAACACCAACACAATCCGTAAGCCCCAACGGGGCGTAAGAAACAATGCCGCAGTCGTTTGAAAAAGTTCTGCTTCATATTGTGTTTTCCACGAAAAACCGAGCACCTTTTTTGAGTTCGGAACCAGAGCGGAACGAAGTACACGCATACATCGGAGGCATCGTCAAACACTTGCACTCAACGCCGTTGTCTATTGGTGGCACCGCAGACCACGTTCACATCTTTTGTGCGATCTCCAGAAGTGTGACGATTGCCGATTTGGTACGCAACGTCAAAACAGGCACGACAATGAAACTGAAAACGACGATTTCAGATTTTCACTGGCAGGATGGATACGCGGTCTTTTCGGTTAGCTATTCGCAGCGAGAAAAGGTGATTGCTTACATCAACAGCCAAGAGGAACATCATCGGAGTTTGTCGTTCCAAGACGAGTTGCGAACGCTGCTAAAGAAGCATGAAGTTGAACTGGACGAACGTTATGCGTGGGGATGATTCTTGCGCCCCGTTGGGGCTACGGATTCTATTGGTGTCGCCTACCGTGGGTTCGTGGAGTACCACTTCACCCACGGCTAAGTTCTTGTCGCCCCGTTGGGGCTAAAATAAGCCAGTCGCTCGAAGAGTTTGAAGAAGTATTGCGGTAAGAAATTGCCAACCAGCGACACAAAACAAATCAAAACCGTGAACGGTTAAACTTTACCATGTCTCATTGGCTCACAATTGCTTGGCAGCGTGATGGTTTGCGTCTTTTGGTGGCGTCGGGCGTGAAGCGTCGTCTTGTGTGGGAGCGTGCTATCAGCTTTCCCGCCGAGTCGTTTGACGCTGCGATTCCCGCGTTCCGCGACGAGTTCGCCGCGTTTGTCGCCAGCGAACACCTCACAAAATACGAAACGACAATCGTTCTGCCGCGAAGTCTTGCGGAAGTTCGTTCGTTCACGGTGCCGCGCGTGCCGTTCGAAGAGCTTCCCGACTTGGTGCGGTTTCAAGCGACACGCGAGTTCACCGCATACGACCCCGCCGCGCCACTCGACTTCTTCGTCATCGACCCGCCCGCCGGAACCGAGACGACAACACATCGTATTCTCGCCGCGATGCTCCGGCCCGCAATGCTCGCGTCGCTGCAACAGCTCTGCCAAACCGCACAGCTAAAACTGTCTCGCGTCGTGCTTCAGCCGTGCGAACTTGCGGCGTTCTGGAAGACGACGCCAAACGGATCAACCAGCGGCGGAACTCTGCTCGTCGAGATCGACGGCGACGAAGTTACGCAAACGTGCGTCGCGGGCGGACAGTCGATCTCGATGCGTTCACACCGACTCAACACCAGCGAAAAAGACGACGCCGCTGCACAGGCCGCGCAGCTTGCAACCGAAATCAAACGCACTTCCACCTCCGCACAAAACGAACTCCTCATCACGACCGAACGAGTTGTCGTCATCGGAAACACGGCGAGTGAATACGAATCGCGGTTGGCGTCGCTGCTTCCGTGTCCGGTCTCGTCGCTCGACTTGGCGAGTGTGGTGAAGTCGCCGCGCGACGGGAGTGCGTGGCCGACGTGCGGTGCGGCGATGATCGGCGCGACGCAGCAAACGGTTCAAGAATCGCAGCCGCTTCTCGACTTTCTTAACCCAAAACGTCCGCCCGCGCCCGCCAGCAAACGACACGCGATCACGTTTGCCGTTGCCGTTGTCTTGGCGGTGATTGTTGGACTGTTCGTCTGGGGATTTGTCCGAAAGACATCGCTCGAATCGCACCTCGTAAAGCTCAAAAACGAGGCGGCGGCAATCAGTCGTTCAAAACCGGAACGGACAAAAAACCAACAGCAAGTCGCCCTCCTCGATGCGTGGATGGCCAACGACGTGGCGTGGTTCGACGAACTTGAGTGGCTCAGTCGTCGTCTACCCGATTCTGCGTCGGTGGTGTTGTCGTCGATGGTGATGCGGTCAAACAAGGGCGTTGCGACACTCACGATCCCAGCGATGGCGCAGAGTGCCGACATCGTTTCGCTCCTCGAAGACCTGCTCACCGACGCCAAACACCGCGTCGAGATCGGCAACCTCACCGACAATCCAAGCGAAAATAGTCGCCGCTATGCGATACGATTCCAAATGGTAGTCGCACCAGCGGTACCAGTGACCGGCCCGAAAACAACTCCGCATTCCGACTCGTCCACCAGCGAACCCGAACCAATTCCCGATCCCGAACCGCCATTGCCGGAGCCGTTACCAGCGGAGCCGTCATCATCAAAACCGCCTACGCCGGAATGAACACACCAGACGAATACACACCATCGACGCCTGTTATTGTAACGCAATCAGAACCGCCGGTCTTTCTCGCGCGCGGTGTGAACGAGACGTATGCAGAGTCGAAATCGAAACCGCTCGCCGCACGGCCACGGTTGCGGTCGGGCGGGCCGCTCCTCGTGACGGTCTTGGCGTTTGTGGTTTTGCTACTGCTTTTGCCGTCGCTCGTGGCACCGGTTGTATACGCTATCAATCGTGCCAAAGAACGGGCGAAGGCCGATGTTGCCAGAGAGGTGCTCCGCGACTTCCCCGACACCGTTCAGCGAACGCCGTGGGTGATCAAGAAGGTGGCACCATCGGTGGTCGGCATCGAGACGTTTGCCGACGGCCAACGAGTCGGCGAAGGTTCGGGTGTGATCATTGATGCCGATGGTCATGTTCTGACAAACTTTCACGTCTTGGCGATGGCTGAACGAGTCGTCGTTCAGCTTCTCGACGGACGACGCATCAGCGATGTGCAGATTGTCGGGTTCGACCGCGTGATGGACCTTGCGGTTCTCAAAGTTGTTGCGAGTGAACTTGCGCCGATTGATTGGGGCGACAGCAGTGCGATGGAAGTCGGCGACCCCGTTGTGGCGATTGGTAATCCGTTCGGTTTTTCGCACACGGCGACGACGGGGATTGTAAGTGCGAAGGAGCGTTACAGTGCATCGCCATCGAGTTCGCGTGTTCAGGAATACTTGCAGATCGACGCAGCAATCAACCCCGGCAACAGCGGCGGTCCGCTGGTTAATCAGAGCGGTGATCTTGTCGGCATCAACACGATGATTGCTGGTGCGAGCGAATCGTTTTCGGGGATTGGGCTTGCGATACCGAGCAACCTTGCGCGGCAGGTTTACGAGCGACTCCGGCGCGACGGCGAGATCGTCCACGGTTGGCTTGGGATCGGGCTTGAACCGGTCTCACTTCCGCTCTCGCAGCACCTCGGATGGGAGAAACCGACTGGTGCCATCGTGACATTTGTTGCACCGTGGTCGCCAGCCGCCGAGGCGGGACTTGAACCGGGAGACATCATTCAAAAGTGGGACAACACTCCGGTCGCCAGTCACTTGCAGTTGAGTCACACCGTAATCATCACACCGCCAGAGACTCGCGTCGTTCTGACGATCTTGCGTCACGAAGAGGCGACCGAAATCCCCGTCACCATCGGACGCCGACCAGCGATGAAGTAGTTCCGGTTCGGCATAGCCGAACCCTCCAAACGCCGTGCCGCGTATGGCTGGAGGGTTCGGCTATGCCGAAC
>JBOFSQ010000011.1:0-5958 GCA_051651625.1 Thermoguttaceae bacterium | reverse complement strand
CGCTTGAGTTGCTTCTTGAACAAGCCGATTCGTACTTGCGTATTGCGAAGGAGTCAGGCCGGAACCGTTGCATCGGTTCCGCTGACGCTGTTGCAACCAGCCTATCGGGTGGACAAGGGCTGTCGGCGTTGTTTGGTGGTGCGACGGTACGCGACGCTATGCAGCCGCTGCCGCTGGTGCTCAAAAACGGCGAGAGTGTGGCAACATCGGTCGCGCGTATGCTCTCGAACTCTATGGAGCTTGCCGCCGTTGTTTGCGAGGAAGGCTGCTTCAAAGGAGTGGTCTCTTCGGTCAATCTGATGTCGCTCATCGGAGTATTTCCGAAATGGCAGGGCGTGGTTGAGCCGCACATCTTGCCAAACTCTGTCTCTTATCAAGCTGACGCATCGGTGCGTGTGCTGTTCGACTTCTTCAGTCGTGCGACGCTTCCGTGTGTCTTCGTACTCGACGACCAAAAACCGGTCGGGATTGTCACCTGCAACGGTCTGATGACGTGGTTGCGTGAACGCTGGGCGACGATGTCCGGTTGCCGTGACATCGTGGTGCCAACGCACCTACTAAAAGCCGATCTGCCGTAAACGGTTCTATTTCTTCTATGCGACTTCTCATCGTCCTTGCCACATACAACGAGCGTGAGAACATCGGTTCGCTTCTCGACGCGATTGTTGCAGTCGCGCCCGATGCCGACGTTCTCGTCATCGACGACAACTCGCCCGATGGCACTGCTGATGTTGTCGTCGAACGTCGTCAAACGAACTCGCGTATTTTGCTTCACCGGCGCATCGGCCAGCGCGGACTTGGTACGGCGATGATTGCGGCGTTTGAATACGCGATTGACTACAACTATGATTGGCTTCTTGTTTTGGATGCCGATTGGAGTCACTCACCGGAGTCGATTCCGGCTCTTCGAGCGATGTCGGCGGGAGCAGACGTTGTCATTGGGTCGCGTTATGTTCGCGGAGGGCAGATACGCGGTTGGCCGCTGCGACGCTATTTGATGAGTCGCTGTGTTAACTTTTACGCTCGTTGGATGCTGGGACTTCCGGTGCGTGACTGTAGCGGTTCGTTTAGGCTCTATCGTGTTGACCTGCTGCGGAGCGTCGCGCTTGACGCAATCATATCTCGTGGTTATTCATTTTTTGAGGAGATACTGTTTCGTCTGAAGCAGCTTGGCGCAAGATTTATTGAGGTTCCGATAGTGTTTGAGGAGCGTCGTGCGGGGGTATCGAAGATCAACATACGAGAGGCGTTTCGTGCGGTTGGGATTATTCTGTATCTTGCGTGGGCGAGAAAGTTGTGAATGCTACCACTCCCCCGCCTAGAGTTTTCGTTGTGACGGGGTATACTCTGTCTCGTCTGGCGTGGACATTTGTTGTCCACATTGTGACATTCTGGGGGTGAACAGGTTTCGACCGGGATGTGTGAACTGTGAGTTGCGTGCCGTGGTTGGTCGGAAGGTCCACGTAAAAATCTGACTACACTTCAAGTGCCACTTCAACAATGGCTCTGGCTGCCTAACAACGGCAACCCCTGGCTTATGCTGTTTTCCGAGACGGTGTAGTGCTGGGACGACAATTCGGATCGCTCTGTGTCGCGTCGGGCACGCACGGGGTTAAAAAAGCTCCCGAATCGCTGGAAGAAAACCGTCGCCGATAAGGGTTTCGGAAGGCTAAAAATCAAAGAATTGGCTACGCATGTAGACGCTGACAGGAATCTATCTTGGGACGCGGGTTCGATTCCCGCCGCCTCCACTGGGCACAGTTTTTGACGCAGAGCTTGTCATTCCCGCAGATGCATGAATGACAAGCTAAAGAATTAACGGTTGCAGTTTGGGCGATTGGTCTCTGAACATCTTCAAGCCACTGGTGATTGTGTTTTGCATGAAAGATGTCACGTCAGACTTAACGTCGTATTGCCGAATTCCGTCCGCGAAAATCTTCGCCATTTTGAGACCAATCTGCACTTCTGACGACTTCTGTTCGTCTGTTTTTTCATCCGTCAACGCAGCGTCGTTTGGAACGTCCTGAATCTGAACGGCAAACGCAGCGTGATTCGACGAGATCGAAAACAAGTTCAACTTCTGCGATTCCTCGGCGTCGGGCGACTTTGCGCCAACTCCCAACAAGTCGCTTGTTCCAAGTTTTGAACCAGTGATGCGAAGTTCCTGACGTTTGTCAACGTGTCCGATGATGTCAATTTTCACATCGTCCAAGTTCTCCGCATCGACACCAAACTCAAACTTCAAAAGACGTTTGGCGTCAAAAGACGTTTCTTGCAATACGCCGCTAGCAAACGGATTCCAGTATTGCTTTTGTTCTTGATTCCCGCCGCTCGCGTTGGTGATTAAACGGTCGTGTGCCTGCGCCAATATAGATGGCTTTTTCACCTCATCATTATTGAAAAAAACTTCTCGCGTGAACGTGGAATCGACGTAATCGCCGTTCCCATCAACGGTTAGGGTTTTTTCCGCAGAATGTGAGTCATGCGGACTAAAACTAATGTCAAAACGTTTGTTCATCCCATCAAGATCACTCACACCGTTTTCAATAACAACACCATTCCTAAATGAAAAACTCAACTCATATTCGGGAAAACGAGTTGTGTCTGCGCATGCGGAGATAAAACCGTAAAGATTCCGCTCTTCGTCATACATCTGATCAATCCAGTCGGCACCCTTTCCTTGGTAAGTCATTCCTTGGCCAACGCCGTTAGGTGCGCTAAATTCGTTCAGCGAAAGGCCAAGCTCACGCTGTAAGTGTGTCTCCAACAGAAATCTAAACGACACTCCATCACTTGCATCTAATCCTATTGTTCGCAATGCGTGCGTATACTTCAACTGCAAAGCAAATTCGTTGTCGCCGTTGAGTGCTTTCTCAATCTCGCTTCTCTTTTTCTCGTCTGAAATGCCTTTTGCGTCTACTTTGATCTCGCCATTGTTGTTGATTGAAAAATTCAAAGTCTCTTTGTCGTTCAGCGTGATTCCAAGTTTCTTTAACTTGTCAACAACCATCGAGTCCAGTATTTTCGTCTCCAACATCGCCTGATTCCGAATGGACTTGATATTTGCCGACGAGCCGAGAACAGTGACATTAGCACTTTCTTCACTTATTCCAAGCAGCAAAGCTAAAACGTTTTGATGTTTTGAGTGAGCCAAATCGTCACTATAACTGTTGGTGCGCAGGTTTGGCGCATACCGATTTTCTTTTGCGAATTGCATCTCATTCGCTAACTGGTTTCCCTCCGGTGAAAGCGTCAAAATGTCGCCACGTTTCGCTTGGAGCGGTGTTGGAGGTGCAAAGCGCAAGGTGCTTGGATCGATACGTCGAACGGCTGTGAACGGATTGAAGTCGGAATCGTCTGATGTCATTTCCGAAACGTAAAACAGTCCGTCGTCGCCGAAAATTTTGGCGGACTCTTCGCGGGTCAGGCTCCATGTGTACGTTTCTTTAGCAGTTTCCGTTTGTTCGGCGGCCCCCGGCTGGGACGTGTTGTTTGCGGCGCGATTATGTTTCGCAAGAAAATCGGTGACGTTTACCCACTGGCCATCAGAAAACACGGCTCCCGGTTTGGATGGGTCAATTTCGGACGCCGTGATTAGTCCGTTTGATGGTGCACCTTTGCCATCTCCGGCGAACATTGTCAACGCGATGTAACCTTGCTGAATGGTGCCGGTCTTGTAATCCATCCGCCCACCTGAAGTCGGCATGTAACGGGTATACACATCCAATATCTTGCCTTCCGTCCCCGGCATATAGGCATCGTCGGAAAGTTTGGGTGCGGATTGTGCAAAAACAGTTTTGTCTTTCACGCTGACGTTCGATTTCGTCACCACGTCAGCATAATAACCCAATGTGCTCGATGAAATGTTTGACATTGCTGTGATTCCTCAAGAAATGTGTTGTTGAAATCATTAGACTATAGCAAAAAACTAGCACCGAGTCGTTTGTTTCACTCGGCTCTTGTGTGACGCGGTGATTTTATTGTGTGAGCGGAGTTGTGACTGTTCGCGGTTTGTTTCGTCGTTGCACGTTCCTAGTCGCGTAGCGACGACCTTATTGTATGTAGCCGAGGGCAAGACGTACTCGTCGTAGCCCTCGGTTTGCGGCCCAAAATGGAATGAAGTCCCGTAGGGACGACCTTATTCCGAATCAATAGAGTTAACGTTTTCGATGCGTTCAAATAAGGCCGCTCCTACGGAGCTACCAACTTCTTTGGTGTCATCAGCCCACGGCTGCGGCGAATACGCCTTGCCGCGGGCTACAATAAGGTCGCCGCTACGCGGCTAGGAAATGGCGTCACAAATCGCGTAACGGAAGTTTTCGCGGGCCGCAGAGAAAATCCCGTGCGATACAAGTAAGTTTGCTAACTTTGTACTATAGTCTCTCCTCCGCCGTCATTTTCAGTTGGTTACAATTTGTAACCAGGTCACTTCTTCACACCAGCATTGCCGTAATTTGCGTTCGATCAAATTGCGCGAACTCATCAACCGACATTTGCAACTGGCGTTTGCCACTGCCAGATTCGACGCTCAGATACATCCAAAGTTTGAGTTTCAAGAACAGCCGCAGCCTGTCTCTCGTTACCCCTCTGCTGAAGCTCCGCATTGGAATACAGTTTGAAACTACCGATTGCGACATAGCCGGGTTCGTCCTTGTCACCGACAAAAGATACTTGTGTCTGAACATCACTATAGGTTGCGGAACCATTGCGGATATCTTTTACAAGATTTGTCAGATAATCATTCAACTCAGCATATCCATTTTTCCCCGTGAATTTTTGGGGGTCAAGATAGTTGAGAAAGTTCGAAATGGCTTCATTTGCGTTCGCAACCGGCTCTCCATTCGTTCTTGAACTCGTGTCACGCGAAAACAGTTCAACCCGCTTGCCGGTCTTGCCGTCAACAAGTCCATCCATGAGGTTAAAAACAAAGTTGCCATCAGCGTCCGCAGTTAATGAAAACCCTTTTTCTGCCTGTCGCTCCGGCGTCTCATTTTGCTGATTCGCCATCTTTGCTTGAAAATTTTTAAGCTGCTCTTTGTTAATCTGAAATCCGCCGCGATCAACAACATTCTTTGACGAATCCCCCAAGTGAATAACAGCCGAACCGTTGTGCGGAATATACTCGTCCTTAATGGCAGCCGATGTTTCTGTTGCGGCTTTTTGTGAGTTTACCACAACCGGGTTGATAGGAGTTTCCGTATTCCGACCAAACGCTCTCGCAAAAAAACCAAATGAAGGTGTAAAATTGTTTGTTGAGTTGAATAACATGGTAGTCGGTACTCCTTCGTTGTTTAAGTTTTAACGAATAAATTGTGTAGTAGCCCTAAAAGCACTATTGTTTTCCGAACAGGTTGATGGTCGGCGATTGGTTTCCCCTCATTCTCAAACGGCAGGTTCGATGTTATTTCTCAGATACCCGGACAAAATTGAGCATCTGTTGTTGGTCCATCTCTTTGATGGTGTAAACCGTCGTTATTACGGACCGTCCGCCTGCGATGAGGCGGACCTGATCCTTTGCCAACGCACTGCCTGAACCATCCAATACCGAAATCGTCAGCTCGCCAAGTCCCTTGTTGTTCGCGTAATCCGCTTTCTCTTTCATTGCGAATAATGTCCGGTTCGTGTTCAATGCCTGTTCAATCGCTTCCCGTTTTTCGGCAATCGGACCGCCCGAAACGTCAAGCGTGAGCGAGCGAATATTGTCTTTCATGTCCTTTTCGTTCAAATATCCCGTCGTGAATTTGAGTTGGCGAACGTCCAGTCCCGGCGCAACTTCATCAAGGATTTTTTGTGCCGTCGTCAAGAACATCTTGCGATCTTCAAGACCCATTCCGGCAAGCCCAAGTGCGTCTGTGTAGTTGATTTCCGGCGAGTACGTTTGTCCTGCATCCAGACCGAGCATCGGAGCCTTCGTCGTCTGACCATCTGGAGATTGGAGGGTCGTCATCATGTAGCTCA
>JBOFSQ010000010.1:0-21472 GCA_051651625.1 Thermoguttaceae bacterium | reverse complement strand
AGCCGAACCCTCCAGCCATACGCCGCATGGGAGGGTTCGGCTATGCCGAACCGCTGTGTGTGTGCAATTTTCACAGGCCTAGTAACTCGCGCATCTCGCGGACGGCGGCGGTCATTCCAACCATAAGCGCGCGGGCGACGATGCTGTGACCGATGTTGAGTTCCAACATCTGCGGAATGTGTGCGATTGGCAAAACGTTGTGATACGTTAAACCGTGCCCCGCGTGGAGACGTTTCCCCGCACTCACGATCATCGCCGACGCCGCGCGGAGTCGCTGGAGTTCGTTGTCGCGTGCGGCAGAAGTTTTTGCGTTGGCATAACAACCGGTGTGAAGTTCAACCGCATCGACCGTTTCCAAACCAATCGCAACTTCTATCGCTGCCGGATCAGGGTCGAGAAAGAGACTAACGCTGATTCCGTTCTCACGCAGCGCACCTGCGACACGGACAATTTCGCTACGATGCGCGACTGCGTTTAGGCCACCTTCGGTCGTCACTTCTTCGCGTCGTTCGGGAACGAGCGTCGCCTGATCTGGACGCAGCGAACACGCAAACGCCGTAATCGACGGGTCGAGTGCCATCTCAAGATTGAGTTTGCATCGCACCGTCTCGCGGAGAATCTTCACGTCGCGGTCTTGAATGTGACGCCGGTCTTCGCGGAGGTGAACCGTGATCCCGTCGGCACCACCCAACTCCGCCATCGCTGCCGCCCACACGGGATCAGGCTCGTTTGTCTTCCGCGCTTCACGCACGGTTGCAATGTGATCGATGTTTACGCCTAGTTCAATCATGGTTGCACTGTTCCTTTGTTGGATGCGAAAATCCATAGGACCTATACGGCCTATATGACCTATATGTCCTATGGCCTCATCACTCAAAAATCGGTTTGTAGACGTGACACGTTGGCTCGCTCCCTTTTTTGTCGTAGTAGACTTGGTGGTAGTCTTCGGCGAACCAGAATGTAGTGCTCTTTTCGAGTTTGGTGGCGACGGCGACGCCGCGGGCTTTGAGCTGTTTGATAATTTTCTCGGCGACTTTGCGCTGATCGTCGTCAACGTAAAAAATCGCCGAACGATATTGCGTTCCGATGTCGGGACCTTGACGGTTGACTTGCGTTGAGTCGTGCGTCTCGAAGAACAGTTTTACGAGGTCTTCATAAGACGTTTTGTTTTCGTCGTAGATAACGCGCAACGTCTCGGCGTGGCCAGTCAAACCGGTGCAAACGTCTTTGTAGGTTGGCGTGGGGATCGTGCCGCCCATGTATCCGACGGTCGTTGGCGCGTAGAGCGGTTTTGCGCTGGCAGACTCTTTCGGCGGAGTTTGCACGACACCTTTGGCGCGGCGGAAAAAGTATTCAGGCCCCCAGAAACACCCCGCCGCGAAGTACGCCGTGCGGAGCTTTACGTCTGGAACAAACTTCATCGACAGCGAGTTGACGCAGTGCCGCGTCTCTTTGGCCGTGTAGTGTTCGCCCAAGAAAACGTGCCCCAAGTGGCCGCCGCACGCTGCACAAATAATCTCGGTGCGAAGACCGTCTGCGTCACTACGACGTATCACGGCACCTGCAATCTCGTCGTCAAACGACGGCCAACCGCAGTGTGATTCAAACTTCGCCGTCGAATCGTAGAGCGGCGCATCGCACTGTTTGCAAATGTACGTCCCGCTCGATTTGTTGGCGAGAAGCGTTCCAGTGTTTGGACGCTCCGTCGCTTGGTGAACGAGGATCGATTCCTCTTCGGCGGAGAGCGGATTGTAGTTGTGCTGACGTGTTGTCATCGGCTTTGTTGGTTGTGAAGAATTCGCACCAGTCGGCACATCCGCGTTACACGCAGAGACCGCAAATACAAGGCAAGAAATAACGCAGAACGAGATTGATGTAGTAAGATTCATTGCATGTTGAGTTGATTGACGGTTTGCGATGGTGTGTATTAGCCCCAACGGGGCGACAAGAACTTAGCCGTGGGTGAGCGGTATTCCGCGAACCCACGGTACGCGGTCACGACAAAATCCGTAGCCCCAACGGGGCGTAAGAATCGTTGTACACGGCCCAATTCTTGCGCCCCGTTGGGGCTTTCTGGATTTTTGGGGTTCCGTACCGTGGGTTCGCTCCGCTCACCCACGGCTAAGCTCTTACAGCCCCGTTGGGGCAACGCTATCGCGTCTGCTTGGGGCGTGTGATTTGGATTCCTGCCTGCGTTGGAATGACGGATGTCGGATTCAATCGTGAACGGGTTACTCATTCGATCCCACTCCCCATATTGAAAATCGGTAGCAGCATCGCCAAGATGATGTAGAACACGACGCATCCCATCACCAGCAGCATTCCCGGTTCGATGAAGCGGAGCATAATGTCGAGTCGCTGCGAAACTTGACGGTCGAGTGTGTCGGCGATGTTGATCAAAACGTTTTCAAGGTTGTTCGCCTCTTCTGCAACCGCGATCATCGCCATCACTCGCTTCGGAAATATCCCCGCTTCGGCGAGTGGCCGCGAGAGCGACTCGCCACTGCTGACGTTACTCGCCGCCGAAACTATCGCTTGAGTGAGAACGACGTTGTCGGCGGATTGGCCGCTGATTTCAAGTGCGCGGATGATCGGTACACCGTTCGCCAAAAGCGTTCCGAGGATGCGACAAAACCGAGCAACCGCCGAAATTAAAATCACCGGCCCAATGAGCGGAACTTTGAGCTTGCTGCGATCAACAAACCGTCGCCCCGCAGGAGTGACGGCGAGTCCCTGAAGCCAAATCGCCGCAAACACCAGAACGCCAGCCGCGTAAAGTCCGTAGTGCGTGATGAATACGTTTGCCCAAAGAAGCGTCTGCGTGAGAAACGGCAACGCCATTCCGTCGCCGGATTGGTCGTAAATCGCGGTAAACTTCGGGACGAAAAACGTTAACAAAACGAAAACAATGATGAGTCCAACGATTGCCAAGATGACCGGATAGATCATCGCGCCAAAAACTTTGCCTTTGAGTTCGGCCTGCATCTCCAAAAAACGTGAGGTGCGGCGGAGGGCGTCTTCGAGGAACGCTCCTTCAGCACCCGCGCGAACGATACTCACCGTCAAGTCGCCGAAAACTTTTGAGTGTGCCGCGAACGCTTGATCGAGTGCCTCGCCGTCGGCGACGCGGTCGCGGATGTCGATAAGAATTTCACGAAACGTCGGGTGCGTCGTCTGTTCGACCAGCAGTGTGAACGATTCGAGAATCGAGACGCCGTTTTCGAGTAGGTCGGCGAGTTGCTGAAAAGTTGCGGCGATGAGCGAGTCCGACGGACGCGACGCGAAGAGGCGAATCTCTTTGTGTACCGCCGCGACGGGAGCGACTTCTATCGGGAAGAGCGACTGGCGGTCGAGCATCTCCAGCACCTCGCGCCGCGAGTTCGCCGTGAGACGCCCCTCAACATCCTTCCCCTCTTGATTGCGCGCACGATATGTAAAGTCTGGCACAGTGAGATTTTGTTAAGCGTTCACGGATTGCAAATAGCATCGCTGATTGGCGATTCATTTTTGTTCACACGGAGACACAGAGGCACGGAGGAGAGAACGCGGAACACACGGAAAAACGGAAGACGCGGAATGCTGAACTTCCGCGTCTTTCCGTCCTTCCGCGATTTCCGCGTTAAAATTCTTCTCTGTGCCTCCGTGCCTCTGTGTGAGAAAAAAAGAACTGCTCGTAAACACAAATTGCGTTCACTTCTTCGCCAAACACGCATTGAGGTCATCTGCGGCGTTGCCAATCGGTTTGATGGCGAACTTTTCGACGAGAACGTTTATCGCATCGGCGGTCAAAAACGCTGGCAGCGATGGGCCGAGGCGGATGTTGCGGATGTCGAGTTCGAGTAGCGTCAGCAAAATTGCGACCGCCTTCTGCTCGTACCAACTCAAGACGAGTGACAGCGGCAGGTCGTTCACGCCGCAACCAAACGCTTCAGAAAGTGCAACCGCAATCTTGATCGCCGAGAATGCGTCGTTACACTGGCCGATGTCGAGGAGTCGCGGAATGCCGCCGATGTCGCCGAACGACTCTTTGTTGAAACGGTACTTGCCGCACGCGAGCGTCAGAATAACGCTGTCTTTCGGGACGCTCATTGCAAAGTCGGTGTAGTAGTTGCGTCCAGTTTTCGCACCGTCGCAGCCGCCTATGAGGAAGAAGTGTTTGATCGCACCCGACTTCACCGCCGCGATTACTTTGTCGGCAACACCCAAAACCGCGTCGCCACCGAAACCGACGGTGATCGTTTTTTCGTCGGCGGTTTTGTCGAAACCGGGCGCGGCGAGTGCGGCGTCGATGACGGGTTGCCAGTCTTTCGTGCCGTCGTATTCCGTTTGAATGTTCGAGACGCCGGGGAATCGCACGAGACCCGATGTGAAGATGCGGTCGTTATAAGTCGCTTGCGGTTTTTGGATGCAGTTTGTCGTGAGGACAATCGCGCCGGGAAATTCGTCGAACTCGCGCCGCTGGTCTTGCCACGCGCCGCCGTAGTTTCCGACGAGGTGCGGAAACGCCGCGAGTTTTGGATAACCATGACACGGCAACATCTCACCGTGAGTGTAGACGTTGATCCCTTTTCCTTCCGTTTGCTTCAATATCGATTCGAGATCGCGGAGGTCGTGTCCCGAAACGAGAATCGCCTTCCCCGCAACCGGCGTGATACGCACGCTCTTCGGCGTCGGTTTGCCATAAGCTGTTTTGTTGGCCTCGTCGAGAATTTCCATTGCGATGTAGTTGATCTTGCCGACTCGCAGAGCGGTAGCGAGAAGTGCGTCAACATCGGTCGGTTCTGAATCGAGAAACGCGAGCACAGCATGAAACTCGGCGAAGAGTTTGGGGTCGGTCTTGCCGAGAACGGCGGCGTGGTGTGCGTAAGCCGCCGCGCCTTTGAGACCGAACAAGATGAGGTGCTGCAAACCGGCAACGGTGTCGCCGAACTTTTCTTTCTGCGCGGCGAGACCGTGTTGCGGTGCAAGCTCAAGCAGGTTGTCGATTACCGATGCGTCAGGATCGCCCACCGGCGGCGGAGGGAAGTTGGCCTTGCCGTTCAGAATGCGTGAGAGACGGTCGGGCATTTTTGTCCCCGACATTATAACATGCGCCACGCTCTCTTCGTCGAAGTCTACGTTGGTGACAGTCGTGAAGAGTGCATCGACGACGAAACGATCAATCACATCGTCACGGACGCCAGCCTGTGCCGCAGCGTGCGCCGCCACACCGAGTTTCTTCACGACGAAGACGAGAACGTCCTGCAAGTCCGCGACGCGCGATTCTTTGCCGCACACGCCAACCTTCGTACAACCTTTGCCTTGAAAAGTCTGTTCACATTGGTAACAATACATTTTGGTTCTCCTGAATTATTTGGGGGGCAAAACTCTATACGACGTATGAAACCGACTTCGGGCACTCGCTTACGCTTCGTGTTCCGATTGGGCACTCGCTTACGCTTCGCGTTCTGATTCACTCGCTTACGCTTCGCGCTCCGATTGGCACTCGCTTACGCTTCGTGTTCTGATTCGCTCGCTTACGCTTCCCGCTCTGATTGGCACTCGCTTACGCTTCGTGTTCTGATTCACTCTTCCTCAACACGTTCGCGGAACGGCTCTTTTTTCTCGTAACTTTCGCGTTCACGCCGCATGTCGTCGAGTCGGTCGTCGCCGTCTGCTTCGGCGAGTTTGAGGCACTCGTCGCACCACTTGATCGCCGATGCGAAGTCGCCCGTTTCGGCGTAGGCCGCGCCAAGCGTGCTCAAGATGAACGCCTCTTTGTAGTTCGTCATCTCCGCTGCTTTCGTCGCAAGTTCTAACGCACGCTTCCCGTCGCGTACACCGTCTTCGGGAGACGTTGCGAGAAGCCACGCAAGATTGTTGAGCGCGACCGCTTGAGTGGCGTCGAGTTCGATGACTTTATTGAGAACATCAACCGCCTCACGGTGACGACCAAGCGAGATCATAATCTGCCCTTTAACCTGCAACGCGGGGAGCAAGTCTGGGGTGACTTCGAGAAGACCGTCTACTATCTCAAGTCCTTTGCGGCTACGCTTCGACAAATTGTAGAGCGTCGCGCGTTCGAGTTCGAGTACGATGGACGAGTCGGCGAGTTTCGACAGTGCGTCGAGTGCTTCTTCGGCGGCGGTGTAATCTTTCTGCGTCAGGAAAACGCGATACTTGAGCAGAATCGCCTCTCCGAGATCGCTCTTGAGACGCAGTGCGGCCTCGGCGTCTTTGAGGGCGAGGTCGAACGATTTGTGTTCGAGATGAAACTGTCCGCGAACGAGCAAGAAACGCGGGTCGGTCGGGTTTTGTTCGCGGAGCTTGTTGTAGATTGCGAGTGCGGCAGCGGTGTCGGCCTCGGTCTTTTTCGCACCGAGAATCGACGCCTTGATCAGCAGCACCCCAGCGTTGTTCGGAATACGCTGCTCCATCACCGCGACAACGTTGAGTGCGTCGTCGTAACGTTTTCCAGCGATAAAGACGTTGATTGCCAGATCGACCGCCTTCAAATTGTCGGGGGCAACGTCGAGAAGTTTTTTGACGACTTCCGTTGCCTCGTCCCAACGTCCGACAGAACCGAGCCACTTCGCGCGGATGGCAAGAATTTCGTCGGCGTTTTCTTGTCCAACGCTGGCGGCGGTTTCTTCGGCGGCGTCGAGTAGTTTTCCTTGCTCGTCTGTGTCTTCGGTGAGCGTCGCTTGACGGATCAACGCCTTGTAACGCACCTCGGCGTCGTCGCCTTTGACGGCGTGTTCGAGTGCGACTTTGGCCTCGTCGATGTTGCCGCCGGGGAGCATCAAGAGTTGTGCGAGTATGAACCACGCACCAGATTCGTTCGAGAGTTTTGCAAGTCCCTTGCGAAGCGCGGCGATGGCGATGTCGCGCTGCTCTTCCCAGCCTTCGGGCCATTCAGACGGCGGCGACGAAAGTCGATCCAAAACCTCAACGATCGAACGACCAAGCGCGGTGCCACGCTGAAGCGACGCCGACGCAAGCAAGTCTTCCGCAAACTTGGCATACTCGCCCGAAAGTCCTTCACGCTGCGCACGCTCAACGAGCGACGCCACCTCGGATAAGTCTTGCAACGAATCAGCCGACAGACGACGATCAACAGCCTGATCGAGCGTAGCGATGCCGGCGTTTGCGTTACTCGGTTCGGACTGCGTACCGTCCGCAAACGCAAAACACGTTAACAGCGCGAGACAGACAACAACAGATGCAAATTGTGTTTTCATTGGACGAGTTTATATCGTGGGTTTGCGGGTAACGTACAGGTCACCGATTCGGTTCCAAAATCGAACTGCGGCGCGGGGCAACCGGCGGCGTGCATCGTTCGCAGAATCGTCGCGATTCCCTGTCCTTCGCCTTGGGAGAGTCGCAGCTTGTTGAAAAAGTATGCGAGCGATTGGTTTCGCCAGTGCGGTGCTGCGTGGCCTTGCAAAAAACTGTTGCGGTCAACCGGTCGCAACATCGCGCCGGGCGAGGCGATCTCAATTCGGTCACTGAAGACCGTAATCCGCGTCGGATGAACGCTGGTGTAGTCTCGATGCACGATTGCGTTGACAACCGCTTCTTCGACAGCACGCAGCGGATACTTGTTTTGGTTTGGATTTTTCGATTCCTTGTCAAAAATAGTATACGTTTCGTTGGCGAGAAGTTCGATACAGCGTCGCGCTTGTGAGATGACGTTCCCGATAATTTCGTGCCGCATTGCGTATGGCTCGCTCCGGTCGGTGCCGTGATAAACCGAGAGGAACGTGTAGCCGCCATAAAAAAACTTCGTCACCATTTTGGAGAAAAGAAGGAGCGTGAAGTTTCGTGGCCTCAAAATATCAGTGAGTGGTTCGCGGACAAAGAATGGCGGTAGGAGTGCGAAGATCGGGGCGGTACTCGACAAGAAGTCGTCGATGACGGACTCTTCTTTCCAAATGCCAAGCTCTTGAAGTGTGTCGCGCATGATTACGAGGTCGATGTCGGCGATGGTTCCGATGCGATTCTCTTGGTAGTCCCACGGCTCGACGTCGCCTTTTTGCGCCAGCATTTCACGGAGGACACCGTTGTTGGCAACGCGAGTCTCGCGCCCAACGCGATAATAGTAGACGCCGTTTTCGTTCGGCTTCGACTTCCAACTGTGAATGCTCTTTGAAGTAACGACAACAAAAACAAGGATGCGCCGCGACGGGTCGTTTTCGATGGGAATCTCTTCGACGAGCGGCGTGATCGGCGGCGTGACGTGTTCACGCAGCGTACTCAACACTTTGTTCTCGACTTCTTTGAGCCGTTCCGCAGTGAGACCAACACGAACGAGTTTCTGGAATCCGTGTTCGTCTTTCATTTCCTTCGCACCGCAAACGATGTAACCGCCGCCGATGTTGGAGAAGTCGTTGGCCAGCGCGACGGCGGTCTTGACAACATCACCAATGTCGGCGACGTTCTCTTTCCACTCGACGTGCTCGCTCTCGCGCCGCGCGAGCGTGTTGAGGTCAACGAGCGATGTTGGCTGGTGATGATTGGACATTGTTTGAACTTCCGTTCACCTCTTCCCGCGTCCGTCGCCTCTCGTCGCGCGTTTCTTTCCCGGCCCCTTTGTTTTTTGTCGCGTGTTTGAGACGGCGAGGTGTTGGTCTTGGGCGTTTTGGTCGATGATTTCGTCGAGCGTTTCAAACGCTTCGCGGCGGCAGACTTGCAATATCACGCTCTCGCCGTCGGCACCGAGTACGGGGTAGGACTCAAGTTTTCGTAGCGCGAGTTTCGTCAGCAAATTGTAGTGTCGCGCCTCGCCGCGTTCGTCAACCCACTTCGGACCTTTGACGAGAAGCATTCTGTCGAACGTCTGCCAGCGCGGCGCGAACTGCTCCAGCAAAATCTTGAGCCGCGAAACCGCACGAATAACAATCGTCGTGAAGCGGTGAACTTCAAGCAGATTCTCCGCCTTGGCGTGCCAAATCGGGACGTTGAGTTTTAACGACTCCAGCATCTCGCCGACAGCGTTCGCCTTCTTTCCCGTCGCGTCGCAAAGTTCGATGCGAATGTCGGGACGAATTATTGCGAGAATCACTCCGGGAACGCCGCCACCGGTGCCAACGTCGAGGACGTGTTCGCCTTCACGAATGTACGCCGACAGTTTAATTGCATCGACGACATCACGAGCAACGAACTTTTCGGGCGTTGTGTGTCGCGTGAGATTGATTCTGGTGTTCCAGTCCCAAAGAAGATTTGCGTATGCGACGATCTTCTCTCTCTGCCGTTTCGGGAGAGAGATACCACTCGCCGCCCACGCAGCATCGAAACTTGGGCCGGTCACTACGTCTGACGACGAAATGTCGTCGGTGATTTCATTCATTGATATACCAAAGTTGGTTGAAATTCCCCGCGAGAAAACGGTAGCGACCCATCGGGGTGTCATTGTCGCAAGCCGCGGTCTTGCGGGGGGCGAAGCCTACAAATCGACCCGTAACGGGTCTTCACCATCCTACCATCATGTTTGACTCGATGATTTTTCGGGAGTTTTCGAGGTCGGTTCCCGTGTGTTGCATGTAGAGTCGGATGGCGTGGAGTTTGTCGCCGGTGGCTTTTGCGAGGCAGTCGCGGGCGGTGTCGCATACATCGGCGGTGCCGTTGATGCCGAGTGCCGACTTTGATATAACCCACGCATCGCGCGGACGCCGCGTCACACGAATCGCCTCTTCGGACGGGTAGTAATCGTAGAGAACGCGGCGTGCTCCTTCTTCGTCGTCGGCCCACGCGATCACGATGTGTGAGTGTGTCTCCATTTCAAACAAGGCCATAAGCTGTCCCTTCTTTTTTGGGGTGAAGTTTTTTTGGCAAACCACAAACGTCGCGTCCAAGGCCACGACAACTGGCGGCCATTATCGCAGCAAAGCGCATCGTGTCAAGTCACACGCGAGGTGGAGGTGAACGATGTTGCGCGACGGTTCACGCGCCGCCCCTACAGACGCCTCGTTTTGGCGGTAGAATTGTGGCCGTCGCCAAATCCAGAAGAAAGCCAATCCAATGAACACCAAACAAACACTGAAGTATTTTCTCTCGATGACACTTGTGGCGTTTCTCGCTCCAACGGTGGTCTGTATGGTGCCGTTTGTGATCCTCGGATGTTTTACGCCGGGTGCGATTGTCTGTATCCCGATTTTGGTGGGCGAGTTTTTTCTGACGAATTGGCTCATAGAGACGGTGCTACCGCGGTTTCGCGCCAGCATCGAAGACGGCACCATTACGGCGAGTCCGTTCGTGGCGGTCTTGCCGTTTTTCGTGCCACTCTTCTACGCACTGGTGATGACGGCCATCGCGTTTTCACCGCTCTTCGAGACGGTGGAAGACCGCGTGTGGTTAAGCGTCTACGCATTCGCGTACACAATTCCGTTCTTGTTTGCAGGTTCGCTCGTGTCGGCGATTGCGTCGTGGGGAACAGATTACGTCCTGTGGATACCGACACTTCTAGCGGCGTTCACGTCGCTCATTGGCGTCGGTTATCTGCGACACTATTCGTCGCCGCTGGTTGGTCGCCGTATTTTTCGCGCTGCAATGTCGCTCTGGATGGTCTGCTTGGTTGCAGCGGTGCCATCGGTTTTACTTCACGTCGCAATGCGGCAGCAACTTCTCACTTACGCGCCCGACACCAACATCGTCGGCGGCGAACGTAAACGTGAACCATGGGCTGATGAGACAAACCTGTATTCATATCACCCGTTTTCACGCAACAACAAACTGGTCGTGATCAAAGACGCGACGCTTGCCATTGAAGAAAATCATCCGCGACTTCACTCGCCGATTGCGCTCTATCCGATAGCGGCTGCGGCGGTACAGGCAATTTATCTCGGCGTCAATGAGAATGAAGCACAATCGCTGGTGAAAGGCGGAACCAGCCCGCAAGCGTTCGACTCGCTCATCAGCGGTGGATCAGACGCGATCATCGCACTGCGTCCGTCCGACAAACAACTTCAAGCCGCCGCAGCAGCGGGGAAAACGCTCACCATCACGCCGATTGGACGCGAGGCGTTTGTATTCTTCGTCAACACGCGAAATCCGGTCTCGTCGCTGACGGCGGAACAAATTCGTCGCATCTATTCCAAAGAAGTAACGGTATGGGACGAAGTCGGCGGAACGCACAACAAAATCGTTCCGTTCCAGCGTCCCGAAGGTTCGGGGAGTCAAACGGCGATGCAGCGTTTCATGGGGACGACACCGCTGGCAACTCCGCTCAAGGAGGAGTACCAACGACTCATGGGCGGCATCGTTAACCGCGTCGCCGACTACCGAAATTATCCGCACGCTATCGGATATTCGTTCCGCTATTATGTGACGACGATGTTTGCAAACGCAAACATCAAACTGCTCACGGTTGATGGCGTCGAGCCGACGGAAGAGACGATCCGCAACGGCGACTATCCACTCGTCAGCGAACTCTGTTTCATCACGGCTGGGAGCGACAATCCGCATTTAGACGCGCTTCGGGCGTGGTTCCTCTCACCGCAGGGACAGCAGCTCGTCGCGGATGTTGGGTATGTCTCGCTTTAGGAGTTTTCCTACCGTCTGCAACGAATGTAACGATTTTAGCGGTTGTAACGACAAAGTCACCCTTCCTTGTCGCGGCGTGTGGCAGACGGTACAATCATCTAACGTTTTGAAGTGCGCGCGGTGTGACTGTGTGTCGTCGCGCCTCTGGGGTACAAAGTTTCCTCTAACCATCGCATCAAATGTCTACGAAAACGCCGACCGATCTGAAGGTGCTGACAGTTAAAGACCTCCTCGTTCTCGCTCGAAAGTGGGATGTCGTTGGGGCACACGACATGCGAAAAGAGGAACTGGTTGCGGCGATTGCCAACAAAATCAGGAACGCCGAAAGACGCAAAGCCGCCGAAGCCAAACGCAACGCCACCAGCGGCGACCCCGCCGTTGTGTCTACATTGTTAGACGAGGCGACTGCTTCCAACAAAGTAAACGAAACGCCTGTCGCCGCTACTTCGGTTCAGCAGCGCGAAACCGTCACGGCAAAAACTCTCGCGGCCAAGACCGCAGCAGCGAAGGCGTCGCTGATTCCACAGCCGGTTCGCACTCCGCCGCCGACGCCAGCGAAACCGGTCGAGGTCGAAGAAACGTACTCGTCGAACGGTACAACTCCGCTACCGCCCGAAGAACTGCGAAAGTTGCGCGAAGAGCGTGCGCTCGAAAACGACATCAGCATCACCATCCACGGAAAGCCCCCCGCGCAGCAAGACAAACTCGTTCTGATTGTCCGCGATCAATACTGGGTTCAGGCACACTGGGAGATCACGCCACGGAGCGTCGAGCGGGCGAAGATGGCGATGGGGCCGCACTGGCACGGTGCGGTTCCGGTGTTGCGTCTGTTCCGTTACATCGCCGAGGGACACTCCAGCCCACGCCGCGAACTCGAACGCAATATCCGCATTCACGGCGGCGTTAGTAACTGGTACATCGACGTGAAAAGTCCGCCGTCGCGGTTCCAAGTTGAGGTCGGTTATCTGTCGCGCAGTTTTACCGGAAACTTTTTTGTCATCACGTCGAGCAACGTCGTCGAGACGCCGCAGATGCCGGTAATCGACCACATTGATTCGCTCGATGGAAACTGGGCGTCGCTGGCCCGCAGTTACGATCACATCACCCGCACAGGCGGGGCGTCGTCGGGGTCTGTCCGCGATCTCACGACGGCGTTTGAACTTTCAACGAAGGCACCCGCCGCGAACCAAACAAACAAAACGGCGAGCGGTGAAAACGGCAAGAAGAAGTCGGCTGCGGGGAGCGAGCCGTTCTCGCTGCAACTCGACCTCGAACTCGTCCTCACCGGCAAAACCGCCCCAGCCGGACACGTTATTTTCCGAGACGAAGTTCTCCGTCTGCAAAAAGACGGGGCGTTTACGGCTCGCCTACCGTTCCCCGAAGCGCGGTCGGTACTCGTGCTCAAGGCAAAGTCGCCAGACGGCACGACAGAACGCAACGTCACGTTAGCAGTTGAACGTCACACAACGATTGATGGTGCGAATTCGTGATGCGAAACAGTCAAGATTCATTCCCGCGGGAATGACGGACTCCGCGTTCAATGGCGATTCGGGCACTCGCTTACGCTTTGTGTTCTTATTAACGTAACGCATTAATTCGGGCACTCGCTTACGCTTCGTGTTCTTAATAACGTAACGCATTAAGAACACGAAGCGTAAGCGAGTGCCCTAAATACCTTTGTGTGAAACAAAAAGAATTACCAACCAATCGCAAGTTCAGAAAGGACCCAAACAATGCCAGACGCAGACAACATCAATGCCGGTAAAGAGTTCGGAATCGGAGTGCCGCAGAAGACGGACGGCTATTTCCTCAAAGGTTCGTCGCACCTCGATTGGGGGATGAAAGACCGCCTCTCGCGTGTCTTCTCGCCGAAGTCGGGACGCACGGTGATGCTCGCATTCGACCACGGCTACATAATGGGGCCAACGACCGGTCTCGAACGAATCGACCTCACCATCACGCCGCTAATCGAGTACGCCGATTGCATAATGTGTACGCGCGGGATTCTCCGTTCGGTTGTCCCGCCGACGTGCAACAAACCGATCTCGCTCCGGTATTCCGCCGGTTCGACCATATTGACTTATCTCAACGACGAGTGTCTGATGAACGTCAAAGATGCGGTGCGTCTCAACGCATCGCTGCTGGCGATTATGGTTGCTGTCGGCGACGCGAAGCACGAAGCACTCACGATCAAAAATCTGATGGAGACTGTCGATAAGGGGACGAAAATGGGAATCCCAACGCTCGGCGTCAACGCAGTCGGCAAGGAACTCGTGCGTGACGCGCGTTATCTTGCGATGGCGGCGCGGGTTGTCGCCGAGAACGGTGCGCACGTCGTCAAAACGTACTACTGCGAGAAAGACTTCGAACAGGTGACGAACGCTTGTCCGGTGCCGATAGTTATCGCTGGCGGCAAGAAGCTCCCCGAACGCGACGCCCTCGAAATGGCGTACCGTGCGATCAGCGAGGGTGCGTCGGGCGTCGATATGGGACGCAATATCTTCCAGTCTGATTCGCCTATCGGAATGATGCGTGCGGTGCGTGAAGTCGTTCACGAAAACGCGAAGCCTGAACAGGCGTTCAAACTGTACGAACAAGTCAAGAACGACGAAGCGAAGAAGAAGTGAGAGGCGAGTGGCCTTCCACCCATTCACAACCGCAAACTTGCGTCTATAATCCCGCTCGTTCGTTTGGGGAACATTTCAACAAACTCGATTCAACGAAGGAGATTAACGATGCTGAAGAAATTTGTGATTGGCCTTGCGGTTTTGGCGTGTTTTGGGAAGACGTTCGCGGCGGATGATGTCGCAGCGTGGAAAATCGCGGGGGACAAAATTGTCACGCGGTTTGCAAAGGATGTCGATCCCGCCGCGCCGCTGCCTGAATATCCGCGTCCGCAGATGGTTCGTGGCGACTGGAAAAATCTCAACGGGCTTTGGGACTACGCCATCACCGCCAAAGACGCCGCACAGCCAACAAATTGGGACGGCAAAATCCTCGTCCCGTATCCGATTGAGTCGGCTCTTTCGGGCGTCGGCAAAACGGTCGGTAGCGACAAACGGCTCTGGTATCGCCGCACGTTCACCGTCCCGAAAGAATGGAGCGGCAAAACAATTCTGCTCCACTTCGGCGCAGTCGATTGGGAAACGACAGTCATCGTCAACGGCGAAAAAGTCGGCGATGTTCATACCGGCGGTTACACGCCGTTCACGTTCGGTAGCGACGCAAAGTCGCCCGGAGTTGCGGCGTTCAAAGTTGGCGAAGAGAACGAAATCGTCGTCTCGGTTTGGGACCCGACGAGCGACAGCTATCAACCGCGCGGAAAACAGATCAACAATCCACACGGTATTTGGTACACGCCCGTCACCGGCATTTGGCAGACCGTCTGGCTCGAAGCGGTGCCGAAACAATTTGTGAGCAACTTCAAACTCACGCCGAGTCTCAAAGACGGCACACTCCAAATCGAAGCACAGTGTATCGGTTCGCCGGAAGCCACTCGCACGAACGCCCAGAATGCGTCGCTGCGAAATCGTCGCAACAACGCTGGCAACGCCGCTGGTCGCGCGAACAGTGTGAACAATGCAAACGGTGCAAACGGTGCCGTTCTCAAAGCGATTGCCACGTTCAAAAACGAAAGCCGCACTGAAGAGAAGACCGGCAGTGGCGTCTCGGTCAGGGCGTCGGCGGTCGCGTCGCAAAGTGCGGTCGCAACGCCGCTTGCGTTCACGGAAGGTGAAGTCGCAGTCGCGTCGCTCACGCTCCCCGTCGCACCGGTAATGCCGTGGACTCCAGACACGCCGAATCTCTACGACCTCACGCTCGTTCTCGAAGTCAACGGGAAAGTCGTTGACGAAGTGAAGTCATACTTTGCGATGCGAGAAATTTCACTCGGCAAAGGCGAAGACGGCATCACGCGAATGATGCTGAACGGCAAGTTTCTCTTTCAGCACGGCCCGCTCGATCAGGGTTGGTGGCCCGATGGACTCTACACCGCGCCAACCGACGAAGCGTTACGTTATGACGTTGAGATGACGAAAAACTTCGGTTACAACACGCTTCGCAAGCACGTCAAGACCGAACCGGCGCGGTTCTATTATCACTGCGACAAACTCGGCATGCTCGTCTGGCAAGATATGCCGAGCGGCGACCGATACATCGGCCCGAACGACCCCGATTACACGCGAACGCCCGAATCGGCGGCGTGTTACGAAAAGGAGTGGAGCGAGATTGTCGCCGCACTTTACAACTCGCCGTGCATCGTCGCGTGGGTTCCGTTCAACGAAGGTTGGGGACAGTTTGACACGACGCGAATTCTCGACTGGACCAAAGAACTCGATCCGACGCGACTCGTCGATGGGCCGAGCGGCTGGTCTGATCGCGGAAGCGGCGACATGCACGACGCTCACATTTATCGCGGTCCCGGAATGTTCCCGCCGTCAGAAAAGCGTGCGACCGTTCTCGGTGAGTACGGCGGACTTGGGCTTCCCGTCGCGGGTCACACTTGGGTCGTCTCCGACGCAAACTGGGGGTACGGCGGAAATCTCAAAGACGCTGAAGACCTTGTTAATACTTACGCCGATCTCAACAGCCGTTTGCATCCGCTGATCGCGGAGGGACTTTCGGCGGCGATCTACACGCAGACGACCGACGTTGAAGTTGAGGTCAACGGACTGATGACTTACGACCGGATTCCGAAGTTCGATGTCGCGGCGTTCAAGAAGATTAACGACGCACTTCACTACGCCGCACCGACGATGAAAGTTCTCGTCCCGACGGCGCGTGAGCAGGCTGCGAAGTGGCGTTACACCACCGACAAACCCGCCGACGGCTGGGAATCTGCGGGGTTCGACACGTCAAGTTGGAAGGAAGGCGAGAGCGGTTTCGGCACCGAGCGAACGCCGAACACCACCGTCCGCACGACTTGGGACAACAGCGACATCTGGATGCAGCGAACTTTCGAGTTGACCGACGACGACGTTAGCAACGCGGCGCAGCTTCGTCTCAATGTTTACCACGACGAAGATTGCGAGATTTTTGTCAACGGAGTTTTGGTGGCGTCGCCGCGTGGTTACGTTACCGACTACGTTGCCGTCTCGATGAACGACGCAGCGAAGGCGGTGCGTCCGGGGAACAACGTGATTTCGATTCACTGCCACCAAACGGGCGGCGGCCAATTCATCGACGCCGGAGTTGTCCGCATCTTTCCGGCAGTTGAAACGGGTGAGAAAGTTTGGTGAGAAAGGTAACGCCATGCCCGACGATGTGCGATGGCAACAGCGTTTCGATAACGTCGCGTTTAAGTGTTCCCGAACGGCAGGTTTGTTGCGCCCGTTCACGGACAATTTGCGATTGCGTTTCCTAGCCGCGTAGCGGCGACCTTATTGTAGCCCAAGGCAAGGCGTATTCGCCGCAGCCTTGGGTTGACGACCACCACAGAATTCCTAGCTCCGTAGGAGCGGCCTTATTTGAACTGCTCGACAACGTTGACGATGTTTCGCCCATTCGGAATAAGGTCGTCCCTACGGGACTTCAATCCATTTGAGGCCGCTAACCGAGGGCTGCGACGGGTACGTCTTGCCCTCGGCTACAATAAGATCGTCCCTAGCGGGACTAATACATGTCACAACAAAATCAACCACTGCAGTCACAATGACGGCAAACATCGAGAGAGTCTTTACTCACCCCGGAGAAATGCTTCACGAAGAGTTCATGGTTCCTTTGAATCTTTCGGCGAACGCTTTGGCGGCGGCAACTCATATTCCGGTTGCTCGCATTTTGGACATTGTCCAACAACGCAGCGACGTTGATGCCGACGTTGCCGCTAGATTTGCACGCTATTTTGGCACGAGTGAACGTTTTTGGACAAATCTACAAGCGGAATACGACCTGTCGGTTATTCGTCAAAATAAGCGGGAAGAACTGGCTGGCATTATTCCGTACAGAGAATACGAAAGTCACGTCCACGCATTTGCGTAAACGGTACGAATCAAAAAACAGCAATGAATCACGGTCTTTCCGAACGTTCGCTTGCCACGATTGGGCAGATTTTCGCTCGGTATCCGGCTGTCGAGCGGGCCGTTTTGTACGGCAGTCGCGCCGAAGGAAACTACAAACCCGGCTCCGACATCGACCTCACACTCCACACGAACGATGCGTTCACTCACACCGACCTTTTGCGAATTATGGGCGACTTCGACGACTCAACTCTGCCATACATGGTTGATGTCTCCGAATACAAAACGCTCCAAAACGACGACTTGATCGCACACATTGATCGCGTCGGAAAGGTTATTTACGAAAAAAAATCCCCCCTCTAACCCCACTTCGCTTCCATGACTCCCGAATTTGCTCCCATGATTGACATTGCGATTTTTGTTGGGTTCTTGCTGGCCGTTGTTGCAATCAGTATCTTTATGAGTCGCGGCGCGAAGGGGAGTGAGTCATACTTCCTCGCGGGACGCGGACTCGGTTGGTGGCTCATCGGCTTTTCGCTGATCGCCGCCAACATCTCGACCGAACAGTTCGTCGGGATGTCGGGGTCGGCGGCGAACTATCTCGGACTCGCTATCGCGTCATACGAATGGATGGCTGCGGTGACGCTCGTGATCGTCGCGTTCATATTTCTGCCGCAGTTCCTAAAGGCTGGGATTTACACGATCCCAGAGTTTCTGGAGAAACGTTATAACAAGTTTTCGCGGACAGTTATGTCGCTCACGATGATGATCGTGCTCGTCTCGGTCAACACGGCGGCGGTCATCTATTCCGGTGCAAAACTCTACTCAACATTTTTCGCCGGACAAGACTGTTTCGGTATTCCGCTCAACCTCTACACGTTTGCGTGGATCATCGGAATCTTGGCGGCGACTTACGTCTTCTTCGGCGGACTGAAAGCGTGCGCGTGGGCAGATTTGTTGCAAGGTTCTGCGCTCATTGTTGGTGGCGGAATCGTTCTCTACTTCGCGCTCGCCGCACTAGGCAGTGCCGATCCGGCAACGATGCAAACTGCGCACGAGTCGGCCACTCATCAAGTCGGCGCAGCACTCCCGCAAGAAACACTTACAAAACTCGCCGCAACCGACAGCGGTTGGGAACGGTTCAAGATTCTCAACGCCCCGAAACTGCGAATGAATCTGCCGTGGAGCGACGGCGTGATCCCGATCACCGCACTGATGATCGGTTTGTGGATTCCAAACCTGTACTACTGGGGACTCAACCAATACATCATGCAGCGAACGCTTGGCTCGAAATCACTCGCCGAGGGACAAAAGGGGATCGTCTTCGCGGCGTTTATGAAGTTGCTGATTCCGTTCATCGTCGTCTTTCCGGGGATTATGGCGTTCAATCTTTACAGCAAAGAGATGCGTGAGAACGCCGCGACTCACAACGCTTCCGTACTCAAGCAGTTTGAAGAGTCGCGTGAAAAAAACGAAGTGACCAAAATCTTCCCGTTTGATGCCGACTTTGCAAAAGTTGAACGCCAGAAGGCATCAGAGATTGTGACGTTCAACGCTGCGGTCGTCGGAATCGCTGCGGAGATGGACTTAGCGGCGTCGCCCGACGACATGTTCAAGCTCAACAAAAAACATCTCGCCGAGGTGGCACGATGCAACCGCGACACAACAACGCCGACGATCACCGTTGAAAAACAACTCACTGGGTACGACTACGACGCGGCGTTTCCGTTCTTGATGAGCAAGCTGATTCCGGCGGGCGGGTTCCGCGGATTTTTGCTCGCGGCGATGCTTGGCGCGGTGATCAGTTCGCTTGCGTCGATGCTCAACGCCGCATCGACGATCTTCACAATGGACCTCTACAAAGAATACTTCCACCGCCGCGCGAGCGACAACACACTCGTTTTTGTTGGACGATTTTGCGTCGTGCTGTTTATGGTGACGAGTTGTCTCATCGCACCGATGTTGGCGCGACCGGAGTTCGGCGGGATTTTCAACTTCATCCAAGAGTTTCAGGGGTTCATCTCGCCGGGGATTTTGGCGGTGTTCCTGTTTGGGTTTGTCTCGCGTCGTGCCCCCGGAGTTTGCGGCCCTGTTGCACTTTTGATGTCGCCGGCGGTCTACGGACTCTTGAAGTTTGTCTTGCTCCCCGATCAAGCGTTCCTCGACAGAATGGCTGTCACGCTCGGAGCGGTGCTGTTGACGTTAACAGTTCTCCGCATCGTCGCCCCGCGCGCGACTCCTTACGAAGCAACGTCAACAACGCACCTCGAAATGACCTCATCGCGTCTCGCACAAGTTGCAGGCGTTGCCGTAATCATCATTACGGCGGCGTTATACATCTGGTTCTGGGACTACGCGACACCGATGTTCGGCTGGTGACGAGTGGCGAAACGCATCGTGAAGTCGTTCGATGGACACAATGGACCTGTTCGGAAACTTACACCCGCACAGCGGTTCGGCATAGCCGAACCCTCCACGCCTGCGGCGTATGACAACTGGTGGGTTCGGCTATGCCGAACCGCGAACTACCAAATCGCCCCAATTTCATGTTTCCGAACAGGTACATTGAAACGAAATACAAAATGACTTTCATCATCACCATTCTCGTCCTGTGTTTTGGTTCGGTGCTTATTGCAGACGACACCGTTCCAAAATATCGCGGTCACGAACCAGCCGCCGCGTGGCGCGATGCGGCGGCTGAACACATCGAGAAAATTCGCAAAGGCGACTTGCAGATTCGCGTCATTGACGAGAACGGCGTGCCGGTTGCAGACGCGACGGTTGAAGTGCGGATGAAGCGACACGCTTTCGGATGGGGTTCGGCGGTTGCCGCAAATCGCCTGCTTCAGCAAGACGCCGACGGCGACCGTTACCGCGAAATTGTTGAGCGGTGTTTCAATCGCGTCGTCTTCGAGAACGACCTCAAGTTTTGGATGTGGGAAAATCCGCAGAATCGAGAGAAAGTTTTCGCAGCGTCAGACTGGCTCCGCGAACGCGGAATTGAGATTCGCGGTCACTGTCTTGTTTGGCCGTCGTGGAAAAACTCACCAAAGCGTCTGAAAGAGTTCGCCGAAGAGCCGGAAAAAATTCGAGACTACTTCCGCAATCACATCCGCGATGAAGTGACCGCGATGCGCGGGCGGCTCGTCGATTGGGACGTTGTCAACGAACCATACGACAACAACGACATCACAAAACTACTAGGCGGCGACGCCTCAATAGCCGACTGGTTTCGACTCGCCCGCGAGAGCGACCCCACCGCACGCCTCTACCTCAACGACTACGGAATCCTGTCAGCCGAAGGACGCGACACAAGTCACCACGACTCGCTCGAAAGTCTGCTGCGGTTTCTCATCGAGAACAAAGTACCGCTGAACGGAATCGGTCTTCAGTCGCACTTCGCGGAAGAAACGACGCCGCCCGAACGGATGCTCGAAATTCTCGACCGGTTCGGCAAACTCGGTCTCCCGATCACGATCACCGAACACGACATCGACAACAAAGACGAGGCGTTGCAAGCCGACTTCACCCGCGACTTTTTGACAACGGTTTTCAGTCACCCATCGGTCGATGCGGTTTTGACGTGGGGATTTTGGGAGCGTGCGCACTGGCGTCCGGCTGGGGCGTACTACCGCAGCGACTGGTCGCTCAAACCCGCCGGACAAGTTTGGCTCGACCTTGTTATGCGTGACTGGTGGACAAATTCAGACGCGAAAACAAACGCTGATGGCGTCGCCACCGTTCGCGGCTTCCTCGGCGACTACACCATCACGGTCAGTCGCGGCGACAAACGCAAAACAATCGAGTGCTCGCTTCCGAAAACGGGAACGCAAATTGAAGTTGTAATCGCGCCGTAGGGTGGGTGTAGTAAAGTTTCGCTTGCAGACGTGCATTGCGTATTTGCCCCAACGGGGCTTGCAACACACCGTCTCGGAAACTGCGAATATGCCGGTTTTTCTAGCGTTTCGTCGGCATTGCGCGCGGAGCGTGAAGAGGCC
>JBOFSQ010000009.1:0-22758 GCA_051651625.1 Thermoguttaceae bacterium | reverse complement strand
CTTAACAGGATTTACATCCATTTGAATCGCGCGTAAATTGTTCATGGTCGTCTCCTTTCATCAAAGAACCTGTGTAACACATTATCGCAGCGGACGTCCGCTGCGAAAAAACGCAAGAGAGCAGAAATCATTCAGAGCACGGAGCGGAAGTGTACATCGGCAAGAAGTCGGTGTCAAGGTGTCGGGCGAAAAAAATGATTGTGGTGGGCAGTTTGGTGAAGTGGGGAAGTTGCCATCACTCTAATACTTCTTCGAAGTCTTTGAGCGATTTGCAAGTTGCAGCCACGGCGGTCAATTCTGCGAGACGGTCAAAGTCGTTGATCGTGTAAACTTTTGCCGGAAGTTTCTGCGGCAAAAGTCCGAACCTCGCTTTCAGAACTGTCAGAATTGCCAAAACTTCACCCTCGGCTTCACCCTCGGCTTTACCTCTGGCTTCACCTTCGGCTTCACCCGCGGCTTTTCCGACATCAAAGCCTGTCGTGTAGAAGTAGTTCGTAAAACGCGGTACGACATTACCAACCGTGTCTTGAATGGTGTTGTCTATTTGTTGCATTTCGTCTTTCTCCAATTTGTTAGAGTGCGATCCAACATAGTGAACGCACAACCGAATCAACCGCAAATGTAGTCGTTCACATTTTGTTTGTTTCATTGTGGCACATTCGTAGTCGCGTAGCGATGGCCTTATTGTAGCCGAGGGCAAGACGTACTCGTCGCAGCCCTCGGTTTGCGGCCACAAATGAAATGAAGTCCCGTAGGGACGACCTTATTCCGAATCAACAACGCCAACGAAATGTTCAGATAAGGCCGCTCCTACGGAGCTTACGAATTCTGCGGTGGTCGTCAACCCAAGGCTGCGGCGAATACGCCTTGCCTTGGGCTACAATAAGGTCGCCGCTACGCGGCTAGGAAATCCAAAAAAACGCAATCGGTTTGAGACCGAACGTCTCTTTGAAAAACCGGTCGTGCGTTATGTCGAAACTGAACTCGTCTTGATCGAGACGTTCTGCGTTTGGCGGCTGCGACATCGGATCGACTTTCTGCGCTGGCGACGACATTCGTACACGCGGAATCGTACCACACCAAAGAAACCGGCGAAGTCCCCCTGCGAAAAAACGCAAGAGAGCAGAAATCATTCAGAGCACGGAGCGGGAGTTTATATCGGCAATAAGCCGTCAATGACGGGGCGAAAAAAATGATTGTGGTGGGGAACGTGGGTGAAGTGGGGAAAGTTGCCATCACTCCTACGCTTCTCGCTCCGTGTATCCGTAGTGTTCGCGGTATTTTTTCCAACGTTCGTCGATCTTGGTGGCGACGGCAGAGTCGGTTTGGAACTTGTTTTTGCGGTAGTGTTTTTGCGTTGCGGCGTAGTTCGTCATCTCTTCGCGGACGGTCTCAAAACCGTCGATGCGAAGCTCGCGGTAGATACGCTCTAACGTCTCTACAGGGCTCGCAGTTAACTCGTCGAAACCGACTTCGCAAAACTGACCGTCACCAAGAAGTGCAACGTCTTCAAAGAACGCTTCGTACATAGTCTCGAAAGTTGCAAGAACTTTTTCGTCGAGTCCGTCACCATTCGGACGCTGGCAACCTTCGTCGGTCGCAAGTCGCATCCAAAGATTGTATGTCGATGGAAAAAGTGCTTGCGGGTCGCGGTGGATGTGGACAAACTTTGCGTCTTTCCAGCGAGAAAGGAGTGTACGAATGCGGGCAGTGTGCGGCGGCGACTTGAGAATGATCCGTCGCGGCGAGACGACAGTCAACGCTTTGAGAAACCATTCAAGCGCGTCGAGCCACACCGTTCGCTGACGCTCACCGACGTTGTGAAGTGTGAGATATTCGTCGTCGATTAGCGGGCGATTGTTTGGAAACAAAACCTGCAAATACGGCGACGGAACACCGAGCGCGGCCAGTGCGAACTCGTCTTCTTGCGGACGGTCAAATCCGGCAATCATATTGTCGATGGGCCGCTTCTTCGGCATCAGCGGCGCAACGAGCGGACGTATGAAATGGCGAGAAATCAAAAAGTGTGACGGCGCGAAACAGGCGTAGGTGTCGGCGAACGTGAACTGTTCGTCGCGGATCATGTATTCGTGAAGTAGCGTCGTTCCGCTTCGCCAGTGACCGACGATGAATATCGGCGGCGCAGTTAACTGCGTTTGCCGCACGCGACGACCAAGCAAAACAAATTGCACGCACGCCAAAAACGTGTTCAGAACCCCGAGAATCATCACAAGAACGACCATCGCAATCCGCACCGGTGCGATCCGAAAACGCCCCTTGAACAATACGCCCAGCCACGCGCCGAACGTCATTCCGTCCCAAAAACGCGGATACCAAAACCGGTCTTTGTAACCACCCATCTCGCTCGCACGAACCGGAACTGACGATGTTGTTGTTGACGCTGACGACGCAGAAGATGACGTGTTTGGAGCGGACATGAGAATGTATTGTGGGTTTGTGTTTCGTGTGTGGTAAACGTTCACGGTTAATCCCGTCATGCCCGCGTACTCGGCGGGCATCCAGAGCTAACGCTCTGGGGTTCGCTTGCGCGAACTTCGCTACCGCATCTGCTTGCGGTGTTGCTCTCTAGGCCCCCGCCGAGTACGCGGGGGTGACGGAAAATCAACCGTGAACGGTTACTCGCGTGCAGTCGTTCACGCCGACCGCATCCACCACGCGAGGAGTTCCAGCACCGCCGCCGCTGCGGCCATGGCGACAAACGACGTGATCGCAAATCGCGTCGCGTGGCGGAAGATGAGGTCGATCCGCTCGTGCCGCGTCGCAGCGTAGCAAACCGAAAACGCAATCACAAGCGGAATCGAAAAAAATATCGGGTGCATTGAAGGGATCGTTGTTTTGGGGAAAACCATGTTGTGAACGGTCTATGCTAGACTTGTTCGGAAACGTACACTCGCACAGCGGTTCGGCATAGCCGAACCCTCCAAACTACTGGAGGGTTCGGCTATGCCGAACCGGAACTACTTTACACGCTGCGTTTGATGTTTGTTTCGTCTTTGTTGAGTTTGTACTCGATTGCGTCAACGAGCGCACTCCAACTCGCCTCGACAATGTTTTCACTCACGCCGACCGTTCCCCACGTCTCGCTGCCATCGCGGGTCTCGATGAAGACCCGAATCTTCGCCGCCGTCGCCGCTTCAGAGTTAACAATGCGAACCTTAAAGTCGATCAACTTGATCTCCGCAAGACGCGGAAAATACGGCACAAGTGCCTTCCGAAGTGCCGCCTCAAGCGCGTGAACAGGGCCGTCGCCAGTCGCAACTTCGTGACGCAAACTCTCGCCGACAATCAACTTCACCGTCGCCTCGGTCTCTTTGATACCGCGTTCGTCGGCCTCGACGTTGACGTGAAACTTCAGCCGCTCAAAATGCGGTTTGTAAAGTCCAGCACACTTGCGAACCAAAATCTCAAACGAACCGTCCGCCGCCTCAAACTGAAATCCGTCGTTCTCAAGTCGCACGACCTCTTCAAGAACGCGACGCGGAAGCGTGCCGTCCACACGCGGAAAAACGAAACTCTCAAGACGCGACTGGATATTTGCAACGCCCGAAAGTTCGCTCACCAAAACTCGTCGCTCGTTCCCGACCGTCTCCGGCGCGATGTGTTCGTAAGACGACGTTGTGCGACTCACGCCGCTCCCGTGCATCCCGCCTTTGTGCGCAAACGCACTCCGCCCGACAAACGGCGAGTGCATCGGGGCTGTAACATTGAGCGTCTCGTAGAGAAACCGCGCGAGGTCCGTGAGCGAACGAATCGAGTCGTCGCGGAGAAGTTTGTACTTCCCGCCGCTCTTGAGAGCGAGGTTTGCGATGACTTCAATCAAGTTTGCGTTGCCGCACCGTTCGCCGATTCCGCCGATTGTCCCTTGAACGTGCGACGCTCCCGCCTCGACCGCCGCAAGCGAACCGGCAACCGCAAGCCCGCAGTCGTTGTGCGTGTGAATCCCGACGATTTGGTGCGGAAACTTTTTGACGACCGTTTCAACCGCCGCAGCGATTTTCTGCGGCATTGTGCCGCCGTTTGTGTCGCACAAGATTAACCGCGTCGCACCGGCGCGTGCTGCGGCGTCGAGTGCTTCGAGTGCGTAAACCGCGTCGAACGCGAAACCGTCGAAGAAGTGTTCGGCGTCGAAGAAGACATCGCGGTTTTGTTCGCGGATGTAGGCGACGGTCTCGGCGATCATCGCAAGATTTTCGTCGAGCGTTGCGCGGATAACGTCGGTCACTTGAAACGCCGACGCCTTCCCGACGAGTGTTACGACGGGCGTTTCGGCGGCGAGGAGCGATGCGATTCCGGCGTCGTCGCGTGGCGTCATCCCTTTTCGCCGCGTCATTCCGAACGCGGCGATGCGTGCGGTTGTCCAGTGCGTGCGAACCGCTTCGACAAAAAACTCGGCGTCTTTTTCGTTGGAACCGGGGAAACCGCCTTCGATGAAGTCGAAACCGAGTGCATCGAGCCGCTCGGCCAAACGCAGCTTGTCGTGGAGAGAAAACGAAACCCCTTCGGCCTGCGAACCGTCGCGGAGCGTTGTGTCGTAGATTTCAATGTGACGCATTGTGTATGGGAAAAATCAGAGCGGGAAGCGTAAGCGAGCGTCCGAATCAGAACACGAAGCGTAAGCGAGTGCCCGAATCAGGACAGACGCAACATCAACGAAGTGCTGTCAGGATGGATTCCCACCTTCGCGGGAATGACGTTGTTACACCGTTTGCATCAGCGAGATGGAGACGATGAAAAATCGGTTGGCGTCGTCGCCTTCGGCCTCGAAGGTGACGGCGACGTATTCGATCCCTTTTACGAACGACAGATGATAATCGCTCCCGCTGATGACCGACGGGATCGTGAGCGAGAGAAACTGCCAAGGTGTGTTTGCGAGACGACTCTTGACTCCGCCGCCGACGATGTTTGTGAGTTCGCCGACGCCGTCGGTGACTTGCGAATCGACGTGGGTGTACGATTCTTGCAGCAACCCCGACACCGCCCGCATCGCCACCGACTCGGTTAGCGTGACGGTGAGAAAACCGGTGTTTTTCCCGCTCATCCCAACGATCCCCATCAGTTCGGTGTGTTGAATCCGCGACGGAATCCGCGACACGCCCATAATGCGGACGTTGAGATTACACATCTGAAACGCGCTCTCGACAGACGCGGCAATCGCGTTGGCGATAGTCTCGTTGACTTGGAAACCTTGAATCTGTGCAACTACTGGTGCCATTGGAGTTTGGGGTTGGAATCGGGTGGTCGGTTGATGAAGCAAACGAGCGATCATCACAGTCCGCGCGGCGCATTATACGCGGCTTTCGCGTGTGTGGAAGGGCGGCAGATTTGCAAATGACCCTGCTCTGCGTTTTCCGAACATTCCGAACATGCCGTCTTCGCCAAACAGTTTTTTGAAACCGAAATCTGCGGATAGACCGAATTAACATTCAACATCGTTCACCGCAACAGCCGCGTAACGACCACGACAATCATCACGATTGCGATCAGGCCGATGCAGCCCCAACAACAAACATTCGCAAAGTGATGCGTTGGCCGCGATTGTTTGGCAACGGCGTCGGAGTCCAAATCGCTCGACTCCAAACTCGACCAGTCGTTAGGCGGTACAATCTTTGCGCGTACCGGCGCGAGAACAACTTCTGTAACGATGCGAACCCACTCACCAACGCTCATCTTCGGCTCGGGCGTTCTGACGACAAATGGTCGCCAAAGAAAACTGAACATCACATAATTGTCGGGATTGTAAAACCAATTCGGATGACCAGTCCGCTCCATGTGCTTGGCGATTTCAATACTGTCGATGTCGATTTTGAACATTTCTTCGAGTGCGATTAAAAACTCCGCCTCGTCCCAACCAACAAAATCGTCCGCCATGATTTCTATCACACGGTCGATTGTGATTTCTGATGTCAACTCACGAACGGGGAAACCGATTTGGTCGGCGACGATTCGTCGAATCGCCACGGCGATGAAGGCGTCCTGCTCCGTAATTCCAGCAGCCTCGACGAACTCTTTGTTGGTTTGATAACGAACGGACATTGTCACAGACATACCTTACGCTTCCTGTATAGTGTAGGGACAAGCTAGTGCCTTGTGAACGTGTTAAATCTTGGGATTGCCCCGGAATTTAACCACGGAGACACGGAGAACACAGAGGCGACAAATCCTCTCCGTGTCTCCGTGGTTAAAAAACGACAATCCAAAGATTTCAATTTTCCAAAGCACTAATTTTGTCGCCGACGCATAACAGCCTTGCTGTTTCGAGTACGGCGCGTGATGTTACCGCCTGAACGCAGAACGTCAAGTGAGAGCACAAGACGCACACCTCCCCATTTCGTCGCGCTGCGGTTTGCGGCAAAGATGAAATATACCAAGAGTGATTACGGGGCTACTGTCAGCGCGGCGATGCAGAAAATCACGATAACAACGGCACCATAAATACCGAGACCGTAAACCCAGCGTTTCGGAAGCGGATGCGTTTTAGGAGTCGGTGACTCGTCAAGAATCTGTTCTTCCGGTTTGTAGTGCGCGATTGCTGCGTGCATTCGTTCGATGTAATCGGTTTCTTTTCGCAAGTTTTCGCGCCGCCCGGAACGCCACCACTGAAACGCGCTGGTGATTCCTACGCCGATGAAGGATAACGCCAACATCAAAATGACGACGTGAACCATATTGTCGGGACCTTTCGCCGACACCTTCTGCCAAAAAAGCACCAACGAAAAACCGCCGCACTGAACGCTCTCCAGCGTGAGAGCTATCGCCGCGTCAGTGAAGCCGAACACGCTGGCAATAAGCGTGCGATTTCTCTGCGACAACACGAAGCGTGATAACAACCACGGCAACCCCATCCCGATCAACAGTGCAGCAGTCAACACGCCAGTCAGAACTGGCTGAATCGACCAATCAAGCAGCGAGGCATACCAAACCGTACCGACGGTAATTCCACACCAAAACCACGCAATCAACCAGCGTTGGCGATTTTTCTCTTTGGCATTCATCGCACCGGGAGCAACTCCGCTTCGCCCAAGAGCGGTCTCAAACGGTTTGTCAACCAGCGGCGGAGCGGTCTTCAATGATTCGTGCGAACGACACAGTTCGAGTAGAACCAAACCGAAACGATAAAAGCCGTAGAGGAAAAGTCCGAGTCCCGCACCGACCGCGAGCGTTCCGAGTACCGGAACCAATCCGCTCGAACCATCCAGAAGTGGGAGAATCAACGCCACTCCGAGCAGCGTTTCCAGCAGCAACGCATTCACGATCAATGCGCGGTGAAAACATCGTTCAACCTCTCGATAAGTGTACGTCAACGATGCCACCGGATGCTCGGCAAGACCAAGATCGTTTTCGACTATCATCTTGCACCGTCGATGATAACGTGCGAAAAACGGCAAAACAACACACATTATCACAATCATGAACGGCACCAAAACCGTCATCGGTGATACACCAATCGAAAATCCGGCGAGAGACGCGAGTCGAGAGAAGGCGACTTGAGCCGCGATTATTACACCGCCCCAGACGATGTAGAAAATCCAGAAGAACTGGACTCCCCAAAAAATGGAGTAGACCCGATACCGCCTCGCGCGCAGTGTCGGCGCATTGCGAACGATAATCCAGTGTACAATAAAGGCGAACGAGAACACCCACAGACAATAAGCGGCGGGACCAAGAGTTGCCCAAAACATCGCAAGACCGGTGACTTTTCCCGTTGCTGCCGTGCTGGTTCCTGCCGTAGTACCGACAGTTGCCGCTGTCGCTCCGCTCGTTGCCGCGAGAACTGTTTGCGTCGTCGTTACCAACATTCCGCCCGTAATCGCCGCAACGACACTCAACGTGAAGGCGTCTCCCGGCGTTGTTTCGGTTAGCACGTCGCCAATCATTTCCTCGATCTTCGACTTGAGTGATTTGCGGGCGCGTGCCAATCGCTGTCGAACCGCTTCTTCGGTCAGGTGCTGCGCCGTGGCGATTTCGCGCACTGATTGTCCGGTGCGATAATAAAGGACGAGCGTTTCGCGGTATTTCTCATCCAAGTCGCCTATCGCCGCCCACACCAAATCACTCTGTTCTCTTCGCAAAATCTCGGTGTCGGGAGATGCTTCGGGCGAGAGAAACGATTGACTTTCCGTGTTCTGTTCGCTCGTTGGCTGCGCTAGTATTGTTGGTTTGCGGTGGGCGTGGTTTACCAGATTCCGTGCTATCGTACAGAGCCACGCGGCGATGCTCTCGTGGTTTCGCAGCTCGTCGAGCTTCCGCCACGCGATCAGAAATGTTTCCTGCGTCAAGTCTTCCGATTGATGGAAGTCACCCGTAGCACTGAAAAGAACGCCGCTGACTAGCGACTGATACTGCCGGACAATCGTGCCAAACGCCTCGGCATCACCGCCGCGTGCCTGTCCCACCGCCGCCGCCAAACTGTCAATCGTCATACTCATGCTGATATTTCCGTTGGAATGCCAAACAATCGTAACCGCCCGAAAGAGAGAGACCGATTTCGGCAACAACGTGACAAGTATTCAGCCGTTTTCTTGCAGGAAGTTTTACTACACCCGTGTCAACATGCCTTACGGTTCTCGCATCATCACTTCTCGGAGAAGAGCGGCGACGGGGGCGTTGTTGTGTGATTGGCATTCCAAGGCTGTCTTGTGTTCGTTTGAACGCAAATACGGATTGGCTCCGTGCGACAAGAGAAGCTCTGCGATCTCCGTGTTCGCAGCAGCGTGAAGAGCTGGTAAAACACTCGCCTTCGCGTTGACGTTGATTTTCTCACGAAGAAAACGTTCAAGCATGCCCTTCATTCCCATGCGACAAACGTAAGTCAAAGCCGAATCACCCCAAGCTCCTTCTTGGTACGCCGATATCTTCGCCCCAGTAATCGACGCCCCATACGCAAGCAACAACTCAACTGCCGACTCGTTGCCGTGCTCCAATGCAATGACGAGCGGCGTTTTATTCCAGAGGTTTGAATCGTGCGCCTCGGAAGGTCGAGACGCTTCAAGCGGGTTACACCGCAACGCCTCTTCCAACAAATCGTTGCGGTGAAGCATAATGGCGTAGATGAACGACGAAACGGTTGCTGGTGGTGTCGTCGATGCACCACGCTCCAAAAGAAAACGCGCGATGTCGTCGTGCCTATGACACGCCGCAATCTGAAGCGGCGTATAACCAAACCGATTTTTGGCTTCAATATCGAGACCACGATCAATGAAAAACTTCACCCAATCAGTGAGACCATGTTCAACCGCACGGTGAAGCAATGTCTCACGACATTGATCGACGACAAATAGGTCGGCACCTTTGTCGATCAGCACTTGAATTAGTTCGGAGTTGCGGCTTCGGATTGCGTCAAAAATCGGGGCTGATGTCGTACCCGTCGGCCTGCCCAAAACCGAGTTCGGGCGTGCCGCTACGCTAGCACCTTGTTCGATCAGGTAATCGACAACGACAGTATGACCTTCACTTGCAGCGGCGTGGAGTGGAGAGTAACCATCAATCGTGCCGTTGACCGGCGCACCAGATTCGACCAACATCTTGACGATTTCCAAATTTCCTCTGTCTGCGGCTTCGTGAATCATCGCAGAACTTTTGTCTAACACTTTTTTGTTGCAACGCGCGCCGTATTGAAGGAGGAGTCGCACCATCGCTACGTCGTCGTTTTTGATTGCGACATAGAGTGGAAGCTCGTTGTCAAATGCAAATGTCGCGTTCGGATCGGCTCCATCTTTGAGCAAGGCTTCTGCCTGCGCGTGGTTTTGCGTTTTCACCGCCCAACGTAGCGGTGCAGTTTTCAAGTGTTTTGGCGGGAGCTGTACGCCACGCGACACCAAAAGTTCGAGCAGTTCAAGCGGAATCGGAGAGATTTCACGCTGTTCCCAACGCTCACACGCCGTCAATCCTTCAGCATCACGCAGATTTGGGTCGGCACCGTGCTGGATGAGGAGCGTCATTATGTCGTGACGCTCAAAACGTTTGCACGTCAGCAAGAAATACAGTGGGGCATTTGACCGCGGGTTTGGATTTACACCGGATTCGAGAAGATAACGCACGATGTCAATCTGGTCGCTCAGTGACGCGATGAATAGCACATAAGCGGCGTCAACTTTGGAGTCACCGCCGTTTGGATACCACCGTTGTACCCAAGCGAGATTTCCTTGCGATACTTGCCGATTGACTTCGTCGCGTGTGATTGCTTGGTCGCGTTCTTCGGCTGGTTGTGCGTTATCGAACAGTGGGAGCAGGTGCTGAAAACCGTTTGCATCAGCGAGGTCGCGTGGAGTTTTGCCGCGTTTGTTGTAGACATTGATTTCGGCTCCGTACTGAATCAGGAGCTTTACAATATCTCGCCGTCCATTTCGCGCCGCTGAATGGAGTGGAAACGTCGCAGTGTGTTGACGTTTGGCAAGATTTGGGTTGGCACCGTTCTGTAGAAGAAATCGCACAGTTTCGACGTGGGCGTGTTCGACGGCGGCGTGTAGCGGGGTCCAACCTTCAGGTGTGACGGTGTTTTGATCGAATCCGTGTTCGATGCACAGGGCGACAATTGCGGTGTGTCCTTCGAGCGCGGCGATGTGACAAGGCGTCCAGCCTCGCATTTGTGTACGCGCCATCATTGATGCGCCAGCGTCGATTAGAGTTTGGCAGCAGTCGAGGTTGGCGTGCTTGGCGGCGAAGTGGAGTGGCGTCCAGCCGAGTTTGGTTGTCGCTTCGAGGTCGGCCCCCGTCTCGACCAGCTCCCGCAACTCCGCAACATCTCCCGACCGTACCGCCGAATGAAGTGATGTCCAAGGTGACACGATAAACTCCTTTGTGATTACGATTTTTTGCGAATGTTCACGAAATTGAACACATCCAGCAACGACAGAAATTATACCACGTTTTCGGCCCAACATGATAGGGAAACGTGAAAGCCGTCCGCATTGTCTATGCGCGGGACTTGTCGCGTATGGTTTTGCCGTTATACTTCCCGTCCTGTTTCTTTGCGCGCCGCCGGCGACTGTTGCACGGAGGGCGTTCGTGTGCAAAGACAATCACGTTTCCTCAAGACAAACTCATCGATCAGGGACAAGATTTTATGAACTACCGAATGACGCGAATGGTCTCGCTGCTCGCTCTCTGTGCCACACTGGCTACATTCACCGCACTGGCCCAAGACGCCGCCGCGCCAGACTCGCCGACCGCAGCAGAGTCTCCGAACGTAACAGAGTCTCCGAACGCAGCGGAGGTCACGCAGGAAGCGACCGAAGTCGCCACCCCCGCACCAGAACTTCCGCCACTCCCAGAACTCCCACCGGCGCCCGCACCAGTTGCAACGCCCGCCGCAGTGGTACCTGTTGCAGCGGTACCCGCCGCAGTGGTGCCTGTTGCAGTTCCACCAGTTGTAACTCCACCGGTTGCAACTCCGCAAGTTGCGGTGCCCACTGTTTCAATACCAGAGGTGGAAGCGACGCCAGCCGGCGAAGATGAAACTCCCGCGCCGCCCAAAAACTGGCGCAACGATGGCCGTATCACAATCGCTGCGTTTGCACTGGTCATCATAATCTCGATGTTTCTGGCGAACTGGTTCTCGCGCGCCGCACGCCTGCCAGACTATTCGTTCCGTCTCTTTGTCGTCTTTTTGTGTTTCTTCGGGAGTTTCGCCGCCGTCTATCTCGGCTGGAATCGAATGGCCCTCGGTATCGACCTCCGTGGCGGCGTCGTGCTCGTCTACGACGTTACACCCGCCCAAGGACAGCAAGGGAAAGTCGATATGGACGCCCTCGCACAGGCGATTGGTCGCCGCGTCAATCCGGGCGGCGTCAAAGAAATCTCGATCACAAAACTCGGCGAAAACCAAATCAAGGTCGTCATCCCCGAAGCGGAAGAATCTGAAGTCGCACGAATCGAACGAGTCATCAGCGAGTCCGGCGCGCTCACGTTTCGTATTCTCGCATCGCAACTCTATCCGCAAGATCAACCGATAGTCGATCTGGCAATGAAAGAGACGGGGCGACAAGTCCGCGGCAGCGATGGGCGACTCCTCGCCGAGTGGACGCCCGTTCCGCAGAAAGAACGCGCAGAGTTCGACTCCAACGCCAATCTCTACAAACGCGAACGTCGTGGGCAACTCGAAGTTCTCGTCCTCTACAACGACGGCTGCGACGTGACGGGCGAGTTTCTGCGTCCGGGCGGCGTGCAGCGCGACTTCGACCAAGGACAACCGATTGTCCGTTTCGGATTCAACACGCTCGGTGCTCACAAGTTCAGCGTCCTGACCGGAAGGAACCTTCCCGACCCCGTTCAGAAATCGCTCTACCGACAACTCGGAATTATTCTCAACGACTCGCTCTATTCCGCGCCGCGAATCCAGAGCACAATCAGCGACAGCGGACAGATTACTTTCGGTCGCCGCAACACGCAAGAAGAAATTGTCAAACTCGACCAAGACATCAAAGACTTGATTGACGTACTCAACGCTGGCGGTTTACCCGCCGAGTTAAGTAAGGAGCCGGTGAGTCGCCAACTGATGGGGGCGACGCTCGGCGACGACACGATCCGCAAAGGACAAATCGCGCTCACCGCCGCCGGTCTGACGGTGCTTGCGTTTATGATATTGTACTACAGATGGCTCGGCGTACTCGCCTGCTTTTGCGTCGTTTTGAACCTCGCTATGATACTGGCGGTGATGCTGGCGGTGCGTGCGGCGTTTACGCTTCCGGGGCTGGCGGGGCTTGTGCTAACGGTCGGTATGGCGGTTGACGCAAACATCCTAATTTTTGAACGACTCCGCGAAGAACTTTCGGGCGGGGCGTCGCTGCGGATGGCGATTCGCAACGCCTTCTCGCGTGCGACCACCGCCATCGTTGACTCCAACCTCACGACGATCATCACCGGCGTTATCCTCTATGCCGTCGGGACGGAACAGGTGAAGGGTTTCGCCGTGACACTCATCTTGGGCGTCGTCTTCAGTATGTTCACAGCAATATACTGTTCGCGGACGATTCTTGAAGTCTGTGAAAGAATGCGGCTGATTCGTACACTCCCGATGTTCCAGCTTCTCAAGCGTCCCAACATCGACTTCCTCAGCGCGCGGTACGTCTGTTACGCAGCGTCGCTGACCGTGATCTTGATCGGTTTGGTTGCGGTTGTCGGACGTGGAAAAGGGATTCTCGACATCGACTTCGTCGGCGGCGTCTCGGTGGAAGTGATTTTCACGCAGCCGCAGTCGATAGACGAGATTCGTAAGTCGCTCTCGAAAGACCTCCCCGACCTCGCCGTTAGCAATATCAAGATGGAAGCGGCGACGATGAAAGATGAGTCGCGTGAGACCGGCCAGACGCTCGGACAGAACACACACTTCATTATCAACACGTCGATTCCGGCGTCGCTGACGGTGACGCCCGAAGACTACCTCCGCACGGTGATCGAGAAACTCAAGACGGCGTTTGGGCCGAAGCTGCTTTATCGCGTCTTCGCAATCGAGCCGGTGACAGATGGTGTGTCGAGCGGTGAAGTGGTCTACAACATCACGGTTGAGCCGGGGATGAATCACGCCGCCATCGACTCGCTCTTCCACGCGGAGGTTCAGCGGCTTGTCGCCGATAAAACGCTATCAAGCGACTTTGCCTACAGCGTAACTCGTGAAGGCGGGTTCACGGACGGCGACCGCAATCCATATTCAGATTGGCGTCTGACTGCGCACACGACAGCGGCGTCGGTCGAACCGGTACTGAAGGCGATGGAAGCGTCGGTCGTAACGAATCCGTACTTCCCAACATCGACGACGATTGGTGGACAAGTTGCAAGTCACGCGCGGGTCTCGGCGACGATTGCGCTCCTTGGAAGTTTGGTCTGCATCGTCTTGTACATCTGGCTTCGGTTCCAGAAGTTGATCTACGGTATTGCGGCGGCGATTGCGCTGGTACACGACGTTCTTGTCGTTCTTGGCCTCATCGCTTTGAGTGCGTGGGTCGCACCATATTTTGGCTTCCTCCTCGTGGACGAGTTCAAGATTGGGCTTGCGGTCGTCGCGGCATTTTTGACGATCATCGGTTACTCGCTCAACGACACGATCATCATCTTCGACCGTATCCGCGAGATCAAGGGGAAGGCACAATTCCTCACTCGCGGTATGATCAACGACGCTGTGAACCAAACGCTCTCACGAACGATCCTCACGGCGATGACGACTCTCTTCGTGGTAGTGATCCTCTACATTTGGGGAGGTCAGGGGATTCATACGTTCGCATTCGCCCTTATCGTCGGCGTCGTCGCGGGGACGTACAGCACAATCTACATCGCCTCCGCACTCCTCTACGCACTGGTGGGGTTGGAGAAGAAGTAGACGTAACCGTCCACGATTAGTAGCATGACTGCATACATTTGACCTGTGCGGAAACACTTGCACTCGCAGTCGGTTCGGCATAGCCGAACCCTCCAGACGCCTACGGCGTTGATAACAGGAGGGTTCGGCTATGCCGAACCAGATTTTTTGCCCCGTCGTGGCAAATACGCCCAATGCCAACCCTTTCAATTCCGTGAACGGTTACTGAAGTTTAACACCTGATCTAACCACTGATAACCCAAAGGAGAAAATCGTATGACGCTCAATGTTGGTCTTGTTGGTTGTGGAGGTCGTGGGCGTGGGGCGGCGGTGATGGCACTCCGCAACGCCGGTTACAACGACGTGAAACTCATCGCCGTCGCCGACGCCTTCGCGCCGATGGCGAAAGGTGCCGCTGAAGCACTCAAGGTCGAGTGCGAAGACAAAGTTGACGTGCCACCAGCGAGGGTCTTTTCAGGACTCGATTGTTGCCAGCGTCTTCTCGAAACAGACGTCGATGTTGTGTTACACTGCGAACCGCCGGGGTTTCGTCCGCGTCACGTCGCCGCGTCGGTCGCAGCTGGAAAACATGTGTTTGCTGAAAAACCTGTCGCCACCGACATCCCCGGACTACGCATCTTTGACGACGCCGTTCAATCCGCGAAGAAGAAAAAACTGTCGCTCCTCGTCGGCCACCACTTGCGTCACGAAACGAAACACATCGAGCCGATCAAAATGCTCCACGACGGCGCAATCGGCGATGTTCTCTACACGCGAATCTTTTTCAATATGGGCGTCCTCTGGACGCGCCCGCGACGCGACGGCCAAAGCGAAATGGAGCACCAAGTCACAAATTGGTACTACTTCAACTGGCTCAGCGGCGACCAGATCGTCGAGCAACACGTCCACGACATCGACGTAATGAACTGGATGATGCGCGACGAACACCCTGTCTCCGCCAGCGGAATGGGCGGGCGTCAAGCGCGACTCGGCCCCGAATACGGCGAGATTTTCGACCACCACTTCGTTGAGTTCGTCTACCCGAATGGTGTTCACGGTTATAGCCAGTGCAGACAGATCAACAACTGCTGGGACTCGTTCAGCGAACACGCAGTCGGCACCAAAGGACGCCTCGACATCGAAGGACACGGCACCGCAGTGCTCACGATTGACGGCAAAGAACCGATCCGCTGGAAACGCGAACACGACGGCCACCAAATCGAGATGGACACACTCTTCGGCACCATCGGACGCGGCGACATTGTTAACACTGGCGACATCGCCGTCACCGCAACAACGACCGCGATTCTCGGTCGCATGGCGACGTACTGCGGAAAGATCGTGACGTGGGACGATTGCGTGAACTCCACACTCGACATCTTCCCGAAGTCGCTCGCGTGGGACGCCGCGCCCAATTCAAAACCGTTCGCCGACGGAACGTATCCGTCCCCAATCCCCGGACAAACGCAGGCGTTTTGAAGGAACAATTTGGTCGCGTTGTCGTTGGCGTGTTATGATTCAGGGCACTCGCTTACGCTTCGTGTTCTTATTACGTTACGTCAATAAGAACACGAAGCGTAAGCGAGTGCCAAAAAGGACGGACGCAGCGTCCACGAATTGTTGCGAGGCTGGCTTCCCGCTTTCGCGGGGGGTGACGAAACAAACAGGAACAACCAATGACATCCCAACTCACCACTCTCGCCGCTTCCGCTCGTGAAACGTTTCAACGCTTGTATGGTCGTCCGGCGACGGTTGTCGTCGCGGCACCGGGGCGCGTTAACCTCATCGGTGAACACACCGACTACAACGACGGTTTCGTCTTCCCGATGGCGATAGAACGGTTCACCGTGATCGCCGCCGCACCAAGTCGCGGCCCGAACACGACACTGCGCAGCATCGCGTTCGATGACTCGGCAACCGTGCTCATTGACGGAACGGCACGTCCGACCGAGAAAGTTGTCTGGTCGAGTTATGTTCAAGGCGTTTTGCAGTTCGCATTTGAGGCGGGCGTGAAAGTCGATCCGTTTGACGCGGTGATCGTTTCAGACGTTCCGCTGGGCGGCGGACTTTCGAGCAGTGCGTCGCTCGAAGTTGCAACCGCGACGCTCCTTGAAACGTTGTCGGGCCGCAGGCTCGATCCGGCCCAAAAAGCGTTGCTCTGTCAAAAAGCGGAACACAAGTTCGCTCACATGCCGTGCGGGATTATGGATCAATTCATCTCGACGATGGCGGAAGCTGGCAAGGCGATGCTGCTCGATTGCCGCAGTCGCGTGCCGTCGATGGTGCCGCTCGATGCCCCCGACGTTGCGGTGCTCATCATCAACAGCAACGTCAAACACCAGCTCACCGGCAGCGAGTACCCGACGCGCAGGCGGCAGTGCGAAACGGCGGCGAAGATTCTTGGCAAGCCGAGTCTTCGTGACGTTACGATGCCGTTTCTTGACCAGCATCGCGCGGCGTTTGCGTCTGCCAGCGATGGTGAAGTTTGCATTCGGCGTGCGCGGCACGTCGTCACCGAAAACGACCGCACACTTGCAATGGCCGATGCGCTGCGTGAGCGAGAGTGGAAACGTTGCGGCGAACTGATGCGTGAAAGTCACGTCTCGATGCGCGACGACTTCGAGATAAGTTGCCCAGAGATCGACATACTTGTAGACTTGGCAAACAGCACGTCCGGCGTTTGGGGATCGCGTATGACGGGCGGCGGTTTCGGCGGGTGTACGGTATCGCTGGTCGAGTCGCGTCTCGCGGACGAGATCGCATCGTCGGTCGCCGCCGCTTACAAAAACAAAACGGGGATCGCGCCGTCCGCCTTCGTCACCCGCGCCGCGTGCGGTGCGGCGGTGCTGCAATGAGTGTGGCTCACGTCTTCTGGGTAAGCGTTCACGGGTTTTGCGTTTACACGCAGTTCTTTTTTCTCACACGGAGTCACAGAGGCACGGGGGAGAGTCACATGACAGCATACATTGCGAGCAATTCTTTGTTTCGCACAAAGGCGCAAAAAAGAACTGCCAACAATGCGTAAAATCTGCGACAATCTGCGGCATCTGCGGATTCATCGCCTCTCCGTGCCTCTGTGCCTCCGTGTGAAACTCCTCAAAAATCCGTGAACAGTTATTCTTCTGGGATGACACATTGAATCGCAATTTTTTCTCGCTGCGCTGGTAATTGTGACCTATACTCACGCGGTACTGGTGCATGCTGGGAGAAAGGAGATTCGTTCCATGAAACGTCTTTGGCTTTTGGTTGTTGTTGCGTTTTTCGCGGTGGATTGCGCTGTAGACGGTGTTGCTGGTGGACCGGTCCCGCCGCCGTGTGGTTGCCCGTTTATGGTCGGCGTGCCGGGGGCTGAAGAGCAGCGGCAACTTGAGACGAGCGGTTTGTGCCCATATTGTCTGCGGTGCTGCGAACACATCGCCCGTTATGGACACGATCCGCAGTGGATGGAAGCGCGACCAGTGCCGATCAAGTGCGGTTATCCGGGGACGCTGGGACGACTCGGTTACGGCCACACCTGCGGTTACGCTTGCTACGCCCAACACGGACGATGCGACAAACCCGTCGCCTACATCGCACCGGAATACGTTGCCGCGATTAACTGTGCGGTCGCGCAGCAGTACGCCGCAAAACAGGCCGCCGTCGCCGCCAACCGCGCCGACATCATCGCACTCCAGCAGGGGACGTACTGCATCTCGCTGTCGGAAACTCTCGCCGAGGCCGAGAATTACCTCGCCATCGCCGAACAAAATCAAGACGTCTGCGAGACCGCTCGTCTGTCGAAGGAAGTCTGTACGCTCAACGCCACACTCCGCGCCGCCGACGCCAAACGTGTCGCTCTCATCCGCGAAGCCGAACGCCGCGATGCAATCTACCGTCGCGCAACAGACGTGGCAACGAAGAGCCGCTCAACAGCGAACGTCGCTTCACACACGCAGCACGTCTTCGTCAAACCGCCACTGGACAAGAGCCTCCTCGCCTTGCCAGATATGAATGAGGCGGATTGGAAGTGATGTGCACGCGGGTACGATACGGTGCGGCTGATGTAGCCCCGTGAGGGGTCGATTTGTCGGCTTCGCCCTCCGTCGCGCCGCGGCCTCGATGGGCCGCTACCGTCTTGGTACGGGAAATTCAAACCGTCTTGAATATAGCATACAGGAAACTTTCACGCCGCACCCCTTGATGAACGGTGCTACTTCGGTAGAATACCGCACCGTTTGGCTTTGTTTTTGGCGACTCAACAGGTACACGAAAAAGGATTTGGCTATGGCTCGGGTTTGCGAGATATGTGGTAAGGGACGGCAGGTCGGTAATCAGATGACGATTCGCGGCAAAGCGAAGTATCTCGGCGGCGTTGGTACGAAAGTTACCGGCATCACGCGGCGAACGTACAGCCCCAACCTCCAAGATGTCCACATCACGACCGAAAACGGTACGAACAAAACGGTTCGTATCTGCGTTCAATGTATGCGAAGTGGGGCGGTGGTCAAGCGTGTTCGCAACGCACCGTTCAAAATGACGGCGGAAAAAGAAAAGAGAATGGCCGCAGCAATTCACGTCTCACCGCGGCCTGCGGCAGCGGCAAAGTCGGTGACGGCGAAGTCGGCGGCAGGAAAGTCAACGCCAAAGAAGAAGTGAGTGTCGCCGCGCTCGACGCAGTTGGTTCTGCACTGGCTGCGATCCGCGAGACTGCGGTGCGTCTCGGTTTTGACGCCGTTGGTGTTGCGCCTGCGGCGTCGCTTTCTTCACCACGCGGCCACGCGATGGCCGCGATCTACCGCGATTGGCTTCGTCGCGGTTGTCACGCCTCGATGAACTTTCTCCAGCGCGGATGCGAACCGCGCGAAAATCCGTCCTCGATTCTCGAAGGTGTCGCGTCGCTAGTCGTGCTGGCTGTTTCATACCGCACGGTTCTTGGCGACAACGACGATTCACGTTTTGCGACGACAGACGAACACGTCGCAAAAAATCTCGTCGCCGACTACGCCTGTGGCCGCGACTATCATCTCTGGTGCCGCGAACGTTTGGCGACACTCGCCGCACTCCACCGCGAACTGCTTCCGAACGAGCGTTGCCGTGGCGTCGTCGATACCGCACCACTCTGGGAAAAGTTTTGGGGACGCGAAGCGGGACTCGGTCTCATCGGACGCAACACGTTACTCGCCGTTCACGGTCGCGGGTCGCGTTTCTTTCTTGCGACGCTTCTTTCGACAGCGAAGTTCCCAGCGAGTACGCCGCCTGCGGACGGTGCCGACAACGCAATGTGTGATGCGACGTGTGGAACATGTCGCAGGTGTGTTGAGGCGTGTCCGACTTCGGCACTCACCGAAAACGGACTCGATGCACGCCGCTGTCTAAACTACTGGACGATTGAGTATCGCGCCGAACAAAAAAAGAGCGGCGATGACGCGACGCCGATTCCGCCAGAAATCGCGGAACGTTTGGGGAATCGGTTTTTCGGCTGCGACACCTGTCAAACAGTCTGCCCGCTCAACGCTGCGGACAACAGAATCCGCAAGCAACGCTGTATCCCACCAGAAATCTGGGACTCGCTCACGCCAGAAACATTCGCAAAAATCTACGGCGATACACCGCTGGGGAGAGTGAGTGGCGCACAACCATAGGAAATAGCGGCCCGCAGCCATGGGACACACCACAACCATAGGACATATAGGTCCTATATGACCTATATGTCCTATGAACGATTCACCAATCGCACTACGGTTTCGGCTGTTCAGTTTCTGGGGCTTCCGGGGCGGGCATCGGCTCGCCAACTGGCATAGGTTCGCCCATCATCGCACAACGGCAACGCAGCCGAGCAAGGCCACACATTGTGCAGCAGCGCGGAGCAACTGGGACCGGAATGCACTCGCCCGGAACCCACACAAGACGGCAACGCGGAACTGTCGTTTGCACCGTCTCGCAGACCATGCGGCAGAACGTCTGGTTGACAACGCGAGTCTGCGTTTCGGAGACCATTCGGCAAACTTGGTAGTCGCAAGTCTTCGTCTGCACGACGGGGACCATTCGCGTACAAGTCACTTCTTCTTCGACGACGTTCGGAACCCAAACGCGACGAGTGCAAACGCGCGGCGGGCACTGCACCGGCACAATTTGAAAGCGGCCACGCGGACAGCAGCGGCGAACACACGGGTCGCAAACGCCCGCACACGGATCGACACACGGCACCCACACGCGACGGCAAATCACCGGCCCCGGAACCTCATACGTCTGGCAGTCCCAGTGACCACGGTCAACGGCCACCTTTTTCGTGTACGTCTGCGGCTGGAAGACCGTGTACGCAACTTCGCGCTGAACGTTTTCATACACCGGCTTGCAAACGGTGAACGCAACTTCGCGCTGAACCGTCTCGACGACCGGACGACGGACAACCTGACAAGTGTTGACCATCTCAACGACGCGCTCGAAATGGCCGCGCGTCCGAACCATCTTGACTCCGCAGTGAGTCGCACACGGAACTCCGGGCGTCACCGCACAACCACACGGCGCAGCACCCGCCATAACACCAGCCGAAACCGGTGCCGACAAGACCAACGCCACCAAACCAGCCATCGCACCAACCAACAGTTTCATCTCTCTTCTCCTCTACAGTGTTTTGGAACGGAACCTAACGACGCTACACAACATACGCACAGCGTCCGCCAACGGGTCAACGCCGCAGATTTTATCACAATAGGCGGTCTGCGTAAAGGGTGCGGGGCGTCAAGTTTACAAAAAACAGCAAAGATTTGCCGGTCGCTGGTTGTCAAGCCCGAACAGTCGTTATAACCGTCACACTTCAACACGTTCGCCGCGGCCCCAGAGTTCTTCGAGGGCGTAGAACTCGCGGGTTTCTTGGTCGAAGAGGTGGACAACGATGTCACCGTAGTCGAGCACGATCCAGCGGCTCTCGTCGTAACCAGCGATTGAGAGTCGCTGGTCGCCAAGCTCTTTTTCAAAGACGCGATCAATTTCTTCGCTGATCGCGTGGAGTTGACGCCGACTCGTTCCGGTGGCGATGAGAAAAAAGTCGAAGTGTTCGGTGACTTTGCGAAGGTCGAGCAAACACGGTTCGGTCGCACGCAACTCGACGGCGATCTTGGCGGCTAACTTCGCCCGTTCAAGCGACGGCGGAAGTGGTGACGTTCGTTTGGCGGCAATTACTGTTTGGCGATTCATAGGTTTCTGTTGGTTGTTTGTGATTGGTGTGAATGGTAATTCCGGTTCGGCATAGCCGAACCCTCCAGCCAAACGCCGCACGGCGTTTGGAGGGTTCGGCTATGCCGAGTCTGGAGGGTTCGGCTATGCCGAGTCTGGAGGGTTCGGCTATGCCGAGTCTGGAGGGTTCGGCTATACCGAACCGCAGAGTGCAAGTTTCCGAACAAGTCCAACGGGCCTATTTCTGAAAAACGCGGACGTAATCTATTTCAAATCGTTGCGGTAGTGAGTCTTTGTCAACGCCTTTTTGCGCGCCCCACGCGCCGCCGAAGGCGAGGTTGAGAATCACATAAAACGGCTGGTCAAACGGCCACGAATCTGGCCCCTTCCCGTCGTTTGCTACGGTGAAAACTTTCTTGTCATCGAGGAACCAGTCGATCCGTTCGGGCGTCCACTCGACGGCGTAGATGTGGAAGTCGTTCTGCGGACTCTTGAGGGCGACATTTGTTCCGCGTCCAGTCCCTTTGGTGTGATTGTATGCGCCGGTGTGGGCGTTGAAGTGAACGCGGTCGGGATCGTAACCGACGTGTTCGAGTATGTCGATCTCGCCACCTTTCGGCCAGCCACCATACGGACTCTTCTCCGGCAACATCCAGATTGCGGGCCACGTCCCAAGCGAACACGGCACCTTCGCCCTCGCCTCAATCCGACCGTAAAGCCACGACTGCTTTCCTTTCGTAATCAGACTCGCCGACGTGATTTCGTGCTGTTTCCCGTCGATTTCAAACGAGTCGCGGCGCGCGGTTATGACGAGACAACCATTTTCTTGCACGGCGTTCTCGTTCCGCGCTTTTGTGTAATACTGAAGCTCCTTGTTGCGAACGTAACCGACTTCGTAGTCCCAACGTGCGGCGTCGGGCAAACCGCTGCCGTCAAACTCGTCGTGCCAAACGAGCCGCGTAAACTGCCCCGATCCGCCCGCAAACGGTTTGATCGTTTCAGTCTCCGCCGCCAAAACTATTCTTGTCGCAACAAGACACACAGCACAAAGCAATAACAGGCGTTTCATTGAAAGCTCCTTTTGGAAATGTGAAAAGTGAATCCTACGGGGTGTAGTAAAGTTTTGGTTGCACGAGAACATTGGTTGTCCGAGTTTTCGCCCCAACGGGGCGACAGAACTTAGCCGTGGGTGAGCGGTACTCCGCGAACCCACGGTACGCATCCACAACAAAATCCGTAGCCCCAACGGGGCGTAAGAGTTGTGTACGCGGTTCAATTCTTGCGCCCCGTTG
>JBOFSQ010000008.1:0-43056 GCA_051651625.1 Thermoguttaceae bacterium | reverse complement strand
AGCCTCTTGTGGCATTGCACCGGAATTTGCACCTATGGCCTCTTCACGCTCCGCGCGCAATGCCGACGAAACGCTAGAAAAACCGGCATATTCGCAGTTTCCGAGACGGTGTGTTGCAAGCCCCGTTGGGGCAAATACGCAATGCACGTCTACAAGCGAAACTTTACTCCCCCCTGCTCTGTCGTGGCGCAATCGGTTAGGCGCATCTTGCCATCCGGTGCCTGCATTTTGAAACCGTGACAATTTGTCACGGTTTCATTTCCGCCCGCGCCTTCGCGTGCATCTCATCATCACCGAGCGTGCGCCGTTACGGTTCCATCTTCGCAGCCGACCAGAACGATGCTGTTGTTGTCGCCAGCGAAACCAACGCCGACCACCGCAACTTTGCCCGCGAACGTCTTGAGAACTATCGGGACGTTTTCGCGGCGAGTTCGACCTTGCTCGTCTGCGACTTCACGTTCTTCAAACGTCCAAAGCGTTGCAACACCGTCGATGGAGCCGGTCAGAAATGTCGTCGCGTCGCCTACCGCCACCGCAGAGACCGCAGCTTTGTGCGGGAAAACGACAGTCGGTTTCTCGCTACCTTGTGTACCCCACAATTCGGCATTATTCGCAACTGCCGTCAACATCCGTTTGCCATCGGGCGACCATGCCGTGCAGAGTGGATCGTACCGCAACTTGAGCGGCGAACCAACAACGTCACCAGAACGAGTGTTGCGCACCATCAATCCATCGAGCTGAACCGTTTCGCCCTTGTCGTTCGTCCGTTTGACCTGAACGTCGGTTGCGAAGAGACGCGCGCCACTCGGTTCGAGAAGCCAGTTGTCGCCAACGCCAGCCCAACTTCCGCTGTTGATACTTGCACCGGTGGCGGCGTTCCAAAACGTGACCGTCGCCGAACCACCGGGCGTTATCACATTCCCCGTTGCCGAACGCCCCGTCGCGGAGAGAATCGTCTTGCACGAATCGCTCACCGCCGCGAGGTCAAGCCCAGACTGTTCACACAATTTGCGGCCTGTTCCGGTGTCCCAAATGATGAGGGTTTTGGTGAGTGGTTTTGTACGTTTCGCACCAGCGAGTTGTGGCGTGTCGCGGTCGGCGGAGATCGAAACGAGTCGCAGAGCGTCGCTCGAAAGCGTCATCGAAAGAACGGGGCCGGGGTGACCGACAAACCGCTGGAGAAGTTTTCCCGTCGCCGTTTCGCGCAAACAAATCGACGTGTCATTCCAGCCGCCGGAAGTGAGCGTGAACCGCCCGCCACCAGCAAACGCTATCGGCATCACGCCGTAACTGTGCCCCGGAATCTGGAGAACGTTGTCACCGTTTGCGGCGTCCCAAACAATCGTCGAATCGTCGAACGAACCGGTCGCGTACTGCGTCTCGCCGAACGCAACTCGAACGACACCGCTGGCAAGCTGTTCAACTTTGCGAATGTGTAAACGTTCAAGAACGTTTGAGCAAATCGCTGTTCCAGCCTTCGTACCGAGAAGGAGATACGCCCCCAAGTGGCCGAATGCAAGCGAGTCGAACGTCGCCTCCGGTGGAACCGTTTTCTGCTGCGGAGTTATGACGACTAGTTTTTGTTCGGTGCCGAGAACGGTCTTCGGCGGTGCGCTGCCGCCGCCGCTCGAACTTGTCATTGTCGTCGTTGCTGCGGCGCGAGTTTTCGGATCGACTTGCGGCGTCGCCCACAAAATTACTTTGCCAACCGAGACAACCGCAGCGACGTTACCATCGTCTGCAAACGCAGCGAGCGTGACGGGGCCACCGACATCGCGCGATTCGAGAATCCGCGTCTGGTTGCCAGACTTTATGTTCCACAAACGCGCCGTGTCGTCGGCGGCACCGGTCAGAACTGTTTCGCCAAACGGGTGAAACGCAACGGCGGTGATGCGTGCGGTGTGACCTTCAAGTTGCTGAACTTTCTGACCGGTTTCGGTGTCCCAAATGATGACAAGTCCGTCGTCGCCGCCACTTGCGAGAAGTGAACCATCGCTGTTAAACGCCACCACTTTGACCGGCTTCGTGTGTCCTTCGAGAACGAATACCTGTTCGTCTGTTGCGGTGTCGCAGATGGCGACTTCGCTTACGCCCGACGCGGTTGCGTAAGTCGTTCCGCGCGGGCTGACGGAGATCGTTTCGTTTCCGCTGGCACACCCTGAAAACCCTCCGATAATCTCGCCGTTGACGCGATTCCAAAGCGTGAGACCGTTGCGATGACTCCACGAAACGATCCCAATTCCGTCGTCGCTGCGACCGACAACTTTGTCGGCGGTGACTGTCCCGCGAAACTGATTCGATGACGGTGCCTTGACCACACTCTCGCGCAGAATTCGCGTGATTTCTGTTGCGGAGTTGGCGTCGAGCGCGGTGGCTTGTGCGGGGTCGAGTTTTTTGCGAATGTATGTACGATCCGCCGCGCCGATCTTGTCGAGCGGGAACGCCTTCTCCGTCCCAGCCTCACTGCGGAGCGTCACTTGACGGTTCTTGTAACCGATCAGCGTCGCATTGACCTTGCGGCCATCGACCGACCAAACGCGCACTGTCTCGCCAGAAAAGTCTTGCGCCATCGCAGACGTTATCGCAGACGCAATCAACACAAACACAAACAAAATGCGAGAGAAGATTTTGAGCATTGTTGATACCTCACTTCTTGTGAAACGAACGTTGTTCAGCAATATCGTTAGCACCGTACTGCGGAACACAACGCCAGTCATTCTACCGGCATTTTGGATAGCGTCAACATTGCGATTGGTAGCGTCTTACAGACGCTCAACTTCGTGCGGCGTCTACCGGCGGTTGCGCTCATCGTTATCGCGGTTACACGCGCCGACGCCGTTACGTCACACCGCGAATCCGATCCGTCTTGCGTGTTCGCTGCCGGACTGTTCTTCTTTGCTGTACGCGATCAGATCGTCCAAACTCGGCGGTTGACCGTGTAACACCAACGCTACCGCACGACGACGAGAAATGTTCTCAATCTGGCCGCCAGAAAAATCAAACGTCGATGCAAGCGCGTTAACATCAGCCTCCGACAGTTCGGGAATCATCGCCAGCCAAATCGACTTCCGCGCATCGAGCGTCGGCTTCTCAAACTCAATCTTGTAAAGAAATCGCCGTTCAAATGCTTTGTCCATGTTACACGTCAAGTTCGTCGTGGCGATGAGAATCCCGTCAAGATTTTCCATCTCTTGCAAGATGATGTTCTGTATCGCGTTCTCGGTTTTGTTTACAGCACCGTTAAGGCCTCTTTCCAAATCAAGACGCTTGTTGATGAGCGCGTCCGCCTCGTTGAAGAGGAGAATCGGCGTTAGTGCAGAGCGTTTCACTGCGGCGCGATACCGCGTGAAAATCGCCTTGATACGTTTCTCGCTCTCGCCGTGCCAACAACTCTTCGATTCGGCAATGTCAACCTGAATAATTCCGCGCCCCGTCATCCGCGCGACTTGCATTGCCGTTTCCGTCTTCCCCGTTCCGGGGCCGCCTGAAAACAAGCACGCAAAACCGGTGCGCATCCCGTTTTTCGTGAGGTTTGCGCGGACGTTCTGCCAGTTATCTTCACGCAACAGGTCTGAAAGTTCTTTCACGCTGCGCTGCGTTTTGTCGGGATAGAAAAGCGGCTTCTCTTTCAACGACGATGCCTCGATTAATCCCGTGATTGATTTGGGATTCATGAGCGATTCAACGTCGTCCAATAGTTCGTCTTTCGCCTTTTCGGTGAGTGCGTAACAGTCTTTCTGCGCGAGACCGTCGCTATTCGCATGCTCAATCAGATTCTTTTTTTGGAGCGGATGCTGCCCGCGCCGCAAGTCAAAGACCATATGACGCCAACGCGGGACGAGTTCCAATTCATCGCGATCAAGCATGTCGTTGTCCATTAGCACAAAGTTCACACAGAACCGCAGCAGGAGCAGTTGGTCATCGCTTGTGAGAGCGTACCCATCAATCGCCTTGACAATGCCGAGGTGGCGATTGTGTTCTCGCATGAGATCGAAGCGTTTGATTATAATCGAGTTCTGATCGTCATCGCTGCAACGTTGATCATCGATGAGCTTGGCAACACGGGCGAGAAACTCGTGTGGCTCCAATTTTTCCGCCCACTGATTTTGTGGACGCTCGCCACGCTGCAACTTGCAAACAACGTCGAACGAAATTTTGATACTGATGCCCTCTTGATGAAAGCGGCTATCGCTATTGGACTCGACATCGATGAACCCTTTCCGTTCGAGCATATCGAACTCGTCAAAGTACGCGCACACTTCTATCGGCTTGCACTTCATCAGCTTCGCCAACTCGCGGATTTTAGTGGCGTCGCCATCGCTGGTAACGAACAGATCAGCAAACAACACGGCTTGCAGCGGCGTTATATCGAGTCTCTCGCAGACAAAATCAATGTGCTCTTTCATCTCGCCGAACATCGCTTCCGGTTTTCCGCCGAGGTTTTCGTGCGTCGAACCAATCGTAAGAAGATTGCCAAACAGCGTCAAATCGCTCGGATGCTTCCGCGGCGGGAGACACTGCGGCGCAGCGATTTGCTCCGGTTGCTCCTGCTCGTGCTCCAATTCGTGTTCGCGTGTGGTGATCGTTTCGATGTCGGACATGGTGTGATCTCCTGTTGTGAAGTGGTGAAGATGCGACTCCAACTCAAAAAGCGCGAGTCAACAATGGGTCGAGTGATTCAAGTTTGCCGCTGACGATGTGAGCAGCCTCACGACAGCCACCGTCACATCGCACCGAGAGATGACAACTCTGGCAATGCGGCGGCAAGAACGACTTCTCGGTAAAACGTCGCCAGTAGGCGTGATCAACTAACTGTTCCAGTTCTCGCCAGTGAACCAGTCGCTGTTCCGAGTGGTTGCAAACGCGAAGATAACCAGACGGATCGATTGCGAAAAAGTCCACGCCAGCACTGCATCGCGTCCCTACTTTGAGATGCGTGTACTTCGCGGGTTCAATCAGACAGAGCGGCAATTCCGTGCCAACGCTACCGTAACGATTCGCCGTGCGCAGCACCTCCTCGGCAGTATCAAGCATCTCCAGAATCTGCTGGGAATTCAATTCCAGCGACCGGTGTTTTAGTCCGCGACCGCCGGGCATGAAGCGGTTCAGTAAAATCGAATCCGCACCGGCGAGCAAGGCTTCGGCAATGACCTCAAAAAGTTCGGGCAAGTTGCGCTGGGTAACGGTAATCCCCGCCACGGTTGCCACTCCCTTTTCGTGGGCTTTGGCCATCCAACCCAAAATATCGCTCGCTTGAGTATCACTTCCAGTGTGTTCTTGAAACGTCGCAAGTCCGGGCAAACTCATACTCAACTGGATGTCGTGCTCGCGGCAAAAGTACAGAACCTCGTCGGACATTGCCCGACCATTTGACAGCAATTGCGCACCGATTCCACAATCGATGGCGTGCTTGATGATTGCAAAGAGACCGTCTTTGAGTAGCGGTTCGCCGCCCGTGAACGCAACGTCGCTGACACCGTTTTCCGCTAACGTGCTGATGAGTTGCTTCCAATCGCTGACGCTGATTTCGTCTTTGCGTGGAAAGCGGTCGGCAAACCACGGACACGAACAAAAAATGCAGGCGTGATTGCAGCGGTACGTCATTTCGAGTACCGCCGTTCGCGGAAGATGTCGCATCACGCTATACTCCTTCGCATTCCGACTTGGTGACTCCGAACCACTTTCGCAATTTTGGGACGAATTCCTTCAAGGTTTTTACCTCATCTCGTCCACCTTCCAACCGCTTCCTGCCCTGCAGAAATAGTACCATTGTTTCCAGAACGGACGTGCCTTCCAAACTGATTTTATGCGGCTTGGCACTGTCGGGATAAGTAATTCGCAATACAAACTTTTTCTCTTCAAAGCCGTGCCCGCATAACGAACAGTGCGGTGGAACAATCAATTCTGCGGGCAGCCCTAATTCTTGTAGCGTAGCAAACGGTTCTTGATACGCTGCAATGATATGGTGTACGAAATCGACCGGTTCCAATTCCTTGAGAAAATCGGGCTCCTTGGCGAGTCGCTTGAGAATTTTTTCGCGCACTTTATTTATCACTGATGGATCGTAGTGACTGTAATCTTCGTGTGGATAAAGTCTCTCTAATGTTTTCCCGAAAATGGTGAGCGTCCCCTTTTGGCATTGCGGACACGGGATTGCTAAATTTGGTGCACGTTCTATACGGGCTGGTGAATAGCACATGGCTCTTCTTTGCACTCGCTTTGGCAATCGCTTACGCGATGCCGGTATAGTGGCACTTTCAGCGAGCTTTTTGAGACGCTCGACTAATTCGGCGCGGTTAAGTGTGTGTACCATGACGTACCTCGTCTTTCGCTAAATGGTAACTGCTCACAAATATTTCACCGCATCGTTCACCAATAACAACACACAACATCCCCCCGTCGCCTTACCGATCTTGCGCAACAACCTTTGCTTCGCCAGCGGTATCGTTTTCATTTTTGCCCCGACGGGGGCAAATATGTCAACGTTAACGCGGCCAATTCCGTGAACGGTTACGACGAAATTAGGCGTTGCACTTCGTTTCCGTCAATACGGCGAGTACGCCTCCTTTCCGGCTACTATTCGTAGCGCGATGAAACCGACTGTGGATGATTACCGTTGGGAGAAAGTTTTGTAAAAGCCATACATGTCGATAATTTTTGCTTTCGTGTAAGGATTCGGTGTGTCGCCACTTTGAAAAACCAAAGTCTTGTATTTTTGAGACTGTTTATCTATCTCGCCTGCATTGTCACAACAAATTTTGTTAAGCTGTATCAAAGATTTTGGCGAGAGGGAGTTAAATCCGTCAAAAGTTTTTCTAAACATTGAATCAAAAGCGGGGACACAGCCAAACACACCAAGCAGAATTTTTGTAACCAGTGTCACGGAAATCTTTTCGTCCGGTCTGATATGCTTTCGAATTCCTTCTGCCATATCGAGAATCGTATCAATGTTTGCGTTGTTGTTGACGGTATAATTGTCAACGTCAATTTCCCAACACGACGGCTCGCAGCCGTTAATAAACTGAATCGTCGGCTCAAAGTGCTTGATGTTGGTTTCTTTCAGAAGAAAACTTGAACCTCGCAACATTCCCCAACTTGCCAGATAAGAGAACAGCACTGCGCAACTCTTTTCCGAATCGAGTTTTCTTTTGCGATTGGTGGGATGAAAATGGTTGTAGCAGTAATCAAAAGATGCGTAGCGGTGATCCGCCTTTCGCAACTTCATAAACGCACCGACAACACTGGATAGATCGGACAACTTTTTTTGTGAGGACATGGTGTTTTCTCCACTATGGTTTGACATTGCGAGATTGGCTTTCTCGCTCCACAAGTCCGCAGCACGTTACCACGGACACAACGCCAATCATTCTACCGGCATTTGGGGTAGCGTCAATGTTGTGATTGGTGGCGTCTTACAGACGCTCGGTTTTTAGGTGGTCGCTACCGGCGGTTGCGTTTGCCGCTCTCGCGGCGGCACTTACCGCCGGTTATTGGGATGCCGTCCCGTCGGGACGAAAAATGCTATGCAACGGATGCAATCGTGGCGGCGACGTTTTCTCTGTCCGTCTGCCGCTATCAAAACACGCCGCGTATCGTTTGCTTGCCGTCGAACGAACGCCCGCGATTATACACACCTTCTTTGCATCTGTCCAATTTGGTTGGACATGTTTTGTCACACCTGCGAGATTTTTCTTGAAAAAACTTTTGGAAGCGTGAACGGTTGATTCCTTGTGGCCGTCATTCCTGCGGAGGCAGGAATCCAAATCACACGCATCAAGCAGACGCGAGAGCGGAACCCATGTACGCGAAGATTCGGTGCCATGTGTGCAATTGCGTTGACTAGGTCTTCCCTTTGGATTCCTGCCTACGCAGGAATGACGAAACAAACTGCGAACGATTACAAACTTTTCAACGCGCAACATACCGCTCGTTCATTTTGGCGATCTCTGCGGCGACTTCTTGGCGAAACGATTTTGGCTCCAGTACCTCGGCCTCGCGTCCCAGATTCAGTATCCAGTTTGTTAGCTCGCGCGTCGGCACAACCTCAAATTGGACAATCACGCTGCCGTCCGGTTGCTTTTGGAATTGTTGCGTTTCGTGCCAGTTGTGTTCTTGGACGTACCGCGCCATCACACCGTCAACTTTGATACGCACCTTTTGCACCGGCGCATCGTTGAAAACGAAAACGCCAAAACCACGACGGCGATAGTCGTTGATGTCGGACGATTTCGGTTTCTTGAACGTGGTCGTCAGCAGTTCCGCCTCGACGATGCGGTTCAATTTCCAAATCCGCATTTCGTTGCGTTTGCAGGAAAAACCGAGGACGTACAGAGTCCCCATCTGCGTAATCAGGGCGTAAGGATGAATCGTGTAACGCTCCACTTCGCGTGCCGCATACGAACGATAACAAATAGCGGTTTCCTTTTTGTCTTCGCACGCCATTATCAAGGTTGCGATGACTTCAGACTGGTGCGAATAATTGCTCCAGCCTGTTGTCGATTCTCGGAAGATTTCCAGAAGTTGGTCGAGAATGCGAACGTGTTGCGTTCCGAGTTGCTTGCGGATTTTTCGCAAACCGTCTGCGGCGGCTTCACCGAGAAACGAGTGAGAAAGCGGAGCCAAAAAACGATAGCCGAGATAGAGTGCCGCCGCTTCGTCAAAGTTGAACGCGGCGGGCGTGAGCGGATTTTCGTCAATCCTGTAGAGTATGCGACCGTGCGCCGCAGTCTTCTCTTGAATCGGTAGACCCGATGTTTTCAACTTTATTAAGTCACGCCGAATTGTTCGCTCATTCATGCCGAGCTTGTCGGCAATCTCAACGAGAGTCATTCCGCGTTTCGACTTTTTGAGAATCGCAATCAGTTCCCATTGCCGAGCAGTTGGTGGATTTTTTTGTGACATTTGTGTGATCCTAATATCCAACCGTTTGGAGCATGGCCGTTCACTTCCCTCCCAAAAACTTGCTAACATCTTTGAGGAGCGAGCGGATTGGGAGTTGTTGTGGGCATTTTGTTTCGCACAGTCCGCAATCGGTACAGGCGGAGGCGCGGTGTTCGGGGGCCATCATTCCGTAGAGGTTGCGACTCAGCGAGGTGTTGCCCGACAAAATCTTGGCGTTATTGTATGCTTCAAAGTTCGTCGCAATGTCTACACCCACCGGACATCCATCGCAGTAACGACACTTTGAACACGCTATCGGCATCATATCGCTGAACGTCTTTTGCACCGTCTCGACGAAGACAAGGTCTTCGTCGGTCATCGCTGCGACGCCGCTGCTGTCGGCGATTTCGAGGTTTCGCTCGACGTGTTCCATCGTTGTCATTCCGCTCAAAAGGAGCGAGATTTCGGGCTGGTTCCACACCCAACGCAGAGCGATGTCAACGGGGTCTTTCTTCGCCACTTTGAACTGTTCACCGAGCGGGCCGGGCGGGTCGGCGAGTACGCCGCCGAAGAGCGGCTCCATCGCAATGACCGCAATCCCCTTCCCCGCCGCATATTGCAGCCCGCGTTTGCCAGCTTGAACATTCTCGCCCATGTAATTGTATTGTATCTGCGCCACGTCCCACGCGAAGGCGTCAACAACTTCGGTGAACGTGCTGTAAGCGTCGTGAAACGAAAACGCTGCGTAGCGGATTTTCCCCTCGCGTTTCTTTTTGTCGAGCCACTCTGGCAGTTTGAGCCGTTCGCACTCGCGCCAAGTGTGAACTTGAAGACAGTGCAAAAAGTAAACGTCGATGCAATCAACTCCGAGCGTTTTTAGCTGTGCGTTAAGGATTTTGTCGGGACTTTCGAGTGCGGCACTGTCCCACGTCGGCAATTTCGTTGCAATGAGAACGCCACCGTGCCGCTCACGATACCCGTTTTTGAGAGCCTCTGCGATCACCTTCTCACTGACTCCCGCGTGATAAACGAGCGCAGTGTCGAGATAATTTATCCCGCCGTCAATGCCGCGCTGAATCATCCGAACAGCTTCAGCCTTATCAACGTTCGCGCCGCCAAGACCATCCGTCGTCGGAAGACGCATGCAACCAAACCCAAGCGCAGAAACTTTCTGTCCAGTGTTACCAAGTTGACGATATTGCATTTTGAAAACCTTTCTTGTTGGTTATGTTCATGGATGATCCTACATTCGTCATTCCCGCGTACTCGGCGGGAATCCAGAGCTAACGCTTTGGGGTTCGCTTGCGCGAACATCGCTACCGCGTTTGCTTGCGGTGTTGCTCTCTAGGCCCCCGCCGAGTACGCGGGGGTGACGGGATCAAGCGTTCACGTTCACTCCTCGATCAACCGCTGAAAACGTGGGTCGTGGAGTAGTGCGGCGTCGCTGGTTGGAGTTGTCTCGACGAGGCGTTTGATGATGGTGTCGGCGGTGACGCCTTCGCTCTCGGCGAGAAAACTCAAGACGAGTCTATGACGCAAAACAGGGAGCGCGAGCGATTGGATGTCGTCAACGGTGACGTGCGTGCGTCCAGCGAGGAGTGCGCGGGCCTTGCCGCCGAGAACGAGACTCTGCACCGCCCGCGGACCCGCTCCCCACGCAACGTACTTCCGAACAAAGTCTGGAACGATTTCATCGCGCGACGATGACTTCGATGTTGATGTTGCATCGTTATCGAGTCGTGTTTGACGAACGAGTGCGAGGGCGTAACGTATGACGTGGTCGCCCGCCGCGACTTCGCGGACTTGCTGTTGTAGTGCGAGAATGTCGTCCGCAGTCACGACAGGTTTCACGGGTTCCGGTTCTTGCGCCGTTGTTCGCCGCACGATTTCGAGTTCGTCGCTAAACGTTGGGTAACGTACAAACACCTTGAGCATAAAACGGTCTTGCTGCGCTTCGGGGAGCGGATACGTCCCTTCTTGTTCAATCGGATTTTGCGTAGCGAGGACGAAGAACGGCGTCGGCAACGAGTGTCGCGTTTGGCCAACGGTGACGCGGTGTTCTTGCATCGCTTCAAGTAGTGCCGACTGCGTTTTTGGTGGCGTGCGATTAATTTCGTCGGCGAGAACAATGTTTGCGAAGATCGGCCCTTCGAGAAAGCGGTGGTTGCGGCTGTGCGAATCGCGGTCTTCTTCGATGATGTCGATGCCGGTGATGTCGGCGGGCATGAGGTCGGGCGTGAACTGGATGCGGCGAAACCGGAGCGAAAGCGTCGCGGCGAGCGTACTGACGATGAGAGTTTTTGCCAGTCCGGGTACACCTTCGAGCAAACAGTGTCCGCCGCAAACAATCGCGACAAGTATCTCGTCAAGAACGTCGCTTTGACCGACAACGACCTTGTTCATTTCTCGCAAAATCGCCTCACGCGCCGCCGCAAGGTGCATGTGATTGTTTACGATAGATTGTGTTATGTTGTTCATTGTTTTCTCGATTTCGTCATTCCCGCGCAGGCGGGAATCCATCCTAACACCGTTCGTGTACGCTGCGCCGATTCTCATTCGGGCACTCGCTTACGCTTCGTGTTCTTATTCGTGTCACTCGCTTACACTTCTCTTCTCGCCCACTGGTCGAGTTCAATGAGTCGTTCCCACGACGGATTTGGTTCGTAGTTATGATGTTTGACGACACGTTCAACCGTTCGCACGATGTCACAAAACCGAAGGCGTTCGCTCAAGAACGCTTCGACGGCGGCTTCGTTTGCGGCGTTCATTACGACGCCAGCGGTTCCGCCAGCGGCGGCGACTTCGAGTCCCAAACGTACTGCGGGAAATCGGTCAAAGTCGATTGGGAAAAACTCCAGTGTCATTCCGCGAGACCAGTCGAGCTGCGTTGCGGGCGACGATGTGCGGTGCGGATAAGTTAACGCGAGTTGAATCGGAAGCCGCATATCCGGCGGACTCATCTGCGCCACCACCGAACCATCAACAAATTCGACCATCGCATGCACCATCGACGCCGGATGAATCACCGCACCGAGTCGCTCCGCTTCGACGCCGAAGAGCCAACGCGCCTCGATCAGTTCTAGTCCTTTGTTGATGAGCGTTGCGGAGTCGATAGTAACTTTGCGTCCCATCTGCCACGTTGGGTGTGCGAGGGCGTCGGCGACGGTGACGTGTTCCAAATCTTTCAGCGTCTTGTGGCGAAACGGCCCGCCACTGGCCGTGAGTACGATCTTCTTGACAACGTTGTTAATGTCTCCTGCGTCAAACGGCAACGCCGCGTTCAAGCACTGCATCACGCCGCTGTGTTCGCTGTCAACGGGAATGATTCTCGCGCCGTGGTCTCGTGCGAGTGAAGTTAGCAGTTCGCCACCGACGACGAGACTTTCTTTGTTGGCGAGTGCGACCGTGATACCGGCTTCGAGTGCGGCCCGCGTGCTTGCGAGTCCCGCGATCCCCACAATCGCGGAGAGTACAATCGAGACGCCAAACTCGTTTTCACGCAACGCCGATTCCAGCGCAGACACACCAGTACGAATGTCGCACTTTTTGCGAAACTCGTCAAGCGGCGCAAGCGGCGCAGTCTTTTCCGTCACGATGATACAGTCGGGGAGCACTGCGCCGCGCGACACAAGTTTATGAAGCTCGGCAGCGAGAATATCTGTCTGGCTTCTCACTGCTACAAGCGTTGCGACAAGTTCCCCGCGCGACGCTGCCACTACGTCGAGCGCACCGCGTCCGATGCTCCCCGTAGCACCACAAAGAGCAATTCGTCGCGGAAATGGCGGCCATTGGAGCGAGTCACGTTTCATGGCGTGGGAGTATATCGTAAAAACGTCGCTTCGCAACACCACCATCTTTGGTAGAACAAGAAAGATAGCGAGACTTTGCACAAACATCCGCCTATATTGGTTGCTATAATTTTGCCCGATTTCCGGTGGACGGTACGCCGAAAGAACGAGAGCCATGGCCTCTCTCTGTCACACATTACACAACGTCTCGAACTCCGCAGCCAAACACGGTTTGCGCTGGGGCGTTCTTGTTGTGTTACTACTCGTGATGGCTACATCGTCGGGGTGTGTGTCGATCAACGCATTTTGGGACCCGAAACCTGCTGGGACACCTGCGTTTCGTGACGTTCCGAAAGAACTGGCGAGGACGCCGCTACCGCAGTATTTCCTTGAGCCGCCCGACATCATCACGATTGATGCGATCAATCTTGTCCCGCGTGCGCCGTATATTCTGCGGGTCTTCGACGTTCTCTATGTCGCCGTCAACGGTACGCCGCCAGATGAACCGATCAACGGTGAGTTTGCAATCGAACCCGGCGGGATTATCAATCTTGGACCCGGATACGGTACTGTTCGCGTTGCGGGACTGTCCGTCAGAGAGGCGGAAGAGGCTGTAAGGAAGCACATTCGTGTCTCGCCCGACAACGCTCAAGGCCGCGTCAAAGACCCGGATGTCTCGGCGCGGTTGGTGATTATGTCTGAAATTCAAAAGATCGCGGGGCAGCACATGATCGGCCCCGATGGTTATGTAACTCTCGGTTCGTATGGCCGCGTCTACGTCCAAGGGCTAACGATTCCTGAGTGTCAGGCCGCCATCGAACTTCACCTCTCAAAGTCGCTTGAGCACCCACAAGTTGCGGTGGACGTTTACAGCTATAACACCAAAGAATACTACGTTATTTTCCAAGCCCGCGCAGGACAGGAGCTTGTGTTCTCGTTCCCATACGCGGGGAACGAAACTGTTCTCAAGGCGATAGCAAACGTCCAAGGTCTCACGCCGAACGCCTCGAAACGAATCTGGGTAGCAAGACCGATGGGGAACACAAATAAACCGGTAATACTCCCTGTAGACTGGGTTGCGGTGACAGCGTATGCGATGCCGCAGACAAATTACCAGCTTCTCCCCGGCGACCGTGTATACGTCGTCGAGGAACGATTCGTATCGGCAGACACAGTCATCGCAAGAGTGATCGCACCAATAGAACGCATTTTCGGATTCTCGCTCTTGGGAGCGTCAACGGTGACGCGGTTCTCTGGCCCAGTACTTCAGGGTGGTGGTGCGCGGAACATCGGTACGGGCGGATTTTGAGATCACACACGGCGTAGCCTTGCCATCTGCTTGAAGGAGACTATACTGGGAACGGTTTGAGGTTTACGACTGTTCCGTGACTTGGGAGGTGTAAGATGCGTGTTTGTATTTTGTTTATGGTTTGTTTGGCAACGTCGTCCATTTCTTTTGGTCAGACGCCGCCGCCGCTGAGTCCGTGGCTTCTGCTGAACAATCGTCCGCAGGGCGCGATCGACAATTACAATATGTGGGTCAAGCCAGTTCAGGACACGGCGGCAAAACTTTCGCAGCAGCAGTCGGAGATTAATCGGCAGGGTGCGATGTTGCGTCAGGCACCATCGTCGGGTAGTGGCACCACCACGGGTGGGCGCGGCGCGGCGGGTTTTCGGTATTACGGACACTGGTACAGTGGACTTCCCGGCGACCCAACGCCTCATCGTGCGCGGTGAGGCGTGCGGTGTTGACCTCTTTTTTAGTAGTTCAGGTTCGGCATAGCCGAACCCTCCAGCCATACATCGCACGGCGTTTCGAGGGTTCGGCTATGCCGAACCGCAGTGTGAGTGCAAGTTTCCGAACAGGTCTACTACGTCCCCCCACTTGTGAAGTTGGGGAATCGTATTATTCTACCGCCCCACTGTTCGATTGTTCTGCGGCGTTTTGTTTCGTCGCGCGTTGTGTGAGTTTTGTTACACCCATTGGAGAGAGTATGGCACTACGGAGGCAGGAACCGTCGTTTGGTCGTAAGCCGCAGCAGCGCATAAATGACATGATTCGAGTTCCGCAAGTGCGAGTGATTGCGGAAGATGGCACGCAACTCGGCGTCATGAACACTAGCGACGCGCTCGCACGCGCAAGGGAGTCCGATCTCGATCTTGTCGAGGTTGCGTCGCAGGATAAGCCGCCTGTCTGCCGCATTATGGACTTTGGGAAGTTTAAGTACCTCCAGAAGAAGAAGCAGAGCAAGCAGGCTGCGAGCAGTCACCAGACTAAAATTAAGGAGTTGCGTCTTCGCCCGAAAATTGGCGAACACGATTTGCAGGTTCGACTCAAACAAGCTCGCGAGTTTTTGGCCGACAAAGACAAAGTCACGCTCTCCGTGCAGTTCAAAGGACGCGAAATCGCCCACGTCGGCGAAGGCATGAAAGTCCTAGAACACTTCCTCCAAATGATCGACGACATTGCCAAAGTCGAGACACCGCCAAAACAGTTCGGTAAGAGGATTACTTGTACGGTTGTGCCCAAGTGATTTTGTGGGTCGCAATCACATCCGCCCACGGGACATTCAAACCGTCTTGAGTTTATCAGGTTTCCAGTTGTGCCACTGAATCGTGGCCGTACCGAATCGCTTTTCTATAGCTTTCATAGCAACGGGATTGCTGTCGATGAGGGTGCAGTCCCGGCCCAAGCTCAATGCTGACTCGCCGAACGAACCGCTTCCTGCGAAGAAGTCGAGTAATTGGTCGCCGGGTTTTGAGTGGACTTTCACGATGCGGTCGAGAACGCCGCGTGGTTTTTGCGTGGGGTATCCAGTTTTTTCTTTTCCGCTGGGACTGACAATCGTGTGCCACCAAGTATCGGTTGGCGTCTTGCCGCGTGCGGCTTTTTCGGGACCGACCAGACCGGGAGCCATGTACGCAATTCGGTCACATTGATCGAGGTGAAACTGATAATCGTTGTGGCTTTTGGTGTACCACAAAATGTTGTCGTGTTTTGCGGGCCATTTGCGTTTGGAGCGTGCGCCATAATCGTATGCCCAAATGATTTCGTTCTGAAAACATTCTCTCCCGAAAATTGTGTCGAGCAAAACCTTGACGTAATGAACTTCGCGGTAGTCAAGATGCAGAAAGAAACTACCGTCGGCTTTGAGCAAACGATGTGCTTGTCGCAGTCGCGGTTCCAAGAAACCGATGTAGTCCTCGAACGCATCTGCGTATGATTGTGTCCCAAGTTTTTCAGACTTGTAACGTCGTCCTTGAAATCCTGTACGGTCTCCATCTGCATCGCGTACCGTTCGCAGTTGTGTGCGCGACTGCGTTTTGCCGGTGTTGAACGGCGGATCGATATAGATCAGGTCAAACGAGGCATGGGGAAACGATTCTAATATCGGTAAGTTATCGCCGAAATGGACTCGCAACTGCGCTGGCTGATATTTGGGGTGAATCATGTGAATTGTGTTCTCTGGATTCCTGCCGTGCCCCAAGTGCAACGCAAAACTCTTTGCGGTCGCCCTATCAAACCATACCCGAAACTGTTCTCACTGCGGCGGACAGTTTCGCGTGCGATAGTTTCTGCTGGTGGTCTGTGCAGTCGAGCACGAAGCGTAAGCGAGTGATGAATCGCAATGTTCAGCATTCCAACGTCGGCATCATAGGGAACGGATTTATCCGCTTGCGCAAAACAATCACACTCGCCGCATCACAACAAAATCCGGAAAGGAGGTGGTACTCCGCCGTATTGACGGACAGCGAAAACGTCGCTAACACAATTGCACACTCCCTGCTTCCGTCATTCCCGCGTACTCGGCGGGAATCTAGTGCAAGCGGTTCAAGCAGACGCATTAGCGGCGCAGCGTCAACCGACAAGTTCGATTTCTTTACTTTGCAAGAGCGAGTCGATTTGTGTATCCAGACGCTTCTTGATGTTTGTACCAGTCTTTGCAAAGCCGAGTTGTCTTGCAACGGAATTGCGTATGTCTTCGCGCGGCATCTTGCCTTGGCGAGTGTACTGTTCTTTGATGCACCCCGCAATCACTTGCCACGGCACCTTGTCAATGTTTGTGTAGTTGTATTGCGCTAACTGCGGCGGTTGAATGATCGCTGGCACTTCATCTTCATCGTCGGTGGAAGAATCCTGCGGAGCGGGCACTTCGGGAGACCGCCTCGCACGCAAATTTTGCTCGTAGAAATCACGCACCCGACGAACTTGCTTTTGTTGATCCATCATCCAATCGGTTGACCATATTCGGATGATGTGCCACCCCAAACCTTCAAGCACGTCTTGACGCAAACGATCCCTATCGCGCGCCGTCGCACTGCGATGGTACGTTGCACCGTCACACTCGATACCGATGACAAATCGATCCGGCTGCTCTGGATCGACAAGTGCCAAATCAATCCGAAAACCACTAAAACCAACTTGCGTGCGGACGTGAAGCCCGGCGTCACGCAATTCCTTCACAACCTGCTCCTCGAAAGGCGAGTCCGTCCAGTCGCCGCAGCGGTGATTGTCGCGTCCATGGTGGTTAAGCACCAAGTTTAGGGATAATGTTTTTGCGTTCCGACCACAAAGTCATACCAATATTGTAATTACGGAACGCATCAATCACATTGCCCGAAATACTACCGTCGGCATCGTTGAGCATTGCAATGCACTCGGCATTAGGCGAACGGTTACGTTTGGTGTCTTCCCACTTAAAAACCAAACTCTCTGCCGACCTGCGGTCGGGATGATTGATTGCCTGCAAAATCCGTTCGGGCGCATTTTTTGATTTGGGGATGATAAAGTTAAAACTATGATCATAACCGCTTCTTCCGGGCAATTTGCAATTCGTCGTATAGCGTACTTCCACCGCGTCTAGCCACGCAATCACGTCTTCGTAAAACAACGACTTTATGTGTGGATCAGCTAAGTAAAACAGATCGTTGACCGCCAACATCGCCTGAATCAATGAGTGTTTTTTATGCGGAAAGTTTTCGGGCGTGGCTTGTACGATCAAGCTGTCTTTTTGCCTTTGCACGCCAAAACCGGCAAGCGTTATGTTGAGTAAACTCTGTCGCTTTGGCGAATCTAACACACAACCGGAAATTGCTAAATCACTGATGACGTAGTCGTCGTCGGTGAGTAAATAGCCGCCATCGTTTTTGCGAACATAGATTTGCAGAGCGTCATTATGACGATCCAAATATGGTGTGGTAATTTCAAACCAGTCATCGCCGACGTTTTTCAAGACGGTTTTATCGTGTAACCATTTGTTGTAATCGTCGATTAAGTTTTTCAATTCAGCAGTCATACAAATAACATTAAATGAGTTTGCGGCTTGGTGACAACATTGCAAAACATCAACATTTCGCCGAACAGTTTCAACATGTCACCGGAGTGCCTCACAAACTCTGGCGGCAACTCAACGGCATACCTGTCTTGATAATCCTCACGATACAAATGCAAATGACTGCCGCTCAACTGCTCCCCATCGGGATTGGTATGCGGTGCGCCATCAATGTCCAAGCGGGTTAAAACGATAACTTGACGAGCGCGGTGATTAAAGGTGATTTCAGTCGTTTTAATGCCGCTACGGTTTATGTCAAAATAAAACTCTTCGCTCTTGTCTTCGGAAAATAACGGGATTCTGCTATAGCGATCAGGAAAATCAAAAACCGTTTTTTCAAGGTAATGCTTTTCCATCGCCAGCAATCTATCCGCGTCAACTTGTGAAAGATTAATATTCGTCATAAGTGGCACCATGTTTCAAATCAAGGACGCATTATAGGCAACATTTTCGCACGAGGCAATACGGAAAATCGGTCTTCAAAAACTCTTCTTTATAACGCTTACGATACGTCGTCGGCGGTTACAAGCTGCTCCAACCGCAACTGACGCGACTCCCATTCTTGGCGATAGGCAGTGTCGGTTGTCAATCGTTCTTCCATTCGCAACGTCTCGCGGTACTGCTCCGCCTCGGCGACCATCGTCCAGTGTGTCTGCCCGCCGAGCTTTTCTACTGCGTCCCGAATTTCCGACAAGTCCGCCCGAAAAAACTCCTTCCGAGGATTTGTCTTGTTGACTTGGTTGAGCAGAAAAACGTGATGCAGCTTCGTCTCAAGTTCGGGAGCATTATTGCTGCGGATCATCGCGTGAACATCAAACGGAAACGGAACGGAAGCGTCGCCCAATTCGTCCACACGCTCTTGAGGTTCGAGACGGCGCGTCATGCCGACCTTGTATACGCCTTCGCCAAACGATCCTACGTTGGAGATGACGTAGACGTGCCCAACTCTCGTTTGTTCAGCCATTGAAATTGTCCGTTTTTTCTCTTCCGCGAGACGGAGCCGTTCTTGCATTTCCTCCAGTTCCTTGGCGTGAGTCGCACGTTCAGCGGCGGACATCGCCTCAAATCTCGCCATAGCTTCCTCATACGCCTTTCTTGCTATGTCCTCTTGCTTTTCGGCGTCCTTCTTTGCCTTCTCTATTTCTTTCCGCACCTTCTCTTCTTCACGCATCTGTTCACGAATCGCCCGCTGTTCTTCTCGCTCTTTGAATTTCAGTTCGTGCAAAACAGTTGCCCACTTTAACTCTGCCAGCCGCGAATCAACATATTCTGGCGTGATACGGGCATTACGAAACGCCTCGCCGTTGCGACCAACCAGTATCGCAGAATCGCGGACTTCTTGCGAGAGCTTTCCATAATTGTCGTGCCGTACGCGCGAAAGAATGTCATCAACTTTTCCGTTGAAAGCGTCGGCGACAAATGCGATTGCCGTTTGGCGGCGATTCGATTCCACATAATCGCACTCGCCAGCAAGCCCCGACTTGAAAAGCTGCTTTGTACTTTCTCGCGCGGCTTTGAAGTTTTGTCCGGCCTGTTCGTGACCGAAGTCGTCTGCGAGGTCGTCTAGCAGGCTAATGCCGGGCACGAGATACTCAATGCCGTATCCCTCGATCTTGTTTCGCATCGCGTTGGCGATACGGGTAAAACGCTCCGCATCCTGTTTGGCGTCTGCGGTCATTGATTCACTCTGCTGGGTTGCGCGCGTTAAAATATCGTTTGCGCTACTTGTGATGAGTTCTGCCTCTTGCTTGGTGTTTGAAAGTATTGAACCAGCCTGCCCAATCGCTTCTGCCAAAATTTCATTCGCCTTGTCTTCGGCGTTAATGATTGACTTCCATTTTGCGAGCCGCTGGTTCTCGGCGAAAAGCTGTTGGCCTTTTGTGCGAAATTCGTCGTTGAGCTTCGTGAGCCGTTGGTTCTCGGTGAAAAGTTGGCTGCCTTTATTGCGGAACTCTTCGTTGAGTTTCGTGAGTTGGTTGTTTTCGTCGGTGAGTCGTTGGATTTCTTCGTGGAATTGCCCACTTCTGAAAATCACAAATCCAACACAACCGATAACTACCGCCACGAGAATGATAATGATGACGATTGAAAGCATTGAAATCTCGACGGTTAAAATATGGTGCCAAATACACATCTAACGGACGCGAAAGCATAGCCGTTTTCGCGTTTTTGGCAAGCGAGACACGCTGGAAAATTGTGCGTGGTGTTTTGACGTATGGGCGTCCGGCGGATCAAGCAGAACGCTTCGCCAGACGAGAGTTTGTTCTTTTTCTTCGAGGAGCAAGTCGTTCCAAAAAACATCGCTGGTTGGATGCTTGACTTCAACAGCACCGCGATCCCCTGACCGACAATTCAGCAGGGAATTTCTCTTCGACAAGTCCAGTAGCTTCGACCGCCAGTCTTGGATTTGTTTTTCGATAGAATCGGCAATGGACATTGTGTAACCGTTCACGGTTGTTTTTTCGCTATCGCGTTTGCTTGTCGCGTGTTTTCTGGATTCCCGCCGAGTACGCGGGAATGACGAGGTGGAGTGTGCAATCGTGGCGGCGACGTTTTCACTGTCCGTCAATACGGCGGCTCGTCGCTTCGCGGCACAGCAACACTGCCGCCTTCGTTCCGGTTTCTATTTCGGTGCGGCGCGTTTGATTCGGAACGGATAAATCCGTTCCCTACGCAATGTTTGCGTGATGATGCAATTTACGTCCAATGGCGATTCTGTCACTCGCTTACGCTTCGTGCTCTGATTTGGGCACTCGCTTACGCGTCGCGTTCTGATTCACTCGCTTACGCTTCCCGCTCCGATTCTGGATTCTTGCTTTCGCGGGAATGACGAACTCACCCCAACCGCTTCAAAAACTCTCGTGCCGAATCAATCGCGGCGGGAATTTTTGCGACGCTTTTGCCGCCTGCTTGGGCGAAGTCGGGGCGTCCGCCGCCTTTGCCGCCGAGAATCGTTGCAGCCGCGTTGACTAGCTCCGCTGCCGACAACGACTTCTTCACCAGCGACTGCGAAACGCCCGCAAGCAGCATCACCTTGTCGTCGCCCTGATTCACCGCAAGCAAAATCGCCGCGTCGTTTTCACGTTGCCGCAACGTGTCAATCGCGGTACGCAACTCTTGCACGTTGCCACCGTCAATCGTCGCGGTCATGAATCGCACGCAGCCAATCGTTTCGGCATTTGCGACGAGTGAATCGATCCACGATTTGTCAACCTTTCCAGACGCCGCCGACGCACTCTTCGCCTTCTTGATCTGCTCCTGCATCGACGTTACCCGCGCGAAAACTTCACCCATCGGTACTCGCAACGACGACGTTAACTGCGACAACACCGCGTCCGCGTTTTGCGCCCACTCGACCGCTTTGCGACCAGTGACCGCCTCAATTCGCCGCGTCCCCGACGATACGCTCGACTCCGAAATTATCTTGAAAAGTCCGACTTGCGCAGTGTTTATAAGATGCGTCCCGCCGCAGAGTTCAACGCTCTCACCCATCGACACAACACGCACCGAATCAGGGTACTTCTCGCCGAAGAGCATCATCGCTCCCGTTTCTTTGGCCTCCGCAAGCGACATCTCATCGCACGAAATTTCGTCGCCCGTCAAAATCAGTTCGTTCACTTCGCGTTCAATTTCAGCCAGCGTCTCGCGCGGCACCGCTTGATGATGCGTGAAGTCGAAACGCAGTGTGTCATTGTCAACCTTTGAACCCTGCTGCTCGGCGTGTCCACCGAGAGTCTTTCGCAAAACGTGATGGAGCAGATGCGTCGCGGAGTGTGCACGCTCGGTCGGTACGCGAGTGAGAATATCGATCATCGCGCCGACTTGGTCGCCAACACGCAACTCGCCAAATCGCAGCGTCCCACAGTGAACGGTGTAGTCGCCATCGCACTGCGCCGCGTTCACCTCGAAGATCATCTTCGGCAGCCCGTCCTCCGAGTCTTCCGACTGGCGCGATTCGCGCGTGAACAGGAAACCGCTGTCGCCAACTTGCCCCCCTTTTTCGCCGTAGAACACGGTGCGGTCAAGAAGAATTGTCGCGTCGCACGGCGAGTCGGAATTGGCTTCAATCGTGTCAACGCAAACACCGTCAACAACAATCGCCAGCACCTTCGCCGCCGTCTCAAACTGGTCGTAACCGATAAACTGCGTCGGCGGATTGTTCTTTTTCACGTCCGCGAGCGGGTCGGACTTGAAGAGTTGCTGCTTCTCTGCGGAGCCGGAAATCTCGCCGTGCCGCTCCATTTCGCGTTTGAAACCGCTCCAGTCAAACGACAGTTTTTGCTCTGCCGCAAGCGTCTCGAAAAGTTCCGGCGGGAAACCGTAAGTCTGGTACATCTCAAACGCATCCGCGCCAGAAACTTGCTGCTTATTCTTCGCCGCCATCGATGCAAAAACTTGTTCAATCTTGTCGAGTCCGCTATCAATCGTATTCAGAAAATTTTCTTCTTCGCCGCGAATGACTTGCGCGACGCGCTCGGTTGTCGTGGTGAGTTCTGGGTACGGCTGCTTCATGACTTCTGCAACTGCGCCGACAAGTTTGTGCAAGAACGGTTCGGTCGCGCCGAGTTGCCGTCCATCGAGAACCGCACGCCGCAAGAGTCTGCGAATGACGTACTTCTCTTCTTTGTTGCCGGGGTAGACGTTTTCGTGAACAGCGAAAGTACACGCGCGAACGTGGTCGGTAATCCGCCGCAGACGACGACCGGTGTCGTCGTTGGGATCAACATTAATGCTGTACTTTTGTTTGAGCACGTCCGCCGCCGCCATTACTATTGGTAACAGCGAGTCGATGTGATAATTTGTCGTGACACCTTGGAGCGTTGCGGCGGTGCGTTCGAGTCCCATTCCGGTGTCGATATTTTTGCTGGGGAGCGGGCGCAAGTTGTTTGGCGGTTCGCCGACACGATTGAATTGCGTGAAGACGAGGTTCCAGATTTCGACAGTACTTTCTACACCGCCGACTGCGGAGTGATAATAGATTTCGCTGCACGGACCGCATACGCCGTCGGGACCGAGCGACGGCGCGGAGGCGGGCCAAAAGTTTTCGTCTTCTTCCATCCGACGCAGTTTTGACGCGGCGATTTTGATTTCGTCGAGCCAGATTTTCGCGGCTTCGTCGTCGTCTTTGTAGACTGTTACCGATAGCGACGCGGGGTCGAGTGCGAGCCATTTTTTGCTGGTGAGAAACTCCCACGCCCAGTGAATCGCTTCGCGTTTGAAGTAGTCGCCGAAGCTGAAGTTACCGAGCATTTCAAAGAACGTGTGGTGATACGCCGTTCGCCCGACATTGTCGATGTCGCCGGTTCGCAGACACTTTTGACACGTCGTCGCGCGGGTGAAATCCAGTTTGCACCGACCAAGAAAGTGGTCTTTGAACTGGTTCATTCCGGCGGGCGTGAACAGCACCGACGGGTCCCATCGCGGAACAAGTACGTCGCTCGGCCTGCGGACGCAGCCTTTCGACTCAAAAAACGTCAAGTATTTTTCGCGGAGTTCGTTCGTTTTCATGGTTTGAATTGTAGTAGAGGTGAACGGTGCGTGTGACAAAAACAACGGGGCGGCATTATCACGCTACGCCGCTAAAAGTCAAGCTGGGACGGAGGTGCCCTTTGACTACCGTTAATGCGGTGTACAATGGAACCGTTTAGAAACTTGCACTGGCGGTTCGGCATAGCCGAACCCTCCAAATACCGTGCGGTGTATGGCTGGAGGGTTCGGCTACGCCGAACATGAACTACTGGAAAGCTGTTTTATGCGAAAAACAAAATCTGTTTCGTGTGTGGGTCTGCTGTTGTTGGTTGCGGTCGTGGCGGTTCCGAACTCAACAGCCGTTGAGGCTCGTCCCAACATCGTCATGATTTACACCGACGACGTTGGTTTTGGCGATGTGAGTTGTTATGGTGGCCGAGTCCCGACGCCCCACATCGACAAACTCGCAGCGGGCGGGCGCGTCTTCACAAACGCCCACGCCACTTCAGCATCTTGTACACCATCACGGTTTGCGCTCATGACGGGAGTGTATCCGTGGCGGCGGCGTGGGACTGGGATTGCACCGGGGAACGCTGGCATGATCATCCCGCCCGAACAGACAACTCTTCCGCGTACTCTTCAGCAAGCGGGGTACAAGACCGCCGCTATCGGGAAGTGGCACCTCGGACTCGGCCCCAGCGATACAGGCCCTGATTGGAACGGCGAAATCACGCCGGGGCCGCGACAACTCGGCTTCGATTACAGCCTCATCATCCCCGCAACTGTAGACCGCGTGCCGTGTGTCTACGTCGAGAACGAACGTGTCGTCGGACTCGATCCCGCCGACCCGATTGAAGTCGATTACCGTCAACAAATCGGAGACTGGCCGACGGGAAAAGCCAATCCCGAACTCTTGACGATGCGTGCCTCACACGGACACGACAACACAATTGTCAACGGAATTGGTCGCATCGGTTTTATGACTGGCGGACGGGCAGCTCTCTGGAACGACGCCGATATTTCCGATGTCCTTGTTGAGAAGGCGACACGTTTTATCAAAGACAACAGCGGTACACCGTTCTTCATTTATTTTGCGACACACGATATTCATGTTCCGCGTTCGCCGCATTCTCGGTTTGCCGGAAAGAGCGGACGCGGTGCGCGGGGCGACGTGATTTTGCAACTCGACGACGCCGTTGGAAGTATCCTCAAAGCACTCGAAGACGCTGGTGTCCGTGACGACACACTCGTCATCTTTTCCAGTGACAATGGGCCGGTCGTTGATGATGGTTACATCGACGGTTCAATCGAAAACCTCGGCGACCATCGTCCTGCAGGTCCGCTTCGTGGTGCGAAGTACAGTGCGTTTGAAGCGGGGACGCGCGTCCCATTCATCGTGAACTGGCCGCGCGGTGTTTCGCCAAAACGAGTCGGTGCGCTCTTTTCGCAAGTCGATTTACTTGCGTCGCTGGCGACGTTAGCGGGGCAAGAAATCGCAGCCGATGAAGCGAGTGACAGTCAAAACCAGTTGCCGCTTCTCATCGGAAAATCAGACGAAGGACGCAAACACGTCATCGAACAATCGCTCGGCGGCGTACTTTCATTTCTTTCCGATGACTGGAAATATATCGAACCTCGCAAAGGCCCCGCTGTCATGAGCGGCCCCAAGATGGGGCCGGAGCAACCGATTGAAACCGGCAACGCCGCCGAACCACAACTCTACGACTTACGTCAAGACATCGGCGAGACAACCAACGTCGCGCAGCAACATCCAGATGTCGTCAAGAAACTTTCCGAACTCCTCGAAGCGACACGATCATTGCCGCAGAATTGACCGCGAAACGTTTGCCAGAAAGTCAACACCACAATGAAAACAAAACTCACTACAGTTGTTGCGATTTTCGTACTGTCATTGAACGTTCTGTTGTGCCACGGCGCAGAGCGACCGAATATCATCGTAATCATGTCGGACGATATGGGTTACTCCGATCTCGGCTGTTACGGCGGCGAGATTGCAACGCCGAATCTTGACGCACTCGCCGCAGGCGGCGTTCGTTTTACGCAGTTCTACAACACGGCGAGATGCTGTCCGACACGGGCTTCGCTTCTGACTGGTCTGCATCCGCATCAGGCTGGTGTCGGTCACATGATCGATGACAAAAATCTCGCCGGTTATCACGGCACGCTGCTGCCGTCGTCGGTGACAATCGCGGAAGTGCTGCGGCAATCGGGGTACGCGACTTACGCGGTCGGGAAGTGGCACGTCGCGTGGCGAAACCAAAAAAACGACAACCGCCAAAACTGGCCAACATCGCGCGGATTCGACCACTACTACGGTATCATCGACGGTGCCACAAACTACTTTGAACCGGCGTCACTCGTCCGCGACGCAACGCCGATCTCGCCGTTTGCCGACCCAGATTACAAACCCAGCGGCGACTACTATTTCACCGACGCCATCAGCGACAACGCCGTCCAGTACATCCGCGATCACCAGCAAGAACGCGTAGAAAAACCGTTTTTCATGTACGTCGCCTACACCGCCGCACACTGGCCGATGCAGGCCAAAGAAGCAGACATCGCAAAGTATCACGGCAAATATGATGGCGGATACGATCCGATTCGCAGCGAACGATTCGCGCGTATGCGTACAATGGGACTCCTCGATGAACGCTGGGAACTCACACCGAAATCTGACGACTGGGACGGTGTGAAAAACAAGGCGTGGGAATCGCGGTGCATGGAGGTTTACGCCGCGATGATCGACTGCATGGATCAAGGGATCGGTCGCATCGTCGCGTCGCTCAAAGAAACGGGCGAATACGAAAACACTGTCATTCTCTACCTTCAAGACAACGGTGCGTGCGCCGAAAATGCGGGACGAAGTTCGCGGAAAGAGTTTCCGCAGCGAGTCGCAGAACCAGTTTTCGAGCCGTATCCGCCGGAGCACGTCGTCAACGTCCGCGAAGAGATGAACCGTACCCGCGACGGTTTTCCGATCATCTCCGGTCAACAAGTCATGCCCGGCCCGCGCGACACATTCATCGCCTACGGACGCGGCTGGGCAAACGTCTCAAACACTCCGTTCCGCGAATACAAACACTGGGTTCACGAAGGCGGAATCTCAACGCCGCTCATTGTCCACGCGCCCGCGCTGACCGCAACCAAAGTGAGAGGCTCATTTTGTGGTGAGTACGGTCAACTCCCTGACATCATGGCAACTTGTCTCGACTTGGCCGGAGCAGAATATCCAACCGAGAGAGGCGGCGTTGCGGTGACGCCGCTCGAAGGAACGAGTCTGAAAGCAGCACTGTCGGGCGAAAAAGTCCAGCGAACGACGCCGCTCTTTTGGGAACACGAAGGGAACCGCGCTGTCCGCGACGGGAAATGGAAGCTCGTTGCCAAGGGGCCGCGTGGCGACTGGGAACTCTACGACATCGAAGCCGACCGGAGCGAGATGCACAACCTCGCCGCTACGCATTCCGACATCGCCGAAAAATTGGCGAGTGCGTGGGAAGAATGGGCTGTCCGCGCAAACGTTGTGCCGTGGCCTTGGGGCAATAGGTAGAGGTTCGGCATAGCCGAACCCTCCAGTCGTGATACGCCGCAAGCGTGGAGGATTCGGCTATACCGCGTGGAGGGTTCGGCTATGCCGAACCGCCGTGTGGGCGCAAGTTTCCGAACAGGTCTAATCTCTCTTGCGTCGGCGTGGGAATTACGTTACACTTCCGGCATGATGTATCGTTCAATCTTAATTTGTGTGACGGTGTTGATGTTCGCTGGCTGTTGTAGTCACGAAACAGTTGGCATTCCAAGTTTGCTTCACCCCGGCGACATTGATTCGCAGCGCGCGAAGATGGAACGTTTCGATCCGCTCCCGCAAACGGGTTTCGGCCCCAACGTAGACGGTGGACGCGGACGCGGTTTTGAAAACGCAATGGCACCCGAACGCCGCGCGTCTCTCTACACCGAAACATTGCTTCAAGGAAGTCAGTGATTCGCCTAGTTTGCCTAGTTTCTCCAACGCGATTCGACTCAACCGGTGCGTGCATCTCGCCGATGACAGAGACCGTAGTGCAGGCGGTTTTGTCGAGTGACGCTGATTTTCGGTATCGTTTTCGCAATAGTGAGGTTGATCATGGTACGCAAACTATCTGGGATGTGTTTAGGGTTGTTGGCTCTTGTCGTTGTGTGGAGTGCCACAGATATTTGCGCCCAAGAGATGGGAAGCCAGCAGATGTCGCAGACGTACAACGTCCAAGACTGGAATCGCTTCTACCACTATCCCTACGTCTACTACCCGCAGAACTACTGGTCGCGCGACTACTACCGTAGTAGCAACAACCTATACGACCGCTACCCAGCGGAGATGCAGGTCCCCGTCTACAACAAGGCGTGGCACAACTTCTACCCGCAGCAACAGCGACGCTACTACAGCGGAAACCACTTCCGCCTCGACATTTTCTAGCCCTGCTTGCTGGTCGGTTGCTTTGTTGCCGAATACGTTTTACGCCCGTCCCCCTTGGCGTCGCTTTGGCGACGCTATACTTGTCGCCTCTGGTTCCGGCAAGTGACGCCGTAATGCGTTCGCAAACAAAGTCAACCGCGCCCATGAACTCTACAACTCCGCTCTATTCGCCTTTGAGTAGCGACCCCGATTTTCGTGAGCTGGTGACTCTCTTCATCAGCGAACTTCCCGAACGTCTTGAGTCGATGCAAGCGTGTCTTGCGAAACAAGACTGGAGCAGTCTCCAAAAACTCGCGCACCAACTCAAAGGTGCCGCTGGAAGTTACGGCTTCCCGCTCATCTCACCAGCGGCGGCAGAACTCGACGCAACTCTCAAAGCCGGAAACACCGACGCCGCAGCGATCACAAAACTCGTCACAACCGTAGCCGATTTGTGTCGCCGAGCATCAGACGAACCGGAACCGAAGTGATGTTTCTCATACTGCTTCTCTCGACACTCGTCTTGACCGCCATTGCCGACGACGCCGAGTCGCCGTTACCGACGCCAGACCGTGCGATCTCGCGTCGCATCGAACAAGCGGAAAACTTCGTCAAGCAAGAACGTTGGAGCGACGCCGTAAACGCCATCGGTTCGCTTCTCGAAGGTGAAGTCGATCTCGTCGTTGATGATTCTGCGGCGAAGAACATCTACCGCAAAACTCTACGCGACCGACTCACAACACTTCTCATTTCGCTACCGAACGACGCACAGCGTCTCTACCGCGACCAGTACGAACCACTCGCGCAGCGTTTTCTTGACGAAGCGATCACCAGCAACAATGTCTACGCAATCGCCAAAGTTGCCGACCGTTATCCGCTCACGGAATCCGGTGCGGAGGCCGCAATGCGTGAAGCGTCGGCGCGATTCGCACGCGGCGAAACCGTCGCGGTCATTCACAGATTGAAACGTCTCGAAGAATCTCGCTTGCAACTCGATCCGACGTTGTCGCTTCTCGCAGCGGCGGCAAATCTCGCACTCGGTAAACGCAACGATGCAAACGTTTACATCGACTCGATCTTTCGCCGCGACGCTACAACGACAATCAAACTCGATGATGGTACGATCTGGACGGCGGACCGCCGCGACGAACTACTCACATACATCACGCCGCAAACAAATTCTGACGACGATCCGCGTCGTCTCGCAGCGTGGCTCGCTGATGCCGACTGGCGTCAAACCGGCGGTACGCCGTGGCAAGTCTCAAACGTCGAAACGACTCCGCCAATTCTCGATGCCGAGTGGAGCGTACCAACGCTTCCAGCAGGCGCGTGGCGACGCGAGGCGGAACGTCTCGTCCCGCAATTTGCAACATCTTGCACACTCCCCGCCGCTGAACCGCTCGTCATCGGCGACACAATTATCGCGCGAGGATTCGACGCGACTATCGGTATCGACATTGCAACGGGGAAACGTCTTTGGTACGCAAACGAAGCGTCAACTGCGACGATTACATCTGGAACGAACCCGACATTTGCACCTCTTCGCGTCCCGCGCGAGCAGCTCTTTGCGCAGCGGCGGCCAGTCGTGCTCGGCGAAATGTTGTGGCGAAATCGTCTCTACAACGCACTCACAAGTCACGGCGAGATGTTCTTTCAAGTTGAGAGCATTCCGTTTTTGCAATCGCCACAGATTGGAATGCCGCGTGGCCCGTTCGTGCCACGCCGCGACGCCGCAAACACTGCAAACAATCGACTCACCGCAAGACGTGTCGCCACCGGAGAACTCGTTTGGAAACACGGGAAACAAGATGCAAACGCCAGCAGTGACACTTCGTTCATCGACGAACAAACATTTCTCGGCCCACCAGTTCCGATAGACGATGAACGACTCGTCGTCGTCAGCGAGAGCGGCGGAACGATTCGCCTTTTAACTCTCGATGCGAAAACCGGACAACACATCGCAACGCAACCTCTGGCAACAACATTTGGACCGGCGATACGTCTCACCGCTGCGGAAATTCCGGCGTTGCGGAGTGGCGTCGTCGTCTGCCAAACCGGAGTTGGAGTTGTCGCCGCAGTCGATTCGGTGAGTTGTCGCCCGCTATGGACACACGTCTACCGCAGCGGCGACGAGACGAAAGAAAACGCACCGTTCAGCCCAGTCGGCGACGATGTTCAATGGATCGACATACCGCGACTTGCGTGGCAACGCCCCGCAACAATTCTCACGTCGCGCTTCGCAATCATCGCGCCTGCCGATGCGCCGATTTTGTTGTGTCTCGATCTCGTTAACGGAGAAATCGTTTGGAAGCACGAACGACTCAACGAAAAGTCGCTCATCGGAATTGCCTCCGTAACCGAAAACGAAGTTTTCGTCCTGACGCCTGATGCACTCGTTGGAATCAATCTCGCTGACGGCGAGTGGACAACGAACACTGCGTCGCTTCGTCCCGATGTCGTAAGTGCGCTTCCGACGCTCAAACTGCCGTCGCCGCCGGTCGGTTTCGGCGTTGCTTCGGGCGACGTGTATTGGCTCCCACTCGCGGACGGACGCATCATCGGTTGCGACTTGGTCAACAAAACTGTTGGCGACGTGGAATGGCGACCAGCGTCGCCGAACAGTGGCGATGTACTTGGCAATCTGGTCGCGGTGCGCGGACGCCTCGTCTCCGCGTCGCCGCTTGGCGTTACACTCTTCACGCAGCGCAGGACGCTAGAAAACGCGGCTACTTCCGCGCCTGACGACGTGGCGAAAAATCTCGCCGATGCGCGTCTCGCGCGACAACGCAGCGATTTGGACGCCGCATACGAAACGTTGTACGAGATCGCAGCGACTTCGCCGCGTGCAGCGCGTCTTCTCGAACAAACCGTTCTCGATGGCCTCGCAAGCGACTTCGACAACTTCGCAAACCGCGTACTCGCCGCCTGCGACAAAGTTGCAGATTCGAGTCGTCTTCTACTTGCGTACACCGATGGCATTCTCGCTCGTCCGATGACAGGCGCACGCAGGCGCGATCTTGAAACGTCGCTCGCGCGACTCGTTGAGATTGCGTGTGAAGGTGACGTGCTCATCGAAGTCACGCCGCAACTTCGTGTGCGTTTGAGTTTGCTGGTCGAAGAGCGTCTCGGCTTGGCGCGCGAACACAACGTTGGTGAAGTCGCCGCACGTCTCGCGCTTCGCAAAGACGAACCGAGTACATTGACGCAACGCACGGAGCGCGAAGATGTTGCAGAGTCGTTCGATTGGATTTCGGGGAACGTCACCGTCACGACGCGACCACTCGAACAGGCGGTTCGCGGTGTTGGTGCGAACGTTGGACGCATCGTAATTCCCAGCGTGGGAACGGTTGATCCGTGCATCGAGAAGTTGCAGTTTGTTCTCGAAATATCGGAGACGGAGCAGCGTGTTCTCTGCGTTGACCACTGGGGGAACACCGTTTGGGAATGGGACGATTCTTCTGTTGGTGACTTGGCTGGCGAGAACATCCGTTCGCAAGGAGCGGGCGAGTGGGCCGAGACAACGTTTTGGTATACGTCTTGTGGCAATCTTCTTGTCGTCGCGTTGGGACGAACGCTCATCGCGCTCGACGTGAGCGACGCGCAACCGACATCTCTCTGGACGCGACGACTTTCCGAACCGCTCGTTGTTCGGCGTTTGCCGATGACGATTCCGCTTGATCAAGTCGGCACGATTTTGAATCGCTGGGGAAATGGACGCATTGTAACTCACCACAATCCGGCACCGGTTCTTCTTACGCAGACGCGGCTCATTGTCGCCGAAGACGATTCTGAAACGATTACCGCACTCGATCCGTTAACTGGCGAGACCGTCTGGGAACGTCGCGGCGATGGACAACTTTTTGCGATTACTGGCAACGACGATTCGTTGTTTCTCGTGCGTGCAAATCGGCGTGAGGTTGTGAACGTCGATCTTGCGACGGGCCGCGAGTGCGGGCGTGCAACGGTTCCGCTCGACGCGGGACGCAATGTACTTGCTGCTGCCGGAACGAATCTGCTCACGCTCACAAACAAAACGGATGCGGCGAAGTTTGAGATTGGCGTCGTGTCGCTCGCTACTTTGTGTGATGAGTCGCAAGATGCGTACCGCGTACTGCAAGACAATTTGCCATCGGGGAGTGTGATCCGGTTTCTCGGTAGCAGCGACGCCGCTGCGATCTTGACGCCGAGCGAAGTGCTTCACCGGATCGACGTTGCAACTGGTGACGTTGCAACGCTGCAACTCGTTCCCGACGACAGCGACACCGACGCAAGCGACGACAACAACGGGCCGAAGAGTGTACGGTTTAAGCTCTTCGATTTGGACGTGATTCCGGTTGATGACGCATCGCTTGTATTTTTGCTTGAGCGTCGCGCGTTTGTGCCGCCGGCGGATGCGATGCGTCGTTTGCCGCCGCGTGACCAAACGATTCGCCCCGTAAACTGGGGACGTCTCGCCCTCTATGGCCGCGACGGAAAACCGGTTTGGGAGCGACCGACGCTCGTTCAAAACACGTTTCAGCTTCTCGAAGTTCCGTCGTGTTTTCCACTGCTCGTCTTCGCGGCGATTGTCGTCGATGCCAACCGTGCGCCGAACGACGCGCCGAACAGTGCGCCGAACGAACCGATGCGAATCAAACTCGCTCTCACTGCTATCGACAAACGAACTGGGCGCGTATGCTTCAGCGAAATCGTTGACACACCGAGCGTTGTCGGGCGCATTGTTGTGACCGGCGATCCAGAGTCGCACACGCTTCGCATGACAACGCCGGTGTCAGAGATTTTGTTTCAGTTTCCGTAGACCTGTTCGGAAACTTGCACCCGCACAGCGGTTCGGCATAGCCGAACCCTCCAGTTATCAACGCCGTAGGCGTTTGGAGGGTTCGGCTATGCCGAACCTGATGAACTTCTACAGCGCGAGGGTTTTCTCAAATGTGTAACGCCCCGAACCGATTTTGAGTGTGATATACGCGGCGTCCGTTGTCGGCACGATGGCGACGCCAGTAACACCGCGAGCACTCGCAAGCTGACGCCCGCTCTCGCTGATCGCATCAAGACTCGATATCGGAAGCACGACCGTTCCGACAGTGTTCGGCGGAAGTTCAATCTCCCAAACAAACTTGTCGCCGCTCCGTTTCCAGTGCGAACGGATGAGACCACGCACCGAACGGTAGTCCGCACGCACCCACTCAATGTCGCCAACAACCGCAGGTTTCAAAACGACCGACGCAAACCCCGGATGCGATTCGTCTGGCGCAATCCCCGCCAAGTCGTGGAAGAACCACTCGTTCAGTTGTCCCAACATAAAGTGGTTCTGCGACGGCCCCGGATTCGCATCCCACGCCTCCGTCAGCGAAGTCGCTCCCTTCGCAAGCTGCATCCCGTACCCCGGTCGCTCCGAGTGGTTGTTCATCGCAAAGATCACGTCCGAACGTCCGTACTTCGCAAGTGCCATCAAGAGATAACGATAACCGACATCGCCCGACGTGAGAGAATTATTCCGCGACTCAATGTCTTTGACTATCGCTGCCAGTACCGACGCTTCGTGTTCTGGCGGCACCATCCCCAACGCCAGCGGCATTGCGTTTGCCGTTTGCGAATTCGTTGCATAAGTTCCGGTAGCGGCGTCGAAAAACTTCGCCTGAAACGCCGCGTGAATCTCTCTCGCACGCTTCTCAAAACGCGACACGTCATCGGTCTTGCCGAGAAGACGAGCGAACGCTGTCATCGCCACAACGTCTTGATAGAACGTCGCTGTCGCAGTGAGCGACTTCGGTGTAAGTTGCGACTCTCCCGGAGCACCCGGCCCGATGTCGAACCAGTCGCCCAAACCGAAATCGAGAATTGAATCGACAGCCTTTGTTTCGAGGTAATCAATGTATCGCACCATCGGTTCGTAGTAACGTTCCAACAGCGCGCGGTCGCCTGCAAAAATGTACTGCTGCCACGGAACGAGGATGATCGAACTCCCCCACTCCGGCGAGTTGCGAAACGGATTGCGGTCGTTGTCACCACCGAAACGAACATACTCCGGCGCGATACTTGGCACCATGCCGTCGGCGGTTTGCGCGTCGGCCATGTCGTTTTCGATCTTCGTCATCATCGGAACCATATCAAAGTTGTAACGGAGTGCAGGGCCGTTGAGATGGTCTTCTTCGAGCCAACCGAGTTTTTCGCGGTGCGGACAGTCCGTCATAACTGAAACCATATTCGACCGCTGCGCCCAGCGAATTAGCGTCCACGTCCGATTGAATAGATCGCTTGAACACTCGAAGTTGCCGACAACGGGCGAGTCGGCGTGGACGACAATTCCTTCAATCGATTCGACTTTTGGAACCGCCGAACTCCCCGGCGCAGCCTTGACCTCTACTTGCAGATACCGCGCACCGCGATAGAAAAACGGCGAGAAATATGTTTCCGTCTTGTCGTTGCTGTTATTGTCGCCAGCGAGTATGTAGTCCCAAAACGAAGGGCCGCCGCCCGAACCTTGATTCGCGGAGCCATCGGCGTTGATGAGTTCGGCGGGAACAATTCGCACCGACGCACCAGCCTCGCCGCGCACGCGGAGTCGCGGAATGAGCGAAACGTTTTGACCGAGATCGTAGAGCGTAACGTTGTCACGGAGCGTGCGAACGTTTGCGGGAGTGAGCGTCTCGAATGCGCGGATCGGCGGATTTGAAACGGATATGCCACGCAGCGTTCCGCCCGGCGAAGACGTGATGATGGCGTTTTGCCAATCGCCAGTTGGTTTGAATGCGGGCGTGTCCCAGCCTCGCGGAAGTTTGCGGGCGTCGTAGTCTTCGCCGCCGAAGACATCGCTGTAAAGAATCGGCCCGTCGGCGACTTGCCACGACGCATCCGTCGCCACAATCTCGCGCGTCCCGTCGGCGTATTCAAGTTCGAGCTGCGCGATAACCTTGAGCGGCCCGAACGAGCCAACGAATTTGTTGTACCGACCTTCGAGAAGTTCGACGCGATACATTCCGTTGCCGAGCAAAATCCCTGCGACGTTTTGTCCTTCGCGGAGGTGTGGTGTGATGTCGTAAGTGTTGTAGAGAACGGTTTTGCGATAATCCGTCCAACCGGGAGTGAGAAGGTCTTCGGTGATGGCTTGACCGCTTACCGTCATAACGAAGTGGCCGAGTCCACTTGTGTGAACGATAGCGCGACGAAGACCGGCGCGAACGTTGAATTCACGCCGTACCAGAAGCGAATCACATCGCGCGGCTTGTCCATCGAGCGAATCGAGACAACCGTCGGTGAGGCCACGCATCCCCCAGCCGTACTGTTCAACGCTGTCGAACGACGAAACCGGCGCGTCGATGGCGACGTTTTTGTCGCCAGAAATGACGGCAAGTTGTCGCAGCGCGAAGCAGGCGGCACCGGCGGGAGTTTGATAGAGTCGTGTCGCCGTGACGCGGACGTAACGTGCGGTTTGGTTCGCAGGAGAAAACGTAACTGCGTTTGCGCCGGGGTTTGTGAAGTCGGACGCCGTTTGGTCGGCAATGACAGTCGACGTGGCAAACGTTTCGTCGTTGCTAACTTCTACGCGGAAGCGGATCGGAAATCCGAACGCCTCGGCTCCAGCGTGCTTGATCGGAACGAGTTTGATTTGGTCGATGGTGCGTGGTTCACCGAGATCGACTTGTACCCACTTTATCGCGTTTGGATCGCGGGTTTCGGCAGCGTGGAATCCGAGTGTTTTGGGGCGAAGTTTGAGGGTTTGCGGCGCGGTTATCCATTCGCCTTTCCAGTCGTGTGGCGTGACGATCCCCATTGTCCATCGTGCTGGTTGGCTCCACGCCGATGGCGTCTTGTTTTGATCCCAGACTCGCACTTTCCAAAAGACATCTTGCGACGACCGCAGCGGTTTTCCGCAATAGGCGATGGCACACGTTGCATCTGATGCGACGGTGCCGCTGTCCCAAAGATCGTTGTTGTTGGCGTTGAGTTTTTCGAGCGACGAAGCGACGACGATTTGGTATGCGGTCTGTGTGAGTGACCGTGCGTCGGGGTCGGTGGCGGTGAGCGACCAACCGAGACTCGGTGCCACAACATCGACACCAAGCGGATCGGTGCGGTTTTCGCAGAGCAGCGCAACGGGAGTGAGTGAAGGCGCGGCGGCGTACACAGTTTCTGTGAGCAATCCGGTCAGAAGAAGCAGCGTGAACGCCGCAAAACGTGATGTGCAAGTCATTGTGGAAAACCTTTCGTTGTGTGTGGATAAACGGCCATCGTCACCAGCGGTGGACATTATGGACGGTGTGGACGTTCGCGCAGTCCATACTGTCCACCAAGTCCACACCGTCCACTGGCACTCGCTTACGCTTCCCGCTCCGATTCTATCTATTGTCCAGTGCTGGCGACACCGGCACCGTGGACGATCACATCGACCATCTTTCCGGGCTGGAGCATCCAGACGCCGTTCTCGCGGCGGTTGTCAACTTCGATGTGGACTTCAAACGTGTTGCCAGATTGAACGATGTAATTGGCAAACGAAACCTGCGCAGGGAACGATTCTGTTCGGCCATCGACCATCTTTGCAACGACCGTTGCTGGGCGTCCGCGGAACATCTCCGGCGCGTAAGCAGCAGAATCGACTTTGCCGCGAACGCGGAGACGTTCAAGCTGAATGATGCGTACAACCGGCGCACCTTCGCGGAGCCACTCGCCTTCGGCAGCCTTGACCTCAACGACTTCACCATTCCACGGCGCGACCAGTTGACGCAGCGTCACCTGAACCGTCGCCGCATCGAGTCGCGCCTTCTTCGCCTCGGCCTCTTTGCGGCGGACACCGAGCGTGTACTGGCAAAGTTCAAACTGCGCCTCGGCTTGCTTACGCCGCATCTTCGCTTCGAGTACCTCCGTCTGCGAAACGGCCCTGTCTACACGCGCATTCGCCTCCTCCAGCATTTGCACTTTGGCGTCTTCGACCATCCACGCAGTTCGCGCGTGCTCGACTTCGATCTGCTTGTTCGCCTCTTCTTGAGCGACGGCGTAGTCCGTCTCGGCAATCTTGAGATCGGCCTGCGCGAGGCGGTCGTCCTGACGCCCAAGTACCTGACCGGCTAACACTTGGACTCCTTCTTTGAGGTCTACAAAAACCGGCTGACCATTCTCGTCGGTGACAGGTTTTCCAGCAGCATCGCACGCAGCCGTTCTAAGCGACTGCAAAACACCTTGCGTGTTGGCACTGACTGATACCTCCTTCTTGACTTCCATCAAGCACTGTAACAGCCGCACTTCATCACGTCCAACGACCATCGTTGGCGTTGCAGACGTTGCGGTGGTTGGCGTGAAAACCGTCGGCGGTGCTGCGCCGACCGACGGAGCCTGCTGAGCACCACTTCCGATAGCCGTTGACGGCGGATAATTACGGCGGTCCTGCGCGTCTAGCGTCAACGCTGTTGCGAGAACGAGTACGAAAGTAGCGAGAACAATTCGGTGTGAGAAGTTGTGTGGCATGGTAAAGAAGTTGGTAGTGGACAAAGTTTCGGCGGACGGCGTAGCAAAAACCAGATCGCTAACGATGCGGCATTCTAACTGCGACGCTGGAATATCGTAGGGGGACGGGTTACTCTCTTGACTACGCTACAGAATTTCTGTAGCATTCCTCTGGCTTGTGATGGGCGATGAAATCAACCGTGGATGAAGACGAAACTACGAAACTAATGGAGAACGAACATGACGCGACTGATGATGGTTTGTGTGGTGTTTCTGGTCGGCGTTGCGAGTGCGATTGCACAACTCCCAAATCGGCACGGTCAGGTTTGGCGCGAATACGTTTTCCCGCCAGATGTCGTCGCCCAAAACAAGGCGTGCGGTGGCGGCAATTGGCCCGGTGCCGAAATAATAAACATTGTCAAACGCGAGACCGGCGAAAAGGCGTGGACGGGCGGCGAAATGATGGGACTGATCGGCTGCGACGCAAACAAACTGTACGTCTACCACACACCAGCGATTCACGCACACGTCAGCGATGTCGTCAACCGTTTCACACGCCCCGAATTGCGCGAAGTTTGCTTCTCCGCTGAAGTTCGGTTCGTCACAAGAGAGAAGAACGCGAAACCACTCGGAGTTCAACAACAGCTTACCCCGTATCTTCGCCCGCTCCGTGCAGTCCACGACGGGAAACCGGCGTACCAAACTTGCGGCGTAACGGCATTTTGGGTTGCCAAAGAAAATGTCGCCGCGTTCAAAGAGGCGTTGCAAACGCAACTCAACATGGTACTGGCATCACCAACGGACAATCTCTTGCAAGCTCCGAAGGTTGTGACGCTCAATGGTGGACGTGCGTTCGTCAATGACACAACGCGACATAAGTTCGTCACGAGTGTCATTCCCGTCGTTGGCGATACGGGAACAACCTACCAGTCGGACATTTCCGTTGTTGACGCAGGGATGACTCTTGAACTATTTTCGTTGCTCACTTCTGACGCACGGTCGGTCAGCACCGATGTTTCGTTGTTGATGACGTGTATCGACAAGGTTGACACATATTCATTCAGCGACGGGCGAATGGTGGGTTTGGATGAGGCCCCAAGTGATGTCGCAGTCAACATTCAAGTGCCGCACGTTGAGAAAATCGAGCTTGCCGAAACGGGACTTGTGTGGCCGAGCGACGGCATGTTGGTGGTCTTCCTCACCGGCATCGAACGCACGCAAGAACGGGAAGTACGCCAAGAATATGGTACGCCGGTTTTGAACAAGATTCCATATATCAACCGACTGTTCAAGAACACCGCCATTGAAATTGGACGCGAAACGGTTTTGGTCACTGGGATTCTCACAGTGAACGTGATCCCATAATCGGGCTGTTATGCGCGGTATACCGTAAACGGGGACAACAATTTGTCTGTCGGCACCGCTCTATCAGGCCCGTTCACGCCGCTCTCTGCCCGCCCCCTTCAAAAATCTTGAATCCCGCGATAATGGCGGGCCTTGTTGGTGGGGTTACGCTCCAAGATAAAGTCGGTTAGAATTTCCCGCAACGAAACGGTAGCGGCCCATCGAGGCCGCGGTCTTGCGGAGGGCGAAGCCTACAAATTGACCCGTAACGGGTCTGCTCGAAAGGAAGGTTGTCATGAAAACGATTTTGATATGTCCGCGTAAGTATGTTCAAGGTCCGGGCGTTCTTGCTGAACTTGGCGAGTTTTTGAAGCCGCTTGGTAAACGTCCGCTCGTTTTGTGGGACCGCAGTCTCAAGTCGATTGTTGGCGAGACGGTAACGGCGTCGCTCGCGGCGGCGGGAATGAAAATGGTTGAAGCTGAGTTCGCGGGCGAAGCGACACTCGCAGAACGAAAACGTGTCGGCGAGATCGCCGCCGCGCAGAAGTGTGACATCTCGGTCGGTATCGGCGGCGGCAAAGTTCTCGACGTTGCAAAGGCCGTCGCCATTGATAACGGTATGAGAATTGTCACCGTCCCAACAATCGCGTCGAACGACTCGCCAACGAGTGCGGCCTCAGTTTGGTACGGCGATGACCACAAGTTTCTCAACTTCGAGTGCTGGCCGTTCAATCCTGATCTTGTTCTCGTCGATAGTCGCGTCGTCGCAAATGCGCCGGTGCGAACGTTCGTTGCCGGAATGGGCGACGCTCTCTCGACGTGGGTTGAGATGGAAGCCTCGATGAAAACACGCACCAAAAATCTTGCAGGCGGCGTCCCAACTCTCGCAGCGGCGGCACTCGCAAAACTTTGTTTCGAGATTCTACTTGAGTACGGCGTTGACGCCAAGCGCGATGTCGAACGCCACCTCGTCACGCCGGCGGTTGAGAAGGTCATCGAAGCGAACACGCTCCTTTCCGGACTCGGTTTTGAAAGCGGTTCGCTGGCGACTGCGCACGCTATCGGAAACGAACTTTCAAACGTCGATGCGTGCGTTAACGCTGGCATGATGCACGGTGAAAAAGTCGCGTTCGGTATCGTCACGCAACTCTGTCTCGACGACGCAATGGATGCCGAAACGCGCAACGTTGTTGTCGATTGGATGATCGCGGTTGGGCTTCCCGTGACGCTCGAAGAACTTCACATCAAAGGTTCGCCGCGTGACGTTCTCGAACGAATCGCTGCGGTGTGTGCAGGCGTGGGATCGCTCTGTCACAATCACCCGTTTGACGTGACCGAATCGAGTTTGGTCAACGCAATGCTTGCCGCCGACGCACTCGGCCAAGCGCGACAGGCAATGTGATTGGAGGTACACTTTGTCAAACGTTCTTCGCTGGTCGATGTTGGTCGTTCTTTTGTGTGGACTTTCCGCGCTCGGTATTTGGTGCGCGAACGGATACGATGTAACAATCGTTCAGAAGATCGGCTCGTGTACGTTTCTGACTCGTGGCGACATCGGACGCACCGTCAATCTCTGCGAAGCGTATGGAGTGCTCTCGATGATCGCCATCTTTCTTGTCGGGATGGCGATTCTGATTCCGACGACGCGGCGTGAGATTCCGCGTATCGTCGTGGTTGTGCTGGCGGCTGGTGCAATCACACACGTTGTCAAGTTTCTCGTCACCCGCGAACGCCCACACCACTTCTTAAACCGAATCGCAGAACTAAATCTAGTCGCACAGAACGAATCAACGTGGCACGGTCTACTTCGCGCCGATTTGGGACTTTTTAACTCGGTCTATAGTAGTTTCCCGTCGGGGCACACGACGATTGCCGCCGCACTAACGGCAATGCTGTGGTCGATGTTTCCGCAGATAGCTGCGCGAGCATATTTTGTCGCGCTGCTTCTGCTGCTCGCGCTCCAGCGGATCGTATCGCAAGCACACTATCCGAGTGACGTTCTCTTCGGTGCCGCGATTGGAATTGCCGTCGCGTCGCTGCGTTACACAACAATCTGGGAACGACTCGAACGGTTCGTGATGCGGTGTTGTTGCCGTCATTCCCGCAAAGGCGGGAATCCATCCGATACGCCAAAAGCAGACGCGACAACATAGATTAGCCGTGGTTGACACGCGATACAAACGCCACGAGGAAAACGACCAATGTCAACGAAGTCGCACGCCACAAAGACGACACCCGTAACCGTCTCGTTCGACGCAATGCGCCAGCGTGCGGCGGCGTTCGCAATCAAGTATTCTGACGCTGCCAGCGAAAAGAGCGATGCGCAGACATTTGAGTATGAGTTTCTCAAGATTTTCGGCGTGACGGATCGCAAGCTGGCGACGTTTGAGAAAAAGGTGCAGTACCACGATGGCTCCGACGGCTACATCGATCTCTTCTGGAGGCGGATGATCCTGATCGAAATGAAGTCGCGCGGCAAAGATTTGGATGCCGCGTACCAGCAAGCGAAAGCCTACGCCGACGCTCTTCCGCCCGACGAACTTCCCCGCGTCATTCTCATCTGCGACTTCGCACACTTTCACGTCTACGACCTAGATAACGACGCTGCGAAAACCGTGTTCACTCTCGAAGCACTCGCAAACCATGTCGAACTCTTCGCGTTCCTCGCGGGCTACGAAAAACAGGAGTACGGCGAACAAAACCCCGCCGACGTGAAAGCGGCGGAACTGATGGGACGACTCCACGATCTCCTCAAAGAAACTGGCTACGGCGGCCACCAACTCGAAACCTACCTCGTGCGAATGCTGTTCTGCCTCTTCGCCGAAGACACCGGCATTTTCCCAAAAGATGCGTTCCTCAACTTCTTGCGCACGCGAACAAAACCAGACGGCTCCGATGTCGCGCTCCACGTTCAAAAAATCTTCGAGACGCTCAACAAACCAGAACCGAATCGTACCAAGAATCTCGACGAACAACTTCGCGCGTTCCCGTATGTGAACGGTCAACTCTTCGACGAACAAATCGCAAGCCCCGATTTTGACGAGAAGATGCGCGACGCGCTGATCGAGTGCGCGGAGTTCGACTGGAGCAAAATCAGTCCGGCGATTTTCGGCGCGATGTTCCAAAGCGTCATGAACCCGCAAGAACGCCGCAACCTCGGTGCGCACTACACAAGCGAAGCGAACATTCTCAAACTCATCGGCCCGCTCTTTTTGGACGACTTGCAAGCAGAGTTACGCACCATCACCGCACTGCGAACGAAGAGTGTCCGCGAAGAACGACTCCATGTATTCCACGAAAAACTTGCGTCGCTCAAGTTTCTCGATCCTGCGTGTGGCTGCGGGAACTTTCTCATTGTCACCTACCGCGAACTGCGCGAACTTGAAATCAAAGTCATCGAAGCGTTACGCAGTGACGAAATCAAACGCGGTACACCGCTGTTGGATTTGGAGTTGCTTGTTCGTGTCAACGTTAACCAGTTTTATGGAATCGAGATTGAAGAGTTTCCGTCGCTCATCGCGCAGACTGCGCTTTGGTTAATCGATCACCAGATGAACAACGAAGTCCGCGCACACTTCGGCAAATCGTACTTGCGGATTCCGCTGACCACATCGCCAACAATTCGCTGCGCGAACGCACTTCCGCTCGACTGGGAAAGTGTCGTCCCGAAAACGCAGCTCAATTACATCTTGGGAAATCCGCCGTTTGCGGGCGCGAGACTCATGGACAGTACGCAAAAACGCGATTTGGAAACCGTGTTCGCTGGCGTCAAGAACTGCGGCAATTTGGACTATGTGACGTGCTGGTACAAAAAAGCGGCGGAGTACATTCAGGGAACGCGGATCGAGTGCGCGTTCGTTTCAACGAACTCGATTTGCCAAGGCGAACAGGTTCCGGCGTTGTGGCAAACATTGTTTGATCGTTACGCGATCAAAATTAACTTCGCGCATCAAACGTTCAAATGGACAAACGAAGCACGCGGCAAAGCTGCTGTTTTCTGCGTCATCGTTGGATTTAGCACATCGGATCGTTCAGAGAAGAAGCTGTTTCTGTACGACACGGTTACAAGCGAACCGCGCGCCGCCATCGTCAAACAAATCAATCCGTACTTGGTTGACGCACCGAGCGTGTTAGTGACGAATCGGAGCAAGCCATTTGGCGTGGCACCTTTGATGTTATTCGGCAATCAGCCGATTGACGGTGGTCACTTTTTGCTTGACGCCGCCGAGCGAAAAGCGTTGCTCAAAACTTGTCCAGACGCAAAAAAGTTCGTGCGTCCTTACGTTGGTGCGGAGGAGTTCATCAACAACGGGAGACGATTTTGTATCTGGCTCAAAGGCGTTTCGCCGCACGA
>JBOFSQ010000007.1:0-19620 GCA_051651625.1 Thermoguttaceae bacterium | reverse complement strand
TAGAGTTTCCATCGCAGAACATGGCATCGTTTGCGGCGTTTGAAATGTCCGAAGACGAAGTGAAAAAGCTCGATGGCATTTTGCAACCGTTTCTCAAGTCGAACACGAAAGCGGTAGTCGAGCCGGGAGAAGTGTCGGTAACAAAACTGCGTGACCTGCAAACGACTCTCGAAGCGCAAGTCCAAAACGTCTTGCCCGCAAAGGTGAAAACCGCGTGGGACGACGCGAAGACGTCGCAGAAGAAAATCTACGACGCCGTGAGGAAGTATAAGGAGCAGTGAACGCGCGATGCCGTAATCAGAGCGGGAAGCGTAAGCGAGTGACCGCGTGGTGCGGTGTGTCCAATAGGACATATAGGCCCTATACGACCTATACGTCCTATTGGACTTGGGGTTGCACTGCCACTCGCTTACGCTTCCCGCTCTGATTCGGGATTCTGGCACTCGCTTACGCTTCGCGTTCTGATTCGGGCAGTGTAGTACACCAATGTCAGCCGAGAACGTAGCCGGTACTCCGGCGGTTTTAATATCAGTGAGCGGCAACTCGTTTTTCCTCAATCTTGCATCCGTCTGCGGGCTTCTTCTTCGGAAATCCAGTCGAGGCCGAGGTCGAGTGTGGTTGCGGAGTGTGTCAGCGAGCCGACGCTGATGCGGTCAACGCCAGCGGCGGCGACGGCGGAGATCGTTTCGAGTGTGATTCCGCCAGATGCTTCGAGTTCTACGTTCGGTGCGACAGCGCGACGTATCGACGCCGCTTCACGCAGTTGCGATGGCGTCATGTTGTCGAGTAGCACGATGTCGGGTTGCGACGGAAGTACGTCGCGTAACTGCGACAACGAATCGACTTCGATCTCGATGATCGGAACCGCCATCGCAAACTTTGCACAGCGTTCGCGGGCGCGATATACCGCCTCCGCGGGCGTGAAATGTTCGATACCGAAGGCAAGGTGGTTGTCTTTGATGAGAATAGCGTCGCGGAGTCCCAACCGGTGATTGTATCCGCCGCCGCAACGGACGGCGTATTTTTCGAGCCGTCGCCAACCGAGCGTTGTCTTGCGAGTGTCGTAAACTCGGCACATTCCGTTAACCGCCGCAACGTAGCGCGATGTGAGCGTAGCGACTCCGCACAGACGCCCCAGCAAATTGAGCACGATCCGTTCGGCTGTAAGAATTGATTGCACGCGCCCAAAGATGACGCCGAGACTCGTTCCCACTTCCAACCTATCACCATCGCGGACAGCAGGTTCCCATCGCAATGTCGAATCAATGGTGTCGAAAATTACATCTACCCCGCCGATCCCGACCGCAACACCCGCCGCGCGACTCACAACGTCAGCGGCACCGACGACGGACTTCGGAATGAGAAGACGACTCGTAATGTCACCGTCCTCGCCGCCGTCTTCGCGGATCGCAAGGCTCACCAGCTCGCGGAGATCACTCTGAAGATGTATGTTCCATTCTGATTGTTCAAAGTCACGCATGGTTTTTCCTCTCAACAACGTGAACGACGAGCGAGCCAAGTTTGTAACCCGAATACGAAGCGATGAATTGGCACTTCGCCTTGAAGAGGTACGCTACGGTTTTCGGCAACGCTTCTTGGTCGGCGACGATGAGTGTTTCGTAGTTGGCGAGTCCTTTTGAGATCACTAGATCGGATGCGGCAAGTGCGTCTAAAAATGGTTGCGAACACTCGTCGAGCATTGTGCCGAGTCCGTCGTTGCCGTTATCGACGACACGAACGATGCCGGTAATTCCAACGTCGCGTGCGTCTTGCATCGTTGCGTCGTTGAGAACTGGCGCGCCGCGAACGCCAGCGACAACGTCTTTTCCTTCGCGGAGTAGTTCTTCGATGAGGAGCCGGTCGCAGACGATTTCACCAGCGTTGTCGGTGATGTAGAAAATACGCTGTGCAGCGTTGATGTTGCGAACGAATGTTTCCCACGTTCCGCTCATTGGTTGTGCGAGCGTTTGGCTGATGACTTCATCGACGAGTGCGGGCGTCCAGTCGCCGCGAACGGCGTAATCGATTGTGTTCCCCGCGACGGCGAAGCGGACGGCCATTTCGAGCGGGTCGTGTGCGTCGGCGATCTGCTTACGATAGTTGTCGAGCCGTGAGAGCATCAGGCGATTGAACTCAGCTTTGACGTGGCGATACGGATCGGCGTCGTTTGCTTCGCGGCGGATGACACGCTGGATTAACTGTGCAAGTCGCGGCGGATTCTCGTCGAATCCGCGTTCGCTGACGAGATCGACGACGTGCCGCATCACGCGCCGATGAACGCCTTCGTCGGTCGAGGCGAAGCGGGCTTCGAGCGATTGCCGCATCAAACACAACATACAATCAAGAGATGCTGGCATATTTCCCGTCCACACTGGTTCTCGTTGTCGAACTTCTCTTTGTCAAAAAGTTTTTGAAGGGGGTGTGGGGGAAACTTTTTTCAAAAAGTTTCCTCCCACTTGCACGCGGTTTGAACTGCCTTCGCACGCCAGACTTAACTATCACACCACTTCACTCTTCGTGTAACCGAGTTGGTGTATGATTTCGAGGATTTCGCTGCACGTTGGGAAGAGTCGTCCGCTGAGGCGTTTGTATTCGGCGAGTGCGTTCATGAACTCAACTTCAGCGGCGGAGTAGTCTCGTTCGCAGGTGGTAGGGTCGATTTGGCGTCGGCGTGTTGGCGCGACAACTTTGTTGGCCATGTCGGTTAACGTTGCTGCTGGTTGCGGTGAAAGAATTATCGACGTGGCGTGCGATGTCGGCGACTTCTTCGCTGTGACCGTGCGTCGCGGTGTGCGCGGTGTTGCGACCTTGGTTGGCCGCGACACCGCTGTTGCGCGGCGACTCTTCGTTGTGGTCATTGCGACCGTCGCCTTCGGTGGTTTCACCGCCCGCGGCTTGGACGCCGTTAACGCGACGACTGTTTTGCTCCGTGCGGCGGGTTTCGGAGCGCAACTCTTCTTGGTTGAACGCGACTTCGACGTCGTAGCGGCGGATGTACGCGACTTGCAGACAGCAGCAGATTTCATAAAAGACTCGCTTGCGGCTTGTGGAGAAACAAACTTGAGTCCTTTCAAGTAAAATCTTGTCCGTCCGCTATCGGACATCACCATCGAAAACTTTGCGAAAATTTTCCAGATAGGCAAAATTGACCGTTTTGGCAACGCCGCCGATTGTAGCGGTTGCAACAAACGTTGCGGCTACATCATCGCAAGGCTCGTCGCGTTGAGTGCAACGTGGAGTGTGATACTTGCGGTAAGTCGTCCGGTTCGCCGTGCCAGTTCGCCAAGCCCGACTGCAAATACGAACAATGGAATCGGGTCGAGAACAACGCCCGGAAAACATCTCTGAAGTACAACGTGAATGAACAGCGTGAGCGGACCGAGCCACAGAAACGTCACCAGCGCGAGACGCACGTCGCGCGGAATGTGGCGAACCGTTCGGCGGATGTGCGGCACGGTCACTCGCTTCGTCGCAACAAAGTAACCAACACCACACGCAAGAAAAACGAGCGACGCGACAGCTTGCGCAATCGTCGCCGACCAAAGCCATTCCCACGACGGAATCGGTACGTTCGCCGGACGAAAATGTCGCGCAGCGAAGAGCAGGGCGGTCACGAAAACGCTCAACATCCCACGACTGGCGACAAACTGCGTTTGTTCGTAACGCAAAAGTGTCCCCTGAAAGACGAGTCGCCACAAAAACTCTTCCGTAATCGGCCCGATGACAACCGCAACAATGAACACGACCAAAAATACTTCCAGCGTCGGACGCTGCCGGATGAGCGATTCGAGCGGGTGCTGCGGCGACGTGTTTGCAACGTCATTGTGTACCGCCACATCGTCCGACGGCGCAGTCACGAGAACAGCCATCGCCCCAAGTGCGGTCCAGAGGGCGAACATCAAGAAGAGGTCGGTGAACGTGAGTTTCATCGTGCGGGGTATCCGTTCACGGTTGATTCCAAATTCGTCACCCCCGCGTACTCGGCGGGGGCCTAGAGAAAACGTTTTGGGGTTCGCTTGCGCGATCCATCGCTATCGCGTCTGCTTACAGTGTTGTTCTGTTGTTCTCTGGATGCCCGCCGAGTACGCGGGCATGACGGAACATACGGCGTGAAGGCTTACCGTGCGGGAAGTCTACCGCGTTGCGTGGGTCTCGTCAAGACGTTTCGTCATGTTATACTATGCCGCATTCGTTCACGTTCACAAATGTTCACAAACATATTCAACACACGGAGACACCGATGACAGCATCATCGTTTGATTACGCTTCTGTCAAGATTCCTACGCCTTACTACATCATCGACCGTGCGGCGATTCGTCGCAATATGGAGGTCTTGAGCTATGTGCAGCAGAAGTCTGGTTGCAAGATTCTGCTGGCGATGAAGGCGTTTTCGACGTGGGGATTTTTCCGCGATATGGCACCGTCGCTCGAAGGAGTTGCGGCGAGTAGCTACAACGAAGTCCGGCTCGGCAAAGAGGAGTTTGGGCGGCAAGTTCACCTCTTCTCGCCAGCTTATTCACGCGACGAGTTCAAGGCCGTGCTGCCGATGGTGGACTATCTCGTCTTCAATTCCGAAAGCCAGTTTCAGATGTGGAAGCCGCTAATCAAGGCGACGAAACGGAAGATTCACTGCGGTTTTCGGATCAATCCCGAATACTCCGAGGTGCAGACGGAGATTTACAACCCGTGTACTTCGCGGAGTCGGTTCGGGATTCGAGTCGAGTCGATGCAGGGCGTTTCATTCGCGGGGATCGACGGGCTTCATTTCCATACGATGTGTCAACAGGGAAGCGACGTACTTGTGCGAACGCTTGAGCTGGTCGAGGAACGATTCAGCAAGTTCTTCAAAAAAATCAAGTGGATAAACTTCGGCGGCGGACACCACATCACACGCAAAGGGTACGATGTCGAACAACTCATCGAGACGATCATCGAGTTTCGTAAACGTTACAAACTTGAGGTATTTCTCGAACCCGGCGAGGCACACGTTCTCAACACCGGTTATCTCGTTTCGACTGTACTCGATGTGATTGAAAATCCGAGCAGCATCGACGTTGTGATTCTCGATACGTCGGCGTCGGCACACATGCCGGACGTTCTCGAAATGCCGTACACGCCGGAGATGCTGAACGCGCGGCGTGTTGTCGAGATGGTCGATACCGACTCGCCACTCGAAGAGGGACGCTATAAATACATCGTCGGGAGCAAGACGTGCCTCTCCGGCGACAACATCGGCGAGTATCAATTCAAGAAGCCGCTCAAGGTTGGTGACCGCGTCGTCTTCGCCGATATGGCACAATATACAATGTGCAAGAACACCACCTTCAACGGTCTCCAGCTCCCATCAATCGTCGCGTGCGACAGCGACGTGCGCGGCGGAAACGTAGAAGTGCTACGCAGTTTCGGATACGACGATTTTAAGAATCGACTCTCATGAAATTGTAACCGTTTGCAGGAATCTGGTAGCAAGAAAGGCTTTCACAATGAAACGCTCAACAATTTGTCTCTTTGTGTTTGGTATCGTGTTTGTTGTCGGTACAACTTTGGCAGCGACGCCGCCGAACATCGTCTTCATCCTTGCGGACGATCTCGGTTACGGCGACCTCGGTTGCTACGGACAGACGAAAATTAAAACGCCAGCAATCGATTCGCTGGCCGCAGCGGGGATGCGATTCACGCGGCACTACGCAGGCTGTGCGGTCTGCGCGCCGTCGCGGGCAGTGTTAATGACGGGGATGCACATGGGGCATTGCGTCGTCCGCGACAACCGCGAAGTACAACCCGAAGGCCAAGAACCGTTCCCCGAAGGAACGGTCACGCTCGCCGAACGACTCCACCAGCGCGGTTACGTCTGCGGACTCTTCGGCAAATGGGGACTCGGTGCACCAGACTCGTCAAGCGCACCGCTCAAGGCAGGGTTTGATCGTTTCTACGGTTACAACTGCCAGAGAGTCGCGCACAGTTTTTATCCGGCGTCGCTCTGGGACAACGACCAAGTTGTCGTCATCAACACGCCCGCCATTCCCGGCCACAGTAAGTTGCCAGCGGGAGCAAATCCGCTCGATGAGGTGTCGTACCATCCGTTCATCGGCGAGAACTACAGTGCCGATCTTATCGCCGCTGCCGCGCGGCAGTTCGTCACCGACAACCGCACTCGCCCATTCTTTCTCTACTGGGCAACGACGGTTCCGCACCTTGCACTTCAAGTCCCCGAAGATTCACTCGCGGAATACGAGAAAAGTTTTGACGACGAACCATATCGCGGCGACAGAGGTTATCTGCCACACCGCGCGCCACGCGCCGCGTATGCCGCAATGATCACGCGGCTCGACCGCGAAGTCGGACGCCTCGTCGAACTCTTGCGACAATACAACCTCATCGACAACACACTCATTGTTTTCACCAGCGACAACGGCCCACTCTACGACCGCCTCGGCGGAACCGATTCAGAGTTCTTCAACTCTCACGGTGGTTTGCGTGGACGAAAAGGTTCGCTCTACGAAGGTGGCATTCGCGTGCCGTGTGTGGCGATGTGGAACGGAAAGATCGCAAGCGGAGCAACATCTGATCGCGTCAGCGGTTTTGAAGACTGGGCACCAACTCTGCTGGAATTGGCATCCAGCAATGGCAGCGAAGTTCCGCCATTTGACGGCATTTCGCTCGTGCCGACGTTGCGTGGCGAGTCGCAATCGCCGCGCGAGTTTCTCTATCGTGAGTTCCCCGGTTACGGTGGACAACAAGCGATTTGGGCAGGTGACTGGAAAGCGATTCGTACTGGAATGACCAAAGCCAAACGCGACGGAAAGACACCCGCCGATGTCGGGTTTGAACTTTACAATCTCCGCGAAGACGGCGACGAAAAACACAACGTCGCGGCGGAACACCCCGACATCGTTACAAAACTGAACGCCATCGCTGATCGCGAACACGCGCCGAATCCACGATTCCCACTCCCGCTCGTAGACGAATAATCATGTCCGACGACTTTCGCCTCACCGTTGCTGATTTCAGCGGGCCGCTTGATCTCTTGCTCTATCTGGTTCGCAAACACGAGATCGACATTCTCAATGTCTCGATTGCGGTTGTGCTCGAACAGTATTTGGTCTATCTTGATGTTCTCAAAGAGATCGACATCAATGGTGTTGGTGACTTTCTTGCGATGGCGACTCTTTTGATAGAGATAAAGTCGCAGGAGATGTTGCCGGGTGAAGAGGTGATTGAGGCCGATATCGACGACCCACGTCAGGAACTCGTGCAACATCTTCTCGCGTACAAAGAATACTACGACAGTGCAAGCGAGCTTGAACGGCGGAGTCGTCTGTGGCAGCAGCACTATCCGCGCGTCGCCAACGACTTGCCGAGGCGGTCACCAAACGTTGCCGAGGCACCGATTGCCGAGGTCGAACTTTGGGACCTCGTAAGTGCGTTTGGCAGACTCATCCGCGAGGCGTCGCCGATGCGTGCGCATCAAGTCGTCTACGACGACACGCCGATCTCGAAACACATGACCAACATCTATACGCAACTCAAAGAAAACGGAAAACTCGGCCTCCGCGACCTGTTCACTGCGGGGCAACACAAGAGTACGATGATCGGAATCTTTCTCGCACTTCTAGAACTTGTCCGCCACGAGTACGCGATGGTTCAGCAAGACCGCATCTTCGGCGAAATCGAACTCACTCTCCGCGACGGAACAAAACCACTAGAGTTCGCGGGGATGGGGGAGGCAAATTCGTGACGCCATGTTCAAGACCGTTTCTATCATTTGGTTATCATTCATTCTTTGAGGCAATCGAGCATAAACCGCGAGATGTCGGTGTTGTCGATATATTTCCCGGAAAATCCCCAGAACTTTCCGGCTCTGCTATCAGTACCACGAACATAACGCTCCAGCCCACTAACAGACGCCCCTTTTGCCCAAAGAGGCACGAGTGAACTGGTGTGATTGGAGAAACCAAACTGCGTACCGGGGAGCTTGCCTACACCGTTGTTTTGAATAGGTTTGAAGTCGATAAAGATGTCGTTTAGCGTTTCAAACTTGTCGTCTTGTTTTTTGTCGATGTAAGTGCCCGGTCCCCAAAGCTGCGCGGTCTCGTGATCGGCAGTCACAATCACAACCGTTTCATCCCACGAACTGTTCTTATCAACCCAATCACAGACAGCATCAACAGCTTTTGCAAACGCGGTTTGCTCCATCACTAGTCGCTTTGTATTATGACCATGGCAAACCCAGTCAATCACAGCAGACTCAACCATCAAGAAGAACCCTTTGTCATTTTGATTGAGTGAGTTTAGCGCAGCAAGCGACATGAGCGATAGCGTCGGAACATCGCGGCGAGCGGCGTTATCGCCGAGGACTTCGGCTATAACCTCTTTGGTCTCATTGGTGAGTTCGCCATCAGGCATGCCGTCAACTGGCGGGATGGGTTGTGAAACATTCGGAAAACTGGCGATACGCTTCGGCACGTTTGTCTTGGCAGCGGCAATCTTTTCGAGTTCAGCTTTGGTTTGCACCAAGACAAAACCGTTTAGAGTGCCAGCTTGAAGGGCGTCCCAATTCTCTTTGCCGCCAACGTCACCATAGTTCATCGTTTCGGGGTTTTCGACTTTGGCGGAATCAAACTTGGAGAGTTCTATACCACGTTGCGGGTTACCGCCACCGATCATCACGTCGATACACGAGCGATGTAGCATTTCATTTATGATGTCACCGCCATTATCGCGGTTGACATTATGGGCACCAACAGCACAAGGCGTCGCATCGCAAAGAGGCCCTGTCGATATAACGCCGACCGACTTCCCCTTTTGCTTTGCATGCTCGCCAATCGTTATCAGTGGTTTGTCGTTTGGGTCAACTGATATGCGACCGACAAATGTTTTCGTGCCGGTATAAATCGACGTTGCCGCTGAAGCGGAATCCGATGTCTCCGTCTTGGGTGTTGGCATGTTGGCACCTTCAAGGCCGGCCCAAAAGATTTCTGGATCATAACCTTTGAAGTCGGCAGGGATCGGCTCTTTCACGCGGGTAGAAAACGTAGTCACGCCATAACAGACAGGAAACTTTTCATACGTTTGCTTACCGAGCGTACCGCAACGCCAATAGGTTCCCGCAACATGCTGATTGAATCCCATACCGTCACCGATCATCAAGATGATGTTTTTAGGTTGCTTTGGGGCAGCATCAGCAGCGTGTAGAGAAACGCTCCAATAGGCGAGGCAAATGGCGGCGAGGGCGGCGAGGGAAAAGAATCTGTTTTTCATGGCGGTTCTCACAATGTTGACGGAAAACTGTTGACACACTAACACAAAACAACGCTCTGAAACAAACGTAACACAAACAACAGCGCGAAACGTAGCGTAGCGAAGTGAGGGAACAAACGACGTTGACGCCAGTGTTGTAGACGCAGAGTCTTCCCTTCCCTCACTACGCTTCGCTACCGCTACGCTACGTTTCGGGCTGTTATGATGGTTTAGGACTGTTGTTGCGAAGCAGTGACTAACCCACTAATCCATCGATTTGATAACCTTTTCTTGGATGCCATCTTTGGTGGGATATTCAACTTGAATGTCATGCACCATCGACTTTGTCACCTCGCACGTCAGCCCCGATTTAGCAGGGTCTTGAAAACGTGGAGCTACTCGTTTGATCTCTTTGCGCTGTCCGGTTGCAGGGTCTGTCTCCATACCACTAGTTCCTGCGAAGAAAACTTTGTATGTCCCCGGCTTGATGCCATCATTCACGCTGACAGATGTCAAGCGATAGGTGCCATCTTCTTTGATCTCACCATTCGCAGAGTTTTTACCATCGTCAAATACGACAACACCACCGGTCATCGGCTTACCATCGGGGTAAGTCACCTTGCCACGAACGGAAACCTTGTCACCACCACCGCAGCCTGAGACTACAAGCAACGCAAACACCACCATCGAGAGAGAGAACAGAGAAACCACTTTTTTCATCGTAAAACTCCTGTTTGTTGAAAGTCATAGAAACAAAGTAATCATTCACGGTTACGCACGCACAGCAGCGAGAAACGTAGCGTTTTCATAGCAGCCCGAAACGTAGCGCAAAACAACAGCCCGAAACGTAGCGTAGCGAAGTGAGGGAACAAACGACGTTGACGCCAGTGTTGTGGACGCAGAGTCTTCACTTCCCTCACTACGCTTCGCTACCGCTACGCTACGTTTCGGGCTGTTATTGAGAAACAGTGCAACGAACAAAAACCGCGAACGGTTACGAAACAAAGCCCAAATCAAAAGAACACCACCACACTCCGTCACCCCCGCTCGCGCGGGAATGACGGGAAATTGTGGCAACTGAAACAGTAACCGAATACCAAACTGCCTCTACGGCATTGATACCGATTGACCGTCACGCGCATTAGACAACAGGTACAAGATGTTAACCGACGTTGTCACTGGGATCGAGCGAACAGCTCCATCACCCAAGACAAAGTTGACAATACCAGCGTGAGAGCTTCCAAAACCATAAGCCCCATACTGGGGATCAGTGTCAATCCCAGCTTTAGGACTAGTGGTAAGTAGGGCGGCGTCAAGAGTACCATCCGTATTGTACAGCACCATCTTGCGTGCCGACCCCCAACTCATACCTTTCTTGGCAGAAAGATAGTGGGGGCAATCATAAGAATAAAAGCGTTGGTCTGTATCTGAACCAGCACACTGCCCAATACTGCTTGCAGGAATGTGCTTCTCACCAATCACAAGCTGGTTACTTGTTCCATCCACCCAGTAACCCATTGAGTCCGCCGGACTCCAGCTTTTGTAATTGACGTTGAAGTCATAAACACGATCTTGACAACCAGGTATCGATGGGGTCCGGAGGGGACTACTGAATGTTCTTCCCCCGTTGACCTCAAAGTATCGATACCAACCGGTTTCGCCAGTTGATCCGTTACGCGGAACGTTTTCCAAGGCTTTCCTGTCGGCTTGGGAGCATGTCACAATCGCCGCATAGTCAGTGGCTGGGCCACTCATCGAAGCATCGCCAGCAGATGTAACCGCTGTCGTGATGGCTTTTCCGGTGCGACGCGATGGACAAACGAACGCACTGATTCCAGCAAGGCCGTCTTTTTCCGGTTGGGTCAGCGGATTGGCGATGGCACCATTAGAAGCATCCCAAATCCCCAAAGCTGGGAGGCGATAGCCATCTTCGTTTGTTCCCATAAACGCATTAGCACCATCTTGGCTCGCACCACCTGTTGCGGTTCGGGTTATCCCCATAAGGCGGTCGTAGTTTGCGTTTTGTTCCATGAACGGCATGAGAAGCACCGTCCACGTCCAGTTGTACTCTTTGAGACAGATTGGCACCAACCCATTCCGGGTGTCATGGAAGTTGTGAAGAGCCAATCCCAACTGTTTGAGATTGTTCGAGCACTGCATTCTGCGTGCTGCTTCGCGTGCTGCTTGTACGGCGGGCAATAGAAGTGCCACGAGAACGCCGATGATGGCGATCACAACGAGCAGCTCAACGAGCGTAAAACCGTGACGGCGGTTTCGAGAAGAAGTGGAGCAATGGGCGTCAGAGAAGACGCCAAAGAAATCGGGGCCGCAAAGCCTACCCCCCCCCCCCCATCTTAACATTTGGCGTGCCAGTGAAAGCGCACGCAGCGTCGAGCATTGTTTCCAAACCACACACCACAATCATCAGCATCTTGTCCATTGTCTGTCTCCTTTCAAAAGAGAAACTAAAGGGAACCGAGAAACCACCGAACGACCGGCAACCAGCATACCGCGCGAGTTACCCTAGTCAATGAGGGGGAATCGACATGTTCATCAAGAACGAGTTTGCAATTTCACGCGAAGCGGGAAACCTTCACTGGCTTCACCGTTTTGCGGCGTCGCCGAGTTGTACTAGTAGTCGTTCGAGGATGACGCGCGGTGGGAGGCGGCTTGCACCTTTGAGGTTGAGGTCAGCTTCGAGCAGTAGCGACGCAAGTTTTGCGCCTCGATGGCGACCCAACCGCATCAGTTGCAGCTCCGCTTTTTTGCTGAAGTACGGATTCACGCCCGCTTGCGTCACCGCCGTGTTTACAGAAATCTTGGAGCCAAGTCGTTCGGCGTCGATGACGAGCCACGTCGCCGCGCCGAGTCTGCGAATCGAAGCCGAAATCTGCGCAAGAATACCAATCGGTTCCTCGCCAGCAAGAATCAAAAGGTCAAGCTGACGTATCGCCTCAACCGTCTTACCTTCGAGAGCAAGGTCAAAAACGTCGAACGCCTTACGCACCCGCCACGAGCCGACACACTCCTCAATCAACGCAGCGGTGATACCGTCTTTCGCGTTCGCAGAAAGCGAAAGTTTGGCAAGCTCTTGGTCGAGCAAACCAAGTTCCGAACCGACAAACGACACGAGAAGTTCGGCGGCAGCGTGCGGACAAACAATGTTGTGCCGATACTTCGCCCACTTCACAACCCAATCGGCAAGGTCACGTTCGGGAATCGGAGCGGCGTCGATGACAAAACCGCTCGCGCCAACTTTTTTCGCCAAGTTCGTCGTCTGCGGAAACGCCTGTACCGACAAAACTAAAACGCCCGCCTGCGCAGGTTTGTCAACGTAGTCTTCAAGCTCGGTACGATATTTCGTGACGAATGAATCGGCGTCCTCGATAACAATAATACGCTGTCCGCCGAACATCGCAACGGTTGAAAGTTCCTTCCGCAGAGCAGAGTAAGTTGTCGTCGCGGCATCGAGTCGCACCCACGAAAGCTCGGCATCGGCGTCGCCATCTTGCAAGAGTCGCTGTCGCAGATGTGTTAGGGCTTCACGCTTCAGAAAGTCGTCGCCACCAGCAACGACAACCACGCTGGCGTCAGGAATGTCGGCAGTGTTCCAAAGAAAATCAGTCACACGACGCGCCGACTTTGCCGACGCCGACTTCGTTGATGCTTGACGTGCCATGAGTCACACCTATAATTGAGCCTGTTCACAGATTTGCACGCATTATACGTTCACAACCTCAAGAGTCAACTTCGTATGTCCAAAACGTTACACACCCAAGAATATCTGCAAAGTCACGATTACGACGACCTGCTATCAGAGTTCGGGATCGAACATCGTCGGAGCAAAGACTTGCCGATGGTGATTCTCAATTACAATATGTACTTGATTCCGACCGGCAAGAAGGGACATCCGATTGTCCGCGAGTGTCGCGGTTTGACGCTCGATTCGCGTGACAACTCGCTGGTCGCAAAGTCGTTTGATCGCTTCTTCAATTATGGCGAGATGAAAGACGATCCGTTTGACTTCGGCGACTTTTCGGTTCAAGCCAAGGAAGACGGATCGCTTATCAAAATTTTCTATTTTGAAAACCGCTGGCACATTCATACGCGGTTTTCGTTCGGCGACGGGGCGTGCTGCGATGCTGGCGAGAGTTGGGAAAGTATCGTTCTGCAAACACTCAAACTTAACTCCACCAGTGATCTCGACAAGTTTTTGAAACGAAACTTGACGTACATTTGTGAACTCTGTACGCTGGCGAATCGTGTTGTGCGAGAATACACGGAGCCACACCTGTTTCTGCTTTCGATCTTTGAAGGTGCGCGGGAGTTTTCGCTCGACGAGTGCGACCAAGAGAACACAATTTTTGAGCGTCCGAAAGTTTATAAGTTCGCAGGGATCGATGAGATTTTACAATTTCTCGACCAGACCGAAGCGAACGATCCGTCGTTTGAGGGGTTTGTGCTCCGTGACGGCGCAAACAATCGTCTCAAGGTTAAGAGCAAGTCGTATTTGAAGTTGTCGTACTATTTCGGAAACCGCACGGCGTTTCACCCGCGACAGCTTATCGTTCTCGTTCACGACGGCGACACGGACGAGATTTTGACGTATTATCCGAACGTTCGCCCAGATTACGAGAAAGTCAAAGAAACGGTAGAAAAGCATCTCGAAAAACTTTGGACGCTTTATTGTGAAAATGCGAACAAGGGCAAACGCGGTTTTCACGAAAGCGTCGTCGGGACGCCGCTTTATGTTGTCATCGAAAGGCTCTACAAACAATTTGGTAACGCCGCAACGCGCGAAGACTTGTTCCAACTCTGGCGACAAAACGAAGACAAAGTGTTGGGCGAATTATTCGGCGTGTCTGGTACGGAACACAATCTCAGGCACAAACCAAACTACGAAGCGATCCGAAAACAGAACCAACAAAGCCGCGCTACCACTTCTCAAGTACAGCAATGAGTAGGAGCATCATCACAGTTTGAGCTAAAACGAGTGCGGCACCGAAGGTGTTGAGTTGGTAGAGCAGGAGCGAGCCGACCGCTGTCACGATTGTCGTCAGGTAGACGACAAGCACTGCCGACGACGGTTTCAAACCCAATGCAACCAAGCGATGCGAGAAATGACGCTGATCGCCGCGAAATGGGCTGCGGCGTTCGCTGATACGAATCGTCACCACCGACAACATGTCGTAGAGCGGCACCGCAAGAATGAGAAGCGGCGCGAAGAGCGTCTGCGGCGCGGCGTAACTGCTGTAACTCGTCCCAAGCGTGATTGTGCCGAAAAGAAAACCGAGAAAGTACGCACCGCCGTCGCCCATAAAGAGTCGTGCGCGAAACGGATTGTTGTGAATCAAAAAACCGGCCACCGCACCGAAGACTACTGCGAGAAGTCCAATCAAAAACAGTTGCGGTGAACCAGCGTTCGGCGACTGCGCCAAAAACAAAACCGCACCCAAAAACAGTGCCACTATCGCTGCAACGCCGCCAGCGAGTCCGTTCATGTTGTCGAGCATGTTGAATGCGTTCGTTAGACCAACGATCCAAACAACGCTCACAACACCGGTCAAAATCGGGACGTCAATAAAAATCGTCGCGCGCCATCCACACACAACGGCGGCGACAGCAACGAGAACTTGCACGCCGAGTCGCCACGGCCACGCGATTTTGTAACGGTCGTCAAGCGTGCCAAGAACGAAGAGTACGAAACCGAGCGACAACAAAGTCACGAGGTCAACGCTTCGCAACCAAAGACCTGCCCAGTGTGTTGCTATTGTCGTCGGCAACCACGAAACGTGCGGCGCAGACTGGCCACACCACCAAATCACCGCGACGCCCATCAGCAGCGGCGCGAGAATTGCAGCGACAATCGCCGCGCCGCCGCCAGTCGGTACGCGACCAGAGTGCGATTTGTGCGACTCCGACGCCGCGTCGTCAACGATCCCCCACCGTGTCACGAGACGACAACCAATGTCGCTCACGACCAACGAGATAAACGCACAGATTGTGAAGAGGATGAACATCACGACACCTGAACATTCGCGTACCGCTGGAGCGAACATTTTTCCTGTTCGCAGTATGTTTTTTGTCGCGCGAGTAAAATATCCCAATCGACGCCAAGTGCGTCGAACTCTGGGCCATCGACGCAGGTAAACTTCGTCTCGCCACCGACACGGACGCGGCAACCGCCGCACATTCCTGTTCCGTCGATCATCACAGAGTTGAGACTTGCAATCGTCTTGACGCCAAACGGACGACACGTCTCCGCACAAAACTTCATCATAATCGCAGGGCCAATCGCGTAGACGACGCCAACGTTCCCCGCCTCCAAAATCTCGCGGAGCGGTTCGGTCACGAGACCGCGTCGTCCAGCGGAGCCGTCGTCGGTCGTAACGATGTGTTGCGAACTTACGGCGGCGAGTTTGTCTTCCCAAAAGAGAAGACCGCGATGCCGCGCGCCTTGAATCGTGATTACTTCGTTGCCGACTTCCGCAAGTCGCCGTGCGATTGGGTAGATCGGTGCCGCACCAACTCCACCCGCGACCATCACGCACCTGCCGAACGACTCAATCTCGCTCGCGTGTCCAAGCGGGCCGATGAGCGAATAAAGTTCGTCGCTGACGTTGCGCTGGCAGAGCTGCTTCGTCGATGTACCAATCGCCATGATGACCATCGTAATCGTCCCGCGATCACGGTCAAAGTCGGCGATGGTGAGCGGAATCCGTTCACCTTCTTCGCTCTCCATCACCATCACAAAGTGGCCCGGCTCCGCCTTCGCAGCGAGCGGCGGATGATGTACTTCCATCTCGAATATCGACGGGACAAGCTCCCGTTTGCTGATGATTTTTGGCATGTGACGTTCCAAGTTTTTGCAAGTTTTTGATTGTGTTCAGGGTGTAGCTGCGTCTGAAATTGTCGCGGCGTTTACGGGGCGGATCAGTCCGCGTTCGGTGACGATGCCGGTGATGAGTTCGGCGGGTGTAACGTCGAAAGCTGGGTTGTAGATCGCAACGTTGTCGGGAGCGGTTTGCTTACCGAATCCGCAACGTATTTCAGCCGCGTCGCGTTCTTCGATTGGTATGCCGCTGCCGTCGGCGAGCGTGAGATCGAATGTCGAAAACGGAGCCGCAACATAAAACGGAATTTTATGATATTGCGCCGACACGGCAACGCTATACGTCCCTATTTTGTTGGCGGTGTCGCCGTTTGCGGCGATGCGGTCGGCACCGACGATGCAACCAGTGATTTTTCCTTGACGCATCAGCATCGCTGCCATCGAGTCGCAGATGATCGTAACGTCGATCCCCGCTTGCTGCAATTCCCACGCCGTCAGACGCGCTCCTTGCAAGAGTGGCCGCGTCTCGTCGGCGTAAACGTGGATGCGTTTGCCTTGCTCGTGCGCGACGAAAAACGCCGCAAGCGCGGTACCGAGTTCTGACGTGGCGAGTCCACCGGCGTTGCAATGTGTGAGAAACGAATCGCCATCTTTGATGAGTGCGGCTCCGCACTCGCCGATTGCGCGGCACGTCGCGCGGTCTTCGTTGTGAATCGCAACCGCTTCACGCTCAAGCGCAGTTAAGATTACATCTGGAGACGAGCCGCGAAGCGACTCCGCGCAACGCTTCATTCGGTCTATCGCCCAGAACAGATTCACCGCCGTCGGACGACTCGACGCAAGATACTGCGTCACTTCGTCGAGCCGCGTGAAAAACACTGCTTCAGTTGGCGTGCCGTAAACAAAGAGCGGCACCATTCCGAGGCAAACGCCGTAAGCCGCAGCGATCCCAATCGCTGGTGCGCCGCGAACACGAAGAACTTTTATCGCCTCCCAAACCATCTCAACATCGCAGCAAACAATCTCGGTGAGTGTGAGCGGCAGAAGTGTTTGGTCGATGAGACGCAGCGCAGGTTCCGCACCGCTGGTGCGCGGAACCCATACCATCATTTCGGTACAATGTGGAGAATGTGGAGTTGTCATAAAATCGGTGTGAGTCGGTTGCAACGAAATTGAAACGTCCACAATTCTAACCTCCATCGCGCACTTGTCTACCACTGCGGACGCTCTCCTTGCCGCAAACCGAGTTTTGGCTACAATGGCACCCTCAAAGTTGTGTCCGGTCTCACCAACAATAAACAGAAGGAACAAAAGATATGTCTACGCGCGCATCGAATCCGCTTTCTAGTCCGAAACGTCCTGCGAAGTCGGCGATTAAGAAGGTCGCCATTCTCTTTTCCGGCGGCCCCGCACCGACGGCAAACGCCGTCATTGGCAGTGCGGCTGTGTGTTTCGCCCGCGCTGGCATCGAAGTTTTCGGGATGAAAAACGGGTACACACATCTGATCGACTTCGATCCAGCCAAACCGCTCGTCGAAGGGACAGACTACATCCGCCTCGACAAGTCACCGTATACCGATGAAGGACTTCGGACGCTCCAAGGGATCGTCATCGGCACCGCGCGGGCCAACCCCGGAAAGCTCCTCAAAAATCCGAGCGACATCAAAGACGCCACCAAAACCGCACCGTTTCAGCGGGTCTACGACGCACTGCGTTCGCTCGGCTGCGACGCACTCATCTCACTCGGCGGCGACGACACGCTCACCACAGCCGCAAAGTTCAAACTCTGGATGGACACGCTCCCAGCAGACAAACCGAAAATCAAAGTCGTTCACCTCCCGAAAACTATCGACAACGACTACAAAGGGATCGACTTCACGTTCGGTTATTTCACAGCCGTTGAAATGCTGGCCAAACAAGTGCGAAACTTGCTGGCCGACTCCGAAGCGACCGAGACCGGCTACATCTGCCAACTTATGGGACGCAAAGCGGCGTGGCTCTCTTACGGTGCCGCTATCGCTGGCGAAGCGAGTATGGTCATCGGACTCGAAGACCTCGAAGAAGCCGACGCAAGCTGGCGAACAACCGAAGAGACAATCGATCCCGAAACCGGAAATCGCGTCCTCGGCGACGACGGCAAACCGGTGATGCGAACCGTGTTTGACATCTCAAAAATTGTCGCGCGTGCGGTCGACGTTCTCATCGAACGCGACCTAGAAGGGAAACCGAGTTTCGTGATGGTTATGTCGGAAGGTCTTGCAGAATATCTGCCGCTGTCCGAAATCAAGTTGTGCATATCGGACGACGAGTTTCGTTCGCTCAAGCCCGACACGTTTGGCCACTTCCCGGTTTCGCAGCTCAAGTATTCGTCGCGTCTCGGACGGCTCATCAGTGAGGAATACAAGCGTCGCACGAAACGCAGCAAGAAAATGGTCGGGCTACAGTTCGGCTATGAAGTTCGGTGCAACGCCCCGACGGCGTTTGACGTTATCCTCGGCAGCCAGATTGGCGTCGGTGCATATCGCGCACTGTGCGAGAAGGAACTCAACGGCGTCATGATTTCCGTTGCGGGGCTTTTCGACTTGCGTTATCCGGCGTTTGAAGAACTGATCGACATGACCAAACTGCGTGCCTACGCCCGTCCGCTCGAATGCGGCAGCGACTTCCACGCACTCGCCCGCTACCTAGAAGCGTGGGTGCCGGAGTAGAGTAGCGGTACCACCAACAAGAACACGAAGCGTAAGCGAGTGCCCAAATCAGAGCGGGAAGCGTAAGCGAGTGACCGTGGACGTTATGGACTGTGTGAACGTCCATCAAGTCCATCGTGTCCACACCGTCCACTCAACAAAAACTTCCGCTCTCCCCTTCGCATGCGACTTGAACCGTGTAGGATGCGCACCATCGTTTGGTGGTTCAACGTTCACATTCAACCACGCCGCAACAATGCCACCCAAGAAGTCCAAAAAGGACATCGAGTTGACGCCCGAAGACCGCGAGCAACTGCTCAAGGGCTTCAAAATACGTCCGAACTCGGACATCTTTTTCGCTTCGTACTTCTCAAACCCGGTAACCGTTCACGCCTTGTTTCGTCATTCCCGCGTACTCGGCGGGAATCTAGTGCCTTGTCATTCTTTTTTTTGAGGATTGCAGTTGTGGGTGACGGTTCACGATTTTCACGACAGCATACATTGTGAGCGGCTTTATTTTTTCGCACAAAGGCGCAAAGAGCACAAAGGACACGAAGAGTTTGTCAAGTTGTTCCTTTGCCCGTAGGGCAACAATATCAGTAGAACAAAGCCACCAACAAAATCGTTTTGCCCGTTAGGACATTCATATTTCATCTCGTTGGAATCATTTATGCCCTACGGGCAAATTCGGATTCTATTGTCGTCGCTGTTCTATTGATATGATTCCCCTAGCGGGGAGTTGATGTGTACTCCGCTTTGTGTGCTTTGCGCTCTTCGTGTCTTTGTGCGCAAAAAACAAAACTGCCAAAAACGTTTGAAAACGCTTCACACGCAACCCCCTGTTTTCGCAATGACAAGGCA
>JBOFSQ010000006.1:0-14569 GCA_051651625.1 Thermoguttaceae bacterium | reverse complement strand
CTCAATCACAAGATCATCAAGATGCTTCCTATACTCCGCGTTGAGATAATCGGGAATCTGGCCGAACGATATGTTGCACCGTCGCCCGTCAAGTGTGGGTTGATAACGACGCGGCTTCAGAGGTGAACGTTTAGGCATGGCGGACTCCTTATTGCTTGTTGGATCGTCTTTACACAAGTTGGCGACCGTGCCTACAGAGCATCCCAAAAGTTTGGCCACTTCCAGCCGCGACAAAAGTTTTGCCAATTCTTCAATCATAACGATCTCCTTATCACTAACGCGGATTGTCTTTTCGATGTCGCCGAGTTTTCCTTGGCTCCACGCATAAAATCCGCCACCAATTCGCCGACTTGTTGTGCGTCGCCTTCGATACCGAGGATCGCCAACGCCGAAGCCAAGCAACCGCTCGCCTGTTTGAAGAGATGCTCCGCAGAACAACTCAATGCAACCTTGCGTCGCGGAACGATCTCACGCCGCACGCCGTCGACGCCCGGAAAATACTCTCGAAACCGTTCTTGAACTTCACGCCACACCGGCGCGACCGCTTGCTTGTTTTCTCTGCCGCGTTTTTTCGGCGCGCTCAAAAGACGGAAACACTTTCTCGACTTCAAATCCAATCGCATCAAGCCAGCCGCGAAAGCGTTCGTGTACCGTGAAGAGGTTTTGTCCGATGAGAGCTTCCGCACCGTAACGAACTCGCACCGGTTGCAAGTCGCCTTCAGGATTCGCGTGAACCAAGACTTGCGCACCGCCCGCTTCAAGAATGTAACGATAGTAGACGCCCTTGCCGCCGCCGTGCGGTTGCATCTGAAACTTGAAGCCGTCAAGTTCGATGGTCGGATCGCCGCGTTTGACTTGCGATTGTTCGCGTGCTTTTTCGAGTAACTGTTTGATACTCTCGAATGTTTGCGAACGCCACTTGCCATCGAAACCGACAACGACGCCGCCATCATACCCCCCCATTATGCGTTGCGAAGCGGGCGAAACGTCGGGATTTGTACTGCGCGGCTCCGATGTATGGACTGGGTGTGTATACAATGTGGCCCCCCTGTTAGTAATCGGGGGGGAAGGCGTTGCGGGAAGTCCCGCCCGCGTCGGTGCAGGCTTGCAGCCGAGCGCGGGCGGGGCAATCCCAGCAACCGCCTCACGCGACATTGCAAATAAATGTGGCGACACACTTGCACGCGGAGTGATGTCGAAATACTCGTGTTCAAACTTCTCAACATTTCTCACACCAATGACACACGGCGACTCTTGCATCTCGTCCCAGAAGCGTTCTTCTAACTGGGCGTCGAGTTCGGCGGCGGTTTTCGGTAACGGACGTTTTTCTTCTGACATAACACAAACTCCTTCTTGGGTTAGATTGAATGAATGGATTCTTGAGCGACCGACTGAAGGACGACCGCTTCACTGAACTGACGAAAGAGCGACTCGCGGAAAGACTCTGGGAGAGACTCCCAGTGCGCGAAGGCGCGGATCGAGAGACGGTGCGCAAGACGGCGAGAGAATTCCACCGAGCGCAGCGGCAGCTACAGCCTCTTGTGGCATTGCACCGGAATTTGCACCAAGGGCCTCTTCACGCTCCGCGCGTAATGCCGACAAAACGCTAGAAAAACCGGTCTCTCCGCAGTTTTCGAGACGGTGTGATGCAAGCCCCATCGGGGCAAATACGCAATGCACGTCTGCAAGCGAAACTTTACTACAACCACTGAAAACCACTCCCAGCTTGCTTCTTGACGCGAAGCGGTGCTAGGGTAAAATGGTCGCTCGCTTTCGTGTGTATGAAGCACACGCACGACCTCTACCAACTCTGGGAAATCCCACAATGACCGACGCTCAATCTCCCGACAGCCAAGCCGCCGCCACACCCGACGACTTTCGCTTCAGCCCTATCGCCGACGGCAACGTTGACTACTCCGCAAAAGATATGGAGTACCTCACCGACCAAGAACACGTCCGCGAACGTCCGTCGATGTACATCAGCGACACCCAAACAAACGGGCTGCACCACCTCGTCAACGAAATCGTTGACAACTCAATCGACGAGGCGATGGCCGGATTCGCGTCCGAAATCACCGTCACCGTCAACAACGACGACAGCATAACCGTCGAAGACAACGGTCGCGGTATCCCAGTCGAAGACCACAGCGACATCGGTAAATCGACGCTCGAAGGCGTGATGACGCTCCTCAAGTTCGGCGGAAAGTTCAGCAAAGGTGCGTACCAAACTTCCGGCGGTCTCCACGGCGTCGGCGCGACGGTCGTTAACTTTTTGTCCGAGTGGTGCGAAGTCGAGGTCTGCCGCGATGGATACCGCTACCACCAAGGGTACGTCCGCGGAATCCCTGAAGGCACCGTCAAAAAAATGGGGCAGTCAACTCATCGCGGTACGAAGACAACATTCAAACCCGACGCCGAAATCTTCTCCGAAACGAAGTTCGACTTCTCGCGGCTCTGTCGCCGGTTGCAAGATTTGGCGTTTCTCAACAGCAACATCAAAATCACCGTCCGCGACGCACGCAACAGCCAAGAGGAAGTCTACCTCTACGCAAACGGCCTCGTCGATTTTGTCACAAACCTCAATCGCGCAACCGAACCGCTCCACAAAGACGTTATCCACATCAAGACGATGATGGACAGCGTGCAAGTCGAAGTCGCGTTTCAATACACCGAAGAATATACGGAGAACATCCGTTCGTATGCGAACAACGTCTACACGATCAACGGCGGCACGCACCTGTCCGGTTTCAAAACTGCACTCACACGAACGCTCAACGCTTACGGCAAAAAGGAAGACATGTTCAAGTCGCTCGTCCCGACTGGCGACGACTTCCGCGAAGGCCTGACGGCGATCATCGCGGTACGAGTTCCCGAACCGCAGTTCGAGGCGCAGACGAAAATCAAACTGTGGAACGCGGAAGTCGAAGGGATCGTGAACTCCGCTGTCGGCGAGGCACTTGCGAAGTTTCTCGAAGAGAGTCCGCGGGTCGCGCAGACGATTCTCAAAAAAGGACTTCTCGCCGCCGAGGCGCGTGAGAGTGCGCGGAAGGCGCGGCTGCTCGTCCGCGAACGCAAAGGCGTCTTGTCGCACGGCGGACTTCCGGGAAAACTCCGCGACTGTTCGAGCCGCGACGTTGACAAGTGTGAACTCTACCTCGTCGAAGGTGACTCGGCGGGTGGTAGTGCAGAAGGCGGGCGAGTTCGTGAGTTTCAGGCGATTCTCCCGCTGCGTGGGAAAATCATCAACGCCTACAAAGCCCGCGACGAAAAGGTTCTGCTAAACGAAGAGATTCGCAGTATGATTACCGCCATCGGCGCGGGGATCGGCGATGAGATGGACCTCACGAAACGTCGCTACGGCAAGATCGTAATCATGACCGACGCCGACGTCGATGGTTCACACATTCGCACGCTGCTGCTCACGTTTTTCTATCGTATGATGCAACCGCTGGTTCGGAGTGGTCACGTCTACATCGCTTGTCCGCCGCTCTACCGGATGCGTCGCAAGGGACAGAACGACCGTTACATCCAAACCGAAGGCGAGATGCGTCAAATCACGCTCGACCTCGGCATCGCCGACGCACGTTTTGACGCCGGCGACGGACACATCGTTGAAGGTGAAGCGATGATTCAGCTTTGCAAAACGCTGTCGTCGCTGGAGGAGTCGATCATTTCGCTTGAGCGGCGCGGGATAAGTTTGCGCGATCACGCCGCGCGTCGAAATGCAGCGTCGGGACACTTGCCGATTTATCACACAATTTTTCAAACCGTCGAAAGGTGGTTTGCGTCGCGTCAGGAGCTTGACGACTATCTTGCGGAGATTGAAGTTCAAACTGGCGGTGCGGAAGTCGATAGCGGCGAGACGGACGAGGCGGCGTCGCGGCGGAGAGTTCACGTCGTTGAGCTTCACGAAGTTCGGACGCTCAACCGGCTCCTTGACGACCTTGCAAAACTCGGTTTCGGAATCGACGCACTTCTTCCGCAAGACCGGACGGGGAAAGACACGGCGCGTTATCACTTGGTTCGCGGCGAGAGTCGTTCGGGGCTTGGCGATTTGCGTGAACTTATGGAGGCGATAGCGGACTGGGTTCGCAGTCAGAAGAACATTCAGATTACGCGATTCAAAGGTCTTGGTGAAATGGACCCCGAAGAGTTGCGTGAGACGACGCTCAACCTCACCAACCGTTCGCTGATTCAAGTGACGATGGACGACGCCTCGGCGGCGGACGAACTGTTCCGCATTTTGATGGGCGACAAAGTCGAACCGCGCCGCGAGTTCATCGAGAAACACTCTCTCGAAGTGCGACATCTTGACGTGTAATGTGTAATAAGAACACGAAGCGTAAGCGAGTGCCCAAACAATCAGAACACGAAGCGTAAGCGAGTGCCCGAATTCGCGTATAGTTCAGGTTCGGCATAGCCGAACGCTGGAGGGTTCGGCTATGCCGAACCTGAATTACTCCATCGCCTTGCGTAACGACGTTTGCAGACAAGCGATGCTGCCGGTGGTCATTTTTTCGAGTCCGAGTGGTGCCTCGAACGGTTCGACCGAGACCCAGCCGCGATAACCGACGTCGATGAGTGCCTTGAAAATAGGAACGAAGTCGATCTCGCCGAATCCGGGGCCTTGCAGATTTTTGTCGTTGGCGTGGAAGTACGCGAGGTGTTTGTGATAACGGCGAATGATTTCTGGGATCGATTCTTTTTCGCCTAGCGCAATAGCCTTGCAATCGAGATGAAGCGCGACTTGTTCCGGCGACGCAACGCGGTCGATCAGTTCAACGGTTTCGCCAGCGGTCGTGAGGAAGTCGGTCTCGGTTGACGCGAGCGGTTCGACGGCGATTGTTATCTTGCAGTGTTCGAGCATCGGGACGAGTTGTCGCAGCGACTCCGTTGCAAACTCCATCGCCTGTTCGTGCGTCACGCCTTCGAGCAGGCTGCGCTGTTTCGGCGAACCGAGAACCATCTGGCGGCCACCGAGATCGGCGCAGAGCCGGATCAATTCTTTGAAGTATTCGGTCGTCTTTTGGCGGACGATGGGGTCGGGCGAAGTCCAGTAATATCCGGTCGTCTTGGCGAGAAGGAAGTGGAGCGTCGGGATTTCGAGACGGTGTTTTTCCGCGAGGCGGCGCAACCGAACTCGTTCGTCGGCACCGATGAGGCGAACGTCGTTTGCGAGTGTGAACGGCGCGATCTCAACACCGCTGTAGCCGCACCGCGCGAGGTACGGAAAGAGGCGTTCGCACGTCCAGCCTTCGTACATTTCGTTGCACATTGCAAACTTATACGGCGGCTCGTAACGCATCGCGCGGCCACGTTGCGGCAAGACTTGAGCGTGTACAGTGTTTTTTGTGTGAACAGTTGTCGCTGTAACTGCGGCAGCCGCAACCGCCCCACGCTGGAGAAACTGGCGTCGTGTGAATGGCATTGTGATTTGTTGTGGTTTGGGGTTTGGTGTATAGTTCAGGTTGGGTGTAGTAAAGTTTTGGTTGCACGAGAACATCGGTTGTCCGAATTTTCGCCCCAACGGGGCGACAGAACTTAGCCGTGGGTGAGTGGTACTCCACGAACCCACGGTCAGCGACCACAACAGAATCCGTAGCCCCAACGGGGCGTAAGAGTTGTGTACGCGGTTCAATTCTTGCGCCCCGTTGGGGCAAATACGCAATGCACGTCTGCAAGCGAAATTTTACTACACCCGCACAGCGGTTTGGCTACGCCGAACCGCTGTGCGGGTGCAAGTTTCCAAAATTGTCCATTTCGTCCATCAAGTCTATCGCGTCCTGATTCGGGCACTCGCTTACGCTTCGTGTTCTGATTCACTCGCTTACGCTTCGCGTTCTGATTACGACGCTTCGCGTTCTGATTCGCTGATTCGTCCCAGCGCGGCCAGTGGGAAGACGTGGCGGTAGAGGTGGTAGTTGATCATAAACGCTCGCTGCATCTCGTTCCCCTGTTCGAGGACGACGATCTTCTTTTTGTCGCGGCGTGATTGTTGACGTTTGCCAACGCCGTAGCCGGGAAAACCCGTGCCGGTAAACTCACGCTGCTCCCACGTTCCCGACTCGTTCTGCGTTTTGGCGAGAAACTCTGCGCCGCGTGCGATTGTTGTTGCTACTGCTGCGGCGTCTTCGGCGCGATGTGCGGCGGTGAGTGCGATCAGTCCCCACGCTGTCTGCGATGCTGTTGACGGCCCGCGTCCGCGTGCGGCATCGTCGAGGTACGACGCTGGTAACTCGCCCCAACCGCCGTCGCTGTTCTGGTGTGCCGCGATCCACGCCGCCGCACGCGCGACGCGCGGATCGTTCACCGCCGTTCGACCAAGTGCAGCAAACGCCGTTAACACCGCCGACGTGCCGTAAACATAGTTCACGCCCCAACGACCAAACCAACTTCCGTCGTATTCTTGTTCCTGCTCGATGTATTTGATCGCGCGGCGGAGCGACGGCGAGTGATTGGGCGACATCCCGCACAAAGCCATCGCCTCAACAACGTGCGCCGTAACGTCAACACTCGGCGGGTCGAGAACTTCGCCGAAGTCGCAAAACGGAATCTTCGTAACGAGCGTGCTAACGTTGTCGCGGTCGAATGCGCCCCAGCCGCCGTTCTGCGACTGCATCATTTCGAGCCAAACGAGCGAACGTTTAATTGCCAGATCGATTTTTGACGCGAGATCGGGCAGCGAGTTTTCTTGCTGTAGACTTGTTTGAAAATTCGCACTCACACAGCGGTTCGGCATAGCCGAACCCTCCACACTCGGAGCGGTGTGTGATGGCGGTGCGGTGTGTGATGACTGGAGGGTTCGGCTATGCCGAACCGGAACAGCTCGCAGCGTCTCGCGTGCGCGGGCCAAAACGATCACAGCGACCGCGGTGTCGTCGATGTCGGGGTAGTGCAAGTTTGCGCGTTCAAACGCCCAGCCGCCGTATTCGCCTTCGCGGTTACGCGACTCGCGGACGGTCTCGCACCAGTCGCCGCGCGTGGTGATTTGCTGGTCGAGCAGCCACTCAATCGCACGACGCACCTGCGGTGACGACTCAATCGTCTCGCCGCAATCGAGCAGTCCTTGGAGCATGAGCTGCGTGTCCCAAACGATTGAGTCACTCGCTTGCAGGAACGTACCGTGCGGAGTCTCAAACTTCCAGTGGTGATTGAACGCATCGAGAGCGGCGTGAATGACGGGGTGCGATTGTGCGTACCCTTCGGTTGTGAGGGCGAGAATACTGTATACCCACGGCGGCTGGATTCCGCCCCACGCGCCGTCGGCGTCTTGGTGACGCAAGATTTCTTCGCGGCAGAGACGAATCGCCGTCTCGCGGAACGGCTGAAACGGCGAACGAACGTACCACGAAAGGAATCGATCCGCGATGAGGAAGAGTCGTGCGATGGAGAAGATCGGCGTTGCCGCTTGCGTCGCGCGGATGGAACGTCCGTTCGGAAATAGTTCATCGAGTCGCGCTTCGGGCGGAAGCGGAACGACGACGCGCCGCGCCGACAAAATACAGAGCGGCAAAATCGTCGCGCGTGCCCACGACGCGAAACGGTAGATGTTGATTGGAAACCACGTCGGCAGCAAAATTAATTCTGGCGGCAGAGTTGGCGTGTTTTTCCAGTCCCATTCGCCGATGAGGGCGAGCCAAAATTGTGTGAAGACGCGAATTTTTTCGAGTCCGCCGAGTGTGAAGATTGCGTTTCGTGCGCGGACGAGTCGCGTATCGTCGGCGGAGAAACCGTTTGCGCGGAGCGCGGCGTAACACTCGACGGTCGTGTTGATGTCGCCGCTTGGTGCGTTATAGTAAACTTCCCACGAACCGTCTTCGCGCTGCGACGACAGAATCGCTTCGATGACGCCATCACGTTTCGGATCGTCGTCGATTCCGAGGACGTGTTGCATGAGAAGCCACTGTGCTTCCATACAGCAGTTGCTTTCGAGGCGTCCGTTCCACGCCCCGCACTCAAGCTGATTGGCAGCGGCCCAATCAATCGCGCGGCGAATTGTCGTCGTGATGTCGGTCATACGAAGGGACATTTGTTTCCTGTAAGCGTTCACGGTTTGTGCGTGAACAGATGCCACTCGCTTACGCATCGTGCTCTGATTCGGGCACTCGCTTACGCTTCGTGTTCTTAACGTTCTTTGATCCAATCGGTGTGGAACGTTCCGGGCTGGTCGATGCGGTTGTAGGTGTGGGCACCGAAGTAGTCGCGCTGGGCTTGAAGCAAGTTCGCGGGGAGCGTCGCGCTGCGAAGACCGTCGTAGTACGCAAGTGCCGCCGTGAACGCCGGTGCCGGAATCCCAAGCTCAACCGCCGTCTTCACGACATTCCGCCACGCATCTTGCGAACGCGCAACGACATCGCGGAAGTACGGCGCGAACAAAAGATTTTCGAGCGACGCATCGGTGCCAAACGCCTCTTTAATCTTGTCGAGAAATACCGCGCGGATAATGCACCCGCCGCGCCAGAGCATTGCGATTGAACCGAGATCGAGTTTCCAGTCGTACTCCTTCGCCGCCGCCGCCATCTGAACGTAACCTTGTGCGTAACTGCAAATCTTCGAGGCGTAGAGTGCCGTGCGAACTTGCTCCGCGAACTTGTTCACGTCGCCAGAATACGTCGCTCCACGCGGCCCAGCAAGAATCGTCGCCGCTTTCGTTCGCGTCGCCTTCGCCGCCGATAAACAGCGTGCGTAAACCGCTTCGGTCACGAGCGTACTCGGCACGCCGAGGTCGAGCGCGAGTTGACTCATCCACTTTCCCGTCCCCTTCGCGCCTGCGGTGTCGAGAATGAGATCGACGAGTTCTTTGCCCGTTGCGGCGTCGCGGACTCCAAGAATGTCGCGCGTAATCTCGATCAGATAACTGTCAAGCTCGCCGCGATTCCACTCATCGAACGTCGCACGCAGTTGCGTGTTTGTGAAACCGCAACCGTTTTTGAGAATCCAGTACGCCTCGCAGATTAACTGCATATCGCCGTACTCGATTCCGTTGTGAATCATCTTGACGTAGTGCCCCGCGCCGCGTGCGCCGACCCATTCGCAGCACGGGATTTCCGCGTTCTTGCCGACTTTCGCCGAAATGTCTTGAAAGATTTTTTGCACGAACGGCCACGCCTTTTCACTGCCGCCCGGCATCATCGACGGTCCTTTGCGTGCCCCTTCTTCACCGCCGCTGACGCCAGTACCGATGTACAGCAGTCCCGCCGCCTCGACGATCTTCGTGCGACGTTCGGTGTCGCGGAAGTGTGTGTTTCCGCCGTCGATGATAACGTCGCCGGGTTCGAGGAGCGTTAGCAGTTCTTCGATCACAGCGTCGATGGCGGCGACTTGCGGATAGAGTTTGAGATCGGGCGCAGGGACGGCGTCTTTCGACTGAATCATCAACATCACCCGACGCGGACGCTCCAGCGACGCGACAAGTTCTTTGAGCGAGTACGTCGCCACCAAACTCGCCGCCCGCGCCTTCGGCTCGTCGCCAGCAAGAAACTCGTCAACCTTGCTCGTCGTCCGGTTAAACACCGCGACACGATAACCGTGATCAACCATGTTGAGTACAAGATTCTGCCCCATAACTGCGAGGCCCATAACGCCGATGTCACACTTCTTTACCATTTTGTGGTTCCTTTTGTTGCTTGCGTGATTGAAAAATCGTAACCGTTTACATGTGATTCCGTTCTTGGACGCTGCATCCGCCATTTTGGGCACTCGCTTACGCTTCGTGTTCTTATTGATAAGAACACGAAGCGTAAGCGAGTGCCCTGAATCATAACACGCCAACGTCAACGTGACCAAACCCCGTGGATGCTTACCCCCTAGAAAACCTTACGAATGTCGAGCGGGACGCCCGATGCGGGCATCATCAGTTGTGTGAAAACGTCTTCTTCGACCGAGTCGCTGATCGGTCGCGTCGAACCGTCACAAAACGTCGTCACGACAATCCCCGGATGATTCGACGCCGGACGCGAAAGGTGATGGCCCCAGTCTGCCGTCACAGCAAATCGCGAGTCTTGACTACGTTTTCCCTTCTTTTCGTTGATCCAGCACGGGTCGTCGGTCGTGACCGCGTGCATACCTTTGCCGCGACAGAAGTCTGTTGTCGCCACCGTGTGATGGCACGGATCGCCAGTGGTCATCAGACAAGCATCAGTCCCCGCCGGATGCGCGTTGCACGCATAGCAGAACCCACGAGCCGCTTCGAAGTAGAGGAGTGCGCCAATATCGTGACCTGCTGGTTCAGTACCAGCCGTGTACGGCACCGAAGTCCACGGGCCGGCGTCGATGTTTTCGGAGAGCATCAGAGTTTGGCTCGTGCCGTTGTTTTGGGAGATGTACGACGAGTTGACTTTCCCCGGCGATTTCCCGTCGAGAAACTGTTTACGATGTTCAAAGAAGACGGCGAACGCACGTTTTGCGTCGTTATCGACGCCGCCGAAGTGGCCTTCGTCTTTCGCGCCGCAGTTGGCGACGTAATCAGACGAACCGCTTGTCGTGTTGCCGCTGCTTGGGCAGAGGAACGCGCCGATTAAGAGTCCGTCGTTGGTGATATTTCCTTGTGAGATTTGTTCCCAGAGCGTCGTCTGTTCGATGTACGCGAGAATCATCGTGTTCCACGGGACGGAGAGTTTTTCGTCATTGACGAACTGTGCGTAGCCGGGGTAGGTGTTGCGGGCGTTTTCGTAATTGAGAATGGCGAGGCCGTTTTGGCGAATGTTATTGATACACTGCGCCCGCCGCCCCGCTTCGCGGGCCTGTTGCACCGCTGGAAGCATCAGCCCCGCAAGCATTCCAATGATCGCAATCACCACCAAAAGCTCAACAAGCGTAAAACCTCTGCGAGTTTGCATTGCCATAACTCATTCTCCTTGTTGGAAAAATTGCTGTTACGATTTATGGTTTGTGTAACCGTTCACGGTTTGGTTTGCTGTTTGTTGTGAACGCGGCGTGTTTTTGCCCCGACGGGGCAGTATCTCAATAACCGGCGGTAAGTGCAGCCGCGATAGCGGCAAACGCAACCGCCGGTGACGCGAACGAAAATTCTGTGCGTCTGTAGGACGCTACCAAACGTTTGAGTCAATCGTACTGTCAGTGGCGTCCTACAGACGCTCGATTTTTGTGGTGTCGCCACCGTAAGCTGCGCGGAGTACCGCTTGCATACGGTTATTGAAATTACTGCCCCGTCGGGGCAAATGCGGCAACGCCAGCATGGCAAAGTCCGTGAACGCTTACCGGTTTATTTATTGACAATACTTCATCACAATTTCTGCAATGTTTTCTGGCGACGCCATTCGCCCTTCGCCGACTTCGCCGCACGCGAGGCGGCCCGTTTCGCACGGAACGATGACGCCGCCGTCGCTCTCAATTTGTGCAACGTTGCGCTGCACCGCTGGATGACGCCACATCGAAACGTTCATCGCTGGCGCGAAAACTCGCGTTCCTTCAAACGACAACAGTAGCGTCGATAGTAAATCGTCGGCCAAACCGGTCGCGGCTTTTGCGAGACAGTTTGCCGTCGCCGGCGCAACGCAAAGCACACTCGCTCGCCGCGCAAGGTCGATGTGCGGATGCGCCGACGGCGAGTCCCAAAGGTCGAGACTCACCGTTCGCCCGGAGAGCGATTCAAACGTCTTCGGCGCAACAAGCTGCGTCGCCGCGTGCGTCATCACGACCGACACGCTCACTCCGCGCTGCCGCAACAAACTCACCAGCGTACAAGCCTTGTAAGCCGCAATCCCACCCGAAACTCCAACGATTACTTCGTGATCAGACATTGACATCTATGGCACATGCACCGGTTCGCCGCCCGCTTTCGTTCCGATGGCACGGAGAGTTTTGGCGTCTATACCGTTACTGATGAAGCGAACACTCCCATCACAAACACCGACGTTACAGCCGCCCGGATGAACACTCCCCACACGACCTTGATTGATCCCTTCAACGAGTTCGTCGAGCGTGATGTCGGCGGTCGGGTTCATCCAGCAGAACGGTTGACTCACTTCCACGACGGCAAGCGTGTTACTAGTTCCGTCGGTGATGTGCTGAAAACCGATACCGGTTTTCGCCGACGCCTTGCTTGCCGGAACGAACGCCTCACCAGCGACACCGCTGTAACAACACCCATCCGCTTTGCCGACAAGTGGGCACCGGAAAACCGCTGGCATCTTGTCGTGGAAACGCGAGTTGTATTCGCTGTCCCACGGTTCATTGAGCCGAATCTGGCTGTACAACTCGGTCTCTTCGATAAACGGCAGAATCAAAACTCGCCAGCTGTGCAGCGGCTTCCCGTTTGAATCGACCGTGTAGAGCGGCGGAAAGCCGTTGAAAACGTCGTGGTAATTGTGTAGGGCGAGGACGATCTGCTTGAGGTTGTTCACGCACCGAGTCCGCCGTGCCGCCGTGCGTGCGGCTTGGATTGCCGGAAGCAGCAACGCCGTCTGTACGCCGATGATCGCGGGGGCCGCTGTCGAGATCGTCATTTTGTCGAGCTGCATACGGTTGCGGAATATCAGCTTGCTGTCTTCAACATCCGGAAGAAGAGTGCGAAGCCAACCTTTGAAAAACGTGAAGAAAACTGGCGGCATCGGCGGCGCGTCACCATCGGATTGTTGTTCCATTCCGAACCGCATCATTGACGTTCCGAGGTCGATCCCCATGTCGAGAAGACCACGCATCTGAACCGCGTCGCGTTTCGTCGCCATTTTCACGGTGAGCATTACGTCGGAATCTGTCGGTTTGAAGAAGTTGAACGATGCGTTCGCCCACTCAACTTTCTGGAGCGCGAACATCATCAGCCCTTTTAACTCGTTCGGAAAATCTGGCGGCAGCGGAATGGAGAGCAAAATCTTTCGCACTTCGTCGGGGACGGCGACAGCGATCTGTATATCGCTGTCGGGGAGCGCAGCGAACGCTTGCGCGATCTTCGAATCGGCGGTACTCGGCTTACGCTGTGCGAACCAACCTTTCACCGCTAACTGCCCTCCTACATCCGCGAGTGGAATCAACAGAAAATCACCGACTTGACAGACCGTATCAAATGGTAGCGTGCTCAAGGACAATTCGTAGTCTTCACCCGTCAGAGACGGCATGAATTCCAAAAGAAAACGGTTGAACGCATCGACGTTTTCCGGCGTTTTGCCTTTCCACGGCAGGGCGATTATTGCGGGGACGTTTTGCTGCACAAGCTGGAGATTGACGATGATCGCAAACTCTGTGATCCCGAATTTCTTTGTCAGCGTGGTGTAAAACGGTTCGGTGAGTGCGATGAGACCATCGAGATCGGTATTGAGGTCTTTGAGCGTTTCGGTTTTTGAGTCGTCGTCGAATCCGAGGGCTTCGGTGATCTGCGTTACAGCATCGACCGCGTAGGCCTTGACATTTTTCGGTTCTAACTCGGCGATGTTGACGCGGACAACGGCAACGGTGTCGTCCGTTAGCAGCGGTGCGAACGTCGCATCGGCGAAGAGCGGCGTACAGCAAAGAGCTGTCAGCAAAACGATTGCAAGGGCGTGACGCATGTTTGAGTTCCTTTCGTTGTGTGGGGCGAAACCATTGGCCGCTACGAGGCTTATGTTGACAGTCTCACGACGAGACGTGCCTACTACGGAAAGAGACGAAACCGACACACGCCGAGAGTATACCGCGTTCCGCCCCGCTTCAAGGAGGGGCTGCAAAAAGAGGGAGGGGACGTTTTGGGTTTTTGGCCTGCCTTGGGTGTAGCAGATTTTGCGCAAGTGGAGAATCAGAGCGGTCCTAGGGCGTGTTGACACTAACACAATGGGCAGTTTGGACGGCAAAATGCGCAACATAGGGAGGGCGAATTTCGTGCGTGTGCCAAGCAATCGCCCCCAATACCGAGTCACAAGCCCCCAAAAGTACCCGATTTGCAATAGTGTCAACACGCCCTAGCCCCAACGGGGCAGTATCTCAATAACCGGCGGTAAGTGCAGCCGCGATAGCGGCAAGCGCAACCGCCGGTGACGCGAACGAAAATCCGGTGCGTCTGTAAGACGCTACCAAATGTTTGAATCAACCGTGCGGTCGGTGGCGTCCTACAGACGCTCGATTTTTTGTGCGGCACTACCGTAAGCTGCGCGGAGTACCGCTCACCCACGGCTAAGCTCTTGCTGCCCCGTTGGGACGTGTGGGCCTTTTTGGTCTTGTTCTACCGTGCGCGGCATTGGCGCAAGTGTCGTGTTTTCCTGCGTCGCGGTTTTTTCCTTGTCGCTGATGCTATCCATTTTTTCCACTATCGCACCGTTTTTTGCACCAACAGCACCGGTTTTTTGATGCGATGAAGTGCCGCCGATTCCCTCCTCTATCGCACGCGCAATATACTCTGCGCGAACACGCAAGTAGTGCTTGTTAGCAATGGCAACAGAGTGACCAAGCCAAGCGGTCGTAGCTTGAAGTGGGAAACGTTCTGCAAGGTCAGTCGCACAGCTCGCTCGCATCGAAACGAAAGGCTTCGTCCAAGGCGAAACACCAGCCTTGACGCAAAGATCGCCAACAACATTACCAAGAATCGGCCTATGGTTTATAGACGCCGATGACCGACTCCGTAGACGCTCAAGTATGTAAA
>JBOFSQ010000005.1:0-28487 GCA_051651625.1 Thermoguttaceae bacterium | reverse complement strand
TCACCGACTTTGAAGAGTTCGCCGTCTACGACACGCGCATCAAACCGCACAAAGACGACAAAGCATCGACAGCACGAATCTTCTATTGCAAGTACGACGAATATCTCGACAAGTTCGACTTCCTGATCGACACGTTCTCCAAAGAAGCGATTCTGCGAGGCAGCTTCGACCGTTACGTTCAGTCGAAGAAAAACAAACGCGGCACCAGCGAAGTCGATGACGAGATTCTTGCACTCGTCGAAGAGTGGCGGTTAACGCTTGCAAAAAACATCGCCAAACAAAATCCGTCGCTCGATTCGCACCTTCTCAATGTTGCCGTTCAGCGAATCGTTGACCGCATTCTTTTTTTGCGAATCGCCGAAGACAGACGCATCGAAGAATACGAAGCACTTCTCGCCGTCGCGCGAAAGGGCGACATTTACAGCGGTTTGCAGCGTCTCTTCGGTTTTGCCGACGAAAAATACAACGCCGGACTCTTCAAGCACGAAGCGTGGCTCGAAAAAATCCGCATCGACGACAAAGTTCTCAAGCCAATTATTGCGGGGCTTTATTATCCTGAAAGTCCATATGAGTTTTCGGTCTTGCCGATAGAGATTCTCGGCAGCATATACGAACGTTTCCTCGGCAAGACGATTGTGTTGTCGCCGAGTCACGTTGCGAAGGTCGAGGAGAAGCCGGAAGTTCGCAAGGCGGGCGGAGTTTATTACACGCCGCAATACATCGTCGATTACATCATCGCCGAAACGGTGGGGGAAAAGTTTGACGTGAATCGCAACGTCACCGTACTCGACCCAGCGTGCGGCAGTGGGAGTTTTCTCGTCGGCGCGTACACGTTTCTTTTGAACTCGCATCTCGCGTTTTACACCAGCGAAAAGAATCTCAAAAAGTCGCTCAAAAGTGGACTCATTTACGAATCGCGTCACGAAACGTATCTGCTTTCGATTGAAGAAAAGCAGCGGATTTTGCTCGCGTCGATTTTCGGCGTAGACATCGACCCGATTGCGGTGGAAGTGACGAAGTTGTCGCTCTACTTGAAACTGCTAGAAAACGAGACCGACGAGTCGGCGGGATTACTGCTGCGGCATTCAACCTTGAAAATGCTGCCGAATCTCGACGCCAACATCCGCTGCGGCAACTCTTTAATCGGCAGCGACTTTTATCTCGACAAAGAAATGCCGCTCTTCGGCGACAACGAAATCCGCCGCATCAACGCCTTCGATTGGCACAAAGAGTTCCCAGCGATTTTCAAGAGCGGCGGATTCGATTGCGTGATCGGGAATCCGCCGTGGGGACAAAAGGCCGCCAAGTTTTCGGACGACGAGAAGGCGTATTATGCTGGGAAATTTCCAGCGGCATCGGTTGGCATTCCAGACTTGTCGCGGTTTTTATCGAGCAGTCGGTTCACTTGTTGAATGCGACGGGCGTTTGGGGACAAGTGTTGCCGGATATTATCTTGCTCAAAAATTACGAATCGACGCGACGGTTTTTGCTCGACAATATCGCCTTCCGCACTATCGCTCATTGGGGCAAGGCGTTTCAGCAAGTCAACCTTGAAGCGTGTACGATAACAGGTCAGAAAGGTGGGCGTGAAGGCAAGGTTAAAATTACGATTCGCCACAAAGACGAAACAACTGCGAGCCGCAAACTTTCGCAAAGTGTTTTTGAAAAGTTGCCGGGTTACAAGTTCAACCTTCACTTGACGGATAGTTCTTGGAACATCTTGCAAAAACTGTCGTCGTTGCCGCGTTTTAGAAGCGTGTTTGATGTTCACGAAGGGATTCACACTGGCAACGTCCGTGAAAAACTTTTTGTCAACAAAAAACTCAACAGCAAATGTCGCAAGCTGATTTTGGGCAGAGACGAGGTGCAGCGTTATCACCTTCATTGGAACGGTCAATGGGTTCACTACACGAAGGATTGTTTGGGCAAAAACGACTATGCCGGACTTGGGCATCCCGACTACTTTGAAACGCCGAAACTCGTCATTCGCAGAACAGGCGATTTTGTGCTTGCGTGTTTAGATGAAGACGGTTACTACTTTAGCAACAACGTGTTTGTTTGTCTTCCAAATCGAGACGACATCGACTTGCGATTTTATCTTGGTCTTCTCAATTCGCGTTTGTTGACGTGGTATTATCAAACGGTGCAGCCGCGTGTCGGCAAGATGTTTGCGGAGATCAAAATCAATCTTATCAATGACTTTCCGATTCCTGCTCTCGATTTGTCCGACAAAAAATCACGCGCACACCGCGACAAACTTGTCTCACTGGTAGACCAGATGCTTTCGGCGCAGGAGAAACTTCTCGCCGCAATTTCCGACACCGACCGCAAAACGCACACACAACGCATCGAAATCCTCGACCAACAAATCGACGCGATTGTGTACGAACTATATGGGCTGACGGATGAGGAAATTGGGATTGTGGAAGGGTGAAGTTGGTTACGAACAAATGGAGGCCGTGTTTCCTAGTCGCGTAGCGACGACCTAATTGTAGCCGAGGGTGTAGCGAAGCGCAACCCTCGGTTGATGGCCACAACACAATCCGTAGCTCCGTAGGAGCGGCCTTATTTGAACGCATCGAAAGCGTTGATGTTGTTGATTCGGAATAAGGTCGTCCCTACGGGACTTCATTCCGTTTTGTTGACACAAACCGAGGGCTGCGACGAGTACGTCTTGCCCTCGGCTACAATAAGACCGTCCCTAGCGGGACTAGGAAATGTCACAACGAAAACAAACACGAACCGGACAAAAACTCGGCATTTTGAAAACATACAATTACACCCCGTTTTGAGTATAGTGATATGACAGAATATCCTTTGAATTTCTATAAAGACGTGTTGGAAGCGACTTATTACGTCGCATTTGTGTTTCTGACTTTGATGCTTGTGTGGTTGCAAATCCAATCATACTTGTATCAGACAAAGAAGCACAGCGAGTTGCTTTGTAAAGTGGTCATACAGCCACATCGTGGGGCATTCGAGGCAATCGTGCTGGAAATCTATAACGATGGCAATTCCGTTGCGAAAAACGTGAAAGTGTTTTGCGAAGATCACCTTTTTCAGGAGATTGCCTTCATCAAACCTCAAGAGTCTTACTGTTGCCGACTTAGCTTCACCATCCAAAATGGACTAACAGGCGGTTCCTCACTTTCTTCCATCCACAGAGAATACAACAAGGAATCAATTACCATCACGGTCAAGGAACCGACGAGGACACAAACATTACAGTTGGGTAGCAGTATCAATACAGAAGAACGTGTTGGCTCCGACCACTTGGGTGCGATAGCACGAAGCGTAGAGGAGATCGTTAGGGTGTTACAACGCTAACGTGCAAAACACATTTTTCGTGACAATTCGTTTCTGTCATCGTTCACGAACGTTGGCATTTCGCGTGTAATAGCAGCCGGAAAGGAGCGCAGCGTATTGACGGAAGTATCTGTCAAGTTTTTTAGTTGCCCACAACTCGCATGACTGCATACTTCAATGGCATCATTTCTTCAATCCCGTAGGGATTTCGTTATGGTAGAAGACGTGTGATAACGCAATCCGAACCCCATTAGGGGTTCCGTTATGGTAGAGACGTGTGATGACCATAACGCAACTCCTACGGAGTTGTTTTCGTTACACGTCGCGTGCGTGCTACCATAACGGAATGCCTAACGGCATTCGAGAATATGAGACTCATCAAAGAAATATTCGGTCACGAAAGTTGACAGATACTAACGGAGTTGTGGTCTACACTTGTTCACCGTCAATACGGCGGAGTACCGCCTCCTTTCCGGCTTCTATTGTGTTTTGATTCCTTTTGATATTCGTCCCGATGGGACGTGATTTTAATAACCGGCGGTAAGTGCCGCCGCGAGAGCGGCAAGCGCAACCGCCGGTGGTGCGGCTAAAATTCGGTGCGTCTGTAGGACGCGAATATACTGCATCACGTCACAAAGTTGGCATTCGGAATTTTACCACGGAGACACAAAGGGCACGGAGAGGAATTGTCTTCTCTGTGCTCTCCGTGTCTCCGTGGTTCAACAAAAAGAAGTAGAGCGGATCGAAAATATCAGGTCAATGGCGGTGCGCGACTATCAATTTCCCCGATAGGGGAAGAGTATCAGTAGAACGAACGACCACACCAGAATCCGGTTTTGCCCGTAGGGCATCAATAGATTTCAGCTTCGTTGATATGAATGCCATACGGGCAAGGAAAAAACCTGACAAACTCTTCGTGTCCTTTGTGCTCTTTGCATCTTTGTGCGCAAAAAAGAATCGCTAATGATGTCGGCGGTCATGTGAACGGTTACAAAAACACTAACGGACAAAGTAGATGAACCGCAAACTCCGTCGCCCACGAAAGAAATCGCCTCCCCATTCGACCACATCGTCTACGAACTCTACAGGCTGACCGAAGACGAGATTCGGATTGTGGAAGGGGCGAGGTAATTCATAACCGTTCACGAACAAATGATGCAGTATTTCCTAGCCGCGTAGCGGCGACCTTATTGTAGCCCAAGGCAAGGTGTATGCGCCGCAGCCTTGGGTTGACTGGAAGAAAAACGGTCGGTCTCGCCAAAGCGGATATTGCGGGTACAATTTGGCGTAATCACTGGACAAACGTGTCCACACACCCACCAACCACACGAGGTTATTTATGACTAGCCGCGCACGCATTTTGCTGACTCTGTTTGTGTTCACTGTTCTCGCTGGATGTCGTCCGGCAACGGAGAAATCGGCGACCGATTCGGCGTCGGGTCTGGCGATTTCGTCGCCAGCGGTGGCGATGGTGCCGCTACCGACAGAAGCCGAACTCGCCGCACTCGGCCCGAAACACGACGTCGATCTCCGCTGGCACATCGACGATCCGGCGATGATCATCGTCGTCAAGCCGCAGCGTTTTTTGAAGTCGCACGAGACACTCGCAAACGCCGCCGTGACGCTCGTTCGCAACATGCCGCTCTTCCCGCAGATGTTCTCACCGATACTGATTGAACGAGTCGTCGTTTCAACTCGTGTCGTTGGCATTCCGATTCCGGGTGAAACGACGTTACAGCCGCTGCCTGTTCGCGTCTCGGAAGTCAACCTCGTCGAGGCGACAACGCCAGAAGATTTTTTCAAGCAGATGTTTCCGAATGTACAATCGATTCCGACCGTCACCAGTGGAACGCAAAAATACTACGACATCGGAAGCGTTGCGAAAGTCCCGCCGCCGATGGCGATTGGAATCGCGTTCCCCGATCCGAAAACGGTCGTACTAGTGGAAGGCGAATCGGCGACGATAACCGAAGCGTTCGACGGCAAACAGCCTCGCGGCGCAGCAATCGACCGACTTTCGCACCTACCGCCAGATGGCGATGTTACCGCAGTGGTCTCGCACGAAGGTGGAGCCGCTGCCGACTCCATCGCCGCATCACTCTTCGCACAATTCCCGTTCCCCGAACCGCTGCAAAAAGTTCTCGGCAGTGTCAAGGCCGCAACCGCTGTCGTGTTCGCAGCAAACAGTGACGCCGCAGGCACGCCACTTCTCGAAGTGACACTCGCCACACCAAACGCCGCCGATGCCGGACAAATCAAAGAGCAAGTTGAAGGGTGGCTGTTGGGAAGCCGCGTCTCGCTCGGTGCGATGACGCCCGCAGACCGCGAAGGGATTCCGGTTGCGTTCTTGGAATCGCTCATCGGTGCCATCGCGACGACCGTTGATGGCGGACTCGTTCGAGTCACGTCGCCACGCATCGAGTCGTGGAACAGTGCTATCAACGAGTTTCTTACATCGCAGGAACAAGGGATTCGTTATCAGGCGATATTCCAGCGATTGGAGGCGTTCGCGCGGGCGTTCGTGCAATATAACGCGACGAACGGATTCTTCCCGCAACGCGGAATATGCGGCCCCGACGGGACGCCGCTTTTGTCGTGGCGCGTCGCCATTTTGCCACTCCTCGGTTACGGCGAACTGTTTGCGGAGTTTAACATAAGTGAACCGTGGGACAGCGAACACAACAAACCACTCGCCGACAAAATGCCGCCAATTTTCGCGCTACCAAAACCGGTAACACCAAACGATGCAGTGGCCGAACCGAACAAAACAACATTCCGTCTCTTCGACTCCGAAGGGACACCGTTTGCAAATCGTCTCCTCAAAATGCAGCAGATTACAAATCCGCAAAGCACGGCGATGTTGGTCTCGGTCGATCCGTCACAGGCGGTCGTTTGGACTGCTCCCGATCCGCTTGCGTGCGACATCGAGACGATCAAGACAGTCTTCCCCCACGAATTAATCGCCATACTTTGGAGCGGTCAAGCGTTCGTCGCGTCGAAGATTTCGCCCGAAGATATTGAGAAAATGATCAAGGGACAAGCAGATGTCGCTTCTCCTTGAAACGCTCTGTCCGCACTGCCAGACACGATTCGTTGTCGAGAGAATGAATCTCGGCAGTCGGGGGCGGTGTTCTCGTTGTCACGGCGATTTCGTTGTGACGGAGACATCGAATCTGCAAATCATCGCAAAGACATCCGATACCGATGTCACGCTCCCGCTCCTTGAGAGCGATGCGTTTTCACAAAGTTCGTTAGCGGGGGCGTCGGTATCGTGTCTGGTCGAGTCGGTGCCGGAAGCCACAAAGTCAAACGACGGCGCGGGTTCTTGGAACGTTGGCGACGTGATATTGGGAATCTACGAAGTCCGCGAGATCGCGCCGGGGAAACCGTTTGCGTCGGGCGGACTCGGCGTCGTGCATCGAATCTGGCACCGCGAATGGGGTATGGACCTCGCTGTCAAGAGTCCGAAGCCAGACGCAATCAAGTCGCGGCGTGGCAAAGTCAACTACGAACACGAGGCGTTGCACTGGCTCCACTTGGCGTTGCATCCAAACATCGTTTCGTGTTACATGGTTCGCCGCATCGACAACATCCCGCGACTCTTCGCCGAGTTCGCAAACGACGGCTCGCTCTGGGATGTGATCGCCGACGGACGACTCTATCGCGGCGGCATCGAAACGACCCGCGTTCGGCTCGTCGATTATCTGATTCAGTTCGCGTGGGGACTCGAACACGCACACAACAACCACCTCCTCCATCTCGATATTAAACCGGGAAACGTTATGCTTGCCGGCACGACTGTCAAGGTGACTGACTTCGGTCTGGCGATGCTCGTCGCCGATGAGCTTGAGGAACAAAACACCGACAACAAACTGCTCGGTATGACGCCAAACTACTGTTCGCCAGAGCAGTATGAGATGTTCACCTGCCTCCGCGAAAACCGTGTATACGACGGACCGCCGATAAGCATCAAGAGTGACATCTGGTCGTTTGCCGTTACGGCGATGGCGATGATTTTTGGGAAGACACCGTGTCGCATCGGCTACTCGGCCCGCGAGTCGCTGGAGTCGTTTCTGACGCAGGAAAAAAACACGCCGCTGGCGGCGCGAATGGTTCGCGGACTCGACGAGTTACTGCTAGAGTGTTTGGAGAAAGACCCCGCGAAGCGACCCGCTTCAATGACCGACATCGCTGAGCGACTGGTCACGCTCTACCACGAAAGTTTCGGGATGGAATATCCGCGTCCGCATCCCGAACGCCTATCGTCCAACGTCGAAGGACTCAACAACAGTGCCGTCTCGTTCCTCGACTTGGGGAAGATTGACGAAGCGGCGTCGGCGTTTCGTCAAGCAAACGTGCTCCAGCCGTGGCACCCACAAGTCACCTACAACAACACACTTCTTGAGTGGCGACGCGGCAAGATCGACGACATCGAGGCGATGCGAACTCTCGAATCGTTGACGCAAATCAACCACCTCGCGTCAACGGCTTGGTATGCGCTCGGACTGATTCAGCGTGAACGCGGTAACATCTGGGGCGCGCTCAACGCAATCGAAAAGGGGCTGGAACTCGAAAACCGCCTCGACATCCAGCGTACACGCGACGCCACCGCTCCACTCGCTCTCTCGACCGTTCGTGTTCACAAACAGATTACGTTGCCGCAAGAACGGTTCATTAATCTCTATATCTCCGACCGCGAGAACTTGCTGCTCACCATCCCCGCGACGCGCGACCTGATCATCCACGGTATCCTCGACACCGCAACCGATCTGGTCTTGAAGCGAGTTGCAAACCCAAACACCGAACGCATCGCCATCAGCAGCGACTACCAGTGGGAAATTCTTGCCGATGAGGCGAATCAGTCGCTGCGACTTTGTCGCGTCGGGATCACGGCGACGCGGAGCCGCTTCCATCCTATCGACTGGAAGACGCTCCACGAGCCGAGTGCGAGTGGTTCGGTTTGGCGTTTCACCGTGACGAAGCCGAACGAAATTGCCGTCATCGACGTTGCGCGTGACCGCGTTGTCGGGAAGCTGCGAACTGATACCACCATAACGGCGATGGCCTGTTCCAGCGACGCGAGGTCGCAGTGGGTTGCCACGGGCCACAGCGACGGGATGCTGCGATTGTGGGAGCTTCCGCAGTGCCGGTGTGTCAGAACAATCGAGAACGGCGGTGCGGCAGTTGAGGCTATTTTTTTTAGTAGCCATCAAGAGTTTATCTTGGTGCTGACATCCGACACACGGCTCCACATCGTCGAACTTGCTCTGATAACGCAACACTCGTCGCAGTGTCGTGCGCCGTTTTTGATCTCGGTGATGTCGGCGGTTGAAGACGCCAGTCGCCTTCAGATTGAAGGCAAGCAGACATCGCAGGCGATAGACCACGCGATATTTCAGGGCGACATCGACACGGCTCTTCAGCACTTGTCGCGTTTGCAGTCGCTTCCGGGTTGGGAGGCGGTGCGGCGTTCGTTTGCACACTGGGACTTTCTCTATCGCCGCGCGGAGCGAGTTGCGCCGCAAGACTCGGTTTGCATTCACTCGTTTCGGCTGGTTGATCAGGCGTCGGCGATTGCGCTTTCGGCCAAGGCGAACGTCATCATCGCTTCGGGGCGTGACCCTGTTCTCTGTCTCTGGACGCTGGAGCACGGGACGATGCCGTGCGTCTTGAGTGGTCATACCGACTGGGTGCGTTCGCTGGCGATTACGTCGGACGCAAAGTTTGTGGTATCGGGGAGTTGGGATGCGTCTGTTCGGGTTTGGAACACATCGACGGGGCGAACGGTTCGCCGGCTTCCTGTACCGATTCCGATGCTTTCGCAGTTGGCACTCGACCATCGCGGACGGTGTGTTGCGGTGGTGAGCGAGTTGGGGCGAGTGAAAGTTTGGGCGATGGCGACAAACGAGATTGTCGGCGAGTGGACATCGCCGGTGAAGAGTGCGTACAGCGTTTGTTTTAGCCGCGACGACCGGACGATGGCGGTTGGGTGTGGCGATGGACGTGTGATAATTCGGCGGTATCGTGAATCTCGTAACGCTTGGGAGTTTTCGATTGGTTCGGCGGCGGTGACGGCGGTTGCACTCACGTCGGACATGCGGTACTGCATTGCTGGTGACTCGAAGGGGCAGATTGTCACTTGGGATTTTTCTACGGGGCGAGTTGTTCACACACACGTTCATCACACTGCAACAATTTCGTCGCTGCGTCTCGGACTCGATGACCGCTGGGTCGCTGCGTCATCGCACGATGGTACTGTGAGTCTCAATCACATTACTGATTCTGTTCGGCGTGTCCTGTTCGGGCAGTCGGTACCGATCACGTCGCTGGCGATGAACTATTCGGGGTCGCATTTGGTATCGGGTGCGGAGGACGGGAGTATTCGTTTGCGGGAACTGTACTGGAATCTGGCAACGACATCTGACCCAGACCTCGACCGTGCGGGGCTAATTATTCGTGCGATGATTACGTCGCTGGAGTTACCGTTTGGCGAACTCGACCCAGTTTCGCGGCGACGCATTCACAATGAATTGTCGTACTGCGGATACGGCATGCTCCCGGCGGAAACAATCGACGCCATCATCGACACCGCGTGGGCAGAAGAGACGAAGGCGTAACGTCAAATCAGAACGCGAAGCGTAAGCGAGTGCCAAATCAGAGCGGGAAGCGTAAGCGAGTGCCCAATCAGAACACGAAGCGTAAGCGAGTGGCCAAATCAGAACACGAAGCGTAAGCGAGTGCCCAATCAGAACACGAAGCGTAAGCGAGTGGCCAAATCAGAACACGAAGCGTAAGCGAGTGCCCGAATCAGAGCACAAAGCGTAAGCGAGTGACCAATCAGAACACGAAGCGTAAGCGAGTGGCCAATCAGAACACGAAGCGTAAGCGAGTGCCCGAATCAGAGCACAAAGCGTAAGCGAGTGGCCAAATCATAACACGAAGCGTAAGCGAGTGCCCGAAGAGTGGTCGGTGTTCAGTAATCAGAACGCGAAGCGTAAGCGAGTGTATGTTTGCGTCTTCAACGGAACCCCACTCCGTCACCATCGAGTACGCCGGTGCCGACGTTGCCATCGGTGATTTTGAACATCGTCGGATAACGTTGGTCCCACGGGGCGTTTGCGGCGGGACAGTATTGGCGTCCGTTCCCTTCGATGGCGGCGACCGTCGGGACGCGCGACGCCAGCGACGCCGACAGCAAGAACGACGCGCCAACGCACGTCAAGTCTTGGACGCAAAGAAACATTCCGTATTTCTGCGCCGCCGCACCCATCAGCAGCGACTCGGCGATCCCTTTGCACGCCTTGAGTGCGACGCCGGAGTACCCCATCGCGCGGCTCAACTTAAGCGACTCAAAATCGACGAGCGATTCGTCGATGACGACCGGTTTGATCGCCGCCGCACGGTGCATCGCATTGTCGGGGAACGCCTTCAAATCGCGGTGCGTCGGCTGCTCAATGTATTGCAGTCGCTCGAACGCACGCGGCGACGCCTCTTTAGCTTGTCGCAAAAACGCGAGAACGTATTCGACGTTTTCGCAGCGTTCGTTAAAGTCAGCAGAATAATTCCACGCAACATGACCTGCGGAACTATCTGAGGCGACGCGGTCAACAGCGACGACACGATCAACGTCCCACGCCAAGTCGTTTCCGTCGAGTTTGATCTTGAGGTGCGTGAGGCCATTGTAGGGAATCCAGTCGGCGAGTGATTCTGGAAGGCCGTCGTGGAGTGGCGTTGCGACATCGCCGCTGGTGAGCGGGTCGAGTGCGCCGACGAGGTGATAGAGCGGCATTCGCGGCTTCGGTGAACGCAGCGTGTAGCGGTCGAGAAACTCGCCGCGAAACTCGTCGCCCAAGAAGTGCGACAGATCACAATGGCAGTATTCTTCCGACAGAAAGTTGAAAACGTTTCCGCCAAGTGCGCGTCCGTAGGCGTCGAATACGGCTGCTTCGAGTGGACTGGCGGCGACGAGCTGCGCAAGTTTCGGCATCGGCTCACACAGCGAACCACAACAAACTTTGCTGGCGATTGCAGCGTATTGGTGTGACATATCTTCCGCCCAAACGAGCGGATGCGCGAAGTCGCGCGGACTGTTCGCTTCACTCACGACAAGCTCGCCGAACTTGAGCATCGCCGCGAGCGTCTCTTCGACCGGCGTTTTTGACGACGGCCACGCCCAGACGTTCCCCATCGTCATCGAACCGGAACCGCTCGCACGGCGTCCGCTTCGCGTCTCGATGGTGACATTCACATTGAAGAGCACAACATCGCGGACGACACGTCCGCCAAACTTCATCGGCGCACGATACTCGAATTTCTCTGTTGTACACTTTGCGTCAACAATTCGCATGTCGGTTGGTTTCATGTTTCGTCTTTCATACGCAGACACGGTCTCTACGCCAAATGTCAGTTCTGGGCACTCGCTTACGCTTCGTGTTCTTATTGCGATTTTATCAGTTCGCATCACCTCTCCAGCATCGCCGCCACTTTTTGGCGAAGTTGCCAGAGCTGGTATGGAGCGACGCAGTCGTAGCGAACGGTGCCAGCGTCTTCAGTATGCTGCGATGCGGAGACCGACGAATCGGTCTGGCCGTGAAGATTGAGTTCGCGGCGAACAGCGTTCTCGATCTCGCGCCGCGGACGACGCGCCTTCGTCGTGAGCAAGTTGAGATACTCAACGTCTTGCTGACCGCGACGATAACTCTTCAGTCGCAGCGACGGAGTTGGTACATACGTTGACGACGCTTCACGACTCGGATAAAACAGCGCAAGCTCGTCAGACGTTTTCCACGAGTCGGCACCACCAATCGTGTTCCACGGCACGACGCCGTCCGCGCCGAGCGTCCACGAATCGACGCACCAAATCGCTGGTTGAATCGCGCCGTCTTCGGGTGAGCACGTTGTGCCGTAGGTGTAAACGATCTGCCGAAACTGCTCCTTCTTGTCGCGGATCATCGTATTGTATCTGCGAAACGCATCACCGCCGACTATGTGTACATCCATCACATCATCGAGCGAATCGCGTACCCACTGCGGACGCGACAAGTCGCAGCGAAAGAGAATCCCGCCGCGTTCTTCTCGGCGAGAAACGCCTTCGCGGAACCGTTCGCCGAAATACTTGAGAGCGGCAAAATCTTGGAAACTCGCTGGCTCGTCGAGCAGCCACGGTGAACTCGCGCGGCTCCAACCAGCCTTTTTGTAGTCGTGTTTATTGTTGAGATAGAAGTGAAACATCGTATTGTTCCACGCGCGGTCTGTTAGCAAGTGCGTTTCAAACGCACGCACCGCATCGCTGAAACCGCGACCATAATCTGCCGAAAAACCGTCGTCGGCCCACGGACTTCCGCTATAATTTTTCGCGTCGAAAATTGTGATTGGCCAGTTCTCGTGTAGCGGCAAATAGAACGCTTCTATCGGCACCGCACCACGCGGCAAGTCCGCAAACGCAGAACCATCGAGATACATTCCGAAACGCCGATCCCACGCCGTCCAGTCGAACTGCGCACCGTCAAACTTCGGCGCACAACCATCCGCAACCGTCCCGCGATGCGAATACGGAACAACATTGATATACGTCCGATGAAGCTGCGCGAGACGATAAAAGTCGCGTTCGTTTTCTGGAAGTCCATACGAATTCATTTCGGGAAAAAACGAGAGCGCATTCGGTATCGAAAAACTCCAAACGTGGAGCGAGAACGCAATCTCCAGCGGCGAACCAGTTTTTTGCGTGAGCGTGAGAGTTGCGTTGTGCGTTCTGGGTTGCGTCGTTTCGGGTACGAACAGTTCACACAGGATCGAGTCGCATCCCGCGACCGAAAGTCCCGCGTCCTCCAGCGGCACCACCGGATCGGCGACGCGACCTTTCGGCGAATCGACGTACTCAAACCGCGAAAAGATTGCGTCGATCTTGTTCGATTTTTCGTCAACAAACTTGAGCGACGGACGAATCGCCTCACCGTTACCGCGAATGAGAACCTGAAAACCGACCCACTCGTTTCGCGCGGCAAAAACTTGTACGCACTTCTCTTCAGCAGACCAAAGGTGATTTGCTGCCACTTGCGACGCTGCGAATTTTTCGGGCTTGTCCAGCTCGTCGATGAACGCAACAGTGAGACCGTTCCACTCAATCGGCGCGGTATTTTTTGCGCGTGACGTGAGCGAAGTTTCGTCGAGTGTAAACGTTGACGCAGGTGCAGGCGAGAATCGTTTTTCGGTCCAATCGCTACGATTTCCCGCCGCATCGACGGCGGCGACGCGAAAACAGATTTCTTGCGAGGGCGCAAGTCCGAGTCCGCGCAGTCGCATCGTCACAACGTTTTTTCCAGCGACGGCGAGCGGAATCAACTCGCGCGGAATCGGTTTGCCGTCGCACTCGGCGAAGAATCCGATGACGCCAGCGTCGCCGCGATCTGCGGGGACGTTCCAAGTTATCAACGCTTCTCCGGACGGAAGATTTGTTGTCGTTGCAGAAATGTTTGACGGTTTTTCTGGCGGCTGGTTGTCGGTGTTTTCCAACTCTACTTCGAGGCGCGGCGCGACGGCGGCATTTTGGTCACGACTGAAGACAAACCGATTCGGGAAGAGACGTATCTCAACCTTTTCGCCTCCATCGCCAGTGCGAACGAGTTCGGTGCCAAGATCGTCGAAGAGGACAAATCCGTAAGAAATGTTTGCGACTCTCGCCGCGACGATTCGCGGGTCGATTGGGATCGACTGCCATCGCTGCTGCGTTTTCGCGTCCGTCACCGGATCGGTTGCGTCTGCGTGGTTCCAGAGCGTTCCGCCCGCGCCGAATATTACCGACGTTACATCTGATTCGCCGTGAGTGCCGAGTGATTGTATCGACCACGCTTCATCGGGGTACGCCTTCCAGCGAAACGACGATGCGCCGCGAACTTTGTCGTATGAACGACCATCGCCTTCGTGCCAGTCGGCACCAATGGTACTCACGCCGACGCGGTGCAATCGTTCGTCGCTGGCGAGTGCAACGTGCAACGTTGCCTTCCGCACGATGCGTCCGACGAGCGGTGCGGTATCGACATCGAACAGCGAAAACTCTTGATACCCTTTGAGTTTGAGCCGCGACGATTTTCCGTTGTTCCCTTCTTCCTCGCCTGCGTGCGACGAAATCCAAACGTCCCGCGTGACCGGAAGTGTAACGCGTTCAGCCGCATCGAGACATTGCGCCGCCGCGACAAAAACCAAGAACGAAAACCAACAGCAAGATTTGTGGCGATTCATGATTCGGCACTCGCTTACGCTTTCCGCTCTGATTCGGGTACTCGCTTACGCTTCGCGTTCTGATTCGGGCACTCGCTTACGCTTCGTGTTCTGATTGTGGTTGCTGCGCTGCTGATTCGGTTGCCATTTCTTTTCGTGGCAGGAGCGAGAGCGGACGGGCGGTGGTGGCGTCGGAGCCGACAACGTGATCACGCGGCGTTCCGTCGAGACTGCGGCGAAGCAGAATGTAAATCGCCACACTCGCCGTCCAAAAATAACTGAACGAAAACGCCAGCGGCAAGAGATTGAGTCCCATCACCCACATCGACGCAATCTGCGTACAAATCGCTTTCGCTTCGGAAGCACTGCCGAATCCGTCTGGCGTGAGCAGACTCGGCGCGCAACCACGCATCGCAACGTTCGCCGCTCCATTCGTGATCAGCGAGATGAGCAGCATGCCAATCGCACCGAGTACCGCAGCGCAGATGACGTAAAATGCGTAGTGAAAAATTCTCTGGTACAAATACGACGCCGCGCGACTCACCGCGTCAAACATGTCTGCACCGTCAACGACGACCGCCGCGAACATCAAGTTCCACGCGGTCACAAGTAAGAACGTCAAGAGTGCCATCACGATCCCCGAAATGATCGCAATGAAAAATCCTCCCGCCGCGACGAATTGCAAAACCGGAACGTCAAGACAAATCGAGACGACGTAGACCGGCAAATAGCATAAAAACATCCCGATCACGACCAGCAAAACCGCACCGCAAAACGAACGGAGTCGCCGCACACCAAACGCCGCGACATTGCGAAGCGATTCGTTCCCGCCACGAGTCAACTTCACCGCCGCAATACGCGCGACCGCGCCGCCACACAAACTCCAGATCAAAAAGAGTCCGAAAAACCACGCCGCCGCTTCTGACGAGAACGGGTTGCACCAGAGACGATAACCAGCATCGGTGAACAACACCACAGGTGACATGATTTTTTCGGGTTGGTCGAGTGCGGATTCGCAGTCAGCATCAACGGTCGTTGACGGCTCATAAATCGTATCGACCAGCCCCACGCCTTCCAATGCACCGGTGTCGCTTATTGCACCGAGAAGCGCGAGCATTGCCACGACGCCGATGAGCGAGATCGCCATCACTCGCACTCCCATCGCCGCGTGCCACGCGCGGAACAGAAACACCGCCGGAACCAGTTCTTGCCAGTCGATACGGCGAAGCGTCCCTTCGCCGAGGTCTTTGAAATTGCGTTGTGGGTCGGTCATTTGATTGATGTGGTTGGGTTGGGAGAGTAAAATTTTCTTGCAATCGTGAACGAGGCATTTGCCCCGTTGGGGCTAGGACACACCGACGCAAACCGCAACAACTCCTTCACCTCGTCCATCGACGATTCGGGCGGTCTTTGCGATTCGGCCCGTTGCGTGTATACTCGTGGCTGTAACTGTAAACGCGAAACCAAAAAACAAAAGGGGGACGGCTGATGTTTCGGGCAATGTTTATCGTAACGCTACTGGCGCTTCGCGGCGCGGCACTCGCGCAAGACGACGATTCACGTCTCGCACTCTTCACACTCGACTCGCCCGATCCAACTGCAATCGAAGTTGTCGATGGGAACGAAATCTACGTCTTCACGACGGGCCGTGGTACACCGATTTTTCGCAGCACGTCGCTCTTCGATTTCCAGCCCGCAGGGCGCGTCTTCGCCGACAACGTTCCAGCGTGGGCGCGCACCGCCATTCCCGAAATCAAACCACGCGGTGGAATCTGGGCACCAGACATCACGCACAACAATGGTCTTTATCGCGTCTACTACAGTGTCTCGACGTTTGGCAGTCAACGCAGTGTGATTGGGCTTGCGGTCAACAAAACGCTCGACCAGAAAAGTCCCGACTACCGCTGGGAAGATCGCGGACTCGTTCTCGAATCAGCACCAAACAAAACCGACTACAACGCCATCGACGCCGCACACTTCATCGACGACGACGGTAAGACGTACCTTTTTTGGGGTTCGTTTTGGTCGGGGATCAAGGGCGTTGAAGTTGATCCACAAACGGGAATGCCGCGAGAATACGTCGGCGGCGACCTGAAAATCCCGCGTGGTTATCGCCACATCGCAGGGCGACGCGACGCGAGCGACACGTCGATTGAGGCGGCGTTTGTGATTCGTCGCGGGAAGTTTTATTACTTGATGGTCTCGTGGGGGACGTGCTGCGACAAAGAGCGGAGCACTTATCGAATCGCATACGGACGGAGCGAATCGCCGCTTGGCCCATACGTTGACCGCGACGGCAAACCACTCGCAGACGGCGGCGGAACACTTCTTCTCGAAAGCACCGACCGCTGGAAAGGTACGGGCCACAACGGCGTTCTCACGACGCGACACCTCGACCATCGCGGCAAACCGTCAACAGAAACCACGTCAAAAGAAAACGCTGTCCGCGACTGGCTCATTCTCGCCGCTTACGACGTTAACAACCTCGACCGCAATCGCCTCACACAAATCCGTCCACTCACGATCACCGAAGACGGCTGGTTGGAAGTTGGTGAGGTGTGTGAACGAGAGGCGAGGGAGCAGTGGCGAAGTTCAATAGGACATATAGGTCCTATATGACCTATCGGCGCAGCGGTTGCTATTGTTCCGGTGGAATTTGCGATGGGTCGAGCGGGACGACTGTCATCAAGTTGTTGACAGATTGCACAGCCGGATGCGACAAGACGACGCGCGACGCTGCGGCTCGCTGTTCTTCCGTTGCGACGACTCCGCGAAGTGTCGCCGTCGAACCTGCAAGGCGAACTTGTACCGGCGACATGAGACTCACGTCGGGACTGGTGACGAGTCGCGTTTCTAGTTCGCGTTCAAGCCCACGCCCCGTCTGTGCGTTTGCTGCTCGCGGTGTTGGTGCTGGAATCGCTGGCATCTGCGGCGGTGTGATCATCCCGCCAACGACCTGCGCGTTTCCGACAAACACGTTCGCCGCTGGTGACACCGGTTGTTGCGGCGGCACTGTTGACGGCGTTGTCGCTGGTTGACTTGTGCCAGCGATTGACGGCGACGTTGTTGGTTGCGGACGACCGAGGTCGCGCATCCAGCGTTGCTGCGCGGCACGTTCGGGTTGACCGAACGTTGGCACACTCGGTTCGCCATCGCGGAACCGCTGCTGCTCGGCGTTCAGACGGCGATATTCCTGTTCGAGCAGACTCGGCGGGCGCGAAACTGTCTGCTGCTGGCTCCCGCCCGACGGCGCATCGAGCGGACGATTCACGCTCGGTTCGGGTCGCTTCTTCGCGCGAACGTCTTCACGAGTCAACGCCTCAACTGGTTCCGGCGGCGGGACATCTCGAAAGATCGCCGTGTCGTCGGAGTTTATGTCGTATCCGCGAAAGAATCCGTCGGCACTGAATCTGAACGCCTTCGTGAACGACGAGTTCGGCGCGAGCGGCGACTCGATTTCGCCGTACCGTTCTTGGCCGAACATTCCGTAACTCGTCCCGCGAAACGGCGTAAACCGCGGTGTCGTGTCACGCGACGGCGGCTGGCCGACGAGCGGCGAAACCGCCGCTGTAACGCAAATCGTTAGCACAAGTGAACGTGCTGTTTTCATTGGAAGTCCATTGTTGTGGTCATCGTACTTCACTCGCTTACGCTTCGTGCTCTTGTTTGTTTTGCCGACCGCAACGGAGTTGCCGGGAGGCTATCGGATGCAACGTCACGTTGCCTAGCTTACGCTTCGTGCTCCGATTTGGTGCGAAAATCTTTCGGGTCGGCGGGGGCGGTGATCGGTTGGCCGTCGGCGTCGGTGCCGCGCCAAATCTCGATCTTGTGCTCCGCAGCGTTGAGCAAACTGTGACAGTGCCGAATGAGCGCAACACCGTCTTGGTACGTCGTGAGCGAGTCGTCGAGTGAGAGATTCCCGCTCTCAAGACGCGACACCAACGACTCAAGTTGCTTCAACGATTCTTCAAACGGTGGAAGAGATTTTTTTGACATTTGCGAACTTACTCCACAACAACTTCGATCATCGTATCACCTTGCGCGATGGCATCGACAACATCTTGTCCCTCGATGACGCGACCGAAGACGGTGTGTTTTCCGTCGAGCCACGGGCACGCGACGTGCGTGATAAAGAACTGCGAACCGTTTGTGTTTGGGCCAGCGTTCGCCATCGACAGAATGCCGGGGCCGCTGTGAGTTAACTCCGCAACGAACTCGTCTTCAAACTGGTAGCCGGGGCCACCGGTGCCAGTCCCTTTCGGACAGCCGCCCTGAATCATGAAGTCCTCAATGACGCGGTGAAACTTGAGGCCGTTATAGAACCCGCTCTTCGATAACTTCTCGAAGTTTGCACACGTCTTCGGCGTCTGCTCGCTGAAGAGTTCGAGTAGGATGACGCCTTTAGGCGTCGTGATTGTCGCACGCTGCGTCTTCTTTTTCGCAGACGTTTTCGCTGCGGACGACTTCTCGGTAGATTTTTGCGTAGACGGTTTCTTCTTTGACTTTGCCACGGGAACGAGTCTTTCTTGGGAACGAGGAATAAAGATGGTTTGTATTCCCGCCTTCGCGGGAATTGCACAATTCGTCAGAACACGATACCTGCTCGGAGGTACCAACTGTTCTCTGCCGACCACGCATACCCCTCGCGATAAAACTCGCGGCCAAAGGCTCCGCCAAACTCAAAAAAGCCGCTGAATGGCGTCTGAAAGCCGCTGAATGGCGACTTGCTTTCAAGCTCTAGCCCGATACCCAAGCGGATGTCGTTGTAGTCGGTTGGTGCCATTGTCCCAAAAATATCGGTCATTGTCCATACACCCCCACCATAACTCCCCTGAAGGTAGACCCAAAAGTCGGCGTCGCTGGTCGCCTTGAACCGTTTTGAGATTTTCGGATCGGGGAACGTTAACTTGACGAGTGTGTCGGCGTTTGGATGCCAGATCAGACCGCCAGACGGTAGTAGTTTCACTCGTTCGCGGTTGAGATAGATAACGCCGAGCGCACCGTCCCACTCGCTTGAAATGCGGAACATCCCCATCACTCGCCCCATCACGCGGACACTTTCTTTCGCCGTCTTTTTGTAATCGGACGCGACGCCAACTCGTACCCACGCATCGAGCCACACGTCTTGACTCAAGTGCGGTTGTACCCCGACATCAAGATACGCAGAATATGTACTGGGCGCATTGAGCGGGAATTCTGACGGCGTTTTGAACCAGTCAAACGCCGCGCCGGGGGCAAGGTAGAGGTATGGCATTCCCATTCCCGACTGCGTAGAACTCGTACCGAGACACTTTAGCGGAATCGCAAACTGGCACCGCAAATCGACCTCCGTTACGCCGAGCTGTTTGTTTGACGAAGTTGGTGCGATGTAGAGGAAGTCAACCGAAGTGCGGTCGCGGAACCGTTTCGCTTTTTCGTAGGTCTGCGGGATGATCGAATCGATTCCCGACTTTGCGAAGAGCGTCGTCGAGCCGGGAGACGTTGTTGCGTAAGGGTCAATCGGCGGCGCGTTTACAATCGGCGGCGCGATTACCGACGGCATAACCGGTGCGGGCGACACCACTGGTGATGTCGTCGCCTGCGCGAGAGTGTAACTCGACGTGATTGACGGCGAGACCGAAGTCGGCGACGCAAGCGGTGCCGGAGTTTTAACTGCGCCGAGCGATCCGTACTGTGCATACACGTTCGCCGTGCACGACACCACAAACGCGGCGAGTAGCAGCGTAACGTACCGAAAAATCATCTCGCGTTTTGGCGTGGGAATTGGCATCGTGCGTGAATCGTGACAATTTTCGCCGTGTGTGTCAAGGGAAAAATGGTTTGGCGTGTTAACGCAGTGGGAACGTCTATTCAAGGCGCCCATTGCAACCGCCGATTTTGAGGTTAAAATCTTGCTCGTTCGTTTTGTCGCTTGGGGTGTCGAACCTTTGGTCTTGTGGGAGCTACCGATATGCTTGGTTATCTGAAAGAGTGGGTATGTCGTGACTTGCCGAAGCCTGTTAGCCGTGAAAAGCGGCTGCGGGACCAAGATGGGATCGTTCGCCAGATTGTTGCCAATCTCTCGCGCGGCAACGTCTCGCTGCAATCGGGCAACTATATCACGGAGGCACAGCTAGACGCGATGCGAGAGGAGAATCGCCGGTACATCTTCCCAGAAGAGTAACACATGGCGAACTTGGAAGTCACATACCGTGAATCGTTCGAGCGTGCGGAGCATTACCTTAAGGAAGCGGAGTTTTTCGTTGGGCCGTTATCGCCGAGAGACATTGCGCTCGGCGGTTCTAAGAGTGGTGTGTTAGTTCCATCTATCAATGAGTTGCGGTACGCTGGCCGTCACGCGGCACAGGCTTTGCGGGATGGTGCCGACGTCAATGCCGAGTACGAGGATGCGATCAGGCACTGCAATCGAGCTTGCTTCGATGCTATTGATGCACAAATCCAATATATTCTTGCAGAGTGCCGCCGGTTTTGCGACGATTATGGTCGCGTCGTGGTGAGCACGATTATCAATGATTACGGAGCAGACAAGGCTTGGATCAACAAATTCAAAGAAGAGTTGAGTGCTAATGTGCTTCCGAAAGAAGATCGGTGGCGATGGCTAGATTGGCTGGAATCAAACCTCCCCAAGTTGCGAGCGATTAACTCGCGATGGGATTGCGGGCGTGAAGAACTAAACAAGATGCTCGAAGAAGTCAATTCGGCTCGGTGGCATCGCACTGTCAATACGGTTCTCGCCGTCATCGTTGCCGCTGCTACTGTAGTCGGCACCATTCTTGCTGTTGCCGTCTATCTTGGTGCGCGACACTGACCGCAGCCAAATCGGCAAATCTGAAACGCATCCGCCACGTTACGTTAATCCGCGCAAACTGCGGCAACGTTACCGCACAACTCAACGACGCTGAAGTTGACAGCGAGATCGGGCGATTCCTTCGACGTGCCGAGATGGTTGTTTGCGACGTGTACGCGAACGGTTTCGCACGTCAAAATCGTTTACGGGAGCTGAAGATTTTATGAAACGTTATCTGGTGAATGGACTTGGCGGGATCGTCACTGCGGTTGCGATGCAGCTTGTTGTCGCTGGCGTTGAAGCGTCTCACGGTGAGGCGGCTGGTGAATGTGCACCGTGCGAACCCGCTGCGTGCGAGCCGTGCGAAGCGGTCGATAACTGCGGACACGAAGCGAAACACTCGCCCTACTTCTGGGGAGCTTGGGTCGAATCGGGATTCTGGGCAAATGAATACGGTCGCGGAAACACATACGATAATCATGGTCGCTGGGAAACCGTAAGCGGCAACACGTCGGTTCTCCAAAACGTTCGGATGACCGACGTGCAGATGAACCAGATGGTGCTAAACTTCGGCAAGAAAATCGACCACCACAAACGGTTCGACATCGGCGGACGTACCGATGTGATGTTCGGCACCGATGCAGTGTTGCTCCAATCGAGCGGACTCGAATCAGCACCGCTCCGCGACGTTTTGAATCACCACGAGTGGAACTGGCAGACCGGCGACTACGCCACCGCACTTACGCAGGCTTATGCGGAAATTGGGTTCGGAAAGTTGAGCGTCAAACTTGGAAAGATGCTCTCGAAGATTTCGAGCGAGTCGCCGTACTCGACCGAGCGGTTCTTCTACTCGCTCTCCGACACCTACGCTATGACGCCCCACACACTCGGCGGCGTCGTTGCGTCGTATGAGGTGGCTGAAAATCTTGAGGCGTTTGGCGGCTGGACGCAAGGATACCGCAGTCACCTGCTCTTCAAAGCACTCGGCACGCACGGCAGCACCGATATGTTTTTCGATTCCGACAAGAACAACGCATTCTACGGCGGACTCGAATACAAACTCGGTCATCGCGCAAAGTTTCTCTACACACTCCTCGTCGGACGCGATACCGAGTTTGAAGGCGTCGCAGCACTTAACAACGTCACTCTGGGCAAACGCAACATGTTCGTAAACGGACTTGTCGGCGAGTTTGAACTCAACGAGCGTTGGAGTTACAAGATCGAGTGGGTTCTCCGCAGCGACACACTCGGCGTCGAAGAAGGTGGTCACCACGCGAACCTCGCAACGGGCGCGTATGGGATCAGCAACGAACTGCTTTACAAATTGAACAAGCGTCTCGCCATCGGCGGTCGCGCGGAGTGGGGATACGACTACGAGTATGAGTGGAATGAAGAAAACCACTTGCACCGCGGAGCCGACGACAAATACGCCTTCTCACTCGCGGCGAACTGGAAACCGATGAAGTCGCTGCTCGTCAAACCGGAAATCCGATTCGATGAGTATTCGCACGAACAACGTTTCAACGACGACACTCGTCGCACGCAATTTTCGGGCGGCGTCTCGGTGGTTGTGAAGAGGTAGAGTGCGACAAAGTAGGTGGGGGGCGAAAGAGGTAGGCGGCGGGTTATAAACCCGTCGCCTACCTTGCTTGTACCCGCACATCGGTTCGGCATAGCCGAACGTAGTGCCTTGTCATTGCGAAAACAGGGTGTTGCGTGTGAAACGTTGTTGGCAGTTTTGTTTTTTGCGCACAAAGACACGAAGAGCACAAAGCACACAAAGCGGATTACACATCAACTCCCCGCTAGGGGAATAATATCAGTAGAACAGCGACAACAACAGAATCCGAATTTGCCCGTAGGGCATAAATGATTCCAACGCGGGGAAATATGAATGCCCTAACGGGCAAAACGATTTTGTCGGTGGCTTTGTTCTATTGATATTGTTGCCCTACGGGCAAAGGAAAAAACTTGACAAACTCTTCGTGTCCTTTGTGCTCTTTGCGCCTTTGTGCGCAAAAAATAAAGCCGCTCACAATGTATGCTGTCGTGAAAATCGTGAACCGTCACCAACAACTGCAATCCCCAAAAAAAAGAATGACAAGGCACTAGAACTACTGCAACACCGGCAATCCCCACCAGTGGAACAGCAAGTACAGCCACGGCTGCGACCACGGGTTCCACGTTGGGTACGCAACCGACATCGCCGAGACCGACATCGCAATCAGTACGAGCCAGAGAACAAACCGTCCGCGGCGACAGTTATCGGCACTGGTAGCGATGCGGTCAAGAGCCGCGATGAGCGGAATGATTGCGAGTGCGGCGAGCCAGAGTGTCCAGCGCAGACAACACGTCATTCCGCCGTAGTTTCGGTCAACTTGCGTTCGCGCCATGTAGAAGACGAAAACGATCAGCCACGTCGCCGCGATGAGGAACATCTGTTCGCGGCGTCGTTTATTTGTACTGCGGAACTCTAACAACGCACCATAAATAGCGAAGAGCCAGATCGGCGTCAGCGAAAATATGCCGTGGTGTCCGATTGTTGAATGGAGAAAGTATTCACCGACGCATTCTTCGCCGACATCCATTCCGACGCGGTTATTCCAGTGCGATTCGCGGAGTTTTCCGCCACGAACGTAAGTGTAGTCGTACCACGCTTTCATTGCGTAAGGTGGTTTGAGCGTTCCGTGCGGATAATAGTTCGCCAGTAAAAACGCCGCCGCAACGATGACAACGCCCGCGCCGAATGCAAAGGCAGTCTGTCTTGGAAAATATCGCAGAAGCCAAAGTCCGAGAAACGTTGCAAAGATTGCCGCTGGAAGTTCGCACGCGACGCAAAACGCTGCCGCGAGTCCCGCTACGAAAAAAAATCGCAAACGCCGTTCGTCTTCAAAGAGAATGCGTATCGCCGCATCGAGCGCGAACGTTGCCGCGACGAAGCCGAAAATGTGGTTGTTGAGCGTGACGACGAACGTCGAGAGGAACGTTCCGAAGCAGACGAACGCAACCGCGATGAACCGCGCGACATCGTGCGTAACCCAGCGGTCGATGCGACGAATGATGACGAGCCACGCCGCCAAAAGCGGCAGAAGTTGACAGACGACGAGAAGGAGTCGCGTTACGAAATACGGGTGCGTTGCGAGCGATACGCTGCCGCCGGAACCGTAAAAAATCGCCGCATACGGAATCGCAAGGAGCGTTGGTAGTAGCGGCGGTTTGCTGGAGTACAAAAACTCTTCGCTCGTCTTGCTGCGTGGCGAGCGGTGTTTTACCATGTCGATTGTGTCCCATCCCGGCGTGTCTTGAACGCGGTCGATGGCGTACCAAATTATTTGGCCGCTGCCATCGGCGGTTCGCATCGACGGTTCGACCAGTGCGCGAATGGTGTCCCAGCGGCTGCGGTCGTTTGCCGACAGTGCGGGCGAACGCACTTTCTCATAGCTCGCGTGACGTGAATACTCAACGCGGTCAACGGCGGCGATTCGTCCCAGCATCATTCCCGCAGAAACGAGAAGGAGCAGCCAATAGATGCTCCAGCGTTGTTGCGTTGTCATGCTTGCTTCTCGCTGACGAGGCGTGCGAAGTGTTCAAATGAACGGTCATAAGTTGCTTCGGCGTCTTTGGGGAAACAGCAACCCGGAAGCTCACGTTTGGCGAGATGCGACTTGATACACGCGCAGCAAACGCCGCGTCGTGAGCAAGACGTGTAGGTACAAGCACAGTGTTCGCTGTTCTTTTCTTTCATGCATTCCATTTGTTGCACCTAATTGGTCCTACTGAACTGGTTGCGGCAATGCCGGAACGTCACGCTGTTCAAGTCGCTGCGGACTCTCCATACGGTTTCGCGGAACGTCGTCTTGACGCCAAGATGTGCGATTGTCTGATAGCATCCAACCGGTGATTGACAACGCAACGGCAATAACTATCGACAACAAACCGATGACTCGGTTTGCACTGCTGTCGATGCGTGTATCAACTCTCGCAAACTGTTCACGCATCTCTTGACGTATCTCGGCCATCTGCCGTTCTACTTGTTCGATGCGAATATCAGCTTGGCGAATCCGATGCGCAACTTGCATGATGCGAAGTTCCAAAAGCTGACCAAGCGTGCGCGGCCTGTTCCGTAAACGCCGACGCTTACGCTTCGGCGCGGGAACGGTGGCCTCTTCTTGTGGTGGGGATAATGTTTGACTCATAACTCATCTCGGAACGTCGCTACACGAATAACGGCTTCTATTAAAAGGGTGTAGTAAAACCTGCTTGCACGAGGAACATTGGTTGTCTAGCGTTTTCGCCCCAACGGGGCGATAGAACTTAGCCGTGGGTGAGCGGTATTCCGTGAACCCACGGTCAGCGACCCCAAAAAATCCGTAGCCCCAACGGGGCGAAAGAAATTTATGCGGTACAGATTCTTGCGCCCCGTTGGGGCTTGCTGGATTTTGGGGTTCCGTACCGTGGGTTCGCTCCGCTCACCCACGGCTAAGCTCTTGCTGCCCCGTCGGGGCAAATACGTCAACGCCAATCTCTACGCGATTGAGGAAAACAAAAACGACGTCAACTCGCGGCTCCATCGGTGGCTTTACAGCCACCGCTCACTGGGGAAGTTTCCCAACAGGCCTTGAACGGACCGTCTCAATCCGTTTTGAGTCTATCTTCTTCTATTTCGGCCAACGCTTCTTTATAAGGCTTTAGCACAACACCTTCGGCATTTGCCATTTTGGCTATCGCATTGTAAACTTCCCTTGAATGGGTTCTGCAAGCAAGCTCCGCCAGCGCGATCAAAATCACCTTTGTTTCATACGCCATGCTTGTTCTCCTTTCACGAAAAATTTGTAACCGTTCACGGAATTTTGACGGCGTTGTTGTCTGGCATTTTCGCCCCAACGGGGCGATAGAACTTAGCCGTGGGTGAGCGGTATTCCGTGAACCCACGGTCAGCGACCCCAAAAAATCCGTAGCCCCAACGGGGCGAAAGAAATTGATGCGGTACAGATTCTTGCGTCCCGTTGGGGCTTGCTGGATTTTGGGGTTCCGTACCGTGGGTTCGCTTCGCTCACCCACGGCTAAGCTCTTGCTGCCCCGTTGGGGCAAATACGTCAACGCCAATCCCTAGCGCGATTGAGGAAAACCCATAAGCCACATAGGACATATACTCGAAACGGGTTAAAGTCACCCGTTCACCGAACGTTTGCGATTTCATTTCCTAGTCGCGTAGCGACGACCTAATTGTAGCCCAAGGCAAGGTGTATTCGCCGCAGCCTTGGGTTGGCGACACCACACAATCCGTAGCCCCAACGGGGCGAAAGAAATTTATGCGGTACAGATTCTTGCGCCCCGTTGGGGCTTGCTGGATTTTGGGGTTCCTTACCGTGGGTTCGCTCCGCTCACCCACGGCTAAGCTCTTACTGCCCCGTCGGGGCAAATACGTCAACGCCAATCCCTAGCGCGATTGAGGAAAACCCATAAGCCACATAGGACATATACGTCCTATATGACCTATAACCATTATCGCTGCGGCCTCACGCAGGGACGCAAACAACAAAACTTCCCCCCGATAGTTATAACGAAAGGAAAAGCAATGCTAGTTGTTGAAATCGTTCGCACCAAAGACTCCACTACCACCGGGCTGCATCGCCGCTCTGAATACTTCCTTACGCGTACCATCCGAAACAGGGCGAACGCTGCCATCGCAGAACGCCGACATCACAATCCCCGGATGGTTCGATGATGGACGCGAACGACGATAACCATAGAGATTGGCACCAGTCTTTCCCGCATTTATCCAGTAGGGAAACCCATCACTCACGAGCGGATCAGCCGGCTCATTGATTGATGTGGTTTCAAAATTAGAACCGCCAAGTGGGTTCGAATCATTTGCCCTGCCCCAAATATCGGGGAAGCAAAACCCTGCATAATCTTCAGTGTTACTGTACCAGTTTCCAGCTTGGAGATTTTCCGAAACCAATAGTGTATTCGATGTACCATTTTTGCTTGTGATATATTCAAGGCTCACCGAGGTGGACGTATTTGGTGTCACCTGACCAGCCTTGTTGAAGAAGACGCCACCACCGCCTGCTGGCTCAAATTGTGCAGTTACAGGTGTTGCAGCATCATTTGTTGCCGTTACTGGCACAACATTACCGTACGCGTCCAACGCCGCCGCATTACCAGTCCATTGGGTACTACCACTCATCCACGTCTTACCTGACGCAATAACATTCGTCGGTCCGCAGTTTGCAACAGAGTGAACACGCTCATTGTCACGGTCACCAGCACTAGAACACTTGAAGACCGCTATCGCATGATTTGTGTAATTTCCTTTGCCGTCTGCGGTGTCACTAACAGCATTCCCCAAACCGTAATTTGGGTTGGCGGCATTCGCTGCACACCTAGCGATAAGCACATCGTACAGGTTCGTCTGTTCGATGTAGGGGAAGATGGTGACATACCAGCTTGCATCGCGGATGTCACTGGCCTTCTGCCTAAATCCCGGGAACGCTTGTCTCGCCCCTTCGTAGTTGATGCACGCCAGTGCGACGTTTCGTTGGTTGTTGGTGCATTCAGCACGGCGGCCCGCTTCGCGGGCCTGTTGCACAGCGGGTAGCATCAAGCCCGCCAGCATACCGATGATCGCGATGACCACCAGCAGTTCGACCAGAGTAAAGCCACGGCTTCTGTTACGCTTTGTCATGGGAACCTCCTTTTTGTGAAAGATGGTGTTTGCTGCGAGTCGGCGTGCGAGTCAAGTTAGTTTCTTGAAAGTTTTCGTCCCAACCATTGGGTCGAGAAACTCCGCGTCGCTCATCAGAGCACCTGTCCACTGACTAGTTGTTATTTTCGTCTATTATGTCTATTTGGCAAGGGGTGTTTTGCGGGAAAGCAAGAAATATCTGGCAACCGCCCGCCGGAGTAGGCAAAGCGTAAAAAGTTTGCGTAGTGAGGGAAGTGAGACGTGTGGGGAAGATGCGCGAGTGAAGTAATAGGAACCCCGACCGCTGTGGGTGCAGTAATGTTTGCTTGCAGTCGCAAATTGTATGTTTGCCCCAACGGGGCTTGCAACACACCGTCTCGGAAACTGCGAATATGCCGGTTTTTCTAGCGTTTCGTCGGCATTGCGCGCGGAGCGTGAAGAGGCCATAGGTGCAAATTCCGGTGCAATGCCACAAGAGGCTGTAGC
>JBOFSQ010000004.1:0-11815 GCA_051651625.1 Thermoguttaceae bacterium | reverse complement strand
GGTTCGGCATAGCCGAACCCTCCAGTATCATACGCCGCAGGCGTTTGGAGGGTTCGGCTATGCCGAACCGGAACTATACCCGTTACGGGTAGATTTGTAGGCTTCGCCCCCCACAAGACCGCGGCCTCGATGGGCCGCTACCGTTTTGGTACGGGAAATTCAAACCGTCTTGAGTATACCGCATCAATCCCGCCCCTACCTCAAGCGAAAACTCTTGCTAGAATGGGGCCTCGCTCGTTGGTACGGTGTGGCACAGTTCGCCGCCGCCGTCCGCATTCACAACTTTTCAGATAGGAGATGAGACGATGGGACGACCAATTACGATGTTCACTGGGCAGTGGGGTGACCTCAAACTCGAAGAAGTCGCAAAGACAATGAAAGGATTTGGGTACGACGGACTTGAGCTAATGTGTGGTGCGCACATCATGCTCGACCGCGCGATGAAAGAAGGCGACTACATCGCCAAGATTCAAGAGACGCTGAAACAACACGGCCTCGGATGCTGGGCGATCAGCAACCACTGCGTCGGCCAGTGCGTGCTCGACCCGATTGACCCACGCCACAAAGTGATCGTGCCGAGTTACATTTGGGGCGATGGCAACCCCGAAGGTGTCTGGCAACGTGCAGCCGAAGACATGAAAAACTCCGCCCGCGTCGCACAAAAAATGGGGATCAAAGTTGTAAACGGTTTCACCGGTTCGTCGATTTGGCAATACCTCTACACTTGGCCACCGACCCCAGATTCAATGATCGAAGACGGCTTCAAACTGTTCGCCGAACGCTGGAATCCGATTCTCGACGTATTCGCAGAGTGCGGTGTCAAGTTTGCTCTCGAAGTCCATCCGACCGAAATCGCATTCGACCTCTACTCCGCCGAAAAGGCTCTCGATGCGATCAAGTGGCGCGAAGAGTTCGGTTTCAACTTCGATCCCAGTCACCTCATCTGGCAAGGCGTTGACCCTGCGAGATTTATCTTGCGGTTCAAAGACCGAATCTATCACACCCACATGAAAGATACGATTGTCCGCCTCGACGGCGAGACCGGCGCACTCGGTTCGCACTTGACGTTCGGTGACTACCGTCGCGGCTGGAACTTCCGTTCGCTCGGACACGGCAGTGTTAACTTTGAAGAAATCGTCCGCGCTCTCAACTTCATCGGGTACACCGGCCCGCTCTCGGTCGAGTGGGAAGATTCCGGCATGGACCGTCTCCACGGTGCCAAAGAATCACGCGAGTTTCTGCGGAAGTACGAATTCGCCGTCAGCGAATTCGCGTTCGATTCCAACTTCGACAAAGAGTAGACGGAATCTGTTCACGCAAGGTAGGTGCGGGATTTACATATCCCGCACACGCGACGTATGTCGCGCACGAGCTACGATTGGTTGCCAATTCGCACGGTGTTTGTGAGTACACAAACACCGTGCGGCGAGCCAAAACTAAAGGGAAACTCAACAGTGGCGCGGATTACCAAAGTGTTGGGACGCTATGCCAACCGAACGCCAAGAACAACTCGTCAGTGAAATGTTGCAATTTCAAAACGAAGACGCTCTCGCAAAACGTCTGGCGAAAATCTTTGATTTTGACCGCGACTATTCAGCCGTTTATTTTTGGGTCTACAAACAGCAAAATGGGTAAAACATTAAATCTACTCACTTTGGGTCGTCTAGTTAATGTGTTACCACGTTTCTACAAAAAGTTAAGCGAACACTTTTTGAGACCGATTCGATACGAGAGTAACCGGACTCACAGCTTATTCGGTTATTGCCAACTTTTAGACGACCTTCCTACAACTCAACATCTAGCTTCTCATGAGTACTTTTCCATCCGTTGTCTACAGCAATGCTGTTTATTCTTCGTGCCAAACGGCAGCAAACGGCAATGCCTCCCCGAAGAAATGCGATGATAAATCCACAGATACGTTTTCACGTTTAGGTGACACCATAACTATTTCCGACGAGGCATTCGTGGAATATGAAAAAACCGAAAATGCACGGTTATTTCAGTCAAAAACGCACATCGACATTGATTCTTGGCAAGCACCGAAATTGGGTGAACTACGGTCTTTGGAAACTTTGCTCGCTTCATCAAAACACCACTCTCCTTATTCGTGGGCACTGGGAATTGATCATAACGATCCAATGGGTGTGAGTCTTTTTGCCAAGTATAATGTCGAGTTAGTACGCGAAAAAATCAGAGCAACAGCGGAAGGTATCGACAGTAAAATTTCCGGCATTTTACAATCGAATCATGTCGTTTTAGGTAAGGGCGAAACGTTGCGCTTCAAAGTCAACCAAGACGGCAAAATCTCTGTAGGAGAAGGAGTGTCTGGTGACAAACGGGAAAAAATCGAGAATTTGTTAAATGGAGATAAATCACTGGGAAAAGATTTGCTGTTCGCCCATGCACAGCGAGCATTTGCCGATCAAGGAATGACATCGTTTGATGCAAATGCCCGGAAGTTGCTTATCGACGATTTATTGCAAAGAGAATATGGGGTCTCCTTGAGCGATTTTGAAATGCGTGAACTGGCTAGCGATGATACAGCCGGTCAGTCTGCAATTGTGTGCAAAAGCGATAAAGCTCTTGCCGAAAAACTTTTGAACGAAGAAGCCATGCTTCATGATGTCGTTTCAGATTTAGTCGCAAGGAGTGGACAAAGCAAACTTCCTGAACGTTACGAATATGGTTTTGCTTTCAAGAATGGCGTAATCATTGAAAATGGCAGATCAGACGAAGAAACTCTCGAAAAGTATTCGACATCATTTTTAACAAGAACACACCTGAAAACCGCGGCCCAAAACGGCCGTCTTGATTACTCGGTGACGATAGACACAGCGGGAAATATCGTTAATGCCGTTGTCAATTCTTACAACGGCAAAAGCGATTCGGACACGAGGCAGAGTCAAACAGATTTCTTGCGTCAATTCATCCGGGTCGCTAATGATGAGTCGATTTGGAACGCATTTTCAAATCAGTCAACATTACGTCAGTTTGCATACGATAGTCTACGACTCGCCAAATTCAAAACAGGTGACGGCAATGAAGCGACGGTAACATTTGGCACAAAAACGGTGATGTGACTCATGGAAAATAAGACAAACGGGCCTTGGTCAAAAGTCTGACACATGACCCGTTATAGCGGTCTTTATCATTTGTATCATTCTTCAATGTTTTTGTCAAACCATTGATCATACCAATTGAACATTTCATCGCCGCTATACCATTCTTCGTCATAGGGGAATTTCGTTTCGGTCTTGTTAGATTGATAGGCAGATTTCGGATAGTTTAATGCGCTTGCGCTATCATTAGCTTCGATAAGTTTTGTTTCAATATCGAGCGTCATTCCTTCTATAAAACCGTCAGGAACCTCTTCCGTATGAACCGGAACAAGTCCCTTGTCAGTTCCAATGATGGGCATTTGCTCATATCCATTTCCCTGTATGAACTGTGCCTTCGACAAGATTTTTTCCTCTCGTTTGTTGGCAGCATCTTCCATCAAGGCGATTTGTTCAGCAAGCTCTTCGGAAGCAACCATAATGTTACTTTTGGCTTTTTTAACAGATTTATTTGATAGAATCACTCCTGTAGCGTCAGCATTTCTAACCACACTCGACGATCTGTTTTCGTCAACGATATTGCTCATTTCGGAAATCCCTAACCCGCCCACAATCGGTGCCACCGCACTTGGCGCACTAGCGGTAAGGGTAAATGAACGCATGGCACTTTGCGCAATCACGCTGCCACTAGAATCGAACGCTTGAACAACCCAATACCATGTGCCAGGACCACCGAATTGAATACCATTAAACGTGGTTCCGGTGGTCAAGTAGCCCTCAAAACTTGCAGCGGAACTATGCCTGTAAAACCAAGCATATTTCACCGCATTAGGAACGGCGTTCCACGAAAAATTCATCACCGTGGAAACATTGCAGGTCGCATTGCTTGCAGGAGAAATTAGTGTCGGGGTGTTGTTGGCAAACATTGATAGTGTCGCGTTTGCAGGTGCCGTAAGAATATTCGACAACGTTTGCGTTCCGTCCGTATCAGTCACGAGATATCTGAACGGTGTTCCGCTCGGAATGGAGAATGAGACTTTGCCGGTTGAGTCCGTACTAGATGGGACAGAACTCATGATGCTCGTTGCAGATGCATTTGCGACGTAAACAGCCTGCCCGGGCTTGACAACACCCAGTCGTTTAATAGTCGCTATCGACTCTGTAGGCAGCGTAATTGTCGTCGTAAAACCTTTGTGTTTTTCGTAAGGCATTGGTTGAGTATGCCAGAACCCGCCATAATTCACACCGATATAACCGTTGACATCTTTTAGGTAGCACGCTGTATCCACTTCAGTCGGAATACAAACAACTGCATTGTCCCATCTTCGAACACGATTAGGAATGGTATATTGGACTTTACCAGTTGAATCGGTTGCACGGAGTTCAGTGTTCCAGCGGTATTGCATGTCCTCCGTGAGAAGATATACATCAATACCAGTGAGAGGTGTGTTGTTCGCTTTTTTTACGGTGATAGTTGATCTCGCTGGCATTGAAAGAGCCGACCGTGTGGTGAAGATGTAGTTCACCGCCATTTGGGTTCCCGTATTTTCATAGGTATTGATCAAAATATGATCTTGTTGCATTACAACCGGATGGATTTCCCAGCACCCAGCCGAGTGACTTTGTGTGACCCAGATCGGAATACAAGCCCATGGGCCTATATGGCGAAATCCCATATAATTTCCTCTGGTTTGCATACGATAGATGGCCCCCAATCCCAAATTCCCGCTGATACTTTGATAGGACTGCGTAACTGTGCCCGATGCAATTAGGGTATTATTGGGACGGACAACTTCGTACTGGAGTCCATTGCAATTACCTGATTGCCACTCGCTGATTGTGCCAAATGTAAATTGCGTGCCAACAGGACAGCAAGTAGTACAGGTTCTGTAGTAGGGATAATACTTGTCCACTGACAGATGGATTGTCTGTGCATAACCAACCAACGGTGGAAGACACACCAGCGTTACGATTGTGGAACAGAAATACAAACACCTTGAGAAAACTTTGAACGTCATAACAGTACCCTTTCACAAACAGAACTGAAAAACAAACGCTACACACCATCCCTAGCGGGAGTCTACAGACCGCAACGAATCTTGCAACCCCCCCCCCCCCTCCCCAAGCGGCTTGTCATTCTACACATGTCTGGCTGACATTTTGGGCAGACAGGGGCGGCTTGGTAGAATGTGGCACCGTGGTGGTTGGTGCAATAGGAGTTTTTGGTAAAGCGGGAAGTTTGGTTCTGCGTTTGTTTCGGGTTGACACTGGCACGAGCCAATGATGGATGTAAGGATGGCAGAATTTCTCTTGATACCGACGACAACGACACAACGCACTACACGCAATCCAAAACCTTCTTGTTATGCGCAATGCACCCACTTTGCGCATAACTTGGGTTTCTCGTTAGCTCTTCCCGAAATGAGCAACAAACATGTGTAGGACGACAAAGATCTTAACTGGCCGCGTGCAATCGGGGTGGCTTGCGTGGTGTTTTGTGCCCACTATAATCCGTCTCCGCTCTGCGTTTTCCGGACAGGGGGGTAACAAGCGACACGTTGCCGCGTACCTGTCGGTTTTCGTTAACCGCTCATGGCCGCTTCCCGCGTTCGTCACGCCCGCGTATTCGGCGGGGGCCTAGTACACCATTTCGCAAAATACGCTTCGTACAACAGCCCGAAACGTAGCGTAGCGGAGTGAGGGAAGTGACGACGTTGACGAACGCAGAGTCTTCACTCCCCTCACTACGCTACGCTACGTTTCGGGCTGGTATGCGCGGCAACTGTAAACAGTGTCGAATGTTAATTCGGTAACATTGTACTAGATTCCCGCCGAGTAGGCGGGAATGACGGAACAAGGCGCGAACGGTACCGGAAAATTGACTGATACCCCACCTCCATCCAAAAACTTTTCAACAAAGAGATGTTGGGGAAAACCTTGAACACACTAGCCGCAAAGTTCGAAGACGTCGTCAAAGAGTACCCGCTCAAAGGCGAGACGGTGCGGGCACTTCGCGGCATAAACTTGGACGTTCCCCAAGGCGATTATCTCGCCTTGATGGGAGCGTCGGGGTCAGGAAAAAGCACGCTCCTGAACTTGCTCGGATGTCTTGACCGACCAACGTCGGGAAAGATTTTTCTCGGCGAACACGAAGTCACCGCACTCGATGACGACGCCCTCTCGACAATTCGCGGTGGAAAAATCGGGTTTGTTTTCCAGTCGTACAATCTCATCCAGCAACTTTCGGTGATTGAAAACATCGAAGTGCCGCTCTTTTACCAGTCACATGTAACGAAGGCTGCACGCGAGCGGTGCCGCGAACTAGCGTGTCTCGTCGGCCTCGAAGACCGACTCGGACACCGACCCACACAACTCTCCGGTGGACAACAACAGCGTGTCGCCATAGCGCGGAGTCTCGTCAACGACCCGTTCTTCATTCTTGCCGACGAACCGACAGGAAATCTCGACTCCAAAACCACCGAAGAAATACTGTCACTCTTCGACCGGCTCCACAGCGAAGGACGTACAATCATCCTCGTCACACACGAAAACGAAGTCGGCGCACGCGCACGCCGCGTCGTCTGGCTCAAAGATGGACACATCGAAAGAGAGGTGAACAATCGAACGTGAAACTCTCGATGCCAACACCGCACAAGCCATCGCAAAAGCTGTCGCCGACTTGCGCGACGACAAAGTTGTCGTACTCCCAACGGAAACGATCTACGGACTCGCTGCGCGAGCAAGCAGCGAACGCGGCGTCGCAAAAGTTTTGGAAATCAAAGGACGCAGCAGCAGACATCCTCTCACACTCGCCATCGGCAGTCTCGAAGAACTCGACGAGTTCATCCCAGATTTGGTCGGACTTGGTCGGCGTCTCGCGCGACGTTCTCTACCCGGACCGATTACGCTCGTGCTGGAAACGCCGCCAGATGGCGCGATTTCACATTTGCCCGCTGCGGTCCGCAGCGTCGTAGAGCAAGACGGCTTCGTCGGTTTCCGCTCCCCTGCTCACCCTATCGCACACCGCATCTTGCACGAACTCGGCGAACCGATAGTTCTCACAAGCGTCAACCGTACCGGCGATCCTCCAGCAACATCGTTGCACGAGATCGCAACCATCGTCGGTGACGACGTTACCATCGTCGCCGATCCCGACGTGAACACCAATGCACTCGCATCGACGGTCGTGAAGGTCACGGGAAACAGTTTCGTCGTGCTGCGTGAAGGAACGATCACGCAACAAACACTCGAACGACTCACCGCAACGCTCGTACTCTTCGTGTGTACGGGAAACACTTGTCGCAGTCCGATGGCGGAGGTGTTGTGCGAGTCACTTCTTGCGGAACGGCTCCAATGTTCGCCAGACGATTTGGAAAACCGAGGTTACGTCGTGCTATCGGCGGGGATCGCGGCTGGGGCACAGCAGCCAGCAAGTTTCCACGCCCAAACCGTTGTCGCCGATGCTGGACTCTCGCTCGCCCAACACCGTTCACAACGACTCACCGAACAGCACGTCCGTTTCGCCGACTTCATCTTCGTTTTGACGCGCCAGCACCGCGACGCAATCCTGTCGCAATGGCCCGACGCCGATTCTCGCGTCGCCGTTCTCCGCCCTGATGGCGGCGATGTAGCCGACCCGTTCGGCGGCACTCTCGCCGATTACCAACTCTGCGCCGACCAAATCCGCGCCGCCCTCAAAACGAGAATACGCGAAATTGTCTGAACGCGCAAGCGGCGGCGACTGGGAAAACCTGTTGGTTGTTTGCTGGTTTGGTGTTTTGTGACCGCTCTCGGTGTTCGCAAAACTGTGGTTCATCGACACTGACAGCGTATTGTTCACCGTTTGTCTACTTGTGAACGTCAATCTGCTGACACGTTTTCCACACTTCTTGACATTGGCGTTCGTGCTGCGTTCTTCGGTCTCAAACGCTTATTAACCGTTCGTTTTCAACAACGTTTCCTACCAGAATATTACCACTACCTTCTTAAAATCTGGGGAGAGGGAAGACGGAGAAATTGGGAAACATTGCGAGGTGCGAGAAGGCGTTCGCGTTATTTCGTCCACACTGGAAGTTGGTGAGAATTGCGTGAATTTTCCGGTTATAGCTTGTGTAACGGTTACGCGGGGCCGATAACCGGCTGGACGCCGCTTTGGCGTCAAGAGTTTGGGTACGTTTTGCGGAGGGATTTGCGATGTTGCCAAAGAGTTTGCGAGTGTTTGGGTGTTGCGGTGTCGTGACGTGTGCAGCGGGCGTCTTCGCGTCTGGTGGCGAGTGGACGGCGGTTGCGGGTACACCAGTTTCGGGGCTGTCGAGCGAAGTAATCGTTGGTAACGTTGAAACGCAGCGTCCGGCGCGACCGCGAGCGATTCCGTCGCCGCAAGTTGGGCGCGGGCCGATTTTGCTTGCCGCTGGAGCACCCGACCCTGCTCTCGACGAACGGCTTGAGCCAACCGGTTCTGGTTTGACTCGTCCGCCGCGTGACTTCTCACCAGATACGCCAGCGCGGCCAGTGACGACGCCGCGCATCGTGCGTGAGACGGTAGTGCCGGAGAAAGTTCCACACCTCGCACCGCCGCAGTCGGGGCGTACAACAACGTTGCCGGTCGAGGCCGAGAGTCCAACGAGCAAGTGGTTACCTGCTGGCAGCAGCATTGTGAACGACGTTGCGGACGAAACAGAGAACGCCCAGTGGGAAAACGTTGCTTCGTATTATCCGTCGGAGTTGTGCGAAGACGAAATCATCGCTGACGGTTGGTGTGATGGATTCATGCCGTGTGAAATGTCGTGTGGGCCAGAAGGGTCGATTTGGGATATGGGTTTTTCGCGTCTCGGAAACCTGTCGATTAATGTAGGCGTTACCGGATTTCAAGGTGCAATCGACTTCGGCCAAAACAGCAATTTCGGGTTTGCGGAAGGGTTTAACTGGTCGATGCCGATTACGCCGCAGCAGTTCATTTCGGGCCAAGTTGGGTATCGTGCTACGCAGACAAACCTCACCGGAACGGCGTTTGGCAGTGGCAGCCGCAACCAGCACGCGATTACGGCTGGCGTTTTTCTCCGCAATCACTTCTCGCGTTTTCAAGCTGGTATTGTCTACGACTGGATGCAGGAAGATTTCTACAGTCACATTCGTATGGAACAACTACGGATGGAACTTTCTGTGCGAACGCTCGGTCAATACGAGTTTGGTTTTCTTGGTGCGAAAGCGATGTCGAGCGGGAACAACGTGATGCTTCCGTTTGCACCTGAAGCACCAGAAATTGAGTTCAAACCGCTCGACTACTACACACTTTTCATCCGCAAGAATATGGTGTGTGGCGGCATTGGTACGTTGAGCGGTGGGACGACAAATCTTGGCGGCGGCATCTTTGGGGCTAAATATGAGATTCCGATCAGCGACCGTTTTTATATCAATTCGCAAGTCTTGATGTACATCCCGAAAGAAGGGCGCGGCATTGGTGGACAAGCGAAAGAAAGTTGGGGAGTCGGGATCGATCTTGTCTGGACGCTCGGTCGCGGTGCGATGTCGCGGCAGTGCAACATGAGCCGCCCGATGTTTGATGTGGTTGACAGCACAACACTCATCCCGTCGATTCGCTGATGCGACTCTTGTTTCTGTGTGAATACGGTTCAGTCAGTGGCGGTGAAAACTCGCTGCGTGCGGTGTTACCGACGTTGCGGCAACGTGGATTTGAAGTTGTCGTTGCCGCGCCGCCGGAGAGTGAGTTGAGCCTGACGTTGCAGCACGACGGCGTTGAAACGTTACCACTCCCCTACCCCGCTGGTGCAATTTCGTTGGCGTTGAAACGTGAACTGCTCGAAACGTTTCTGCGTCGTGTTGCGAGTGAGACGACGATTGTTCACTCGAATTCTTTGGCGATGGGACGTGTCGCGGGTGTGGTAGCGAAGTCGCTCGGACTAGCTGCGGTGACGCACATCCGCGACATCGTTCGACTCTCCAGTGCCGTCGTTCGCGATCTCAATACGCACGACGCGATCATTGCGGTCTCGGATGCTGTGCGACGTTTTCACATCGCGCAAGGATTGCACGCCGACAAGACGCGCGTGATCTACAACGGGATCGATGTTGCGCAGTGGAGCGAACGTTCGCCGACACGATTTCTTCACCGAGAACTTGGTCTCGCTGACGACGCGATTCTCGTTGCGACGGTGGGACAGATTTCGCTTCGCAAAGGAGTTGCGGCGATTCCTGATATTTGGGATTCGGTTGTCGCGCGCGAACCATCGTTGCAGTCACGTTTGCACTGGCTCATCGTTGGCGAACGGTGGTCGGGCAAAGAAGAATCGGTCGCACTTGAAACGACGCTTCGGCGCGACGCTGCGACTCGACCAATTCACTTTCTCGGTCATCGCAACGACGTTGCTGTGATTCTTCCCGAACTCACGTTGCTTGTTCACACTGCGCACGAAGAACCGTTTGGGCGTGTCTTGTTGGAATCGGCGTTGAGTGGCGTAGCGGTTGTTGCTCGTGACGTTGGCGGTACGCGAGAGATTTTCGGCGAGACGTTACCACCAATCGTAACCGATTCCGAAATTGCCGCAGAAATGTGCCTACTTCTTACCGACACATCACACCGCGATAACCAGCGTCACGCGGCACAAGAACGAGTCGCGCAGCTTTTTACTGTTGAACGTTCTGCCGAAGGATTGATTGCGATTTACGATTTCATCGTGGCACGAAAATAGTAGCCGGAAAGGAGGCGGTATTCCGCCGTATTGACGGACAGCGAAAACGTCCGCGTACACTTCACGTTGTTCGTTCGGCGAGCGTTTGCGTGTCAAGTTGCGGAAGCAGCGAGTTTGGCAGTTCGCCGTCGAGACCGAGGGCGGTGTATTCGTCGCGGATGCGTTTTAACTCTCGTTGCTTGATTTTTCTGACGTTCGCCGCTGTCATGTGCATCGTCGCGGCGACTTCGTTGGATGTCTTGCCAACGACCAGTAGAAGACGAAGAATCTCCGAATCCGCAGATTTGGTCTGCTTGAGTATGTTGCGAAAAAGCAGAATTTTCTCCGACTCCTCCGACGGTTCGTCGTCGAAGTCGAGCGGCTCTTCCTGACGGTCTGCCTGCTTCGCAATGAAACCGCTATCACTCATTACACGCCCAGTAACCTTGTCTTTGTTGCGCTTTTTGAGTTGGTCAATGATGCAGTGCTTCGTGATCGTTCGCAGCCAACCGCGAAACGACCGGATTTCCGGTGCGGCGTCTTTTTTTCGCAACGCCTTGAGTACCTTTTCGACAACAGCCGACGTGATGTCTTTGCGTTCGTCTCGCGTTAACGGTTCGGCGAGACGCTTGTTCTCCCAGCGACACCAGAGACGAATGAGCGGAACATAGAGCTTGTCAAAAGTCTCCCACGCAATACCGTTGCCGTCCCGAAGACGAAGTACCAGCGTCGTCGCCGTGACACCCACGGCACCGTCGCGGTAACGGTGGAAAGAACTGTCGTTGTCGTGGCGATGAGGAGAGTTATTCTGCATTGGATTCTTTTTCTATTGTTGGAATAGGGACATCTTCGTCAACGCTTGCCGAGTTCATCACCTCTATCCATCGCTTGTTTGCAAGGACAAAAACTCTTTCATTGACTGAACTAACCGAATAGAGCGGTTTACAATTTACTATACCAAAGTGTCGAGAATTTGTGTATACTTCCGTTCTTGACATTTGGTTTGCGTCTACGGAGGGAATTGCGATGCAGGTTTATGGTATGGAGTTGCGGCAACGCGTTATGGACGAT
>JBOFSQ010000003.1:0-27277 GCA_051651625.1 Thermoguttaceae bacterium | reverse complement strand
CGGATTGGAGTCTGCAATTCGACTCCATGAAGTCGGAATCGCTAGTAATCGCGGGTCAGCATACCGCGGTGAATGTGTTCCTGAGCCTTGTACACACCGCCCGTCAAGCCACGAAAGTGGGGGGCATCCGAAGTCGCCGAAGCAACCGTAAGGAGCTAAGTGCCGAAGATGAACTCTGTGATTGGGACTAAGTCGTAACAAGGTAGCCGTAGGGGAACCTGCGGCTGGATCACCTCCTTTCTAAGGATTTTATCTCAACAGCAATGTTGGGTAAGAAATCGTGGAGCTGATTTCTTGTCGTACCACTTGCAAGCACCACGCCTTTTGTAATCAAAAGCCTGCCTGTCTTAACCGATGGGCAGGCTTTTTTTGTCGATGTGCCACAACACTGTTTGAACTGCAACAGCATTCGGGGCTAACCCAGTGTTCCAAATCAAACCGCGTCGGGCGTCGTCATGCGATGTGGGTCGAGAATACGATCAAGCTCATCGGGCGGGAGAATCTGTTTTTCGTGGGCCAGTTCGCGGATTGTCTTGCCCGTCTTGAACGCTTCCTTGACCAGTGCCGCCGCCGCTTCGTAACCGATCACCGCGTTGAGCGGCGTCGCCAGCGAAAGACTTCGCTCGACCGCTGCACGACAGACTTCTTCGTTCGCCTCCATCGTTGCGAGGCAACGTTCGTCGAAGAGGTTAACCATTGACGTTAGCAGACGCACACTCTCCAAAATGGTACTCGCCATCAGCGGCATCATAATGTTGAGCTGAAACTGTCCGCCGCTCGCGCCACATAGAGTTATTGTCTGATCGTTTCCGATTACGCACGCAGCGACTTGCATCGCACTCTCACACAACACCGGATTTACTTTCCCCGGCATAATCGAGCTTCCCGCTTGAAGCTCGCTGAGCGAGATTTCGTAGAATCCGCACCGCGGCCCTGATGAGAGCAGCCGAATGTTGTTGGCGACGCTGAAGAGCGAAGTCGCCACAACTTTGAGCGTCGCGTGACACGCAACTAGCGAGTCGCGCTGTGAATTTGCCTCGAAGTGATTCGTTGCTTCGACAAACGGAATGCCAGTCTCGGAAGCTAAAACGTGACAGACACGCGACGCGAAGTCACGATGCGTGTTGATCCCCGTGCCGACCGCCGTGCCGCCGACGGGAAGTTCAAGCAGCGACCACACCGCTTCCGCCGCGCGTATCGCGGCAAGCTCAAACTGGCGTGCCCAACCACTCACCTCTTGACCAAGTGTCATTGGGGTCGCGTCCGTCAAATGCGTGCGTCCGATCTTTATGACGTTGCACCAGTCCGTCGCCTTGCGCTGAAGCGTTTTGCTCGCGCGGGTGAGAACCGGAACGAGTTGATGCTGGATCGCAACCGCCGTCGCAACGTGAATAGCCGTAGGAAAAATGTCGTTCGTACTCTGGCCGCAGTTAACATGATCGTTGGGATGAATCGGCGTGTCGCTCGGCTGAAGTTCGTTTGCACGCGACGCGATTACTTCGTTGGCGTTCATATTCGACGACGTTCCGCTGCCGGTCTGGAAGAGATCGACGGGAAATTGATCGTCGAGATCGCCCTCGGCGACATCGCGTGCCGCCGTCAATAGTGCGGCGACTTGCTCGTCGGTGAGCGGACGTGCAACGCCGCGTCGAAAGCGACCAAGTTCGTAATTGGCCATCGCCGCCGCCCACTTCACCAGCCCAAGCGAGTGAATCAGTTCACGCGGAATCGTCTCGCCAGAAATCGGAAAGTTTTCGATGGCGAGTTTTGTTTGTTGCCCGTAGTAGGTGCGCGGTGAATGAGCTGCTTTCGGTTTCATAAGATACTGCGAATAGTTTCAGAATCAACATCTTCGACGAGACGGCACGCGCCGATCTCGGTTGGCACGACGAGTCGCAACCGGTCGTGCTCGGTCTTCTTGTCGTGACGCATCGCATCGACGACCGCTTCAGGCGACATCACTTGCGACATTGTTTGCGGAACGTGTCGCGGGAGTGCGAGACATTTTAGAAAATCGTCGTGAGTTCGCACCATGTCGGCATCGACAATTCCGAGTCGTTCTGCCAAGCGAACGGCGCACGCCATCCCGATAGATACGGCGTGACCGTGCGCGATTTTGTAGTGCGAAAGCACTTCAAAGGCGTGGGCAAACGTGTGTCCGTAGTTGAGGAGAACGCGGCGACTTCCGGTTTCGCGTTCGTCTTGCATTACGATTTCCGCCTTGATTTGGCAGCACCGTGCGATTACTTCTTCGAGCGTTTCGGAGTCACGGGCGAGAAACGCGGTGGCGTTTTCGTTTAGAAAACGGTAGAGTGATGCGTCGAGTGCAAGAGCGTACTTGGCAACTTCGCCGACTCCGCTTGCAAAGTCGTTCTCTGAAAGTGTGTGAAGAACTTGCGGATCAATCGCAACGCCGCACGGCTGATAGAACGCGCCGACGCTGTTCTTGCTCTGCGCGAGGTTGATCGCAACTTTTCCGCCGACCGAGCTATCGACTTGGGCAAGCAGAGTCGTTGGGACTTGAAAGAAGTCGATTCCGCGTGCGAACGTTGCGGCGACAAACCCGCCCAGATCGCCGACGACGCCACCACCGACGGCGATCAAGATCGACTTGCGGTCCGCGTGGTGTATCAAAAGCGACTCCCAAATCTCGGTCGCAACAGCAATCGACTTCGACTCCTCACCCGCCGGAACCGTAAGGAGCACAACCTCTCGTCCCGCTGCTTCGAGCGAGTTCACGACTCGCTGCGGATAACCGCACGCCGCAACATTTGTCTCCGTCAAAACGAAGCACCGCGAGTGACAACCACCAACCGCCTCCGCCACCGCACCAAGACTCTCCGCCGCAATGCAAATGTCGTATGAACGCTGACCTAGATTGAGCAACACGGTTTTCATGGTTTTGTCAAAGTGAGAATGAAAAATGAAGAAGCTACGCAGCCACCTATACTAGAATTGTACACTCTCTCACTTGATACCTCAATGGCAATTTACCATCAAAAAATGAAAAGGCACGGACTGATATACTCAAGACGGTTTAAATTTCCCCGACCAAAATGGTAGTGGCCAGACGGCGGGCGAAGCCTATAATCCGCCCCGTTCGGGGCTACTCCACAATCAATGTTTCTTCTTGCGAAACTGATTCATTGTTTGTCCTGTTTCTCGGAGAAAGAAACGATAGAGATACGATTCGGAGACAAAACCGCATATCTCGGCAATTTCTCTGATCGGCATTGTTGTTTCGGAGAGAAATGAACGGATATTCGCCAAACGAACACGATTTATCTCTTCAAGTACGGAATGACCGAGGACAGTCTTGAATCGCATTTCTAGCGTCCGGCGAGAAATGTCCAAGCGATCTGCCACTTGTGTCACCGTGACCGGACTGTTCCCATGTATTTCGATAAATTCGAGTGCATCAGCGACAAGTGAATCTGTCACTGCGCGAAAGTGCGTAGAACGGCGTCGAACGACATGAAGTGGGGCGATTGGAAGTCGATACACAGGTGACTTTCGCAATGTCCGATTTGGGTTTTCGCTGCACCACCGCATTAGTTTGTCCAAAATCGCAGCGGCCTGAAATCCGCCTTCCTCAACACCGAGCGCAATACTTGACATTGGCGGGTCGGACAAAGAACAAATGAGTTGATCGTTATCACATCCGAGCACGGCAACCTCGTCTGGCACAGCCAGTCCAGAATGGAAACAGGCTTCAATTACCTGCCGCCCGCGAATGTCCATTGCTGCCATCACACCGACCGGTTTCGGAAGAGCCTCAAGCCAGTTACCAAGTCGATGCAGTTCTCTTCCCCAATTTCGAGACGATTTGGGAGGTGTGGGATAACACGAGACATCTTTTCGCTCCGCCAAGATTCTGTCTCGAAAACCTATTTCTCTAAAGCGGGACCAACTGACATTGTTTACTTCGCCGACAAACGCGAAATGAACGAAACCGTATTCAAGCAAATGTTCCGCACCCATCCGACCAACCTGTACTGTATCAACATAGACCTCCGACGCATTGTGAAAAGGGCCTTGTTTACCCTTCTGTTCTTCGAACAAATCCACCGCAACGAATGGTAGACCACTCTTCAGAACTGCGTGCTCGACTTCGGGATACATGACGCGTCCAATTATCCCCGTTCCGCCCCACACTTTCATGTCGGGAAGGTGCTGAAGCAGGTCGCCAGGCCAAACGTGAACGGCCCATGGACCGTGTCGTCGGATATAATGGTCAATGCCACGAAGCAAGCCACGTCCTACTTCACGCGACGTTTCAAGAAGCAGAGCAACACGCGGAATATCTGAGCGGGTAACAGGACTTTTCATGCGAACTCCACTCATGTCGTTTGCGCAAAGAGACAGACAACTTTGCGCAATTTTACATTGACAGCGGGCGGGCGTCAAGGTATGATGACAGCCGTTGTGTTGGTGTCGGGTAATTGGTTTTCTGTTTCGGTGCTCACTTTTCACAAGGAGAAAACAATGGACAAGGTGCTGATGATTTTGGTTTGTGTCGTTGGGGCGGTTTACTGTATGTTGCATACTGCCTGTAACGTTCCGCCTGTTAAAATGTGGTACGGCTTACGAAAGTTATGCCGTCACGGTTTCACGCTCGTTGAACTGCTGGTGGTAATCGCTATCATCGGCGTCTTGGTTGCGCTCTTGCTCCCAGCCGTGCAAGCTGCGCGCGAAGCGGCGAGGAGAATGCAGTGTGTCAATCACCTGAAGCAGATCGGAACAGCACTCCACAATTACCACGACACACACCTGTCGTTTCCGCCAGGTGTTATTGAGAGTGAAATAAATTGGGGGATTCGTCGCCCTTGGACATTCGCTATCTATCCATTTCTAGAACAAACCGCTTTGTACGATGCGTATGATCCACTCACTTTTGCACATCTATACGAAGACATTGCCGACTGGACTCGTCCGGGGGCTGCACCGCTCGCCACTTATCAGTGTCCAAGTGACCCCACACCTCCAAAAACCGAAGCCTTGGGCAAAAACGCTCGTGGAAACTACGCTGGCATGGTCGCACCATATGCCTACTGGAACTCGGCTGAGTATTATTTCAAATCACAATGGGCACCGCGACATCGGCTCCACTTTTTCAGTCTTGAAACGCCAGCGACATTTGCCAGTATCACTGATGGTACCAGCAACACCGTAGCAGTCACCGAAACCATAAAAGGGACAGGGCAAAACAATGATTATCGCGGTTGCATACTGTGGGACAATGCGCCTGGCTCGCTCCTTATGAGCTACTATCCACCAAACACAAAGGAGCCTGACTGTATTATGGCGTCTCTCTTCGATACGTCGATGAACATTCCGAAAGGCCCTTTGGGGCCAGCGGCTCCAAACTGGCCTTGGGATCAGCGGGCTTTTGCTCGGAGTTATCACGCTGGTGGTGTTAACGCATGTCTTGGAGATGCGTCCGTTCGGTTTGTCAGTGAAACTGTTGCGCCATCAACTTGGCGAGCCTATGGAACTGTTTCCAATGCTGGCAGTCGCGAGTATGACCCTGATATTTCCACGGTCGCCGAACATACGACTGTTCCGATAGAACCCGCTTCGCCATCGCTTTAAGATTTTCGCAGCAGTTCGTGTTTTGGGGAAGAATCTGTTCACCTCTATTAATTTACGACCATGAAACGACTTCTCTTGTTGTTGCATTTCTCTCTTCTCATCGTGGCTGCTGGCTGTGCCTTTGGCCCGAACTATGCGAGCACCACGCTCCGTGGTAAAGTCACGGTCGATGGCGTTCCAATTGAGGACGGCTTGATCTCAATCACGCCCAACGGCAATGGTGGACAGGGAACTGGTGTGCGCGTCACGATTACAAAAGGGGAATACACTGCCAAAGCGGTCCCTGTTGGGAAGTGTCGCGTCTCATTCACCGCAGTCAAGAAAACCGGCAAAAAGGTCAAGGGAATGTTCGACAAAGAAGTCGATGAGGCGGTCTCTCTTATTCCAGCACGATACAGTGAAGGTTTGGAAACCGAGATAGAACGGGGGCAGAAAACGCTTGATTTCGCACTCGAGTCGGGACAGGCCACAACGCGGCCAAATTCTGTGCCGGGTGTTCGTGCCAGATAGAGATCGATGTGCGTATAGCAAACACACTTGAGTACATTAAGAGTTCACACCTTTGCAATCAGGAGTTTCACAATGAAAAAGTATCGACTCTCGCTCGTTGTATTGTGCTGTTTTGCTTCGTTCTTTCCCGCATTGACCAGCGCGAAAGAACTTCTTCCCGGCCAGTGGAGTGCTGAAAAGGTGGCGGCGTGGTACGACGCGCAGCCTTGGATTGTTGGGTGCAATTTTCTCCCCTCCACAGCCATCAATGATGTTGAGATGTGGCAAAGTACCACATTCGATCCACAGACTATTGACCGTGAACTTGGTTGGGCGAGCGAGTGGGGACTCAATTCTGTTCGCGTCTTTCTCAATTACGTTGTCTGGGAAGCCGAGCCTGAAGCTCTTAAAAAGAACTTTACAAAGTTTCTCGAATTGGCAGAAAGACATAAGATCACGGTCATGCCAATCCTGTTCGATGATTGCAACTTTTCGGGTAACGTCGCCAAAGTCGGGCCACAGCAAGACCCCGTTCCCGGCATTCATAACAGCGGCTGGGTCTCCAGCCCACCCGTTGCCATGCTTGCAGATAAATCGCAACATCCAAAGCTTAAAGCGTACTTGCAAGATATTGTCGGAACTTTTGCAAACGACAAGCGGATCATTATTTGGGACCTTTACAATGAACCAGGAAATGGCCCCGGAGACTCACATTTTGATTTCGTCCGTAATACCTTTGTATGGGCGAGAGAAATGAAACCTTCACAACCACTGACGATAGGTGCATGGGCTGGGTTCAGCGGAAACAAAATGAGTGAGATGTTCCGCGACGATTCAGATGTAGTATCGTATCACGGTTATGGCAATAAAGATTCTGTTGAGACGTGCATAACGTGGTGTGAAGATACGGGGAGACCGGTTGTCTGTACTGAATGGCTCCTGCGACAAGGCGGTAACACACCTCAAACCCTTCTCTCACTTTTCAAGGAAAAGCGAGTCGGCATCTACAACTGGGGGCTTGTTGAAGGACGTACACAAACTTATTTTCATTGGGGAAGTCAGCCGGGTACACCGAAACCACGAGTCTGGCAACACGACTTGATCCGCAACGATGGGAAACCATACAACAATAATGAGTATCATCTGTTCCGAAAAATGACACTTGGTATTGAATTACCACCAGAGGCGGTAAGAAAAGTTGTTCCACTACTGCCAACGTCGGCAAAAGTCCCCCAGGCGTGGAAGTACACGGAAACGAAACCCGCTGATAACTGGATGACCCCCAACTTCAACGATTCCGCTTGGAAAGACGGAAACGCTCCATTCGGAGCAAGTGACCCGCTGTTTGAACGGCATCCTTCCACAAATTGGACATTGCCAAACATCTGGCTCCGCCGGACGTTTGAAGTCAGTGAGGATGAACTGAAAAATGGACAGGCTCTCGAACTTATTGCCCACTTCGACGAGAATGCAGTAGTATTTTTGAACGGTGTAGAAATAATCAAACTTGATGGTTTTAATGCTGCATACGAAACTATCGAACTTGATCCAGTGGCAATCAAGTCACTCAAGGTTGGTAAAAATGTACTGGCTGTCCAATGTGAGAACATCGCTGGAGGCCAGTATGTTGATGTTGGTGTCGAACTGTTGCGAAAACAAGAAGGCTTTCTTTTTATGGAGGCAAAATGAGATACTTGTCAAAAGTTTGTGTGTACTTGTTGACGTTCGCTCTGTCCATTTCTTTCGTGAAAGCGCAGGACGACTTCGGCAACATGCGAGGCGCGAATTATGTGCCATCGTACGCGCGGAATGATGTTCAAATTTGGGCAGATTTCGATTCGGGAACCATAGATCGCGAGCTTGGATTTGCCGCGAAGCTAAAGCTAAATGCCGTTCGAGTTTTCCACCAAATTGCCGTCTACGAACGTGACCCCAAAACGTACTTGGAAAATTTCGAGACATTTCTTGCTCTGTGTGATAAACACCGGATAAGAATGATGCCGGTCGTGTTCGACTCGTGTTTTGGAGAGTTTCCCGACCTAAAAAATTATCCGCGTAAAGACTGGATGGCTTGTCCCGGCCAAGACCGACTTGGCATAGAACATCGTTCGGCTATGCACCAATTCATGGATGAGGTGATCGGTAAGCACAAAGACGACCCACGCATCGTAATGTGGGACATAATGAATGAGCCGTTCTGCACTTCGTTTAACACACCCGCCGACAAGGACGCGATTGTTACTTTTGCACGCCACGCTCTTGAGTATGCCAAATCAATCGGTACCACGCAGCCGCTTTGTGTTGGGGTGATGCACAGCGATTTTATTCACCACTATGCAGACCTTTGCGATGTGCTCGCTTTTCATAACTACCGTAATGACTTGAGAGAAGATGTCCGTAAAGTCAAAGCAATAGGTAAGCAACTTGGTAAACCTGTCATAATCAACGAAGTGGTCCACCGTGATGGCGATGTCTTCTACGAGTTTGCCATGCCCATTCTGGCCGAAGAAAATATCGGTTGGGTCTTTTGGGAACTCATGTTTGGAAAAACGCAGTTTACTCGCAACGAAAATTCGGTGCAAGGACTCATATATCCCGACGGGACTTGTCGCTATGCTGGTGACGTGGTTGCAGTTCTTTACCCCGACAAGTTCAAAACGATTCCGTATGCCGATTATCGAAAGCTAGCAGCTGATGCTGGTATTCCACAGCGGAACCAACGCTGGTCGCCTGAAGAGACGTGGACATGGTACAAGCAACACAAATGGATTACTGGCTTCAACTTTCTTCCAAGTTCCGCATCTAACACAACGGAATTCTGGGCAGAAGAAACTTTTGATCCGGTGAACATTGACCGCGAACTTAAAATTGGTTCGCAAGTTGGTTTCAACGCTTGCCGTGTCTTTTTACAGTACGCTGTTTGGCAACACGATCCGGCTGGATTCAAAAAACGGTTTGAAAGATTTCTCGAAATCGCCGATTCACACGGTATCAGTGTTATGCCGGTATTGTTTGACGATTGTTCATTCGGTAATCCACCAGAACGTCAGCCAGCATTGGGGCCGCAGCGAGATGTGATACCGGGGATGATCGCTCCTGCATGGACACCATCACCGGGTCTTGATTCTGTAACAGACCCAACCGCATGGCCATCGTTCAGGTGTTATGTGACAGATATGGTTGGTACGTTCTCAAGTGATAATCGCGTTCTCGTTTGGGATGTGTACAATGAGCCGGGTAATTCGGGAATGGGAAACCTTTCGATTCCGCTTCTCGTTCAAACGTTTCTTTGGGCACGCGATGCAAAACCAAAACAACCACTCACATCTGGAGTTTGGGGCGCACCGCCGGATGTTGCCAACATACAGATTCTCTGTTCCGACGTTGTAAGTTTTCATTTTTATGGAGATAAGGATGGGTTGTTCCAAAAAATATTAGACTTCAAGCGTTTCGGACGGCCTGTTTTATGTACGGAATCAATGGCTAGGCCGCTGGGTAGTGTTTGGGAAAGTGACTATTCGATTTTCAAAGAGGAGGGTGTTGCAAATTATTGCTGGGGCCTCGTAAATGGGAGAATGCAGTGCCAGTATGCGTGGTGGAATAAACCCGACGATCCAGAACCAGAACTTTGGTTTCATGATCTTTTCCACACAGACGGGACACCATATCGTTCTGAAGAAGTTGAGGTTATACAGAAAATCAACCAAGACAAGAAACTCGACTTCGAGAAACGAGATTATCGCCGGAGCGAGTATAGACCCAGCGAGCAAGAAATCGTTGACACCGATTCACGAATCCATTACGATACAGGCTGGACACTTTGGGATCGTGGGGGCGTGCCACGGCATGGAACGCTGCATTACGCAAATCAGCAAGGAAGTACGCTAACCCTTGAATTTGAGGGGACGGGAATTGTGCTCTTTCACAAAATAGGACCCGACTGTGGTTTCGCTGAAATCGAAATTGATGAACGGAAGTCTAACGTTTCGCCGCTAAATACTTGGTCGTCACAAGTGGACTGGTCACGGCGCGCTCTCATCGCAGAGAACCTTCCCGCGGGTAACCACATGGTCAAAATCGTTGTTACAGGAACTGCGTCTCCGGAATCGACTAATACCTACTTGCAAGTCGTCGGTTTTGAGGTGCTCAAGTAGGCTCGTGAAAGCAGCTGAAACCAATTATCACAAGGCAAAGTATGAAAACGTTTCAAAAACGCGATTTGTTGCTCGCAGGATGCCGTATTCTGATATGTTCATTTGCATTGTGTGCTGTTGTCCTCGGAGAGCTGCCCAAAACAAAACAAGGCGACTGGACGCTCTATCAGTTCGTCAATGACTTCATTTCCCTCGATGTTGTACCGGAAGTCGGAGGACGTGTGCTGCAATTTCGGCTCGGCGAACATCCGTTCTTCTATGTGAATCAGGCGTCATTTGGAAAAATGCCGCAGGAGACGACACTCGGAAAAGTTGGGACATGGGACAATCATGGCGGCGCGAAACTCTGGCCTGCACCGCAGGGGTGGAACGGCCCCGAAGAATGGCCAGGTCCGCCCGATCCGATTCTCGATGGTGGCGTCTATAAAATCTTGTCAACATCGAATCGGTCGATGACGCTCCAAAGTCCGCCGGACACTGCACACACTGGGGTTCAGTTCACGGAAACTTTCGATGTTGATCCGTTCGGTGCACACGTCCGTTTTCACGTCACGATGAAAAACATTGCCGACAAACCGGTTCGCTGGGGCATTTGGTCACACTTGCAACTCGACGCAACACTCCCTAACACAACGGAATATAATCCGCTTCGATTGTTTTGTCCCATAAATCCGAACAGCCGGTTTCCACACGGTTATGATGTCATTTTTGGGGAACAGGACAATCCAAGTTTTTCTAGTAATCCCGAGACTGGAATGTTTGAGGCGGTTTATCGTTATCAAGTCGGCAAAGTCGGAATTGATTCACCAGCAGGTTGGGTAGCGACATACAATCCGGAAAACGGGATGACATTCGTTCAGCGGTTCGTTTTCGTACCTGATCGTGAGTACCCAGAAAACGCATCTGTTGAAGTTTGGCTGAATGGTGTCGGTAAGTTTAATGCTTACAACTTGGACATTGAGTGTGAAAACAATCCGGCGACCAATCCGTATGTGTTTGAGAGCGAAATTTTGAGTCCCTATGCCGCATTGCAGCCGGGTAAAGAATATCAATGGAGTTTCGACTGGAATGCGGCAAATCTTGGCAGCGGTGTGAACGGAATAGCCGCCTGTACCGACGCCGGGCTGGTCGCCTCGAAACCGACATTTCAAGTCGTTCAGCGACGCGGACGGCGAACATATTTTGTTGACATTTCCGCACGGCTGGGCGTCTTTTTTCCGGGGCGCATTGTTGCCGAACAGCGCGATACGCTTGGGCGTCTCCTGCAAACAAACACGCTTGTAGCAAAAGCGTCACCGACAGAACCGGTCGATCTCGAACGACTCCGCGTTCCGCTCGCACTCGGTGCCAAACAATTACGGCTCGTACTCGTCCCAATTCACACCGAGAAGTCGTTGCCACTTTTTGAATCAATGCTTTGAATCATATAGCGGCAGTGTTACTATTGTTTCAACATCACAAATCCGCATGACTCGTTACAATTTTTGTTACATTTCCGTCGTCTGTTTTGTGGCAACGCTTGGCGGACTTCTTTTCGGATACGACTGGGTTGTCATCGGCGGAGCCAAACCGTTTTTCGAGAAGTTTTTCCATATCGAATCCGAGCATGTTCGCGGTTGGACGAATAGCTGTGCCCTACTCGGTTGTCTCATCGGCGCGCTCGGTACCAGTGCGCTGGCTGAAAAATGGGGACGCAAAAAGGCCTTATTGCTGGCTGCGTTTCTCTTCGCCATTTCGTCGATCCTTACAGGCTGGGCGTTTGCGTTCACCGACTTTATCATCTGGCGTATTGTGGGAGGAATCGCAATCGGAATGGCTGCGGCACTGGCTCCCGTTTATATTGCCGAAATTTCTCCAGCCGAATATCGCGGACGGCTTGTTGCATTCAACCAACTCGCCATCGTCACAGGGATACTTCTTGCGCAAATTGTCAACTGGCAGATTGTCGTTTCACTTCCAGCAAGTTTGCCAGCCGATCAGATTGCCGAAAGCTGGTTTGGACAGTACGCTTGGCGATGGATGTTCACCGCTGTCGCTGTACCATCGATTTTCTTTTTTGTCGGCCTTCTTTTCATCCCAGAAAGTCCACGGTGGCTCGTTGTAAACGGCAAACCAGAACAGGCACGAACAATTTTCGTCAAAATCGGCGGTGAGACTTACGCTGACACCGAGCTTAATGGAATCCAAAACACCATTGTCGCGGAGAAGACCGATTCACGCAACCAGACTGCATCGCATGACGGCGGGTTTCGCCTTTTGCTTGAGCCGCAACTGTTCGTTGTTCTTCTATCAGGATGCTTCCTCGCCGTTTTGCAACAGTGGAGTGGGATAAATGTTCTCTTCAATTATGCAGAGGAGATTTTCAGTCAGGCAGGATACGATGTCAAGTCAATCATGTTCACGATCATATTGACGGGCATTGTTAACTTGCTGGCGACCGTGATCGCTATTTTATGTGTTGACCGTTTCGGACGCCGCCAGTTAATGCTCCTCGGTTGCGCGGGAATCGCTTGCTGTCACGTTGTGACCGCGCTGGCTTGTTACGGCAACTTTCAAGGGTTGGCCGTTGTCGTGCCAATCCTGCTGGCACTTGTCTTTTACGGTCTTTCCCTCGCTCCGGTGACTTGGGTTCTCATTTCAGAAATCTTCCCAAGTCGTATCCGCACCGAGGCGGTCGCCATCTCTACAGCGGCACTTTGGATCGCTTGTTTCGTTCTGACCTACACTTTCCCACCACTCGCCAAAATGCTCGGTGCGGCAAACGTCTTTCTTGTTTATGCTGGGATTTGCCTCGTTGGTTTCGGCTTTGTTTATACGCGAATCCCTGAAACCAAAGGTAAGTCACTCGAACAAATCGAACGCGAAATCACTTGCGCAGAGAGCAATAAGTGACAAAAGCACAGATTCTTACAATACTATTCAATGCACAACAATCTTACATCAAGAGATCGAATCGCTGCAACTTGTCGTCATATCGAGCCAGACCACTTGGCCATCGATTTCGGTGGCGGTTGTCAGACCGGTATTCACGTCAGTGTTGTTTATCAATTGCGTCAGCACCTTGGCCTTGATCCGCCGGGAACACCGGTGAAAGTTATCGAGCCATACCAGATGCTCGGTGAAATCAAAGGCGATCTGCGAATGTGGATGGGCGGTGATTGCGTGATGCTTCAGGGCTCAGGCACAATGTTCGGTTTCTCGCAAATCGAGTTCAAAGACTTTGTCTTACACGATGGTACACCGGTACTTGTGCCGGTTGACTTCAACACGACTTATGAACAGGATGGACATCTGTTTCAATATCCATGTGGCGACCAGAGCGTGCCGCCAAGTGCGGTAATGCCATCGGGAGGCCACTTCTTTGACGCGATTATACGGCAAGAACCCATTGATGAGAAATCACTCCGAGTCGAAGACAACACAGAAGAGTTTGCCGTTCAAGATGCCACTGTTTTTGACCACTACCGGAATCAAGCCAACTTTTTACACGAAGCGACAGACGCTGCGATCTTTTGCACGTTTGGCGGCTTGACGTTTGGAGATGTCGCTCTCATTCCAGCCACGTTTATGAAACATCCGAAAGGAATCCGTGACATTGCGGAGTGGTACATGAGTACGGTCTCACGAAAACCGTTCATTCACGCTGTTTTCGAATATCAGACAGAAGTCGCTCTTGAAAATCTGAAGCGATTACACGAAACTGTGGGCGACAAAATATCTGTGATTCAGACAAATGGGACAGATTTTGGGACACAAAACGGCCCCTTTTGCTCGACGCACACATACCGCGAACTGTATTTACCTTACCAAAAACGAATCAACGGATGGATTCACGCGAACACAAACTGGAAAACGTTCATGCACTGCTGTGGTGGAATCGCCCCATTGCTTGACGTAATCGCGGAAGCCGAGTTTGACATTTTGAATCCAGTTCAATGCTCCGCAAAGGGAATGGACGCCGTGTGGCTCAAAAAAACGTACGGCGATATGTTCACGTTTTGGGGCGGTGGTGTTGATACGCAGAAAACGCTCCCGTTCGGTACTCCGCAAGAAGTGCGTGACGAAGTGAAAATGCGGATCGATACCTTTGCGCCTGGCGGTGGATTTGTCTTTAATGCAACTCACAATGTCCAAGCATGCACACCGATTGAAAACCTTGTGGCCATGTTCGAAGTTGTCAGGTCATATACTAAAGCCGGTTGACAATCGCGGTACTCTACTCAAGACGGTTTGAATTTCCCGTACCAAAACGGTAGCGGCCCATCGAGGCCGCAGTCTTGTGGAGGGCGAAGCCTACAAATCTATACCCGTAACGGGTATCACATCACTCCACCGCAATAGTCTGTTCTCTATCGGGGCCGACGGAGACGGTGCCGACGCGGCGTCCAACGAGCGTTTCGAGGCGACGAACGTAGACCTGCGCCGCACGCGGCAAGTCGGAGAATCGACGTACACCGGTGATGTCTTCCTGCCAACCTTCGAGCGTTTCGTAAACCGGTTCGACCGCGCGGAGATCGGCAATCTGACTCGGAAAGTGGCGTATTTCTTTTCCGCCAAGACGGTACGCAGTACAAACGTTCAGCTTGTCAAATCCCGAAAGCACGTCCAAAAGTGACACGACAAGTTCGGTCACGCCTGCGAGTCGAGTTGTGTAACGTGCGGCAACGGCGTCGAACCAGCCGCAGCGTCGCGGACGCCGCGTGACGGTGCCGTACTCGTTCCCTTGTTCACGAATGCGGACGCCGGTTTCGTTGTCTTGCTCCGTCGGGAACGGCCCGCCGCCAACACGGGTTGTGTACGCCTTCATCACGCCGATCATCCGCGTGACAAAACTGGCAGGAATCCCACTCCCCGCAGCGACGCCAACACCGCTCGAATTGCTGCTGGTGACGAACGGAAACGTCCCGTGATCTACATCTAGTAACGAACCTTGCGCACCTTCAAGGAGAATCGGCGCGTTGCGATCAACGGCGTTGAGAAGATAATCGGTCGTGTCGGCAACAAACGGACGGAGCCTCGCCGCAAACGCTGAATAGTCGTCGAAAATCTTGGCCGCGTCTAGAGTTTCACTCGAACCGGCTCCTCGCAAGAACGCCATTTTCGATTCGCAAATAGCCGCAATCCGTTCACGCAAGTCGCTGCGGTAGAGATCGCCAAGACGCAGTGCAAGCGAACGCCCAACTTTGTCGCGGTAACACGGCCCGATTCCACGCATCGTCGTCCCAATCGCTTCGCTGCCGGTGAGATTGTTGAGGATCGCGTCTTCGAGCGTGTGCCACGGAAAGATGATGTGAACGCGGTCGCTGATCATCAAATTTTTTCCGATGGCGATTCCTTCGGTGGCAAGCGTGTCGATCTCGCGGAGAATAGATTCTGGATGCAGCACCACGCCGCCCGCAATGACGCACTGTACTTCCGTGCGAAAAATCCCACTCGGAATCAGCGAGAGTTTGTACTTCTTCCCGCCGAAAACGACGGTATGACCGGCGTTCGCGCCGCCTTGATACCGCACGACAATTTCGTTTTGCGGCGTCAAGAGATCGACAATCTTCCCCTTCGCCTCGTCGCCCCACTGGAGACCAATGACACAAGTTCCTGCCACGATTAATACCTCACGCTTAAACAGATTGATAACTTACACAAAACGTAACCGTTCACACTTGGTTTCGTCACGCCACAAATAGAAGCCGGAAAGGAGGCGTACTCGCCGTATTGACGGAGAACGAGTGTAGGCCACAATTCCGTCAATACGCTACGCTCCTTTCCGGCTGTTATTGCGTAAACGTTGCGTGAACGGCCACAACAGAACAAACCAGCCCCGATTATACACGCGGCACCGTGAACGTCAACGGCGATGATTTTCCCGTGCCCTCTTTGCGGTTTAGCATTTGGGGCGTAAAATTACGCCATGCAACGTACAATGCTCAAATCGAAGATTCACCGCGTCACACTGACGGGGGCCGACTTACACTACGAAGGTAGCATCGCTATCGACGCTGACCTCCTACGCGCCGCCGACATTCTTGTCGGCGAACAGGTTCACGTTCTCAACGTCAACAACAACGAACGGATCATCACCTACGCCATTGAGGCTCCGGCGGGGTCAGGGACGATTATGCTCAACGGCGCGGCGGCGCGGTCGGGAATGGTCGGCGATCTCCTCATCATTTTGACATACGCCAACATCGACGACGCCGAAGCAAAATCGCACTCGCCAAAGATCGTTCACGTCGATGCTAGCAACAGACCGAAAGTCTAACGCAACGCAAACGGAGCGAAGTGACCAGTTAAAAGTGTGGCTCAAAGTGTCGGTAGGATTGATCGCCGCCGTTATTCGTCACCGTGTCTGCGGTGCCATGCTGCTGACACTTTTTGCTGGCCGTCTTTACTGGAGCATGTCAACATGAATTCATTCGCAAAAAAGTGGCATCGGGGATTTACAATAACCCAATTGGTCGTCGTTGTAGCAATCATATCGCTCATTATCGGTATTCCTTTGATGTTAGGCGTCCCTCGTCCCGTTGTTCCTCGCAACACACCAGATGAGAGTGACCGCGTTTTTTATCGTGAAGGCAATATAGCGTACTCTATTGTTTGCCCCAAGGACTGGTATACATCGAGCGAGGCACATGTCCGGTCGTATTCCGACACGAATGTTTATTCATCGTCACATCCTTTAGGCAGGATTTATGTGCAAGGAATAGTCGTCGAGCCGGAAGAGTATCGGAAAGCGACTCAACTCCTTGAAAAAACGACTTTTCAAGACAAAGAGGCTTTCAAAGAGACAGTCGTATCACCGCCGCGTAAAATGTTCGGTCCATCCGGTTATTCCTTTCAAATCCATTTTTCGCAGGATGGCGTTTGGTATCAATTGACTTATTTCGTCAATAAAAAACTGAAAGAATTCCCTCCTCCAATCATTCTCGATTACTTCAACACGTTTAGAATCGAAGAGCAACAACAGGAATCAAAGCCATAACCAAACCTGTACCGTTTTCGGCTGTTGTTAGGAAACGAAGCGGTGAACAATTCACACAAATCGTTTATCAAACAGTGTAAACCAGTTTGAAACAACAGCTTTGACGAGGTGAAACTATGGTCACACGCGACCCAGCATTTGTACATATCGCTCAAGTTATTTTGGCAAGCGATTACCCAGAGTTTGAAAGGATGATTCAAGACCGTGATGAACTCGGTTTCAAAGAGTTTTGTGTCAGATATTCCTCTTTCATTCAAGACGAATACGTTTCTGATTTTGAAACCAGATTGTCGCTTCCAACAGAAGATTGGGGAGTTTCCGCAGCCTGCATTGAAACCGATTGGTTGTTTCTCAGATTTGCCTGCTGGAAAAAGCGACTCGAATGGCAAGACTGGACTGGCGAATGCGAGGAAGGTGAAACCGTCGCCTGTCTTGACGAGATGCTGAAGAGACATTGGAACCAAAAACTCGACTGGGATGCGGATGCCTATTACTCATCGTTTGGTTCATTACGGTTAGAGCGCGGCGATCACGCAGTTATACTTTACAAAGCGTTGGACAATCGCTTGAAAACGATGGGGGTTCGCTTTGTCAACATTGATATAGGAAGCGATTGCTACTATTTCGGAGTGTTGCCGAGCAAAGAACTTGAGAAAGTCCACCGCCTGAAATGGGAAATCTTCACCATCGAAAACGACGATGTTTGCAGAGGATACCATTATGGCGGATTATTTGACACGGTTCTTTCTTGGTTCGGTTTCAAAAAACCTTGTGCCGTCGAAATTTTGGAACGACTAGACAAAGAATCCGAAGTAAAGTGAGCCTGATATACCGCGCACCGCCATTGACCTGATATTTTCGATTCGCTCTATTTCTTTTTGTTGCACCACGGAGACACGGAGAGTACAGAGAAGACAAATCCTCTCCGTGCCCTCTGTGTCTCCGTGGTAAAATTCCGAATGCCAACTTTGTGACATGATTGTGACAAATAATGAACGCAGATTTCGACGTCATCATCGTCGGTGGTGGGCACGCAGGGATTGAGGCCGCGCTTGCGCCTGCGAGGCTCGGTGCCGCGACGCTTCTTCTCACCGATTCCGTCTCAACAATCGGCGAGATGAGTTGTAACCCCGCTATCGGCGGGATCGGTAAAGGTCACATCGTCCGTGAGATCGACGCCCTCGGCGGCGCAATGGCACGACTCATCGACGCCACCGGAATTCAGTTTCGCATGCTCAACCGCCGCAAAGGCCCCGCAATGCAAGGGCCGCGTGCGCAGGCCGACAAACACCGCTACGCCACCGCCGCACAAGAACTGCTCGTCTCCACGCCCAACTTAACTATCGCCGAAGATGCCGTCACCGAACTTTTGATCGAGTCGGGACGTGTGTGCGGTGTCGCCAGCGCGTGCGGTAAAGTTTATCGCAGCGGTGCGGTTGTTCTCTGTTGCGGTACGTTTTTGCGTGGCGAAATCCACTGCGGACGCGAAATCAGTCGCGGTGGACGCGCCGGTGAAGCGTCGCACTCGCCACTCTCCGAATCGCTCGTTCGCAGTGGAATCGAACTCAAACGATTCAAAACCGGAACCCCACCACGCCTCCACCGCGACTCAATCGACTGGGGCGTTCTCGAATCGCACGCTGGCGACGACAGTCCTGAACCGTTTTCGTTTCTCACGACGAAAATCACCACGCCGCAGGTTGCGTGTCACCTCGCCCACACCACGCCGGAGCTTCATCGCCTCCTACGCGAACACCTCGCCACCGCGCCGATCCACACGGGGCAAATCACCGGCACGGGGCCGCGATACTGCCCGTCCATCGAGACCAAGATCGAACGATTCGCCGACAAAGAACGGCACCAACTCTTTCTCGAACCCGAAGGACTCGACGTTCCAGAGATCTATCTCGGCGGACTCTCAACAAGTTTCGGACGCGACCTCCAAACGCAGATGGTACGAGCGATTCGTGGACTCGAACGCGCGGAGATTTTACGTTACGCCTACGCGATTGAGTACGACTACGCGCCGCCCGATCAGTTAACCGCGACGCTCGAAACGAAACGAGTTGCGGGACTCTATCTCGCCGGTCAACTCAACGGAACGACCGGTTACGAAGAGGCCGCCGCACTCGGTCTGATGGCAGGTGCGAACGCTGCCCTCGCAGTCGCAGGAAAACCGCCGCTCATACTCGGACGCAGCGAGGCGTATATCGGCGTGATGATCGACGATCTCGTAACCAAAGGGACCGACGAACCGTATCGGATGTTCACCAGCCGCGCCGAATATCGTCTGCTCTTGCGACACGCGACTGCCGACCGCCGACTCACGCCGCGCGGTCACGCTTGCGGACTCGTCAGCGAAAAACGCTGGAAACGTCTGACCGAAAAGACCGCCGCGATCCAAGCCGCGATTACAACACTCGAAACGACGTTCGACGAAAACGGTTCGCTTCGCAAGTTTCTCTCGCGTCCTGAAACGACGTGGGAAGAAGTTGTCGCGCGGATTCCGTCGCTCGGTGATGTTGCGCACGATGTTGCAAACGAAGTCGATACCGACGTTAAGTACGCAGGTTACATCGTTCGTCAAGAAGAAGACATTGCGCGGCAGTCGCGGTGGGCGTCGCGTGAAATCCCGACGAGTTTAGACTACGCAACGATTCCGCATCTTCGCAGCGAAGCACGCGAACGGTTCACACGAGTCCGCCCGCGCGACTTGAACCAAGCGTCACGCATCCCCGGCATCACACCAGCCGACCTCACGCTGCTGGCTATTGCGATTGGGAACACTGGCGAGACGCGATAAACGTAAGCGTTCACAGATTCTTGAGGAGTCTCACAAAAAGGCACGAAGAAGAAGTGAATCCGCAGATGCCGCAGATTATCGCAGATTTTCGTATTTGTTTGGCCGTCGTTTGTTTTTCACCACGAAAGTCTGCACGAAAAACACAAAACTCTGTTCGTGAGTTTTCGTGAAGTTTTTTGTGAGTTTCGTGGTGAAATCTTCGCAGCAAAATCTGTGTGAATCTGCGAAATCTGCGGATACTCTCCTTTGTGCCTTGTGTGAGAAAAAAGAACTACCAACTAGCACCGCTACTTGAAAACCGTGAACGGATACCGATAAATCAGTAACAGCCCTACTTCCCGTCTTGCAGAAAGAGTTGCGTGATTGCGTCGATGAGTTTTTGGGGGACGGCGGTTGCTGATTCACGGCGGAGTACCGCAAGAGCAGGGTGGAGCAATTTGTTGATCAGCCGCTCAAACGCATACGCGATCTCTTCGTCGGAAACGGTATCCGGCGACGACAACTTGCTGCGTAAGCGTTCGAGTTCTTCGTCCCGCGCACGCGACCACGCATCACGGATGCGTGCGATTACTTCACCGGCTTCGCGGAATCGCATCTCCGTTTCCCAATCGTTCGCGGCCTCTTCGATAAGTGCCGTCGCCAGCGGAACTTCGCGGTCGCGCGACGCGCGATTGACGTTGCACGCTTCATTGAGGTCGTCGATGGAATAGAGCGTTACACCGTTTTCGGTTCCGATATTTGGATCGATGTCGCGCGGTACGGCCAGATCGAGAATGAGCAGCGAACGCTCGCCGCTGTGAGGTGCCACGTCGCGGCGAAACATCTCCGCCGTAACGACACACTCTTCCGCACCCGTCGTGCATATCGCAAGATCGGCCTTCGCCAAACAGGCGAGACGCTGATCCCACGCATCGACCTTGCCGCCATACCGCGCCGCCAAACTCTCCGCACGCGAACGATTACGATTGACAAGCGTCAACGACTCTACCCCCAAATTGACAAGGAGCCGCAGCGTCTCTTCAGCCATCTCACCCGCACCGAGTATCAAAACGTTGCTCTGCGAGAGCGATGGTATCAGCTTTAGTGCAATGTCCATCACCGCAACAGCAGGGACACTCACGCGATGCTGATGCAACTGCGTATCAACGTCGATACGTTTCGCGCAGCGAAGTGCCGCTTGAAAGAGAGCGTGGAGCGAAGAGCCAACCGTGCCGGCCTCCGTCGCAAGACGATACGCCTGTTTTACCTGTCCCAACACTTGGACTTCACCAACGACCATGCTATCGAGTCCAGAAGCGACCGAGAAAAGATGAATCGCCGCCTCGCGGCCAGACTTTTCTTCAACAAGGCCAGAGGCGTTCAGCGCAGCCACCGCAACGCCCTTCGACGCCAAAAAGAACGCGAGAGCGTCGGCAGGGCGGTTGTCAAACGTACTGGAGAAGATGTAAAACTCGGTGCGATTGCACGTCGAGAGAAGAACAACTTCGTCGCACGGATAGGCGCGGTGCCACTGCTGTAGCACCGCCGCGATCTGTTCCTGCGAGAATGAGAGACGTTCGCGCAGCGCAATCGGGGTATGGTGATGACTGCATCCGATAACGAAAAGACCCATCCGTTCACCGTAGCCGTTCACGGTTTATTTCGTCATTCCTGCGTAAGCAGGAATCTAAATTGGAATGCTATCCAAGCGTCTGCATGTTTTCGCATTGAATCCAAAGCCCCAACGGGGCGACAGAATTGAACCGCCCACAAAGTTTCTTCCGCCCCGTTGGGGCTCTCTGGATTCAGGGTCTCCGCACCGTGGGTTCGCTTCGCTCACCCACGGCTAAGCTCTTGCTGCCCCGTTGGGGCAACGCTATCGCGTTTGCTGTCTGGATTTCCCATTGTGAGCAACTGTGAAACCCCTACGCCTTCTTGGGTCGCGCTGTCGCTGCTGGTGTGGCGGCAACAGCGGCGGGAGCAGCAGCATCAGAGACAATCGGGACAACCCAGACTTTTAGCTCGCTCTCAATGTCGTGTCCGAGATAGATACGAACAGTGTAAAGACCGAGTTCCTTGAGCGGCCCAGTGAGGCGTATCTGATCGGAAGTGAGAACGAACCCTTCAGCACGCAACGCCTTGACGATGTCGTCGGGGCCGACGCTGCCGTAGAGATGACCTTCCTCGTTGGCGTTCGCCTCGATAGAGACGCTCTTCTTTTTGATGTCGTCGCCCAAGACTTGCAGACTCTTGAGACGCTGACGTTGAATCTCCGCCAGCTTGACCTTGTGCTTCTCGACCATCCGCTTGTGGTGGTCGGTCGCAATCGTCGCAAGACCTTGCGGGATCAGATAATTGATGGCGTATCCGGGGCGGACTTCAACGATGTCGCCCTGTTTGCCGAGTGGGTCAACGGTTTGAATCAAGAGTAGCTGCACCCCACCGTGCGGCCCCAACGGAAGACGCCTTCCGCCACGACGACTGGCTCTAGCTCGTTTGTTACGTTCAACTGCGATTAGCGATGTCATATTCTTTCCTCAATGTTGTTAAAAACTGTCACTTTTACGATTCCTTTGGCGTGTACACCTTTTTCGGTGATTTAGGTTTGGACTCCAGCATAGACGAATGCTCCGACGTTTGTGGGGACACTAACACTATTCTAACAACTTGTCACCCACCTGTCCACCAAACGTAAGGGTAGGTCAATATCAATCTGGAACCGGTGTAGAGTCATCTTCAAAAACTTTCTTGAGCTCTTGTTGAAGTTTGTTTTCTTTGTCTGTGCTCGGAGAAACAACATAATCGCATAGTACCGCATGGAGGCTAGGTGTCTCAACTGGAACATGTGTACTTCCACCTTCTTTGATTAGCACATATTGTGTAATAAATGAACAAATGTACCTTTACGGCAAAAAAGCCCAATATACCAAACCGACCATCATTGCGGTGCAGGTAATGATGTTTTCAAGAAATTCATATTTGATTTTATCATTATTTTGTTGATAAAAACGAGAATGCAGGAAATGTCGAATAGCTAGCACTGCACCCGGATAAAACAACACCAATGCAGACCAAGGTGAGCGTAATCCTTCTTCTTGCACAACCGGTCCAAATACGAGCCTTCCTAGAACACTTGTTAACAGGATTATACCTACAAGTAATAGGTAGTACATGGCTTTCTTTTTCATTGTGTAGTACCAACCTGAAAAGTTCACCTAGACGGCATAGGGTCGCTTAAAAACTGCGTATCTACTGGCAAGTCGGATAACTACCAATGTTGTCCGACAGTAGTGTGATTTGTTCCATAGCCAGGATAGATTTGATAACGTCCTGTATCACTGTGCTGGTATATTTCTTGCCCAAAAGGGCATCTGCACAACCAGTTTACTCCCCAAAATCCACCAGGACTACATGAGCATGTTGGTGATCCTCCGCTTACTTTGCAAAAATATGAATTACAAATTAGCGTGGCATCAGCGTAACTAAAAACCACTCCTAAAGCCGCACCTATCGCTCCTCCAGCTGCAAGAGCTCCTGAAGCCGCACCAACAGTCGTAGTAATAGTTGTCATCACAATCGATGTTCCCATTGGGGTGTTGATTATCAAAGGTATCGATATTACTGTATTGGAAGTTGACCCTGCTACAAGGGCAGCCTCAACTATTGCCGAGACCTGTAGCGCGATAGTATTGTTCCACCAAACATCATCCAAAAGATACTTCCTACATTCTTCGCCCTTCTCCCAGTCTGTCAGACCAATCGTCATCCCTGGTACGTTATTGTACATAACATCAAATTCTTTACAGCAAGAAAATTTTGATGCAGGGTTACTTGCATATCCAAGATAATCGACGTATCCAAGAGGCATGTTTTTCACATAGCGATTTATGTTGGCATCTTTTGCATCAAACCCTAATGGATCATCAGATACCCATTTCCCCACACTCGCATCGTACCATCTATTGACATTCCACTGCAACCCAGTTTTCGCATCAGTAAGTTTCCCCGTATAAGCAAAGCCAAGAGACGCAACGGATTCCGTCAAAAGTTTCCCAAAAGCGTTATATTCCAAGTGCGTAACGCCCGTTCCGTCCGCACGAACAACATCCCGCACGGTGTTAAGATGATCGCCCAACGCCCAGTTCTCATTGTCAGCCAGCAATTCGTCTTGCTTCGCCCCCCAGAGATAGCGGTGAGAGAGAACGGCTTTTGAAGAGCCGTCGAACTGGAGAACGATCTGCCAACCATCGTGTACGAATGTCGTACAATTCTTGCTTGTCGTTCGTTTGACGAGTCTATTCTTGTAGTCGTACACATACTCAATCGTTTCTTGCGGCGTTTCGATTTTTACAAGGCGATTGCGATTGTCCCAGTGATACCGCGTTGTTTCATCACCAGAAGTTTTTGAAACACGATTGCCTTCGGCATCGAATGCGAAACGGTTTGCGCTGTCCGAAAGAAGTCGGTTGAACGCTCCCGTTTCATAATCTTCGGTGAGACCTTGAATGTCCGCAGTCTTGCGATTGCCGTTTGCATCGAAAGCATACGCTTCATTCGCCATGAAGTCGTACTTTGCGCCAATCAACTGCGACGTTCGGTCGTAACTGTAGCGCGACTTCTTTTTCGGGGAACCGTTCAGGTAGGTGAAGTCGAAGTCTGTGATTCGATTACCTGCGTCCCAAGAGAGGTCGTAGTCGGCGAAGACGGTCGCGTCTTTCGTGTGCGAGATGTTCACGATGCGACCAAGACCGTCAAACGTGTTACAAGTTTCGGCTACGAGTGTTTCCGCCTCGAAGCGAGTCTGGCTTGCAAGCTGACCGAACGAGTCGTAAACGAGCATCGCAGACTTGTCGGCAAAACCTTCGCCTGTTTGAGAAATAGAAGTCATCCGACCAAGATTATCGAAAGCGTAACCATTGGCGTGATCGACTTTGCCATCGACCTTCGCGCTGTACTGCGTGCGCAAACCAGAAATGTCGGTTGCGTACTCGAACTCAAGGGGTTTTTCAAGTCCGGCGAGTGTTTGCTTTTGGTTGATTTCGTTGCCGAAAACGCCGTAGGTGAACTCGAACTTGTTGTCGCCGTCGTCCATCGTTGCCATTTTACCGGCGCGGTTGTACGTCGTCTTGAAAACTTTGCTCGGTTTCTTCTCTTGCAATGCCGCGTAGTCGTCGTACCAGATTTCGGAAGTGTGGCGATTCAGTTTGTCGAACGTGTACGCAGTGATGCGACCGTTGCGGTCGGTTTTTGAGACGATGTTGTTGGAAGCGTCGTAGAAGAACTGGCGATTGTGTTGTACGCCGTCAATCGTGATGTGTTCCGCCGCGATGCGACCGTTCATTCCGAAAATCCAAGAGGTCGTGTTATCGACGGGATCAGTCAGTGACAACATACGTCCTTCGCTATCGTATCTAAATCGCGTCACGCCACCTTCGGCGTTCTTCTCGCCGATCTTGCGACGGAGATTGTCGTAAGCGAAACGAGTTTCATGACCGAGCGGGTCAATCGTCTTGACAAGATTGCCGAGTGTGTCGTACTCGTGCCGCGTGACCGGTCCAGCAACTCCTTCAGACGGACTCGGTTGCGTTACTGCGATGAGGCGACCAAGTTTGTCGTATTCCATCCGCGTCACACGTTTCTCGCCCGCCTCTTTCAGTGACGCCAAATCGACGGGAACAACAACTTGCGCGACAGCGTTCCCCGCTTCGTCAAAATAGCGGTGCGTTGCGAGTCGTGTTTGCGTCCCATCAGCCGCCGGTTGAATGACGGCGATCTGTCGCCCAAGCGAGTCGTAGAACATCTGCGTTTCATTCCGTTTGGCATCGAGCGACGCAACGACGCGCCCCGCAAAATCAAACTTCGTTTCGCGCATCGGAAGTTTTCTGATTATCGCCACATGACCTTGACCAGTAAGCGTTCCGTTGAGCGACGTTGTTGAAACCGTGAACGTTTTCTGTTTCACAAGCGTGATGTCGCCGAGTTTCAAACTGTCAACTTTATTGCCGGTCTGTCCCGAAACGTAAAGATCGAACTCCTCGCCAAGCGGCAAACCTGCAAGGGTGTACTGCCCCGTTTTGACTTCGGTCAAGTATCCGAGGTAAGACTTATCCTGCCGACCGAGAGTATCATAGCCATTCATTGTCAAACGTCCATCGGGGGCAAGCGAAGCAAACGCCTGCCCGTTGGCGTTGTAAAAAGTCTTCCCCTCGCTACAGCAACTGTTTTCGTCGCCATCTCTGGTAGCAGAGATTTGTTGACCAAAAGCGTCGTAAGTGTAGAAAACGGAGTTGCCGCGTGCGTCAGTTCTCGATAGCACTTGCCCCTTGTCGTTATACTCCGTGCGACTCATCGGCTTTATGCGAACGATGTAGACATTGAAGTCGTTCAGATTGCCGCCCAGTTCTACAGAGAGCGTATTTCCCTTCGGCTCAATCGTGTCGCCGAGTCTTTGGAACGGAGCAGAACTGAACGGAACCATCCAAAAATCGTGCTGCGGATTTGCAGATGCGCGAATGTTACCAGCGTGAACTTCGGCGGCATCGCCACGCAGAACGTCAAAAACTCGGATTGAGACTGCTTCATTGCTTGTCGGGTTACTTTTCCAAGTTGCAAAAATGCAGTAGCTTTCGTTCGGGAAGAGATGCTCAAACGTGTAAACCGATTTTTCCTCACCGACTTGCGAAGGTTTTTCCAATAGAATGCCAAGATACGCAGACGCAGAACGTCCGAATTCATCGTAGAGATACGAAGTCACACGCCCCGATGGAGAAACGCTTCCCTTCAACTGCCCCGCGACATTGTAGAACTGGCGATGAACAGGTGATTCTGCGCCTTCGCTCGGCGGCGGAAGTTTCGTTGAAACTCTTTGACCGCGTAGATTGTAACTGTGTTCAGTCCGATTTTCAGCGGCATCGGTCTCGGCTATCACTCGCCCTTTCTTGTCGTATTCCGTTTTTTGAGATAGACCAAGCGCGTCGATTGTTTCGGTTCTGCGACCGAGCGAGTCATACTTGAATTCCGTCGTTCTACCCGCGGGATCGGTTGTCTCGATGAGACGACCAACTCTGTCGTACTCAAACTGTGTTGTCAACTTTTGCACATTGCCACGATGGTCATCAGCAGTACGGATCGTTTTGACAATTTCTCCGAACATGCCATAAAGATTTTCTGTCACATAACCATACGGATCAACTTGTTTCCACGGATTCCCCGCTTCGTCGTAGACTGTCTGACTGACAGCCACCGGTTTGTCGGGGTCGGTTGTTGGCGAAACCGTTTTGG
>JBOFSQ010000002.1:0-6217 GCA_051651625.1 Thermoguttaceae bacterium | reverse complement strand
ACGGGGCAGCAAGAGCTTAGCCGTGGGTGAGCGAAGCGAACCCACGGTGCGTGGCCCACCGGAATTCGTAGCCCCAACGGGGCGTAAGAACATTGGTGAGCGTTGCGATTCTTGCGCCCCGTTGGGGCTTGAGATGTTGTCGTGTTCGCGTACCGTGGGTTCGCGGAATACCGCTCACCCACGGCTAAGTTCTTACGCCCCGTTGGGGCGAAAACGCAGCGAAACAATGTTCGCGTGCAAGCAAAGTTTACTATACCCGTGTGAGTGTGGCAAAAAACGTCCGCACGAACTTCGCAGGTTTCCTCGTCGGTACAGGCGGCAGACTCGCCGCGTTTTTGTCTATGCGTACAAAGGATACACAAGTAAGTCGCCGCGACAGCATACGCCGTTTTTCGTCGCGCAACACAAAAAAACAGCGACTCGCGTGACCGCACAATTCGATGACATCGCTGTCGGCACCACTGCGTCTCGTTTGCAGTGCGTATGCCGACTGCGATATAGTGACATTTTGTGATGGATCAAAAGGAGGAGAAATTATGTCAGCGATTGGTGCATTTGGGAATCGTGGTATCAGTAGTTCTACGGGACTGCGCAGCGTTTCGGGGTCGGCGACCTCCAACACCGTTGCCACGTCGGGGACTTGTGCAACGTGCGGCGGAACCGGTGCGAGAAGTGCTGGCGGACCAGCTTCAGGACGTGCAAATGCGTATTGTGCAAGCTGCGCGGGGAACAGTGCGGCGGTATACGTCAATTCCGGCGCGAGCAATTATTCGTCCGGTGCGCGTTCGACTTCGGCATACTCGTCGTCGTCGTCAACTGGTCGCGTAGACGGATTTAGTTTCTCCGGCGGCTCTGCGATTTGCACGACTTGTGCCAGCAGGAGTGGTGGCGGTGGTACGGCAGCGGCGGCGTATCAATCGTCGTCATCGCTGGCGTCGGTGCTGTCTGGGAATGCGCGGGTGGCGACGCCGTTCAAGTAGACCAACGCACCCCCCTTGGTATGCGGCGAAGACGTGCTAGAATCCGCCGTAAACGCAGGCCGGAGTGGCGGAATTGGCAGACGCGCTAGGTTCAGGTCCTAGTCCTGTTCAAACGGGGTGGAGGTTCGAGTCCTCTCTTCGGTAGTCGTTTTGCAAGAGCTGTAAATCAACACGATTTGCAGCTCTTTTTTTTGTATCTGTTCTTTTTTGGCACTCGCTTACGCTTCGTGTTCTTATTACGTTACGTCAATAAGAACACGAAGCGTAAGCGAGTGCCATGAATCATAACACGCTAACAACAACGCGACCAAATTTCGTGAACAGTTACTGAACATTTACAAGGAGTCAAACAATGTCCCACCTCTACCATCCCGAAGAAACTGTTCTGCTCGACACCGCTGCGGGAGTTTTTCGTGATCCGCTCACGCAGTCCGCTGCGAACGGCGATTTGCAATTCGCGTGGGAACGACTTCGCGGCGGGAAACAAGACGGGATCGACCGCGTTCGGCTCACGAGTCGTTCGGTCTCAATCGACGTACTAACGACGCGGGGGATGTCGATAGCATCGGTTGGTTGCGGTGGAAACAATCCGCAAACTCAACCAGCGTTCACACTCGGTTGGGACTCGCCGCTGCGTGGGTACGTTCATCCGTCGCTCGTTCCGCTCGGCGAACCGTCGGGACTCGGCTGGCTCGAAGGTTTCAGCGAATGGTTCGTTCGCTGCGGACTTGAGAGCAACGGTGCGCCGGAATGGGACGACGACGGTCGCCTCGCGTATCCGCTCCACGGACGCATCGCCAATACGCCCGCGCATCGCGTCGTCGCACACATCGACGAGCGAAGAGGCGAGGTGGTCGTCGTCGGCCAGATGCGTGAATCGCGTCTCTTCTTTGCAAACTGGGAACTGACGACGGCATATCGTCTCCCATTAAATTCGTCGCAGATTATCGTGACCGACGTTGTGACAAACCGCGCCGCCGAACCGCGCGACTTCGAGATGCTCTACCACATTAACACGGGGCGTCCAATCGTCGAGTTGGGGGCGACGATTTTTGTGCCGCATTCAGGACTCGCACCTCGCAACGCCGCCGCAGCCGCGAACATCGACAAGTGGCAACAGATAACGCCAGCAGTTGCGGGGAACGAAGAGAACGTATACTTCGCTGATACCGCCACCGACGAAGACGGCCTTTCGACGGCGATGATTGCGTCGCCCAATTTTGATCGTGGCGTTGCTGTTACGTTTCGCAAGTCGCAGTGTCCGTGTTTCAGTTTGTGGAAGTGTCTGCGGCCCGACCACGACGGTTACGTTGTCGGACTCGAACCGGCGACGAACTTTCCGAACCCGCGTTCGTTTGAGAAGTCAAAAGGGCGCACGGTGATACTCGGCGCGAAAGAGTCGTACACCATCGACCTGACCATTGACGTTTTGCTCACTTCAGAACGAGTCCGCGAGATGACGGAGCGATGGGAGTTACTCCAAAGTCGCGGCGTTGAGTGCATCTGGCCGGAACCGCAACCAGAGTGGACGGCGTAGGGGGAGTAAAGTTTTGGCTGTACTCACCGCGCCGAATCCGTAGGGACAAAGGCCCGTTCTATCCCAGCCTAGGCCATCGGCCTATGTAACGTGCCACCCCACGAATTCAAGGGCCAAAGGCCCGCCCTAACGTCGGGATTAGTGCGGGCCTTTGGCCCTTGTTTCATGTTGTGGAACGCAAACCTAGGGCTATCGCCCTAGGCTGGGGTAGTGCACGGATTCAATGCAACGTCCACAATCGTGCCAGATTTCGCTTGAAACAAACGTGCAAGCGAAACTTTACTACACCCGTTACGGTGCTGCGGGGCTTCAAACTTTTTTGACAATCACCACAGAATTGATCCCGACCATTCCGAACGAGTTGTTGAGAATGGTGTTGATACGATCCGCGCCGAGATGTTTTGGTTCGCCCAAGACGAGTCCGGCGATTGCGCACGATTCGTCGAGGTCGTCGCAGTTGATCGTGTGGTGTACGAAACCGTCGGTGAACGACGGGAGATTTCCCGCCAGTTCCAGCACGCCCGCCGCACCCATCGCGTGACCGATGAAACTCTTCGTGTTGTTTATGTACGTCTTCGCCGACGCGCCAAAGAGACCGCGAAGTGCCTCAACTTCTTGCGAGTCGCCCGACGGCGTCGCGGTTGCGTGCGTGCTCACGATGTCGATCTCTTCTGCGGCGAGGTTCGCTTTGGCGAGTGCCTTTTCCATACACTCACGCTGCCGCTGCGGATTCGGTAACACGAAGTCGGTCGCGTCGCTGTTCATTCCCCAACCGACAACCTCGCCGTAGATTTTCGCACCGCGTTTGAGTGCGGAGTCGAGTCGTTCGAGAACGAAGATGCAGCCGCCTTCCGCGACGACAATTCCGTTGCGATTCTTGTCGAACGGACGCGACGCCTTTTTCGGATCGTCGTTAGTCGCAAGGGCGTTTTGGGCCGCGAACGCCGCGAAGATTCCGAACGTGTGAATGCTCTCCGAAACGCCGCCCGCAAAAGCAACATCGACTTCACCGAGCATCAGTTGTTGTACGCCTTGAATGACACCGGCGTTCCCCGCCGCACACGCCGCACCGAGACAATAGTGCGGCCCCGTGATGCCGAGATTGAGCGTGACTTCACCCGCCGGATTATTCGCCACCGTTCGCGGATTGTGATGATGCGACCACGTTTTGCAGTCGTAGTCGTACTGCTTGATGTTGTAGATTTCGTTCTCGGTCTCGACGTTGCCGTGTTCGGTGATACCGATGTAAACGCCAACGCGCGACTTGTCGATCTCTTGCCAGTTTATGTTGCTGTCAACGATAGCTTCGTTGGCGCAGTAAACGGCGACGCTACCGGCGCGCGTCCCGCGACGAATGTCTTTCTTCTTTTGATAACGCAGTTCGTCAAAGTTGCATATTCCGGCGAGGGTCTTACCGAAGTACCGGATTTCGTAGGGCGAAACGCCGCTCGTCCCCGCAAGAAGTGCGGCGCGATATTCGGCCAGTGAGTTTCCAATCGGTGCCGTTAGACCGACACCAGTGATGACTATGCGCATAAGAGTTCCCATTGAGTCCACATCACGCCGCGCCAAGTGTAAGGAAAACTTCCTTCGCGGCGTCGAGGGTGACGAAGAGGTCGGAATCGGTCATCGCCGTTGAGACGAAGAATGTCTCGTACTGACTGCACGGCATGTAGACGCCACGGTCGGCCATCCCCCAAAAATAACGGGCGTACCGTTCGGTGTCGCACCGCGAGACCGTGTCCCAGTCGGTGATCTTCATCGAGCCGCACGTCCCTGAAGAACTCGTCGCAACGGTCGATTCGAGTGTACTTCCAAACGGCGTTGTCGAGGTTGATGTTGCCGCACCGTTTTGTGATGTTGCCGCGCCATCGGGCAAGAAGAAGAGCGTCAGCATACTTCCCCACTGCTCGACGACAACCGGAATCTTCGCATACTGCGCGATGTCTTCGAGTCCTTCGGCGACCATCGCGGCCTTGCGTTCGAGCATCGAATATGGGTTGGTATCGCGGAGATTTTCGAGCGTTGCGATTCCAGCGGCGACAGCGACGGGATTACCGCTAAGCGTACCCGCCTGAAAAACTTTGCCGACAGGGAGCAGAGCGTCCATAATGTCGGCGCGTCCACCGTAGGCACCCATCGGGAAACCTCCGCCGATTACTTTGCCGAGCGTCGTCAGGTCGGGCATTATGCTGAACCGTCCTTGGGCACCGCTGTAACCGGCCCGAAAACCGCTCATCACTTCGTCGAAGATTAAGAGCGATCCTGCTTCTTTCGTTCGGTTGCGGAGTTCGTAGAGGAAGTTCGACCGCCCCGGCACGCACCCCATGTTCCCCGCTATCGGTTCGACAATCACCGCCGCAATCTCCCGCGGATAATCGCGGAACGCCTGCTTGAACGCTTCAACGTCGTTGTATGGAAGGACAATCGTGTCGGCGGCGGTGCCGGGAGTTACTCCCGGAGAGTTTGGAACGCCGAGCGTTGCCGCCGCGCTCCCCGCTGACACCAAGAGCGAATCGACGTGACCGTGATAATTGCCAACGAACTTGACGACCTTGTTGCGACCAGTGAAACCACGGGCCAAACGGATCGCACTCATCGTCGCTTCGGTACCGGAGTTTACGAGTCGCACTTTTTCAATCGACGGAACGGCGTCGATGATCAGTTCGGCGAGATGATTTTCGCCCTCGGTCGGCGTACCGAAACTCGTCCCGCGTGAGACCGCAGCACAGGCAGCGTCGCGGACTTTGGCGAAGTTGTAACCGAGTATCATCGGCCCCCACGACTGCACAAAGTCGATGTACTTGTTTTCATCGACATCCCACAGAAACGCACCATCGCCGCGCGACATAACAATCGGCGTCCCGCCGACGGCCTTGAACGCGCGTGCGGGGCTGTTCACACCGCCCGGAATGAGACGCTGCGCTGCGGCGAAAACTGCTTGACTTCGTGATCGTTTCATCAGAAGAAGTCTGTAGAAATTGTGAAAGCCAACGGACGACTATTCGAGCGAAAGAGCCTGCGCGGGGCAGACGTCGATGCACGCACCGCAATCACCACAAGTCGCCGGATCGACGACGGCAAGACCGTCTTTCATAGAAATCGCATCAAGCGGACACGACGAGACACATTCACCACAACCAGTACACTTCGATTTGTCAACAACAGCAGACATCGCAACACCCTTCTACTTGAAAAGAAAATCGTTTTGCGTGGTTCACGCCTGCCCTGCGGAACCACACGTCTCAACCAAACCGTAATCTTGAGCAGCGAGGGCGAGATTATACCGACCTCCACGTCCGTGACAATGGGGCGGTGTGACAAGGGGGCAACAAACTTTCACTCTACCCCTTCCATACGCGGCGGCGGCGCGTACAATACCGCCTCGTTTAGTTTCAGTTCTCCACTAACAGAATAAAGAAGGAGTGTCGCGTGGGAGTCAAGAAATCTGGAAAAGGGCGTCGTAAGTTGGGCCGCAAGAAGCGTCGTATGCGTTCAAAGATTCGCCATCGCAAAGACTAGTGCGGGGATGGTGAGGTTTGCTTGCTGGCGTGAGTGGTGTATTTGCCCCAACGGGGCTTGCAACACACCGTCTCGGAAACTGCGAATATGCCGGTTTTTCTAGCGTTTCGTCGGCATTGCGCGCGGAGCGTGAAGAGGCCATAGGTGCAAATTCCGGTGCAATGCCACAAGAGGCTGT
>JBOFSQ010000001.1:0-10964 GCA_051651625.1 Thermoguttaceae bacterium | reverse complement strand
CGATAGCGTCGCCAACGGTCATTTCGCCTCGCTGCGAGAAGAGGCGTCCAAGGTTTGAGACGACGACCGTCGCCCAGAGCCGGTGTCTATTCCGAACGACGTGCGGCAACAGTCGCGGAAACAATTTTAACAATCGCAGTCCAGCGAGTAGCGTTGCGGCGTCGAAACGTTTCGCCCAAATCATCGCGCGGTGAACCGACGCCAACAAACGTTGCGGCGAAGTCGTTGCGGTGAGACGCCGGTCGATGAACATCATACTGACGACGTTCGCCGCTTCTGTTCGCGCCGCGTCTTTTGTTTGCAAGTTAACGGGAATCGAGAGCCGCAGCGGACGTTTGTCGTTCGCGTCCACATGTCGAAACATTTCGATTGCGCGGAACGCTGCGGTGAGCAGCATATCGTTGAAGGTGACGTTCTCACGTTTTGCCGCTTCGAGAATACGCTGTGTTGCGTCGCGGTCGAGTTGGCGGATGAAGAGACTTGGAAACGTTTCGTGCGGCTGTGGGGCGTCGAGTTGCGGCGGCGTTGCGACGAGCGGTGCGGCGTGACGCCAGTAGAGAAACGCTAGACGAATCACGAGTACCGTGCGAACGAGCAGCGTACACGGAATCAGCAGCCACGCCCACCACGGCGTTGCGGCGTTCTTGCCGCGTGGTACTGTCGCCGGTGGAATGGTGGCAACGTCAACTGAACTGGTCGCGTAATTCTGCAAAACGCCGTCAACAAAATCTGCGAATCTGATTCCGTCGCAGCAGGCGTGATGAACTTGGAAGAGCAGTTCGGTGACGTTGCCGCAGTCGAGATGGCGTTCGGTGACGAAGAGACGCAGACCGATTTCTTGCGTGAGGTCGAGGTGTGGCGTGTGTGGGGCGGTGTTGGGATCGGTTGCATTGTGAAGAGTGACAGCGACGCGGCGGTCGCTCGTTTTCCAGACGTAATACTCAACACGCGACGACGTGACAAGCTCGACCGTCGATGTGAACAGAGGTTGCTTCGCGGCGGCGTTTTGAACGATTTGTGTAAGTCGGTCGATGTCGAGAGTACCAGCGAACCGCAACCGACAGAAAAACGTCATCGGATACGCCGGGCTGTCGGCACAGTACATCATTTCTTCAAACGGCGTAAGACGAGTCGCGTGGTGCATGTTGCGTACTATAATCGCACCGGCCTGAATTTCCAGCGGGAGCACGGGATTATTCCCGCACGCTCTTTACGAGTTTCGCAGCGGCGGGTATACTCAAGGCGGTTTACGCGGTTGCGGTTCTATGTTGTTCAACGAAACGAGGTGACGACGATGACTTTTCTTTTCTCTTGCGGAATGTTTCTTGCTGGTTTCGGACTGGTCGCGCAAGTCGATGCCGATGCGGGGGCCGACGCGAGTACCAGTGCGGTTGCGAACGGTGAACCGCTCGTCGCGCAGCGTCCGATGCGCGGAGGCGGCGGTTTCCAACCGTCCGGCGAACGTAGCGGCGGACGACTTCCGTCGTCGTTCCCAATGCCAAACGGTACGAGTCCTGCGCCGAGCGGCGGCATGACTGGTGGCCGCGTACCTACACCACGCCCCACCCTCCCAACCACAACGACGCGGCCTTCGTTTACGCCCGGCTCGTTTCCGTCACGAGAACCGAGCGACACAACTTCGCGCCCGACGACGCCACGACCTTCGTTCACGCCCGGCTCGTTCCCGTCACGCGATCCGAGCAACACAACTTCGCGTCCGATAACGCCGCGACCTTCGTTCACGCCCGGCTCGTTCCCGTCACGAGAACCGAGCGACACAACTTCGCGCCCGACGACGCCGCGACCTTCGTTCACAATGCCAACGGCTCCGCCGCGTGATCCGAGTGACACAACTTCGCGGCCAACAACGCGGCCAACGTTGCCGACTGGTTCGCTCCCGACAACGCGGCCAGCGTTGCCGCCGCGCGATCCGAGCGACACGACTTCGCGTCCATCAACACGGCCAACGTTGCCGTCGCCGTTCCCGCCGCGTGATCCGAGTGACACAACTTCGCGTCCATCAACGCGGCCAACGTTGCCGTCACGCGATCCGAGCGACACAACTTCGCGTCCGTCAACGCGGCCAACGTTGCCGTCGCCGTTCCCGTCACGCGATCCGAGTGACACAACTTCGCGTCCATCGACACGGCCAACGTTGCCGTCGCCGTTCCCGTCACGCGATCCGGGTGACACAACTTCGCGTCCAACAACGCGGCCAACGTTGCCGCCGCGCGATCCGAGCGACACGACTTCGCGTCCGTCAACGCGGCCAACGTTGCCATCAACACGACCCACGTTGCCGCCGCGTGGCCCCGAATTGCGTCCGCCGATGCCGCATCCGCCAGCTCCGCGTCCGCCGATGCCGATGCCGCGACCGTACTGGGGGAACGATTGGTATTCACATCACCCAACCGCATGGCACTGGCACGGGCCAAACCGCGTCTGGTGGAGCCGCCCAGTTTGGGGCGAATGCTGGGGCTGGTTCGCCGCAGGGTTCTTCACCAGCACCGTCGTCAATCACATCGTCGAGCCGGTGCCGTACAACTACGGGAACAACGTCTACTACCGCAACGGAATGGTCTACGTCAACGGCGTTCCGTATGTCTCGGCGGAAGAGTATTATCGCCAAGCACAAGCACTCGCAATGGCCGGTCAAGCTCCGCCGCAGCAGATCGATGTGAACGTCAACGTAAACAACGCTCCTGCGAACGATGCAGCAAATAGCGCAGCACCACCGAACGACAAAGACGTTGCCGTCAAGACGCTCGACGAGACGCAGTGGCTCCCACTCGGCACGTTTGCGATCCTCAAAAATCCTGAAGACCAAAAGTTTCAGCGAATGATCCAAATCGCCACCAGCAAAGACGGAAAGGTACGCGGCCAAGTAATCGATGTCGATAACGACGACTTCTACACGCTGTTCGGTGCGGTAGACCCGAAGACGCAGCGCGTTGCGATGAGCAGTGCCGAGTACCCGAACACCGCTATCGAGTGCGGCCTCTGGAACCTGACCCAAGACACTCTCACCGTACTCATCCACCGCAGCGCGACTGTCACCGAGGAACGAACACTCGTGCGCCTCGTCGAACCCGACGCGGCAGACGCCAGCGAAAAGAATCCATCAAAAGAACCACAACTCAACTTCTAGTGCCCGTTCACGGTTTGATTTTCGTGGGCTTTGATTGGCAGTTCATTTTTTCACACAGAATCACGGAGGAGAGAACGCGGAACACGCGGAAAAACGGAAGTCGCGGAATTCTGAACTTCCGCGTCTTTCCGTCCTTCCGCGTGTTCCGCGTTAAAATTCTTCTCTAAACGACGCTATTTGAAAAACGTGAATGGATACAAACACTTGAAAGGCAACATCAATGAAAAGTATGGACCAAATCGTCGCTCTTTGCAAGCGGCGCGGATTTCTGTTTCAATCGAGCGAGATTTACGGCGGCCTCAACGGTTTTTGGGACTACGGCCCGCTCGGCGTTTTGCTCAAGAAAAACGTCAAAGATGTTTGGTGGCGCGATATGATCACGACGCACAACGAGCTGGTGAAACCAGACGCCGCGCCAACGACTTACGAAATGACCGGCGTCGATACAACGATCATCATGCACCCGCAAGTCTGGAAATGCAGCGGACATTATGACCTGTTTCACGACTGGATGGTCGATTGTCGCGAGTCGAAAAAACGTTATCGCTACGACCACGTTCGCGGCAGATTTGTCACCGCGACGCAGCGCGGCGAAGATGGCGCACCCGGACGCGAACGCCGCGTTTTCGTAACGACGATGGAGACGGAAAACATACAGAGTGCGCTCGAAGAAGCGGCGATTAAGTTTTTCGGAATTCGTCGCAAAGACGCAGCAACACTTCGCTGGGAAGGCGAAATTGTCGTGCTTTCGCAGCTTCAAGGTTTTGACGACGCAATCGCGCCCGATGCGAAAAATCCGGGAACGTTCACGTCGCCGCGTGAGTTTAATCTGATGTTCAAGACGATAATCGGTGCGCTCGGCGGCGACGACGATTTTGCATTCTTGCGTCCCGAAACCGCGCAGGGGATTTTCGTCAACTTCAAAAATGTTTGCGACTCGACGCGCGTTCGCGTTCCGTTTGGGATCGGACAAATCGGCAAAAGTTTTCGCAACGAGATCACGCCACGCAACTTTACGTTTCGCAGCCGCGAGTTTGAACAGATGGAGATCGAGTTTTTCTGTCGTCCGTCGGCGTCGCCGGAGTGGTACACATTTTGGCGCGACCGACGTTTCAAGTGGTACACCGAACTCGGTCTACCGACCGAGCGGCTCCGTCTACGCGAACACGACGCCGACGAACTTTCGCACTATTCATGCGGAACGGCTGACATCGAGTATGCGTTTCCGTTTTTGCCCGAAGGCGAGTTTGGCGAACTTGAAGGGATTGCGCATCGCGGCGACTTCGATTTACGTTCGCACATGGAAGGAAAGTTGGTGCGCGACGGCGATGCGCTTGTCGTCGAGCGCGACGCGAACGGTCAACCAAAACATCGCGGCAGCGGCAAAGACCTTTCGTACTACGACGATCTTACCAAAGAGCGTTTCGTTCCGCATGTGATTGAACCGTCGGCGGGTGCGGATCGTGCGACGTTGGCGTTTTTGTGTGAGGCGTATCATGTCGATACCGCGCCGACGGAAAAAGGTGAAGACGCCGAACGAGTCGTGATGCGTTTTCATCCGCGACTTGCGCCGATTAAGGTTGCGGTTTTTCCGCTCGTGAAGAAAGACGGTATGCCCGAAATGGCGGCGCAACTTTACGGCGAACTCAAGAAGAACGTGAGTGCGTTTTACGACGACAAAGGTGCGGTCGGTCGGCGTTATCGTCGCCAAGACGAGATCGGAACGCCGTATTGCGTGACCGTCGATGGCGAGTCGGTTCAGAATGGCTCGGTAACGATCCGCGACCGCGACACGTTACAGCAAACTCGCGTAAGCGCGAGTGAAGTTGCGGCGTTCATAGCGGAAAAGACGCAGTAGATTCAACTTTCGCTTGCTGTGCTGGCGTGGTTGTTTCTTCGAGGATACGTCCGAAGTCGCGGCGTACTTCGCGGCGGATTGTTGGGAGGCGGTAGACGATTTGTTTGATCGTCTCCGAATCGCTACTGATCGCCTCGGCGAGACCGTCCATAAATTGCATTGTTTGTTCAAAGTTGCTGTCGGCAATTTTTCCGAGAACGGGCACGAGCATCTTGGCGAGTGCGTCGGCGGCGGCGTGGTGGATTGATACGAACGTATCGAGTCTGCAAACAACTTTTGTGGCGGCGGATTCGGTCGCGTTTTCGACTTGCCAGCGGAAAAGCAGCAGTGACTCGCCGTCGATTTCTTTGTTTACGAACGGCCCGCGATATGTTCCGCGAATCCCGACGAGGCAGATGCCGTCGCGCGATGTCTGCGAGAAGTATAGGCGGTCAACGGTGGCACTCGTTCCCGTCGATTCGGTGAGGACATAACGTCCCGTCGCAACGCCATCGTTTTCTTCGGTTGCAATCTCGCGCATCGAGAGTTCTGTCACGCCGAGTTTTTCCCAGAGCGCAACGACGACATCGGGATTGTAAACACAAAACGCGATCAGAGCCGGATTACACTGCACGGTTTGAGTCGGCATGTGGCGGTAGATCGGCTGACGTGTCACGACCGATTCGATCCGTGTGATCGCGTCGTCTGATAGTGGTGCGCCGACTAGTGTTTCGAGGGCGGCAAATCCGTCGCGGTCGATGTCGGGGCCGATCTGGTCGTTCTGCACTTTCTTTGCTGCGAACGGGCCAAGCCAACGCTTTGTAGATTGTCCATCGGCGAGAGACGTTTGCGCCGAGAGAACGACGAATGCGATTGTGAACAGAAAACCGAGGCGGAGCGAGTGAGTCACGGGAATGGGGTTGGGTTGTCGGTCACGCCCCGTCCGTGGTGCTTGCCGTGAGTTACGATGACTAGTGAGTGAGGAACCCAGTCATCGTCCCCGCGTTTTCGTTCCAAAAAAGATTTTGCTGCCAGTCAAGATGTTCCGAGAACAGTTTGATGGAAAACCGCTACACACGGTACAGACTCACACTTTTTTAGAGCGTCCTCGACAGGACTCGAACCTGTAACCTTTGGCTTCGGAGGCCAACGCTCTATCCATTGGGCTACGAGGACTTTACCGGCGATGCACAGAAGCAACCGCACCAAAAAACACAATGCGGAATCATAACCCGATCCGCAATTTCTGCAAGGTCACCCCTATTTATGTTGCGAGATTTTCTCGCACCGAATACGTCGTCAGCGCATCGACGATGAATGCGAGAATCGCGTCGGCGTCGCCGGCTAGTCCGCCAATTTCGGGGGCGAGTGGGAGAAACGCTTGACCGTCGTCGGTGATGCGGAGTTCAAACGGACGCACCTCTTTTTGAAGCTGCTCCATCTCACGACGCGATGTGTAATCGAAAACAACGTAACCACCACCGCGCGTCGCCGCGCGGTCGCCAGCAACACTCTCTTCAAGACGAATCGCACGAATCGTCCACCGCGACGCCTTCACGCGAATCTCGCTGTGCCGAAGAAGTCGCTCCACTTCACGCGGCGGGCGTCCAAATCGGTCTTGTATCTCGGCTTGCAGTTCACGCCACTCGCTCATCGTTGTCACGCGCGTCAAACGTCGATACAGGTCAACGCGCATCCGCGCATTCTCAACGTAGTCTTTCGGCAAGATCGCGCGTCCGGGCAGATCGAGTTCAATTTCGATCCGAAGTTTTTGCGGCATCTTCTTGAGTACGCGCACCGCCGACTCCAAAAGTTGACAGTAAAGTTCGTAACCAACGATCATAATGTGACCGCTCTGCTGCGTACCGAGAATGTTTCCGGCCCCGCGAATTTCAAGGTCTCGCATCGCAAGCTGAAATCCCGCACCAAGATAAGAAAACTCCTCTATCGCACGCAGACGCTTCGTCGCAACGGGCGTTAGCGACTGATTCGCATCGAGCAAAAGATAACAGTACGCCTGATGACGACCACGCCCAACTCGTCCGCGAAGCTGATGAAGTTCGGCGAGTCCGTAGTGATCGGCTCCGTCGATGAACATCGTATTCGCCGTCGGAATATCGAGTCCGCTCTCGACAATCGTCGTGCAGACGAGCATGTCAAACTCGCCGCAAACGAACGACCGCATCACCGATTCGAGTTCGCCGTCGCCCATCTGCGCGTGACCGACTCCGATGCGTGCTTCCGGCGCGAGTCGCTGAAGTTTGTCGGCGACATCTTCAATATCCGAAACACGATTGTGAACGAAAAAAATCTGTCCGCGTCTGTCAAGCTCGCGCAAAATCGAACTGCGAATCAAATCGTCGTCCCAGCGAACGAGCTTTGTTTCGACGGCGAGTCTGTCCGCTGGCGGCGATTCCAAGTTGGAAATGTCGCGTATGCCAACGAGCGAAAGGTGCAGCGTTCGCGGGATCGGCGTCGCCGTCATCGTGAGAACGTCAACGGTGCTACGCATCGCCTTGAGCCGCTCTTTCACCGCGACGCCGAATCGCTGCTCTTCGTCAATCACGAGCAAACCGAGGTTGCGAAACTTCACGTCTTTTGATGTGATCCGATGAGTACCAATAACAATGTCAATTTTTCCGTCGGCGAGATCGCGAACGATTTGCGTTTGTTCTTTGGTTGACTGAAACCGCGAGAGCGCGGCGATAGTGATCGGGAAGTCGGCGAAGCGTTCGGAAAAAGTTCGGAAGTGTTGTTCGGCGAGAACGGTCGTCGGGACGAGCACCGCGACTTGATAACCGGCGTCGGCGGCTTTGAACGCGCCGCGAATCGCAACTTCCGTTTTTCCAAAACCAACGTCGCCGCAGAGGAGTCTGTCCATCGGGCGCGGCGCGAGCATATCGCGTTTGAGCGCGGCGATGGCGTCGATCTGATCGTCGGTCTCGTCGTATGGAAACGCGGCATCGAATTGTGTTTGCCACGCGGAGTCTTCGGGAAACGCAACGCCCTCGCGCGTCGCCCGCGTCGCTTGAAGTTCCAGCATTTCGGCAGCCATGTCGAAGACCGCTTCTTGCACCGCTTTCTTTTGGCGTTGCCAAGTTTGCCCGCCAAGTTTTGCAAGCGGCGGCGGTGACTTCCCGCCACCAACATACTTTTGCACCATCGCAATTTTTGAAACCGGAACGTAGACGAGTGCTTCGTTTGCAAACTCAACCGCGAGATGATCCTCTTCCTGCCGCCCCTTCGTTATCGCCTTGAGACCGCGATAACGACCAATCCCGTGCGCGAGGTGAACAACGAGATCGCCGTTTTGCAAATCGAGAAACGAGTCGATAACTTGTCCGAGGTGCCGCCGCCGCACTCGACGTACTTCACGATGCGCAAGAAGCTGCGCAACGCCAACGATGATCATTCCGCCAGCGTTGTTGTCGTCGCCGAACGAGTGAAAACCCGCACCAAGTCGTCCGGTGATCGTGTGGAGTTTTCCTGCTTGTGCGAACGGAATTGTCGAAAAAATTTCGGCGAGTCGTGTGGCTTCGGCGTCGGTCGGTGCGACGAGTGCGACTTCGGGGGCGGACGCATCGCCTGCGAACGCGGTCAGCGCGCGCTCGACACTCGTGCGGTCGCCGCACAGTCGTTCGACCGAACCGACGCGCCAAGTTGTGACGATGGCGTTGTCGTCAATCGCAAGTGACGGCGTTGCGATAGGCGAAGTTGTGACGAGCGGCGCAGTCGAAGAAGTTGCCAGCCACTTTACGATGTCGCTGCTTCGGTGGAGATTGTGTGACGCCGCGACGCGCGGGCGGTACTGCTCCGCCGCTGCAACCACCGCTTCGAAATCGACGACGAACGGAACGAAGTCGCCGCCGAGATAATCGGCCAGCGACGCATTGTAGGAGTCGCCTTCGCGCAAGCGTGCGAGAGTGATTTCGGTTAACGATTCGCACGAACGCTGCGTTGGGATGTCGAAACGGCGCAACGATTCGATCTCGTCGCCGAAGAATTCTATTCGCACGGGGCGTTCCCAATCGGGTGCGTAGAGATCGACGATGTGTCCGCGCCGCGCGACCTCGCCGGGCAAGTCAACCGCTGGCATCATGTGCCAACCACCTTCCAAGAGCCACTCGACGAGTTCTTCTTGGTCGCACGTTTCACCGGTACGAAGTTGCCGCGTACTCTCGCGCCACTGCTGCGGCGTTGGTACGGGCTGAATCAGTGCGGTGAGTGTCGTGACGATCAGCGGCGGCGAAAGTTGTTGCGACGATGCTGCGCGTTTCGGTTTTGATTTTGCGGTGCGTGCCGCGCGAGTTGTGAGTGCGTGGAGAGTGGCGATTCTTTGGCCGAAAAATTCGTCGCCGATGGTGTACCGTTCTTCGAGCGACGACTCCAAACTTTGGAGCGGCGGGAACGGCAAGACGTTGTGCGGTGCGAGTGAGCGGAGAAGTTCGATGTCGTCGATGGCGTGTTCGATGTCGTCACCGTTTGCGACGACGAGCACGCACGTTTTTTTCACGCTACTTGCGAGTTCGGCGGCGACGAACGTTGCCGCACTCCCCCAGAGTCCATCGCACAAGACTCGGCGCACAGATACGTCGCGTACAATCGTATCGAGCGATTGCCACGCCTCGCTTCGGCGGATCGATTCTACGAGTCGCGTTAAGAAAGGTGAACGCATTTGAGGTCACGCAGTCGGTTCGAGCGAGCGGATTGGGGCCTTGCCGATGATCTGATGCGGGGCCGTTTGGGCACGGTATTCGCCGTCGCGGCGGACTTCAACCATCCGAAATCGTTCGGCTGGAAGATGAATCGCGCTGATGCGAAGTCCAAACATCTCGCCCACCTTCACGGCCTCACCGCTACCGACGATTGTTCGGTCAACTTCGAGGTCGATCATTTCGTCGCTCGATTTGTCGAACTGAATTATCGACCCAACACCAAGTTCAAGGATTTTTTTGATCGGTTCGCGTTTTCGTGCGAGCACGACCGCAACGGGCAGACACACTTTGAGAAGACTATGCGAAAAACCGGGGAGGTCTTCTTGCGTGAGTCGCTTTGCACCATTTTCGTGCATCGGTGCTCCCATACCGACAAAGTTTCCGATGGGTGGAAGCGGTCCGCTGAGCGACGGTGCTTGTAACGTTGGCGGTGTGAGAGGTGCTGGTCCCGCTGCCGCCGGAACAACAATGTGCGCGAGGAGCTTCGACGGTTCAGTAAGCGGCCAAAGAACGAACGCGGAACTCGTCTTACCGTCGTGTTCGATTTTTAATTCAACGTAACCGGGGTCTGCACCGAGTTTGGCATCTTGTTTTACAGCGTCGGCCAGACTCGTAATCACCGCCGCTTGACAGTTGTCTGGGAAGAAATCGTCGGGGAGCATGTTCATCCCCCACTCTTGCGCGAACGTCGCAAGTTTGCTCTTCCCCGTCGCATCTGGCGTCTCGCACCACGACGGCACAAGGCCCGACGACGACGGAATCAAAATTGCGATCCCTTCGCCGTTTGCCTCAAGCAGCAACGCCAGACCGCTGTTGTAGTGTTCGGCGTTGAAAAGCGAGACATCGAACGGCCCGGACGCCCCAGTCGTGATCGTGACCGAGCCGCCAAACGTTCGCGCGTACGCCGCCGCCGATTCCGCCGCACCCGCCGCAATCGCCGCTATGAAAGAGTCTACAACACTCGCATTCAAGGTCGCCATGTTTGGTCTATCGGCTTGTCGCGGTGGCCGAAACGGAACAGAACCATCGCATCGCTTACGATTCGTATAACCCTAGTATAACCCGCATTTTCAAGGGCCGGAGTGGGAGGTTTGGGTGAATTGAGGTGTATTTGTGGGCGGTGTGTAGTTTCTACAAAAATTGCCCTTGACCGCGCTGCGTTTTTTTGTCATTATACCTACTCTGTTGGGTGAACCTTTGGTGTTGCCACTGGTTTTCTCTTTGTGTAAACGAGTTGCTTCGTTCTTTCGGACGAGGCTCACAG